>CAVWCZ010000010.1:0-79846 GCA_963753675.1 uncultured Verrucomicrobiae bacterium | reverse complement strand
CAAGGCCGGTGCCGGACGGCTTTGTTGTGAAATAAGGCTCGAAGACGCGGCTCAAGTTTTCCGCTGACATGCCGCCGCCGGTATCGACAAATCGAATGATCACATGCGTGTCGTCCAGATCGGTGCGAATCCGCAAAGTGCCGTGACGGTGTATCGCTTCGAGGCTGTTTTTGATGACGTTATACAAAGCCTGTTTCATCTGATCCCGATCGACCTGGACTAACGGCAGATCTGATCGCAATTCTTGTTCGACCGCAATTTCGCGGTTCTGGAGCTCTGGAGTGAAAAAGCGAACCGCTTCCTCGACAATGGTATTTACATTTTCCGGTCGCAGCAGCGGGCGCGATGGCCGGATGGCCTTTAAAAATTGCGTGACGATGGAATCCAGTCTGCTGACCTCGGAGCGCGCGACTTCAATGGACTGTTCGAGTTCCGCCTTCGCGCCGTCGTGCAGCTTTTGCACGGCGCGCTCCATCAATTGCAAGTGAATATGCAGCGAGTTCAAGGGATTGCCGATCTCGTGTGCCACGCCTGCAGCCAGCAGCCTCAGTGCATTCAAACGTTCCGACTCAATCGTTTGCTGGGTGGTACGTCGGGTCTTGGTGATGTCGCGCAGGATCATCACGTGCCCGACCTCCTCGGCTGTAGCCGGGATCGATGATCCCGGCCGTCGGCCATCATCTCTCGCGCTAACAATGCCGCCGGAATCGACGCCTCCGGCTACAGTCGATTCGCGGGATTCCATCACCAGCGGCACAACGTAAAAATTAATGAAGCGATTTTGCGGATAAAAAATTTCCATGTCGTGGCTGACCGGCCCGCTACTTTGCTGTGAGGGATTCCCAATCGAGCCCTCGGATGCATTCATCGAGCCCTCTGCCGACTACTTCGACTGCTTCGATCCCAAATAGATCGCAGGCTGCATCGTTTAGGTAAGTTATTCGCGCTTTCGAATCCGTTACGATGATGCCTTCCTGAATGGCATTGAACACCGTTTCCAGGAAACCTTTCTCCTGCGCCAGGCGCAGGAAGTAATTCTGCACGTCCTCCGGTCCGATGCGCCCGAGACGCTCGATAAGTTTTTCCAAAAAGCCTGCTTTCATGACTTGCGGGATTTTTGACTCGTTGCAGAGATTACAAGAGTTACAAAGGAAGAGCCGCTTGTAACGATAGCCATGTAACGCTTCAACGGCTTAACGCCTCAACTTGTTCTTCGCGCGCAGCCGGCACCTCCACGGTCAGCATTTCGACGCGCAGATAATTTAAGACCACAGGCGCAAGGATCAGCCCGGGAATACCCATGAGCCGTTCGCCAAGGATCAGCGCGATCAATGTGAGCCAGACCGGATTTCGGATGCGATCACCGATGATCTTGCTGTTCAGCAAATATTCGAGCTTGTGGATCACGATCAAAAACACCATGGCGGAAATCGCCAGCTTCAATGAAACAGTCAACGCGATAAAAACGATGATCGTGTTGCTTACCAGATTGCCGACAATCGGTACCAGGCCGCATAGAAAAGTTACAGCAATGAGCAGTGGAGCATGCGGCATTTGAGCAGCGAGCAGGAAAATCGCCGTCAACGCGGTGTTGATAAGCGAGATGGTGATCTGCGCACCCATAACAGTGGCAAAGCTGCGGTAGAAATCGCGGAATCGTCTCGAAACCTGGTCGCAGCAAATCGAGTAAAGATTGTTTTTGAGCCGATGTGTGCCGCGATAAGGATCGAGCCCGGTTTTAAAAAACAAACTCCCTGCGGCAACAACTCCCAGGACGCTGAAAACCAGGATTGTCGTAGCAGATTTGGCAAAGTTCGCCACGTTTCGAAAGTAATGCGCTTCCTCCCTAAGTGTTTCCACGACGAGCTGTCTGAGACTTTCAAAATCAGTAAAAGGTAACTCGATCTGGCGCTTCTGCGCCCATGCGCTGGCCGAAGGAATAGAAGTGTCCGCCACATCCGGGAATGCCAAAATTGCTGCACGTATAATATAAGCTCCGACAGTAACGACAGCGGCCAGTAAGAGGACAAACAAAACTAATGCGACCCATTTTCTTCTGCTGAAATAATACAATTGCCGTAACGCAAAATATGAGAACAACATCACCAGCAACGGAGCGCCAAGATTAAGAAAACCTGCCAGAATGATGGTGGCAGCCAGCACCGCGTAAGAAACTCGCGCAGGCGTAATCATGATTCACTCACCTCTGTTTAACTCCCTCCCCGCCGGACATTGTCAACTATGTGGAGCGTTCGCTTTCGAGTGGACTGCCTGCGCGCAAAAAGTCTTGAAAGGGGATTCAGCGCACCGGCTTCTCGTTTTCGCGGCCACCTTGTTGAAGACCTCTTATTCGGTGGTTATCGGTGATATCGCCAATTGCTGGCCCTCACCGCCGCCATCAGAGGGGAGTCACGTCGCTCTTCAATTTCAGCCAGCGTAAAAGGGAAAACATCCACAGGCACATCGAGTGATTTCTCAGGCAGGAATCGTGGGATCCGGTCGCGCGGTGAATCGCTCGCTTCTCGCAATACGATAAAAACATCAAGATCGCTTCCGGGTGCATACGTGTCGTCCTCGAATGAACCGAACACGATCACCTCTTCTACTTCTGGGTGTTTGGCCAGGAGCGAGCGCGCATACTCGTCCATTGCGCGGCGCACAGCCGCTACATCAACCGAGAATATTCTTACAGAACTCAAGAATTGCCTCCGCGTTTTCGATCGCCCTGTCAGCTTCCGACCGTGTGTAGTAATCTACCGGTGCCCCTCGTTCGAACCCGTTCGGATATCGCGTGGGAATGTAATGTTTGTCCAATTCACGGGCCCGATCCATCAATTCAGCGCCCGGACGAGACTCGTTAGGTAAAGACTCAAATAACTTTAGCAGCGCATGTCCCCACGCTTCCAAGTGCAAATGTTGATAAAGAGCTTTGATCGCCTTCTCCGCCGCTTGATGCGACGCGAATGCCGACCACTCAAAATGCTTCGATTCGCAGGCATCGCGTGCGGCCCGCAGATCTGCTTCGGCTTGTCGCAGCCAGTCACGTGAGCGCTCCGGCATGGCGGCACTGTAGTCGGGATAGGCGGTTTCGGCGAATCTGAAACGCTCTTGGAAGGGCGTGTTTACCCAGCTCGGATACAGCTACAAAACCTGTCCTGTTTCTTTTTCAGCGCGTTCTTTCAGCGCCGCCTTGCGCGAGAGTTTCACACGACCTTTGTCGTCGATGCCGATGCATTTGACCCAGATCATATCGCCGATCTTCACCACATCTTCGGTGCGGTTCACGCGAAAATCGGCGAGCTCGGAAATATGCACCAGACCGTCTTTGCCCGGGAAAACTTCGACAAACGCGCCGAATTCCTTGGTTGTGACTACGCGTCCCTGGTACGTCTGGCCGATCTCGATTTCGCGCGTCATGCCCCCGATGATTTCCTTCGCGCGCGCCATGCTCTCACCGCTGGTTGCGTAGATGTGGACTGATCCGTCATCTTCGATGTTAATTTCAGCGCCGGTTTCTGCGACGATACCCTTGATGGTTTTTCCGCCGGGTCCGATGAGCGCGCCGATCTTCTCCGGATTGATCTTGATCGTCTCGATCCGCGGAGCGTATTTCGACAGTTCCGTTCGTGGCTGATCCATGGTGCCGCGCATGATTTCGAGAATCTTCATGCGCGCTTCCTTTGCGCGTTGGATCGCTTCCGCCATGATGTCGTGACGGATACCGGGCAGTTTCAGGTCAAGCTGAAAACCGGTGACGCCTGCATCGGTTCCACAGAGCTTGAAATCCATGTCGCCAAAATGATCTTCCGATCCAATAATGTCGGTGAGCAATTCATAGCGTTTCAGTTGATTGTCTTCGCCGGCCTCGGTCACCAAACCGACTGAAATTCCCGCGACCATGCTTTTCATCGGCACGCCTGCGTCCATTAGCGCCAGCATTCCACCGCATACGCTAGCCATTGATGTCGAACCGTTCGATTCCATGATCTCGCTGGAAATGCGAATAGCATAACGAAAGTCATTTTCGCCCGGCACCACCGGCTCAAGAGAGCGCTCCGCCAGCGCACCATGTCCAATCTCACGGCGCCCGGGACCACCTGTTCGCCCGGTTTCGCCAACGCTAAATGGCGGAAAGTTATAATGCAGAATAAATCGCTTCGATTGTTCGCCGCCTCCGTAGGCATCAATCATCTGTGCTTCTTCGATAGGAGCGAGTGTGGCGAGAGCAAGCGCCTGAGTTTCGCCACGCTGAAAAATGGCCGAACCATGTGCGCGCGGTAGCACGCCTACTTCGCAGCTAATTTGGCGCAAGTCCCCGTATCCGCGACCATCCACGCGTTTCTGTTTTTCCAGAATGCTGACGCGAAACGCCTTCTTTTGGACGTAATCGAACGCCTGGGAGATGGCGAAAGCGTCTGCGTCCGGATGTTTTTCGAGGATTGCAGTCTTCACTTCCTCGCGTAATGCGTCCACCGCTTTGGTGCGAGCCGTTTTGCCTTCGGTATAAAGCGCCGCTTCAATTCGGTCGCCGGCAACCTGATAGGCCACATCCAACAGTTGCTGATCGACCTTGAGCAGCTTGGCGTCCCGTTTCGCCTTGCCCGCCATCGCCGCCAATTCCTTCTGGATGCGAATCATCTCGCGAGCGTGTCCATGCGCGAACTCGAGAGCTTTAACGAATTCGGCTTCGGGAAGTTCCCTGGCCGACCCTTCGATCATAATCACGTCATTTTCAGTGCCGACGTACACAAGGTCGAGATCGCTCTGCGCACGCTCGTCGTGGGTCGGGTTGGCAATAAACTCGCCGTTCACACGACCGACGCGCACCGCACCAATCGGGCCGCCAAACGGAATATCCGAAATGGTCAGTGCGGCGGACGCCCCGTTGACCGCGAGAATGTCAGGATCATTCTGCCCATCGGCGCTGAGCAGGATCGAGATGATCTGCGTGTCGTAAAAATAACCCAGCGGGAAAAGTGGCCGCAGAGGCCGATCGATCATTCGCGAAGTGAGCGTTTCTTTTTCTGTCGGGCGGCCTTCGCGCTTGAAATAACCGCCGGGAAATTTCCCAACCGCTGCCGCCTTTTCCCGATAATCGACTGTAAGCGGAAAATAATCCTGACCTTCCTTGATTGTTGTAGCCGAGACGGCGCTGACTAGCACGACGGTGTCGCCGCAGGCTACGACGATGGCGCCGTCAGCGAGCCTGGCGAGTCTGCCGGTTTCAATAGATACTTCATTGCCGCCTATTTGGGCGGTAACCTTTTGTTGCATTCTTAGTTCCTGGATGCGCGGTACCAGGCGGTCACCCCGACTGTAGGTTTTAAATCCGTTTTCCGGGCAACGCCGGACGCGAAACTAAAACCTAAAATCCAAGGTGGTTTGCGGCGCCTGGGACTGCTGGTTTTCTGTTCAGTTTAGTTGTGGCTTCGAGCAGTTCAAATGTCGGATCGGAACCGGAGAATAATCCCTCCGTTATTTTCGAAGGTTTAGCTTCTCGATCAATTTCTTGTACCGATCAGCATTCGCCTTGCTCAAATAATCGAGCAGACTCCGGCGCTGCGCGACCATCTTTAGTAGGCCGCGTCGCGAAGAGTGATCTTTCTGGTTAATCTTGAGGTGTTCAGTCAAATGCCCGATGCGGTGCGTCAGAAGTGCGACCTGCACATCCGCGCTGCCGGTATCCTGCTCATGCAACTGGAACTCCTTGAGATCCAACGTTTGGTTGCTCTCAGCCATAACGAGGGCGCTACTCTAGACGAGGAAGCGATTTTCGCAACCACGCACAACATTTAAATCCAGGGCGCATCATTCCTAAGCTGGATGCTTTTCCCGTTTGCCATCATACCAGAGGCTGAGCTTAGCACGGGAACGCACAGCGTGCGGACCGCGAACGATTACGCCAAAGAATTTGCGCAGAAATTGTTTCGCCGGGTACATGCGCAATTTGCGCCCGGATGTGACAACTGGTTCGCGCAGTACTTTGAATCGAGCCAACTTCTTTAGCTCGAGCGAAAAATAAACCTCTTCCCCGGCAAAATATTGCTCATCGAAACCGCCGATGAGATCGAAGTTGCGCCGCGTAGTAAAAAGAAACGCTCCGGCCCCGAGGTTTAAACCAAAATAAATCAACGAAAATCCGCGCAACAACAAGCGTCCCCAAATGGGAATGAATCCATCCATCGCCACGCGCGCGCTGCCACCAGCGTAACCAGACTTCAAAGCGGCAACTGCTCCGGTCACGTGTGCGCGATTGATCCGCGTGTCGGCGTCAACGAAAAGCAGGTACTCGCCTCGCGCGGCGCGAGCCCCTGCATTCCGGGAGGCTGCGATTTGGCGCCGATCGATTCGCACTACATTCGCGCAGGCGCGTGCCGCGATGTCCGGTGTGGCATCGGTCGATGCATCATCAACCACTATGATTTCGTAGCGTTCATCCACGCCCGAAGCCGAATCCTTAATCGCATCAAGTGTTGCAGCAAGTTCATGCTCTTCGTTGTACGCGGGAACGATAAATGAAATCATTATATTTTGAGGCGAGCCATATCACCTGTGATGGACAGATCCGCAAGCAGCCGGCTCGCCACCGCGACTACTTTGTTCTGGCGTAGAGCAGTGAAGTTCTCTCGGAAAAGTAGTGCATGCGTCTCGCTTGCAAATGATCCATTCGCAAGCCGGAGGCTTACGCTAATCTTTGTCGAATTTAATACCGGCCTTCTGGACTTCGCCATACGGCAATAGCCACACGAGTGATTCGTCGTGAAGATCAACAACCTGAATGCGATTGCCCCAGGGATCGCGAAAATCGCAACGGAACGGTGGCTGCAGTTTCAACTTATATTTCGTGGTGATCTTGCTGCGGACTTCCTCGAGCTGCGCCTCGTCGCGAACCATAATCCCGAAATGCCGAAGGTTGGCGGGATCCATTTTCTCCACCTCAAAAATGGCCAGGAACTGATGCTCACCCAATTTGAAAAAGGCGTCACCTTCGCCGCCGCTCATCTGTTCGAGATTGAAAACATCCTTGTAAAACGCCACTGCCTTCTCGACGTCGCTCACCTCAATGGCGACATGATTGCATCCATAGACTTGCACGCTCATACCTCAATCTAAACGAAAGTGAACCGGTGCGCGCGTCGCTTTTGCGTCGAAGTAGGCGATCAAGTCGTGAAAAGCGTACGCATACACCTCGCCATCGAGAGGCTTTGCTGATATCGTTTGAGCAGCATGAGCTTGTCTGAAATTAAAGACGCAGTTCAGCAGCTGACACCTGAAGAACTCGCCGAACTCCGGAAGTTCATCGCGGATCAGGACCACACGGCTTGGACCGAGCAAATGGAGAAGGACGCTGCTGCTGGCAAGCTCGATTTCCTTTTCGAGGAAGCGGAGCGGGAGCGCGCGGCGGGTCAGATGCGTGATTGGCCCGAAAAACAGTGAAGTCAAAATGCACCCGGCGTTTCTGGAAGCTGCACGACGCGCTGCCGGCTCATGTGCAGAAATTGTCGAGCAAGAGCTATCAACTTTGGCAACGCGATCACAATCACCCTTCGCTCGAGTTTAAGAAACTGAAAGGCGGCAGCGGCCATCGATTTTCCGTTCGCGTCGGAGATCATCACCGCGCCATGGGCCAACTGGTCGGCGATACCGTAGAGTGGGTATGGATAGGCACCCACGAGGATTATAACAAATTAGTTTCGAAATACTAGCTCTCTGGATGTCCCGCGTTTCTTCACCGACGAACCGCTTTCATCTCTTGCCAGGCGATCTGCGCTGTCGTCGTATCCACTCGTCACTAATCACCGTTCTTACGGCCGCGGTGCCGGCGTAGGCGGAACCCGCGGAATCGGTGTAGGTCTCGCTGTGGGTGTTGGAGTCGATGTAGGTGTTGCGGTCGGGGTTGGAGATAGTGCGCAGTATCTCCCCCCGTGTTGGTAGCGAAAGGCGCTCCGCCAGCCCAGACGATCATTTCGCTGCCAGTCCAAACTGCAGTGTGTGCCTCTCGTCCAACGGGGGCTGTTGCTGTGCTGGTAGCTGTCCACGCGTTTGTATCCGGATTGTATCTTCCGCCCGTGTTCAAGAAGGTGCCGCCGCCAATTCCGCCCCAAACAATCATTTCACTGCCAGTCCACACTGCCGTGTGAGAGTATCGGTCAGTGGGGGCATTGGCGGTGCTGGTGGCTGTCCACGTATCGTCGCTGCATCCGCCTGCAATGGAGATTTCCGGAACCCGGTAGGAAGCACCGTTCGCGCAACACCTCAGACTGTTTAGTGTGCTGCGCCATGCGATCCATTTCAGCTTGCAACTGTTCAGGAGTAAGCGGCCGTCCCCAATAATCCTAGAGCGCTTGTGATTTGCGCAGGTAATCTGTGACTTTCTTTTCAGCTTGCGACTGCGTCATTACCGCATCAAGCGACGGCTTAGAGTCAATGTTTTCTTTCGGCCAGATACGGTGACGCCAGTAAACCTCCTCGATCGCCCACTGATAAGCCACGCGCTCATGGAACGTGAGCGTTCTTGGGGAAGTCGTCGCCAGAACTTAGGGACTGAAAAAGCCAAGCAGTGTGCCACTGACTGGCGAACATGCCGCGGCTGCGCAGGCAATGATTGCAATGAAAACTCTCACATTAAAGAAGACGCTTTGAGCAGTGCTCTCTTCTTCATGGCAAAACTTTTTCGTCCGATCCCCGATGTTACGCGTATTCGATGCGCCTTGTCACGGCTATTTCGTTCCTCGTGTGTGTGTTCGAGTTGGGCGTTGAGTGTTGGAAGTTGAGCGTTGAGCGTTTGGTCTCAATCACGAATGGTCTGCATTCCCTGGCGGGCGATCCGGTCGATTAGTTGCGGATACGCCAGGCCAGCTTTCCCTGCCGCCAGCGAGAAGTCTTCATCGTCTGCCAGGATTGGATTTGGGTTCGCTTCGATGAAATACAGCTTGTTCTCAGGCGTCAGCCGCAGATCGATTCGCGCGTAGCCGTCGATGGTCAACAACCGGTAGATCTCCTTACACTTCTCTTGAATCGTCGCGACGAGCGCCGGATCGAGATCTTCGGCGAACTGGTTCTCGAGGCCCCAGCGTTTGCGATATTCCTCATCCCACTTCGCCTTGTAAGTGGCGATCTTTGGTTCGTTAGGCGGCACTTCGCGAAAAACCAGCTCGCGAATCGGAAAAACCGTTAGCCGCACATTGCCCATCAGGCTCACATAAAGCTCGCGCCCTTCAATGTATTCCTCCGCAATCGCGTCGCTGTTGTACTTCTCGTGAATAAAAGCCACGCGTTCGCGAAACTGCTCTTCACTTTGAACGAAAGAGGCCTGTGAAATTCCGTAGGACGCTTCTTCTTTCACCGGCTTTACCAAAACTGGCAGCTTGACCTGCTTCGGTCGGGCGACGCGCTGGCCGCGGGGGATCACGACGAAATGGGGAACATGAATGCCGTGGTAATGCAGAATCTTCTTCGAGATCCCCTTGTGCTTGCAAAGGGTAAGACCTGTCGAGCCGCAACCGGTGAACGCCAGCCCCTGCATTTCGAAAAACGACACGATGTTCTGGTCGAATCCAGGGTTGTTCCTGAATTGTTCAACAAGATTGAAAAGGACATCGGGCGCGAAGGTTTCCAATTTTTGCCTCACCAGATCGACATCGTCGTAGATGGCGAGATGCTCCGCCGTGTGGCCGAGCGCAACGAGCGCGTTCATGACGTTTGCCTCGGTTTTCCAATCTTTCGTTTTCAGCTCCTTCGTAAAGTCCTGATCGAGGGCCGTAGGACTTGTGCCGTCAAAGAGTACCAGGACTTTGAGTTTCTTTTTCATGCTAGGTCATTCCGAGGGGAGCGAAGCGGAGTCGAGATCCCGCGAAACCACCTTAAGGTTTTGCAACGGGATGTCTCGACTTCGCTCGACATGACGGGTTATTTCGTTCGCTTGAATTTGCCGGTAAAAAGATAGTTCATCACCAGCGTCGTGATGTAGGAACTTACTCGAAAATCCTGCTGAGGATCGTCGTTGAGCACACGGAGGTCGAGCTGGTCGCAACGGTCGATCAGCCGCGCGAGAAGCTGATTCACCCGGAACTTTTTTTCATTCGTCCATTGGCAGACCGAATTCATTAATCGGCGCCGACGCTGGCGGAGATATGAGCTGGCTCTGATCCCTGCGGCGGCAGCGAACAGCTGTCGCAGATCAGCATCGTAGAAACCAGGATATGTATCTTCGTAGAGCTTTCGTTTTCGCACGTAATAGGTCTTGAGCTTGACGTTGAGACAATCGTAATCGGCCACGCGATACTCCGGTATGTGCACAGGTGGTTTCCCCGCCAGTGGACCCATCAATTGGCCAACGTATTCGAGTTTTTCCATCGCCCTCCAGCCTGCATAACGCTTACGCCAGTCCAGCCCGGGCGTGAGCCAGATCGCAAACGTTTCCGCGAAATCTTCGTCCGGGTGCGCCTGCGCGTACCAATCGTCCAAGTGCACAACATAGCTGCGGCTAAACGGACGCGGCCGATAAAAACTCGGTGTCGATTCGCGCGACGTGTGTCCGAAAAGCATCTGCCACTTTTTCTTGCGCTGAAGTTGATAGGCGTAGCTGTAGGCGTGGCCCGCCTCGTGTCGCATTAATTGCATGAACCATTCTTTCGTGCCTCCCTCGACTTCGAGCATCATTGTCCGCTCCAGCGCGCGCAGCCGATCGTGAACGAGAAAGAACGGAATAAAAATCGCCGGGATACCGATCGGCACGAACCATTCGTCGCCGACATGACACGGCGGATGAAACACCAAGCCCTTCGCCGAAAGTTCGTCATAAAGCTGCCGAATAAGTGGTTCGAGTGCCGTGCCCTCAAGTTGCAAGGCGAGCGTGGAAATGCGGCGTTCGAGTAGTTCCTCGTCACTTAAAGATGCCCAATCACCTGTTTCCACGCGCGCACGGTATCATTGCGCCAAGCGCTGTCACGCGTTGCTGCGTTCCGAGTTCAACGCCGAAGGCCAGCCACGGCGCTGTCTGGCGAGAACGACTTGAGCATTGAACCGTTTGACAAGTCTCCCATATCATTTATAAAGGGCGGCTCCCGGTACACCCGGTCATCATCAGAGTCCGCGCGTCCCCCAAGGGCGGCGCGCCGGGGGCTGTTTCGAAGCTGAAACAAAAGTCGCAATTCTGCGGCGTTCGGCATCGAGAACGGCTTTCTCGGCTCAAGATTCGACACATCAAAACAACACCTGACATCATGAAGTCATTTTACACAGCTATATTTTTACTAGCGTTGGCGTCGGCCGCCGTCGCGCGCGAGGAACCGGTCCTGGCGCGTGTTACCAGTTACTGGTCAGGCGAAGGCTCTAATTACGCCAGTACCGGCGGACGACTGCGCCCCGGAAATTGCGCCGTCGATCCAAAGCGAATTCCATATGGCAGTAAGATTGTGTTCCCTGATCGCACCTGCACGGCGGTCGACACCGGGCCGGCCGTGATTAGTCGCAAAGCCGCTCGTCTATGCGGACGGACTGCGAGCCAACTCAAGGCCATCGTGGTCGACCGATTTTTTGAAACAAAGCGAGAGGCGATGGCGTGGACGAACACACATCCGCACTTTATGACGCTTCAGATTGTCCGGCCCGGATCTCACTCAGAATCGGCCGAGCCATAATTAAATAGAAAATATTCGTAATCGCTTCTCCAACGACGATAGAGACTTATAACTGAGATCGCAGCCCGATACTGGACAAGCACGGAAACGGCTGTACATGAAGGGCCGATGAAATTGATCAACGCGCCGATTCGCGCTGCCTGCCGGGGCGGGCGAGCGGCATAGAGGCTCGTTAGATTTTCGCCAAGTTGGAGCCCCCAAACGCTTTCGGGGCAACCCAGTGGTCGAATCGCAACCACGCGCGGGTTTTTTGCGCCGGTATCCCGAACCGACTTCGGCAATCACACTCAACAACTAGAAATTTATGAAACTAATACTTCAAATTAGTCACAAACAGCGCCGCTCACGTCGCGATAATCGCGCACGGCGTCGTCACCAGAGTTTTCCATTAACGGATTATAACTATCGTCCAACAGCGGAAACCCAGGTGAATCGTTCCGTTGGTCGGTCACCCATTAAGTCGCCAGCCTTCCACAAATTAAGCAGTGAATACCTGGGCGCAGAAACAAGCCGGGATTATATTGCCGAGCTTTTGTTCTTCATTCTGATCATTGGCCTCGCCGCCTGGCCGATCATGTCGATGCTCATCGCAGTGATTCGTATGATCAGGAATTATTAGCGGCAGTAACGCTCGGACAAGATTGTTTTGGTGAGACGCCGGGCGGGGCCGCCCATTCGACCGCGGCTCAGGACAGGCAATGCGCTCCTCGGAGAGATCTGCGCCCGACATGGCCGCCGCTGCAGATGCGAGATTGTAGAGGCCGTTAACGGTTGCGGCCGAAAATGTCGCGAATAGTTTGGTGTGATCACTTATGAAAACGACTGGCAGAAGCTTCCAGCTTATTGTCTGGTCGACGCTGACTTTCGCCGGCCTGAATCTGCTTGCAGCAAGGGAGCCGCTCTATGAGGGGCTCGGCTCTTATTCGCGCAAAATCACGACAGACTCGCCGGAAGCGCAGCGCTATTTCGATCAGGGCCTTGCGTTTCTTCACGGATTCAATCAAAGCGCAGCCATCCGCGCATTTCAGCAAGCAGCGGAAATCGATCCCGAATGCGCAATGGCGCACTGGGGAATCGCGCTCGCCTGCGGCCCGCACATTAATCTTGCCGTCGTTCCGACACCGGCCGCAGGCCTGGCTTGGAAAGAAATCAATCTCGCCAAAAAGAATGCAGCCAACGCTTCACCGGTTGAACAAGCGCTGATCGATGCGCTGGCGAAACGTTACGCCAGTCCGCAGCCGGAAGATCGCACCCCGCTCGATCGTGCTTACGCCGATGCCATGCGCGAAGTGTGGAAGAAGTTTCCGAACGATGCAGACGCCGGCGTTTTTTTCGCAGAAGCAATGATGGATTTGCGGCCGTGGGATCAATGGACATCCGAAGGCGAGCCGCAACCCGGAACGGATGAAGTCCTCTCTACGCTCGAAGCGGTGTTGAAGCTGAATCCGAAACATCCCTTCGCGAATCATCTTTACATTCACGCGGTAGAAGCATCGCCGAATCCGGAACGCGCCAGCGCTGCTGCGGATCGTCTTCGCAATTTACAGCCTGGTCTCGCGCACAACGTGCACATGCCATCGCACATTGATATTCGCACCGGCCGCTGGCTCGATGCCGTCGACACCAATATCAAGGCAGTGGCGGCAGATCAGAATTATCAAAAGATCTTTGGCCCGCCCAAAGGGTTTCTAAATGTGTACGTAGCGCATAACCGGCACATGCTTGCCTATGCCGCGATGATGACGGGTCAGCGCGATCTGGCGATGAAACACATCCGTGCCATGGTCGCGGAGTTGCCGGCCGATTTTCTCAAAGAAAACGCCCTCCAGGCGGAAGGTTTCGTTGCGATGCCGCTGGAAGTAATGGTGCGCTTTGGACTTTGGGATCAAATCCTGGCCGAGCCGGATCGATATCCCGAATACATGCCGTTCAGCCACGCAGTTCATCATGGAGCCCGCGCGATCGCTTTTGCTGCCAAAGGCGACACAGCGAGCGCGCGCAAGGCACAAAGTGTTTTCCTGGAACGCGCCAAACGCGTGCCAGAAGAGGAGACTCTCGGCAATAACAGTTGCGAAGAGATTCTCGCTGTTATGACACCCATGGTGGAAGGCGAAATCCTGATCGCGGAAGGAGAGATCGACCGCGGGATTGAGCAGTTGCGGGCCGCAATAAAAAAGGAAGACGCTCTCAAATATGATGAGCCGCCCGGATGGTTAATCCCGGTGCGCCATTCTCTGGGAGCGGTTCTCATGAAGC
Organism: uncultured Verrucomicrobiae bacterium; assembly: GCA_963753675.1. Classification (GTDB taxonomy): domain Bacteria; phylum Verrucomicrobiota; class Verrucomicrobiia; order Chthoniobacterales; family UBA10450; genus Udaeobacter. Next base: position 65,948 of record CAVWCZ010000010.1, on the reverse strand, counting down.
ACCAGCGCTTTGCCCAGGCTGAGCAGGTTTATCGCGAGGATCTCGCGCGCTTACCCGAAAACGGCTGGTCATTACTGGGACTCGCGGAAAGTTTGGGAAAGCAAAAGAAAAACGCAGGCGAAGCCTCTCAAGTTCAGGCGAAATTTGAAAAAGTTTGGGCAAAAGCCGATCTCACCATCACTACTTCGTGTCTTTGCCAGCCGCAGGCTTAACCCTGCTGCGGAAGCTGCGGAAGGAAACCGGGCTCACTCGAGCTGACGTTTTCTCAGAGGGGAAACCTAGAGCTTTGCGTAAACCCCCATCAGCGGGCGACGCGATGGTATCGGTGAACGGAAGTCGCTGACGAAACCATCCTTGGTGCGAATTTCAACATGACCAACGCTTCGCGCGGTACCATACACGAGCACCGAACCAACGGGCGCAGCGAATGGATCGGTTATCGAGAGTCTTTTGAATCCGTAGTTGGTGACGAGTTCCGAGGCAGCGTCTCTGGCAAGCTCGGTTTTCGGGCGGGAATCGATGACCCCGGAAGCGAGCAATGCATCTTTGACGTAATGCCAGCAGCGGGAACGCGAATGTGCATGCGCGCGTTCCTGGGCGAGCGACGCCGCTTGCACTAATCTTTTGTCAATGCGCCGATCGACTTTGGCATACGGATAAACGAGTCGCTTCGGATAATACTGCGAGATGACAGGAATCGATTCTCTTTTACCGTCAGCAGCCTTGAAACTGAATCGGCTGTGATGTTGCGGCGCTTGATTCACGGTGGGCTGATTCATGGGGCGGACGGGATCCATCGTAAGCGTCGCGCGAGCATGCGAATTCGCGGTCGACTCCGTTGGCTTTTCAGCAACTTTGTCAGCTCTCTTGTGCGTCGATTTTTTGACGACTTGCCGCGTCTTTTTATGAGTTACGGGTGCGCTCTTTGCCGTGATCACCTGGACCCCATCGGCTGCAGTCCGGTTCCCGTGACTTTCGCCACCTAATGTCGCTGGCGCCAGCCCTTGCGCATTTGCGCCTGCGCTGAAAGTCACCGAAGCAAATGCAGTTGCCAATGCTATGAAGATTGGTCGTCTCCGCACGAGGGCGAGGTATGCCGGAAATTAAAAGCCATGGCAAGCTTTTTTTTGATAAAATCATGCCGACCGACCGCTTACACCCGATTGGGTATGTTGGCGGAAAAAATCGTCAGTCGTTCGGAAAATAATCCGGCCCAAATGGAGGCGGGGGAGCGGACATGCCGTTGCGGCCAGTGAAAACGCGATTCCGATGGCGTGGCGCGACGTCTTCATCGGGCGCGACGATCCTGGTGCGCCCGGAAGGACCACGAAGGATCAATCGCCCGTCAGAAGTGATTCCGACGAAGCGACTGCGTACCGGCCCACGACGGCCACGTGACGAACTTCTCGAACTGCGGTCGCCGCGCGCCCGTTTAGCTGCCGAGGCGACAGATTTCTTTTCGTCCTGGGGACTCGACTGGCTGGCAGTGGCGGGCGGTGGTTCGCTGTTGGCTTCAGATGATGAATTTGCCGCAATGTCGGCAGAGGGCGAGTTGTCGAGCGTGGGGGCCGCAGAATTCTGCACTGAATCAGTCGGCGCTGACGCCTCTGCTTGAGCATCGGCAATTTGAGCCTGTTGAACATCTGCCGGCCGAATCCCGGGCGGATTTCGAGGGGTCTGTGCGCTTGTCGGTGGCTGAATTTCCGGCGCGGCTGTGGGATGGACCGGTTGCGATGCCACAATGGCCGGAGGCGGGTTGGACTTCTTTTGAACTGCTTGAACAGCCGCCGCTGGCTGGCGCGCGGGAGGCGAAGATTCCGGCACACCAATTAGAACGCCGATTGGCTTTCGTTGGTAAGTAAGATGAAGCATTTTCCCGATCGAATCGGGGAAGACCATTGGGGCAATTGCAGCCGCTAATGCTAGCAGCAAGCCAAACGCCACTGCGGTTCGCAGCAGACGACGCGACGGAGCTTTTGTCGGTTGCGCAACTGTTGTCTTCAACGGAATTCCGTATCGGTCGGACAATGCGCGTCGGCGCTCAATTCTCTCCAGAGATCCGCGGATCAACTCAGTCACAACCAGCAAGTCTCGCGGGCGACGGTCGGGGTCCCGATGCAACATCCGAGTGAGCAAGCCCCGCAACGGTTTTTTGGGAACCCTGAAAACTTTGGACCGCGCTCGACCGCTTCTGGCGAAAGCGACACGCCGCTCAGCAAAAAATAGAGTGTTATCCCAAGTGAATAGATTTCTGAGCGGACGTCGCTCGTAGGTTGAGACAACGGTTCGTTACTCGCGACCTGTTGCCCTGAGCGAGATGCCTCCTCCGTTCCCCATTCAGCAACAGGGTTTTCGATACCAGCCATCAGCTCTGGCAACCCGAAGCTGGTCACCTTCACCAAGGGCCAACTCCCTTCGGCCGTTTGCCCCGGGACCAACATGATATCGCTGGGCCGAACGGACGGATAGGGAAGTCTGTGAAAACCGGCCGAAGACAACACGCTCACTACTTGTTCGGCAACCCGCAATGCAGCGTCCGCCGGCATGGGTCCATGGTTGTGTACCCACGATGCAAGTGTTTCCCCTGGGAGGTGCTCGGAAACGTAAACGTAATCGTCGCCTTCGCGGCCAAAATCGAGCACCTTGGCAATATTGACGTGCCGTAGTTTCTGCGCGACCGACGCCTTCTCTTCAATTTGGTCCCGCTCCGATCGGTCAATACTCTCTGCCGGAACAACCGTTACAAGAACGGGCTCTGCCGTTCTCTCATCCATGGCTTCGTAGCTGGTTGCCGGCCCGTTGCGATAGGGTTCAAGCGGACTTCCGTCATATCCAAGACGGATCCGATAATTCTTGAGGAAGGTTGTCTGCTCCATAACTGCCCGGTTGCGGCGGTCCAACTTGAACGATCTGACTGTGCCGCGACTGATTCAACCGCGATTTTGGGGGCAAGTTGCTCACGTTTGAGTTTGTGGCGGCGAAAGCGTTCTGTTTGTTACAGAAACGAGCAGTAGGACGCCCGGTTCATGACCGGACAAGGTTTGGGAATTGCGCCGAAGCCGAAATTCGCGAATCTAAACCGCAAATCCTCATACCCCGTGGTGTAACGGTAACACAGCGCCCTTTGGAGGCGTTATTCATGGTTCGAATCCATGCGGGGTAGCCAGTCACGATTCCGGCGTTCCTGTGACGGATACAGAGCTCCTCAGTGAACATTAATCGACCAAAGATAAGATTGCGCACGACGGCTGACGGTTCGGTGGCCCCACGCCAGCAAAACCAGGCCTCGCTCCGTGATGAGGTCCGCCGTTCGCAAATCCCCTAAATCAGCGTATATTTCTGGTTCCCCTTTATGAAGGAATTAAACATAGAGAAACTACACATTTCCGTCGGCGACCAGGAAATCGTTCGGGGGCTCACTCTCCGCGTGCCGCGGGGTGAAGTGCATGCGCTCATGGGCCCGAATGGCTCGGGAAAAAGTACGCTGGCCAAGGTCTTGGCCGGTCATCCGGATTATCACGTCACTGCCGGCAAAATATTGATGGATGGCGAGGACCTCCTGGAACTTGAACCTGACGAGCGTGCGCGGCGCGGTATTTTCCTGGCATTCCAGTATCCCAGTGAAGTTCCCGGTGTGACGATCGCGAACTTTTTACGTGCAGCGTTACAAGCCCGTTTGCCAGAGGGTGAGGAGCTGGAGGCGACCGATTATTATGCCAGGCTGTACGAAAAGATGGAATTGTTGGGAATGGATCGTTCGTTCACGTCACGTTCGGTCAACGAAGGTTTCTCTGGCGGCGAAAAAAAGCGCACCGAAATTCTGCAAATGGCCATGCTGGAACCAAGGTATGCGGTGCTCGATGAGACCGATAGCGGTTTGGACATCGACGCGCTAAAGACAGTTGCGCACGGCGTCAATTCGTTGCGTGGCCCCAACCTTGGGATATTGTTAATCACGCACTATCAGCGACTCCTGAATTACATCATTCCCGACTACGTCCACGTAATGGTAGGAGGGCGAATCGTAAGGAGTGGGAGGAAGGAGCTCGCTCTCGAGCTCGAAGAGCGCGGTTATGATTGGGCCCGCGAGCAAGCCGCTGAACCGGTGTTTACGAGGTAACATCACATGAAAACAGAAACGACAGCTATCAACATTGATCGCGGTAAGGGCGATTTCTTTTATCCGGAAGCTCACGTGCGCGATGCAGGCATAGGCCTGAGCGAGCGCACCATCCATTACATCGCTGACGTCAAAGACGATCCGGATTGGGTGCGAGATTTTCGTCTGCGCGCTTTACAAACATTCCGGGAGAAACCGCTACCAACGCATTGGGCGAGCAAAGACCTTGAAGCCATCGACTTCGATAAAATCCGTTATTATCTGTCTCCCGGCACCGAAGCAAAACGGAGTTGGGACGAAGTCCCGGACGACATCAAGCGCACGTTCGAGCGGCTCGGGATTCCTGAACAGGAAAGAAAATTCCTCGCCGGCGTAGAAGCGCAGTTCGACAGCGAAGCGGTTTATTCAAACATCAAGAAAGCCGTCGGCGAACAGGGCGTCATTTTTGTTGGTTCCCGCGAAGGCCTGAGAGATTATCCGGAAATTTTCCGGCAATGGTTTAGTAAAGTCATCCCAGTCGGAGACAACAAGTTCAGCGCGCTGAACTCGGCTGTGTTCAGCGGCGGTTCCTTCATCTATGTGCCGCCCGGAGTGAAGGTGAAACATCCGCTGCAGGCCTACTTCCGTATCAATGCAGAAAATTTTGGCCAGTTCGAGCGCACCCTGATCATTGCCGATGAAGGTTCGGAAGTGACTTACATGGAAGGCTGCACCGCGCCGAAGTTTAATACGCCGACGCTCCACAGCGCGGTCGTCGAGCTCATCGCACTAAAAGGCGCGAAGATTCAGTACATTACCGTGCAAAACTGGGCTTCAAACGTTTTCAACCTTGTCACGAAACGTGGACTCGCCCAGGAGAACGCCGAGGTGAAATGGATCGACTGCAACATCGGCTCGCGACTCACCATGAAGTATCCAGGGGTGATCATGAAGGGTCGTAAGGCGCGCGGCGAAGTCCTCTCGATTGCGCTTGCCAACGATGGCCAGCATCAGGACACGGGCGCGAAGATGATTCACGCTGCCGATGAGACAACCAGCAACATTGTCTCCAAATCTATCTCCATTGGCAAAGGTCGCGCCACTTATCGCGGCTTGGTGCACGTGCCGAAGCATCTGAAGAATTGCAAGAACAACACCGAGTGTGATGCGTTGCTGATCAATTCAACGTCGCGGACCGATACTTATCCGGCGATCACAGTCCGCGGCACAGGTAACGCTGTGCAACACGAAGCCAGTGTGAGTCAGGTGAGTGCCGAGCAAATTTTCTACATGCAACAGCGCGGCTTGAGCGAAGCGCAGGCGATGAGCCTGAGCGTTAACGGATTCGTGAACGATCTCGTACGCCAGTTCCCAATGGAATATAGTGTCGAACTCAAGCGTCTGATCGAGCTGGAGATGGAAGGCTCGGTCGGGTAAGGTGGTGCGAGCCTCTGGCTTGCGTGTTGGATCGGCTGCAAGCGAGGACGCTTGCGCTACTCTAATCTGCCGTCCCCCAAAGTCCCATATGTCGTTAGTCACACATCAACAACAGGTCGAACCGATTCTTTCCGGCCCGTGCGAGTTCAATGCGTTTCCCGAGTGGTTTCGCGATCAGCAACGTGCGGCATGGGAACAATTCCAATCATTGCCGCAGCCGACCCGGAAAGATCAGGCTTGGCGATTCTCGAGTGTCGGTCGCCTTGATCTGGCACCGTTCAAAATCAGTCCCCCACTTTCTGAAGACGATCGGAAGAATATTCTGAAATATTCCCGCGGCCTCGACCAGTTCGCGGGTCGCATGATTTTCGCGAACGACCAACTGATCGAGCGCGACGTCGTTTCTGATGACCTGAAAAAACGCGGAGTGATTTTTCAACCGCTGGAGCGCGCGATAGCGGAACATGCCGACCTCTTCCGGAAATATTTCATGTCAACTGAGGCGAAGCTCGGCTCGGCCAAGTTCGCCGCGTTACACAAAGCGCTGGTCTCGTCGGGAACGTTCCTGTTCGTGCCGCGCGGCGTCGAGATCAAATTGCCGATCGAAATTTTTCATTGGCTGCGCCACGACAACATGTCGACTTTCCCGCATCTGCTCCTCGTGGCCGATGAACTGGCGAAGGTCACCGTGATCGAGCATTTCCGCTCGTGCGATCAACGCGCCGCCGGATTTGCCTGCGGCGTGAACGATCTCATCGCCGGCCCCGGCGCGAAGGTGACCTATGTCTGTGCGCAAACATGGGGAGAAAACGTCATCGCGCTGCAGATGAACTCGACCGTGGTCGACCATGATGCCTCGGCAATGAGCCTGAATTTGCATATCGGGTCGCGCTATTCGCGGTTCGAAAGTTTGAGCCGCCTCATCGGCGAAGGCGGCCGCAGCGATTTGCTCGCTGTCGCAGTCGCCAGGCAGCAACAGGAATTCGATGCCCGAACCTTGCAGGACCACGCCTCCCCGAATACTGCCAGTGATCTGCTTTACAAAAATGCGCTCGACGATCACGCTCGCACTACTTTCGGCGGTCTCATTCGGGTAGAACCGCATGCCCACTTCACCGACGCTTATCAAAAGGTTCGCAATCTCCTTTTGAGCGACGATTCCGAAGCGAACTCGATGCCCGGTTTGGAAATTATGGCCGACAACGTTCGTTGCACCCACGGCGCTACGTCCGGCCAAGTCGACGAGGAAGAGCTATTTTACCTGCGCAGCCGAGGCATTCCTACAAAAGTCGCTCAACGCCTGATCGTCACTGGCTTCCTCGACGAAGTCATCCATCGTCTGGACCACGCGGCAATCGGGGAGCATTTGCACCGGCTCATCGAAGAGAAATTCCCGACCTCTAACTAGCGACGCCTTATTACGCGGCCTGAACGCCCGGGCCCAACGTCTACGCAAAGTTTTTTTCGGTCTCGCTAAACGAGTGAGATCTTTGCCATGCTACCGCCTATGAAAACAATAATTCAATCAGTTCTCACCTCGATCACTCTCGTCTGGCTGGCGACTGCCATTCCAAACATGCAAGCGGTTGTTCCCGCACCAGATGGCGGTTATCCCAATCTCACCACGGCGGAAGGGCAGAATGCTCTTTTACACCTCACCACTGGCGTGGCCAATACGGCGGTCGGTTGGCTTTCGCTGGAGAGCGTCACCACTGGCAGCGCCAATACTGGCCTCGGCGCTGGAACGCTTGTGCTAAACACCGGAGACGATAATACGGCCACCGGCGCCGCGGCGCTTTTGAGCAATACCACGGGCCCACAAAACACCGCGAACGGAGCATTCGCGCTCTTTAACAATATAGATGGCGGCGACAACACGGCCAACGGAGCATCCGCGCTCTTTAGCAATACCGGCGGCGACGATAATACTGCGATCGGTAATTCCGCCTTATATAGCAACACGATCGGCTTCCAAAACACAGCGGTTGGTGCTTTCTCGCTCCACAACAACGTGAGCGGGAGTGAGAACACCGCGTTAGGCGATAATGCTGGCCACGTGATCACCGGCACCGGCAATGTCTGTATCGGTTCAGGCCTCGGCGGGGTTGATGGCGTGGACAACACGACTTGGATTCGAAATGTTTACGATTCTGTCGCCTCTGCGCGCGCGGTTTATGTCAATGCTGACAACAAGATTGGAACACTTTCTTCCTCGCGACGCTACAAGGACGAGATCAGGCCGATGGCGCAAGCTAGTGAGGCAATCCTCTCGCTTCGGCCGGTGAGCTTCCGCTACAAGAAGGAGGTTGATCGCACGCGCTCGCTCTCTTTCGGGCTGATCGCCGAGGAAGTGGCCCAGGTCGATCCCGATCTTGTGACCCCGGACCGGCATGGCAAACCTGAAACCGTCCGCTACGAAGCCGTGAACGCGATGTTGCTCAACGAGTTCCTCAAAGAGCACCGGAAAGTGCAGGAACTGGAGAAGGGAATGGCCACCCTCACCGCGCAGTTTAAAGAGCAAGCAGCGCAAATCCAAAAAGTGAGTGCTCTTCTAGAGATGAACAACGCAGCACCCCGGATGACTGCCAGTAATCCCTAAAAACAATTCCCGAGGAAAGCATCCACCCACTACTGCTCTCCGGTATTCAATTCGAAATTGATGTTTACGTCGTAATGATCGCCCTTGATTAGCCCCTTTGGCGGGGGGTCGACCTGGGTGACTTGTTTCGCCACGACCCTCACGGATTCATTGACTAAGACGTTTCCGGACGGCTTGACGACTTCGAATTTGGAGACGCGGCCGTCTTTCTCAATCCGGACCTTTACCAATGTCGAAATCTTTGTGCCTGCGGTGATGTTGGTCGTCGGCTGGATCCAGGCGCGATAAAAACGATCGTGCAGCATGTTGCCATACCAGGCGAACTCGGACGCAGTGCTGCCGCCGCCCGTGCTGCCTTTCTTTCCTGTTGAAGCTGTTTTGCCACTGCCGTTTTGAGCCGGAGATTCACTTTTCTTCGCCGGCTCTTTCTTGTCATCCTCTTTTGCCTTCTTGCTCGTTTTCCTGGAAACCGGTTTCGGTTTTGGAGACGCTTTGGCGGATTTCTTCTTTAATGAACTTTTCTTCGGAGTCGGTCGAGGGGTCGGTCTTGGAGTTCTCTTCGGCTTGGGTTTAGGCGAGGCAGTTGGCTTTGCTGTAGGTGTCGGTCTTGGCGTCGCTGTCGGAGTCGGCGATGGTAATTCGATTTCGCTTTTCGGTGTCGTCGCCACAGGTTCTTCTTCTGCTTGATCATTTTTCGCCGGTTCAGGTTCGACCGGCGGCGTTGTTGCAGGGGTTGCCGCTGGAGATGGCTCGTTTTCTGGTTGTTCGGCCGCAACATCTACCGCAGCACCCAACCACATGATGTTTTCTGGCTCGGGTTGCGCCTTTGCCGCGAGACTCCAGCGAATGAGTCCTGCAATTAACACAACATGCGCCAGCGCGATCAGGATTACGTTTTGCCAAAAACGTCCGGTGGCTCCGCCGTAGTTCTGCGAAGGCGAGTTATTCGCCATCTATTTTGATTCTGCTTTCGTGGCAATGCCCACTTTCGTAATTCCCGCTCGCTGCAACGCGTCCATCACACTAATTAGTTTTTGCACGGGCAAATCGCGATCGGGCCGGATCACAGCGGCCAGATCCGGCGTCGTTTGTTTCAACTCCGCCAATTGCGTGGTCAGCGTTTCAAGGTCCACCACCTCGTTGTTAAGCTCAATCGTGTCGTTGCGATCGATCGAAACCGTTTGCACTTGCGGCGCGTTAATCGACGGATTCTTCACGCCGCTGGACGGGATCACGAGGTTCACACTGCTCTCCAGCAATGGCGTGGTGATCATGAAAATAATCAGCAGCACGAAGGCGAGATCGAGCAGCGGCGTGACATTGATCTCGCTGAGAGTGGAGAGATTCTGGCGTTGTGAGTAGCGTCTCATCTGCCCTTTCTTCGACGTTCGGAGTTGGACGTTGGACGTTGGACGTTGAAGAACATTTGTAGAAAACGCCCAACGCCCAACGCCCAACGCCCAATTTCGAACGAAAGCGGAATCCGTCTCATCTGCGAAAAGCCGATTCCCCCGCCTGCGCCGAGGCTACGGCGGGCAGGCGCGTGCCATGATCGACGTACTTATGTTCGAACTCGGATCCGAGTTCGGCAGCGAAGTTGTCCATCTCCACAATGATTCCGCGAATGCTGGTGACGAGAAAGTTGTAGCCAAACATCGCGGGAATGGCGACGCACAGAGCGGTTACCGTAGTGATTAGTGCGCCGGACACGCCGGGTGCCATGGCTACTAGGTTGGGCGAGCCCGCCTCGGCTACACCGGTGAATGCGTCCATCACACCCCACACTGTGCCGAGCAATCCGAGGAAGGGCGACCCGCTTACCGCGGTAGCGAGCAAAATCATCTGGGACTCGAGTGAAAGCGCCGTCTCGCCGACAGCCCGCTCCATTGCCGCGTTCACCGCTCCCATTTGCGCCGGCGAAATCTTGTCTGCGATTTCAAGTCGGGCGCGAAAAGTGCCGTCAACCTCCGACGAACCGAGTAGATGGAATGTCATCTCTTCGCATCCGGCGTGATACACGTTGAAAACCGGCGAACCGGGAAATCGCGCGTTTTTCTCAAACAACCGAAGCGGTTGCCGATCCTTCCGGAACGCGGCGAGAAAACGCTCGTTCTGTCTTCGAGCGAAACGAATCACGCGCAATTTCGTGATCATGATCGACCAGCTAAAGATCGACCCGACAGCCAGAAAAGTGAGGACAATTTTCCCTGCGATCGTCGCGTGATCGAACGCAAACAGTAAACCACCGCCGGCCGCTACAATTTCCGGAACGAGCATTCCCGCATCACCAAATTAAGTAATAACGCCGTTTCAAAACAAACGCTACTCGAAATGCAGTGTCATCCTGAGCCCCGAAAGCCTTCGGGGTCGAAGGATCCCGCGAAACTACCCTTAAGTTCTGCCACGGGATGTCTCGACTTTCGCTCGACATGACAGAGCTTTTACTTCGACATTCTCTTTGGAAACGTCGGCCGCTTTTTCGCCACGACGACGAATGCAATTCCGAGAGCGATCAGGAAGAAAGAAAAGAACTGCCCTCGCGTGAAAGGACCTATCAATGTCGCATCAGGCTCACGGAAATTTTCAATCACGATCCGAACGACCGCGTAACAAATGAAAAATAGCCCGGTTAGAACTCCGTTTGGCTGGCGCGTGCGTGTTCGCACAAACCACAAAATGGCGAACAGAACAATCCCTTCGAAAAAGGCCTCATAAAGCTGCGACGGATGCCGCGGCGTCAGAATGGAGCGTAAAGCCGTGGCGATTTCCGGCTGGCTACGCACCGCTCCAATAATGGCATCGGGCGTGTTAATCAATGGATTGATCCGCGCACATGCCTCCACTGCGCGCTCGGCTTCCTGCGGATAATCGAACAGTTCCTTGGGAAATTGCATCGCCCACGGAACATTCGTGATTCGCCCATAAAGTTCGCCATTGATGAAGTTCGCGCACCTTCCGAAGAACAACCCCATCGGCGCGGTGACAACCAGGTTATCACCAAGATTCATCCAGGAAATTTTGTGGCGATAGGCGTAGTACAGCGAGAATAGCAATACCCCCAGCATCCCACCGTGACTCGACATGCCGCCTTCCCAAACGCGCAGGATCGAGAGCGGCTCGCGCAACATTTCCGGCTTATAGAAAAAAACGTAACCGAGCCGACCGCCAATGATAACGCCGAAGAGCGCGCAACCGGTGATGAAATCGCCTACGCGTTGTGGCGGCAGATCGGAATAACCCTGCTTGGCCAGCCAAAGGAAAAGGAGATAACTGGAGACAAATGCCAGCACATAGGCGAGGCCATACCACCGCGGACCGACGTTATCGTAGATCCGGAAAATGATCGGATCGAGATTGTGCAGGTAGTAAGCGAGCATCGGGTGCGGCGACTATATCCGAGGGGGCTTCACGTACGCAAATGGGGAGCGCGGGCGCCTCGCCCGCTCCGTTTGCCGCCTCGGCGAACGGCTCTTCGACTGGCCGAAGCGTGAGCCGATTCCTCCTCGAGATAGCTGACTGGCGTTGGAACAATTTTCGGCGGGGCGCCGAAAAGAACGGGCGAGGACGCCCGCGCTCCCCATCACATTGCGACCTTCGTCCGGCGGGAATTCAAAACCTTTCGTAAAAATGGCGCAGTTCGGCTAACACGGTTTTTCGACACTTGTTCCGGCGTCCCGCAGGCGACGACTTCGCCGCCCGCGTCTCCGGCTTCAGGCCCGAGATCGACTATGTAATCGGCTTCCGCGATTATACTGAGATTGTGTTCGATCACGATGACGGTGTTGCCCTCGTCGACGAGCCGATGCAGCACATTGAGGAGCAATTCAATATCGGCCATGTGCAGGCCGATTGTGGGCTCCTCGAGTAAATACAATGTCGATCCCGGTTTACGCATTTTTCGAATCCGCTCGTCGGCCGCGCGACTGACTCCGCGTTTCAGTTGGGTGACCAGTTTGAGCCGCTGCGCTTCGCCGCCGCTCAGCGTCGGGCTTGGTTGGCCGAGCTTCAGGTAACCGAGGCCGGTGTCGACTAGCAGCGAAAGCGGTCGCGCGATTTTCGGATGTGCTGAAAAGAATTGCGCCGCTTCCTCGATCGTCATTTCCATCACGTCGCCGATGGATTTTTCATTATATAAAACTTCCAGCGTCTGAGGATTGTAGCGGCGACCATGGCAATCTTCACAAGGCACGTAACTGCTGGGCAGAAAATTCATCTCCAGTTTGATGACGCCCTGTCCCTTGCACGTTTCGCACCGGCCGCCTTCGGCATTAAATGAAAATCGGCTGGCAGAATAGCCGCGCACCCGCGAGACCGGCAGTTGCGCGTAAAGATTCCGGATCTCGTCGAACACTTTTACATACGTGCCCGGGGTCGAGCGCGACGTTTTTCCGATCGGCGACTGGTCGACTTCATAAACGACTTCGATGACGCCTTTATTCCGGGGAGCGCGAGCGCCTCGCTCGCCCTTTTCGGCGCCATCGTCGAAAAGCTCCAGATGGGTGTCTCGCGAGGCGCGTGACACGGCGGGCGAGGCGCCCGCGTTCCCCGGACGCTCCCGTACCAATGGCAACAGGACCTCGTGCATCAATGTGGATTTGCCGCTGCCGGAGATTCCGGTGATGACCGAAAGCCGGCCCACAGGGAAAGGGACATCGATGCTTTTCAAATTGTTCGCGCGCGCGCCGCGCACCTCAATCCAGCTTTCGACGTTACGCAATGACCGTCGTGTCCCGCGGATAGGATGGCAAAGCGGCGACCTTAAGCAGCGGGCGGTTTCGGAATTCGGATTTCTCTCGATTTCACGCAGCGTACCGGCTGTTACTACTTCGCCGCCGTGAATTCCCGCGCGCGGACCGAGATCGACGATGTGATCGGCGCTGCGCATCGTTTCCTCGTCGTGCTCCACGACGATCAGCGAGTTGCCCTTGTTCCTCAGAGCGGTCAGCGTTTCGAGCAAACGCAGATTGTCGCGCGGATGCAAACCAATCGTCGGTTCGTCCAGCACATAGAGAACGCCACGCAAGTTTGAGCCGAGTTGCGCCGCCAGACGGATCCGCTGCGACTCGCCGCCGCTCAACGTTTTCGCCGAACGCCCAAGCGCGAGATAGCCAAGTCCGACTTTTTGCATGAAATGCAAACGCTGTTGAATTTCAGGAATCAGACCGGCTGCAACCGTCTGATCGGTTCCCTTGAATTTTAGCTTCTCGATCGTGCGTGCTGCTTCGCTCGACGAGAGATTTGTGAATTGGTCGATTGTATAACCTTGTACGCGCACGTGACGCGCCACTGCGTTCAGACGCGAGCCATGACAACTCGGACATTCGCGCGCTTCGCCTTCCTCAACCCACTCCGACTGGCGTTCAGCGGCGAGCTCGTTCTCCAAAACCGATTCACCATCCCGGCTGCCGCCCGTTTGGAAATCCTGATCCCAAATTTCGCCGAACCCTCCGCATTCTTCGCACATGCCATGAGGCGAATTGAATGAGAACAAGCGCGGATCGAGTTCCTCAAACGCGCGGCCGCAGTTGGGGCAACTCATCTCCGTGCTCACGACCGTGATGCGATTTCGTGAATCCAGCAGACGCGCTGTGCCTCGGCCGATATCCAGTGCGCGCCGAACGACCTCCCGCGCATCGGCAATCCGGCGCCGATCGATCACGCCCGTGACGACGTCAATCGTGTGTTCTTTAAAACGCTCCAGTTTTCTGAACTCCGCGATCGGAACGAGTTTTCCGTCCAGGTAAAGTGTGTCGAACCCCTGGCGTTCCGCCCATCGCGCAACGTCGGTATGAAAACCTTTGCGCGCCTTTACCAGCGGAGCGAGCACCTTCAGCGGGGCGCGTTTGGCGGCTGCCTCGATTTGTTTGACGATTGATTGCACGCTCTGTTTTGCCACGGGCAAATCGCAGTCGGGACAAAATTGCGTTCCGGTTTTCGCGAACAGAAGCCGCAGGAAATGATAAACCTCGGTTACCGTGGCCACGGTCGATTTGCCTCCGCCGCGAGTGACGCGCTGTTCAATCGCCACGCTGGGCGGCAGACCGCTGACCAGATCAACATCGGGTTTTTCGAGCTGCTCGACAAATTGCCGCGCATAAGGCGACATGCTGTCCAGAAACCGGCGTTGTCCCTCGGCAAACAAGATGTCGAACGCGAGCGTCGATTTCCCGGAGCCGCTCAAGCCGGTGATCACTACCAGTTGTTCCCGTGGGATTTTCAAATCGATGTCTTTGAGATTGTGCTCGCGCGCGCCGTGAACATGAATCGCGCCGTTGCGCTCATTGGCACAAAATCGCGGCGGCGTTTCGGCGGCTCGTGCCAACTCAACGCTGTCATCCCGAGCGAAGTCGAGGGATCCCGTGGGATCGTCCTCTCGGTTTCGCCACGGGATCTCTCGACTCCGCTGCGCTCCGCTCGAGATGACGCTTCGCAGAAATTTTCCTGTGTGCGACTTCTCTATGTCCGCGACTTGCTCGGGCGTTCCGGTCGCTACGACTTCACCGCCTCCGTCACCGGCTTCCGGTCCAAGATCGATGATCCAATCGGCGGACTTGATCACGTCAAGATTATGCTCGACCACCACGAGCGAATGGCCGAGATCCACCAGGCGTTGAAATAATCGCAGGAGCATCGCTACGTCGTCGAAATGCAGGCCAGTGGTTGGCTCGTCGAAGATAAAAAGATTCTTTTCGTCGGACGCGACGGACAAATGTCTGATTAGCTTCAGCCGCTGAGATTCGCCACCGGAAAGCGTGTTCAGTGGTTGACCAACCCGCAGATAACCGAGGCCCACCTCTTCGGGTATTTTGAGGGCTGTCGAGATTTCCGCGCAGCGATCTTCCCCAGTTTGAGCAAAAAACCGAATGGCTTCGCTGATGGTGAGTTCGAGAATATCGTGAATCGACTTGTCGTGCAGGCGCACATTCAGCACGTGCTTCTGAAACCGTTTTCCTTCGCATTCTGCGCAGCGCACGTAAAGGTCGCTCAAGAACTGCATCTCGATCTTTTCGTAACCTGTGCCCGAACAACGTTCGCAACGGCCGTTGCCGGAGTTAAACGAAAATCCGCCTGCCGTCAGTCCCTGCGCCATCGCCTCCGGTTGCGCGGCGAACAATTCGCGGATCCGATCGAACAAACCAAGATAAAGGATCGGAGTCGAACGTGGGGTGCGTGCAAGCGGCGCCTGATCCACCATCACCACGTCGCCAATTCGATGTACGCCGGTGATCGATTTGCATGCGCCCGGTTCCTGATCCGAGGCTTGTCCCTTCGCGCGCAGCAAATTCCGGTACAACACATCGTGAATCAGAGTGGATTTTCCGGACCCGGACACGCCGGTTACGCACGTGAAGACGCCGAGCGGTAGCTCGACATCAATGTTCTTCAAGTTGTGCTCTCGTGCCCCGAGAATCTTGATCGACGAATTCGGTTTTCGGCGCGATTTGGGAACCGGTATTGATTTGCGGCCGGTAAGGTAATCGCGCGTGAGAGATTGGGGAGCGCGGGCGCCCTCGCCCGCTGTTTTTGGCGACTCGCCGAAAACTTTCCCGCTGGCCCGCGAGGCGCGTGCCAGTGCGGGCGAGGCGCCCGCGCTCCCCAATCGCAAACCATCCCGCGCAATAAAATCCTCCAGCGGTCCATTCCAAACCAATTCGCCGCCGTCCTCACCGCGGCCCGGACCGAGATCGATTAAATTGTCCGCAGCACGAATGATTTGTCCCTCGTGCTCTACGACGAGCAGGGTATTGCCCTTGTCACGCAAGTTGTGCATCACACGCACCAATTGGCCGATATCGCGTGGGTGTAGGCCGATGCTGGGCTCATCCATCACAAAAAGCGTGCTCACGAGGGATGCGCCGAGACAGGTCGTCAGGTTCACGCGCTGTACTTCGCCCCCGCTCAAGGTGCGTGTGGACCGGTCAAGGGTTAGATAACCAACACCAACTTCGCAGAGATAGTTCAGGCGCGCGCAAATTTCGTCCCGCAGCATCAGAGCAGTCTTGTCGTTAGACGAGACTTCGAGCGCGTGCAGAATATCACGAGCATCGGAAATTGAGACTGCCTGGAATTGAGGAAGTGTTAATTGTCGCGGCGCTCTGTGAGCGCCGTCCTGGCGGTCATAGACCGCCGTTATAACTTTGTAATTCAGGGCAGCGGGCTGGTACCGGCCTCCATTACATTTCGGACAGGTGATGTACGCGCGGTAACGGCTAAGCAGTACGCGCACGTGCATTTTATAAGTTTTGCTTTCCAGCCAGCGAAAAAAGCCGCGCACGCCGTACCAGCGATCGTCCTCGTAATCGTCATCAGTGTGTTCGCTGGTTCGTTTTTCGCCTTCGATTACGAAATTCTGATCCGGGATCGGCAGTTCTTCGAAGGGTAGATTGACGTCGATTTCCTCGCGGGCGCAGGCACGCAGCAAGTCCTTTTGTGATTCACCAAACTCCGCGCCGCGAAAGACGCGCACCACTCCCTGTTTAATGCTTAGGCTCCGATCCGGGATCGCTTTGTTCAAATCAATCGCGATGGTGCGACCGAAACCACGGCACTCCGGACAAGCGCCCAACGGATTGTTAAAGCTGAAAAGGCCGATTGTTGGCGGCCGAATATCCAAATCGCAATACGCGCAGTGCCAGCCGGTCGAGAACGGGAGTTCTTGATCGGTGATCTGTGATCCGTAATCAGTTGGACGTTGGACGTTGGACATTGGACGTTGGACGTTTTCTGAAATCGGAATCACATTCACTTTGCCCTTGCCGAAACGCAGCGCCGTTTCGATTGCCTCCATCAAACGCCCGCGATTTTCCTTTGAGATAGCGATGCGGTCCTGAATGACCTGCACCCGCGCCCCGAGCCGCATGGTCTTCGGATCGGGTTGGTCCACGCGCACCACCTGATTGTCGATCCAAACCCGCAGGTACCCTTGCTGCTGGAGGAAATCGAAAAATTCCCGCGGCTCCGTTTTCGGCGGAACGGAAACCCAGAAGGTGATAAGGACGATCTTCTCGTTATCCGGACTAAGGTAGGGGCGATTGACCTCAATCGCCTCCGGGCGGTTCGGTGAACCGCCCGTGCCTTCGAAATGACCGAAAACCTGCTCCGCAATCGATTGCCCTGTTTCCGGGCGAATCTCGCGCCCGCAGCCAGGACAGAATGCAAGGGCAATGCGTGGCCAGAGGAGCTTCAAGTAATCGTTGATCTCCGTCATCGTACCGACGGTCGATCGGGAGGTCTTGACCGGGTTCGCTTGCTCGATGGCTATCGCCGGTGGAATGCCGCGGATCTCGTCCACTTGCGGCTTGTCCATGCGATCCAGAAACTGCCGCATGTACGGGCTGAACGTCTCGACGTAGCGTCGCTGGCCTTCGGCATAAATCGTTTGGAACGCCAGACTTGATTTGCCGCTGCCGCTCGGCCCGGTAATGACGGTCAACTTCCCCAATGGCAGATCTACGTCGATCCCTTTGAGGTTGTTCTGACGCGCGCCACGAATCTCAACACAAACGTTGCCCGCCGGCGTGATCACGCCCTTCTTCTTCCCGATCTTCGAACCCACTGGAAAGATTCGCTGCCAGTCAACTAGTTCGCAAATTTCCCGGGGAGCGCACGCCGCTGGCGTGCTCCGTTCGGCCGCTGGCCGGGCGGTTCAAAAGTGTAGTAAAATCCCGCATCGACGTTTCTGCACGAAATAGCTCAGCAGAACCGAAGGGTTTTCGGCCAGCGGCCGAAAACGGCACGCGGGCCGCGCGCGCTCCCCAGAGGCGTGCAGCGTGCGCTACAGATCAAACTCTGAAGCGAGTTGCTGGCGCTGCTTTTGCAACTCTTCGGGCACTATGCCGCCTAACGAATCGAAAAACTCCTTATGCCCGGCGATTTCTTTCTGCCATTCTTCGTGATCGAGCTGTAGGAGTTCGTCAACGGCATTGTGATCGATGTCGAGCTCCGCAAGATCGAGATCGTGCGGACTAGGCAGCCACCCTGTGGGCGATTTAACCGCCCCACCATGCCCCTCGCATCGGTCGATGATCCACTTGAGCACCCGCATGTTTTCTCCAAAGCCCGGCCAGAGGAACTTTCCATCCGCGCCTTTGCGAAACCAATTCACATTGAAAATCAGAGGAGGATTGGTGAGGCGTTTCCCGATGTCCAGCCAGTGCTGGAAATAGCGACCGATGTTATATCCACAGAACGGCAGCATTGCCATCGGATCACGCCGGACGCGCCCCACAGCGCCGGTAGCTGCCGCGGTTGTTTCCGAAGCCATGGTCGCTCCCAAATACACGCCTTGGTTCCAATCGAACGCTTCATAAACCAATGGCACAGTATCGCTGCGGCGGCCGCCGAAAATAATCGCGCTGATCGGCACGCCCTCGCCTTTTTCAATATCGGGGTCTAGCGCAGGATTGTTGCGCATGGGCGTGGTGAACCGGCTGTTGGGATGCGCCGCTTTTTCTTTTGATTCCGGCGTCCAATCATTTCCCCGCCAATCAATGGCGTGAGATGGCGGCGGACCGTCCTGGCCTTCCCACCACACACCGCCGTCATCGGTAAGCGCCACGTTGGTGTAAATTGTGTCGTGCGCGATGGAGCGCATCGCGTTCGGATTCGATTTTTGGCTCGTTCCGGGCACAACACCGAAATAGCCGTTCTCAGGATTGACCGCGTACAATCGGCCATCGCGAATTCGCATCCATGCAATGTCGTCCCCAACAGTCGTGACCTTCCAGCCTTTAAAATGCGCAGGCGGAATGAGCATGGCGAAATTGGTCTTGCCACACGCGCTGGGGAACGCTGCCGCGACATAATGTTTGCGCCCGTCGGGTGATTCGACGCCGAGGATGAGCATGTGCTCAGCCATCCAACCTTGTTTGCGCGCCAGATATGAACCGATGCGCAAGGCGAGGCATTTCTTGCTCAACAAAACATTGCCTCCGTAACCGGAGCCGACAGAAATAATCGTATTGTCCTGCGGAAAATGGCAGATGAACCGGCGCTCAGGATTTACATCCAGCAACGAATGCACGCCGCGGTTCCATTCCGCATTCGGATCGTCGCCGAGGCGTTTCAGGGCGACCTCGCCCATGCGGGTCATGATCCGCATATTGAGGGCAACATATTTCGAGTCGGTGATCTCGAACCCCACCTTGGTCAGCGGCGAATCCGGCGGGCCCATCATGTAGGGAATGACAAACATGGTGCGCCCGCGCATCGCTCCCTTCAGCAGGCCACGAAGCTTGTCGTACATCTCTCCCGGCTCAGACCAATTGTTGGTCGGTCCGGCTTCCTCCCTTGTCGGCGTGCAGACAAACGTGAATTGCTCGACGCGCGCGACGTCATTGGGATTGGAGCGATGCAAATACGAGCGCGGAACTTTCTTTTCGTTCAGTTTGATCAGAACATTTTGATTCAGCGACTCGGCGATCAGAAACTCGTTTTCGCGCTCCGAGCCGTCGCACCAGAAAATGTTTTCGGGTTCGGTGAGTTTGGCGATCTCTTGCACCCAATCGAGCACGGCTTGATTGCCCGGTTTGGCATCGCCGACACCTTTCGGCGGGAATATGGCTGGGGCAGGATTTGTCATCGGACGAAAGCCGTCACTTTAACCACGAACGCTGCCTTCGCCACGTTGAATCGCTGTGCCGCTGAGGCGTTGAAGACAGGTGATATTCTTCATTTGGCGTTCCGACGTTTCAACGCCGCAGCAAAACACGATTTCGGTCGTCGTTTCACTTGCGCAAGCACAATGCGCAGCATTAATTGAAGGCATGTTCGGGGTCACCACCTCCGATGATTATCGGCCGGTTGCGTGGATGGGTCGCTATCCAGTCGATGTGACCACGATGCTGGTCGGTATACACGTGGCGGCTGCGATTCTCGCTGCGATTCTTGTGGCCGTGGGCGCCGGGTCCGTTTTGGGCTGGCTGCAATTTGATAGCGCCATGATCTGGTCAAGTGGACAGATTTGGCGGCTTTTTACTTATGCGTTTGTACATCCGCCATCGGGTCTGCTCTGGTTCGCCATCGAGATGTACTTGCTGTTCGTGTTCGGGCGAGAAGTGGAACGTTTTCTCGGCCGGCGCGCGTACATCGCGCTTTATCTCATCTTGCTGGTCACGCCGGCGGCGTTACTGACAATCTGGGGACTATGGGAACGCTCCGCACTTGCTGGTTCGCCGGCATTGCACTTTGGGATTTTTATTGCCTTCGCCACAATTTATCCGCGGGTGGAACTGTTTCTGCGAATCATGGCCAAGTGGGTCGCTCTGATTTTGGCCGCGGTTTACACGCTTCAACTCCTCGCCTATCACGCCTGGAGCGACCTGGTCGTGGTCTGGACCAGCATTGGCGCGGCATTCCTTTTCGTTGAATTAAATGGAGCCGGACCGGAGCTTGCCTGGTGGAACGCGTTCAAAGCCCGCCTTGCACCCAGGCCGAAGTTTCATGTGGTTCCGAAACCCCGCCCGCGACCGGGTAACGGCCGGGCCGAAGCCGATGACGTTCACGCTTCGATTGATCTGATCCTCGACAAGATTTCGAAGTCTGGAATTGGAAGCCTGACCGCGAGCGAGCGGCGGCAGTTGGATCGGGAGCGCGAACGATTACTGAAAAAATCGGAGTGACGTGTTGCCGACGTTCTGCGGGCGATACAACCCACGCGCGTATTTGAGACGTCAGGCTCCGCTTCGCTGTGCGAAGCGGCTACATTTTCTCGAGCCGAGGCTCGACGATCTCGCACAACACGTGAAGCAGGAGCTGGTGGGCCTCCTGCACTCGCGCCGTTGAATCGCTTTTGACCAGGAGATCGACCTCTGCGATGCCGATAGTCGATCCGCCATCGCGCCCTAGAAACGCGATTGTCTTTAGTCCGCGCGCTTTCCCTTCTTCCAATGCGCGAATCACATTTTGGGAATTGCCGGAAGTGGTGAGGCAAATGAGCACGTCGTCACGAACACCGAACGCCTCTACCTGACGCGCAAAGATTTCATCGAAGCCATAGTCGTTCCCGGCAGCGGTGAGAACTCCGCTATCGCTGGTGAGACAAATCGCCGGAAACGCGCGTCGATCTTTGGCAAACCGCACCACCAGTTCTGTCACAAAATGAGATGCATCAGCCGCGCTGCCGCCATTTCCGCAAACCAGCAATTTGTTTCCAGTCCGTAGACATTTCTCAATTAAATCTGCTGTCTCACCAATCTGCGCATCAAGATCGGCTAGCGATTGCAAGGTCTCCGTTGCGGCGACAATCGCGTCGTGAAGTTGAGGAAGATGAGACATGGCGCAGCGCTCGATAGGAATGGAATGGCCGTTGATACAGCTTTTCGGCGCCGGAAGCAAAACGAATGATCAGCCGCTGTAAATACGAAGCCAAAAAATGGAGTGCCCAAGAGACTAGTTTCGAACCTCGGCATTTCGCCGGGGGGGATAATGAACGCTGCCGCCTACGGACGGGGAGGATTTCCCGCTACGGCGTTTGAAGGAAAATTCTGGTTCATCCTATCTTCGGACGATCCTGAAAGAATTTCTGTCAAAACTGAGACAAATTTTCGAACAGTAAAAATTCTGCCTCTGGAAGTCGTCGCCAGTCCGATTCAGAAGTTAAATTGGTTACATTCACCTCCAATCTTGCCGAGCACTCCATACCGTTGAAACACACGTGGGAGCACACCGTTGGTAGTGGCCACGCTGAACTGGCGCTGCGGGCCGGTTGGCAAGCGCAATTACGCCGCTGCCACATCGAACTCGGTTTTCGGCACGTGCGTTTTCACGCCTTGTTGTCACATCCGATGGATACCGTCATCTGTCAGGACAACGAATGGCTCTACTCTTTCTTTAACGCCGATCATATCTTCGACTTTCTTCTTTCCATTGGGATGAAGCCTTTCGTCGGGCTGACCTTCATGCCGGAAGCTCTCGCTTCGGGAGGCAAGACCGTTTTCCATTACCGAGCAAACGTAACTCCACCGAAAAGCTACCGGCAATGGGGTGTTCTTATCCGCAAACTGATGCGGCATTGGATCGATCGCTACAGTTTGGCGGAAGTCAGATCCTGGTTCTTCGAAGTTTGGAACGAGCCAAATCTCGACGTCTTCGGATCGGGGAAACAGGACGATTATTTCAAACTTTATGAGGCAACCGCACGCGCCATTAAGGAAGTCGACGCCTCTCTTCAGGTTGGAGGCCCCGTAACAGCTAAAAGCGCCTGGATTGGCGATTTCGTTGCCTTTATCGAAAAAGCAAAATTACCAGGCGATTTTATCTCCACCCACCAATATCCGACTGACGCTTTCGGCGGTCCCGGCGACGACACCACGACTCAGCTGGCCAAAGCCAGACGCGGCATCATGCGCGAAAAAGCGCAGGACGCTCGTCGCGAGGCCGGCGGCCGGCCGCTTTACTACACGGAATGGAGTACCTCCTCCAATCCCCGCGACCATCTTCATGACGAGCCTTTTGCCGCGGCTTTTGCGACCAACATTGTAATGAGCGTGGACGATATCGTTGATTGCTACAGCTGGTGGACTTTCTCGGATATCTTTAACGAGAATTACATGCCTTCCGTCCCATTCCAGGGTGGCTTCGGCTTACTCAGCATCCACAATATCGCCAAACCAGTCTATCGCGCCTTCGAGTTACTTCATCGGTTAGGCGGAGCCAGATTCCTCGTCGACGGGCTGCATGATACGGTTTCTGCATGGGTCGTGTCTAACGGTGACAGAGAAGTCATTATACTTCTAACCAATCACGCCCTGCCTCATCACCAGATCAGGAAAGAAAAAGTACGCGTCCACCTTCGCAACGTTCCCGAAATCGTCCGGGCTTCCCTGCAGCGAGTCGACGAAACTCACGCCAACGCCGAACTCCTTTGGCGCCAATTGGGAAAGCCCGAATATCTCAGTCCCAGCCAAGTCGAGCAGCTGCAATCGGCGTCCGCGCTAGTCCGCGAGCCCTTTCCTTTCGATCAGGAAGGAAACGCGGTGCACTTGCAGCTCGATCTTCCGCCTCACGGGATCGCCGCCATTTTACTGGAACTCAAGAGGCCCCGGCAACAGGGGAGCGAGCAGGCTCCTCGCCGGAAAAAGAATAAGTCGCTATGACGGCTCGAGCAGATCAGCGGCTGCTTCAACAGTTGCAGCGCGAAACCTTCGATTACTTTTGGCACGAAGCCAATCCCGCAAACGGCCTGATTCCCGACAAGACTCAGGAAGGTTCGCCCGCCAGCATCGCCGCCACCGGGCTCGGCCTTTCGATTTATCCTGTAGCCGTCGAGCGCGGTTTCCTGAAACGAGGTCTCGCGGCGGATCGTACACTGAGAACCCTGCGCTTCTTTTGGCAAAGCGAGCAAAGCGAGCGGGCTCAAGCGACCGGCTATCAGGGCTTTTATTATCACTACCTCGACGTAACCACCGGTTGTCGTGCCTGGAAGTGTGAGCTATCAACCATCGACACCGCTTTTCTTCTCGCCAGCGCACTTCTGTCGGCCCAATATTTTGACGCTGACACTCAAAAGGAACGGGAGATTCGCGAACTGGCTGAGAATCTTTACCGGAGAGCAAACTGGCAATGGGCATTAAACCATGGCCGGGCTGTAACTCACGGTTGGAAGCCTGCGCGCGGTTTTCTGCGCTACCGTTGGCAAGGTTATTGCGAAGCCTTGATCCTTTACGTTCTCGCATTGGGTTCGCCGAGTTATCCCATTCCTCCCAGTAGCTATGAGACATGGCTTTCCACCTATCAGTGGAAGAAATTTTATGACATCGAGTTTCTCTATGCCGGCCCGCTCTTCATTCATCAGATGTCACATCTTTGGATCGATTTCCGTGGGATTCAGGATGAGTTCATGCGCGCAAAGAAGATCGACTATTTCGAGAACAGCCGGCGGGCCACTTACATCCAGCAACGCTACGCCATGCGTAACCCGCGCAATTTTACTGGCTACGGTAGGTTTTGCTGGGGGATAACGGCGAGTGATGGACCCGGAGAGAAGGTGCTACGAATTAAAGGAGTCAAACGCCGCTTCTATGATTACACCGCTCGTGGTGTACCTCACGGTCCGGACGATGGCACACTCGCACCCTGGGCAGCAGTCGCCAGTTTGCTTTTCGCCCCTGAGATTGTCTTACCGACAATGCATCACTTCGCTGAATCCCGGCTGAAGGTGGCGAGCCCCTACGGTTTTAAGGCAACTTTCAATGAGACTTATCCAGCCCCACGAGGGAGGAAATACGGCTGGATCTCGCCATGGCACATTGGACTCAACCAAGGCCCGATCGTCATGATGATTGAAAACTATCGCACCAGTCTTTTGTGGAGACTGATGCGACGATGTTCGCCGCTGGTTAACGGTCTGCGCCGTGCCGGCTTCACCGGAGGTTGGCTCGGGCCGGAGAAAGCGAAAAAAGATTGTGATAACCCACCGAGGAGAGCCCGCGAGATGCCTTTACGCAGAGAAAGCGTTCCATGGCGACGAGGGTAGCGTTTCAAACGGTGAACGGAGTTCTACGAATTTCGAAAGCTGGCGCAGGGAACTGGCCTCGCGGAAGGAAGTGGTGCGCGGTAGAGGTTTCGAACCTCTGATTTGTATGGTCAAGCGAAATCTGCCAATGAAGCTTAGCTAGTGTAAGCGTCGTTTTAGATACGCTCGACCGAAACCCGTTTTGAGTTGCCTCTCACGAATGCGAGCACAGGCTTCGGACCGGCAAGCTTCATAATACTCCAAGACGACAGGCAATCGGTGAGCGGTCGCTAGAACACGCCCGGCGTGGTGCTGTGCGACTCGCTTCCGTAAATTGACCGTCGACCCGATGTACAAATTTCCATCGGCGCATCTCAGCACATACGTATAAAACATCGACTCAAGGAAATGCGCGGTAGAGGGTTCGAACCTCTGACCCCTACCGTGTCAAGGTAGTGCTCTACCACTGAGCTAACCGCGCAGATCAGCGCACTATGGGATGCGCCGTGAACCTGTGCAACTGACCCCCGCCCGCAACGCTTCGCGTAGCGATGCGGGCGCGGCCTACCGTGTCAAGGTAGTGCTCTACCACTGAGCTAACCGCGCACGAAACTCAGAAGTGATAAGTGATCGGGGATTTTTGATCAGTCAAGGCAATGGCTGCCTGACGACACCCCTGGGGATCGCCAGAACACATCAACACTAGACAACTGGAACGCCAGAGACGAACATTTCAGTCCCCGTGAGTACACTATTTTTCAAGCGTTTCCTCAAGCGCCCGTTCCAGATTGCATCGATCATACCCAGTTCCAAGGCGCTGGTGGAACGGGTTGCGAGTAAAATGGATTTCTCCGAGCCGCGTGTGATCGCAGAATACGGCCCTGGAGAAGGTGTGCACTCGCGTGGGATAGCGCGACGTATGACGCCAGATTCGCATCTTTTGCTATTTGAGCTCGACGCAGCGCTGGCGCGATCATTGGAACGGCAATTTTCAGGCGATCCCCGCGTGCACGTAATCCACGGCGACGCGGCCTCGTTGCCATTCGAACTGAAGCGCCGCGGATTCACTTCGTGCGATTACATTCTCTCCGGCATTCCATTTAGCATTCTCAAGATTGAGAAAAAGCGGGCGCTGCTGCGAAAAACGTACGATGCGCTCAAGCCGGACGGCAAGTTCATCATTTACCAAGTGACCAACGAATTGAAGCAGCATGCAACCGTTTTCCAGCATGCTGAATCGGAGTATTTTCTGCAGAACATTCCGCCCATGTTCATCACAGTGTTTTACAAAACGCCTCCGGCCCATGGCGTCGGACGCGTGTCCACGAAGTCGAAAAGAAAAAGACGTTCCCGGCTGGCCGGCGTTGGCGCAGAACGTTCGGCATGACGGAAAAACGGACGCGAATCGAAAAAGATTCGATGGGCGAGATGACGGTGCCCGCGGATGCGCTTCACGGTGCTTCCACGCACCGCGCCGTAGTAAATTTTCCCGTAAGTGGTTACCGCTTTTCGCGGCCGTTCATTCGCGCGCTCGGCCTGCTCAAAGGGGCTGCGGCGCAAGCCAATCACGATCTCGGACTGCTGGACGCAGAGCGCGCGGCCTTGATCACGCAGGCAGCCGAAGAAGTAGCAGAGGGAAAACTCGATGACCATTTTCCTCTCGACATTTTTCAAACCGGCTCCGGCACCAGTACCAATACGAATGCCAATGAAGTAATCGCAAACCGGAGCGCGCAACTAGCAGGCAAACCCATCGGCTCGCGGGAGCATCTTCACCCGAACGATCATGTCAACATGGGCCAGTCCAGTAACGATGTGATTCCGTCGGCCATCCACATCAGCGCCGCCGAACAATTGAAAGACCATCTGATCCCGGCACTGGAACGACTGCACGCCGCCCTCGAAACAAAAGCGAAAGAATTCTGGCACATCATAAAGATCGGCCGGACCCATTTGATGGATGCGACACCGGTCCGGCTGGGCCAGGAATTTTCCGGGTACGCGCAGCAGGTTGCCTACGCCAAACTTCGCGCGGAGAGAGCAATCGACGCTTTGCGGGAAGTAGCGCTCGGCGGCACCGCAGTCGGCACCGGTCTGAATCGGCACATCAATTTTCCCAAAAAAGTGCTGCACCATCTCGAGCAGCGAACCGGGATCGCGTTTTACGAGGCGAAAAATCACTTTGAAGCGCAGGGCGGAAAAGACGGAGTAGTGGAAGCGAGCGGAGAATTAAAAACAATCGCGGTAACTCTTTTCAAAATCGCTAATGATATTCGGTGGCTCGGAAGCGGACCGCGGTGCGGCATCGGCGAAATTCGATTACCCGCCACGCAACCCGGCAGCTCCATCATGCCGGGAAAGGTGAATCCGGTGATGTGTGAGTCGCTCATGATGGTCTGCGCACAGGTGATCGGCCACGACACAACCATCACCTGGGCCGGCGCGAACGGGAATTTCGAGCTAAACGTGATGATGCCGATCATGGCGCACGATCTTCTGGAATCCATCCGCTTGCTCGGGAACGCGGCCGATATTTTCTGCGAGAAATGCGTGCGCGGCATTGAGGCAAACGAGGAGCGCTGCCGCGAGTTGGTGGAGCTTTCAATGGCGATGGTCACCAGCCTCACGCCAAAGATTGGTTACGATCGCGCCGCGGAAATTGCCAAGGAAAGTGCGAAAACCGGACGGACCGTTCGCGAGATCGCACGAGAGAAAAAGATCTTGCCCGAGGACGAACTTGAGCGCGCGCTCGACCCGATCAAAATGACAGAGCCGGGCGGAACCGGTGGGGAGTGACGCCCGGTGGTTGCCAAACTCGAAGGGCCGCAATTTTCAGGCGGCGCGAACATCGCGATCAAGTGTCCCAGCCACACCTACCAGCAGACTGTTGCTTTTTATCGCGACACGCTGGGATTGCCTTTGATCGAGGAAGAAAAAGACGGCTGCATTTTCCAGTTCGGCCCGAACCGGCTGTGGATCGACAACGTGCCGAACCTAAGTCATCCCGATATATGGCTGGAGTTGGAAACGAATGATACGGAAGCAGCCGCGTCATTTTTGAATGTTCACGGCGTCCCACAACGCAATGAAGTCGAGCAATTGCGCGAAGATTTTAACGGCTTCTTCATCTCGGCACCGAACGGTGTGATCCATCTCATGGTGGGACCGGAGGAAGTTTGATCCGCTAACCTGTTCGGGGTTACAACATCAATGAACTGGAGTCGCATACTCCTTCTCGTTTTAACCCTATCGTTCATCTCTCGGGCCGGCGCCGAGGCGAACATCCGAAAAGGATGCGCTGTTCGGTTCGCGACTCCGGGCGAAGCCGCAGAAATTCTCGGCCGCAAAGATGACTTCATTCAGCGCTTGAGCGCCTTCGATCGCGCGGCCCGGATGAAAACAGATCGGTCTGTTTCCGAGGAGGAATTCCTGAAATTTGTAAAAAAGAATGTTTTGACGTGGAATGAACCGGAGAAGGCAAAAGTTGAGGCAGCGATTGCTAAAATTCGGCCGGCACTGGATGCACTTCCATTGTCGCTTCCGAAAATTGTCAATCTCGTAAAGACAACCGGTGCCGAGGAGGGTCGCGCGTTTTATACGCGGGACACAGCGATCATAATGCCCGAAAAAGAAATCGATGAAGCCGATGCCGGTCTGCTGGAGAAAACGATCGCCCACGAACTATTTCACATCTTGTCACGGCAAAATCCGGCCCTGCGGGAAAAACTTTACCAATCGATTGGTTTCACGAAATGTGACGAAGTCGAGCTTCCCTCTGAGCTTAAATCGCGCAAGATTACAAATCCTGACGGGCCCCGGAACGATCACGCGATCAGCGTTCGTATCCACGGAGAGGAAGTGCACGCGGTGCCGATTTTATTTTCGAAAACGGAAAAATATGATGTCGCTCGCGATGGCGAATTTTTCAATTACTTGCAATTGAGATTCCTGCAGCTGTCAGGTAGAGCCGCCACGCAACCTGTGTTGGCAGCGCCTGAAGAGGTCTCCGGATTTTTCGAGCAAGTTGGGCGCAATACAAAGTACATCATTCACCCAGAGGAAATTTTGGCCGAAAATTTTGCCTTGCTGATCCTGGATGAACGCAGCGTCCCGTCCCCCGAAGTTCTTGAGAAAATGCGGCGTATTCTGGAGCAGAAGTAGCTACTATATGTATCGTCGCTGTCGGTTCCGAGAAATAGCCTACCGGAAACGATTACGCGCTTCCTCCGCGCCATCGTCCCACCCATGTGCTCCAGCCGTAAAACCCGAGTGGTTCTAACAAACCCTCCGTGACCAGTGAGTCCACGTCCGCGCGGCTGGGCGGGATCTTTTCGTTGGAATCAGCGCCGTAACAATCGTCGATGACCATCCAACACCCGTCGACGAATCTGTCGCGGTAGCAATCGATGTCGCGACGTTTCGCCGCGTCGGCATCGAGAATTACCAGGCCGACTTGTTGCGAACCCAGCGTCTGACGCACAGCGGAAACTGTTTCCGGCTTAAACGACTGGCCCTTTATCAAGGTGACCAGATCCGCCACCTTCTCCCGGGCGAGATTGCGTTCCAGGTCGCGCAAGATGTTGCGGGTGCCAAGCCGCTTGTGTTTCACGCTTCCGCCGGGTTCGATAGTTATCAGCTTCTTTGGCTCCCCTAAATCGCGGATGCCGAACGCTGCGGCCATTGTTGCTCCGCCAACAAAAGCGCCAATCTCGAGAATCGGGCCGGAGCAAACTTTCGCGAAGTGATAAACTAGAAGGAGGACGTCCAGATGGAGCATGGAATATTTGTCGCGGATTTTCAGGAGTGCCGAATGAATTGGTTTGTGACGATATTCCATCAGCGTGTGCATTAGACGCAGGCTTTCGCTGTCCCCACCATTGCGCATGATCATCTCTGTAGCGGCGGTCTGTGACCGCCGAATCTTATTTTCCGAGCGGTATTCTAGCGCGAAAATCTCTCCCACATACGGCTAATCTTGAGGGCTGGGTACAAGTCCCGCCCGCACGGGATTCTCGCGAACATACTTCCACTTTTCTGAATACGACTCACTACTCCGAAGCAGATGATCGAAGAATGTTTTCTGCCAATGCGGTGGAGCAACTTCATTTTCACGCAGCGTCTTCGAGATAATGTTCTTCAAAGATTTCATCCAAGCGGAGATCGCTATTTGTTCATCATCCGTTGCGACGAATAGGTGTAAGTGATCTGGCATGATCACGTATGCACCGATCCATGCTCGATGCGAAGGGCCTTCTTGTCCGAAACGCAGAAACGTTTCGTGAATTGCTGGCGTCGCCAGAATGTTGTGACGGTTTTGTGTGCAAGCGGTAACGAAGTAAATCGGCGACCGTACGAACACAACATCGAGCCGACTCAGGCGCTGCTTCCGAATTTCGGCGCTCATAGAGCCCCGCTACAGTGGGTTGCGTTCACGGCCTTCGTTTCTTGATGGGACGCCGTGTACCCGCAGGTGAACTCGTCGGCGTGAGTGTAGCATCAGCCGATCCGGATGGTGCGGGACTACCAATCGGAAACGCGAACGTCGACTCCGGGGACGGAGATACTGTCGCCGATACACCGGGCGAAGGAGATGATGTTGCGTTTGGAGACGGCGAAGGAGTCGGTGTCGCGCTGGGACTCGGCGAAGGCGGAATAATGTTTTCCCACTTGTGCAACGGCACGGTCGCGCCGCCGATCTCGTTTAGCAGCATTTCGCAATGCGCATGAATTTTTTCCAGGTCAGGCGGGCCAAATGGCTTTTCGGCCGTTCCAGGGAAAATGAGGTAGGTCACCTTCAGGTCGCTCACCGGACGATTGTAGGCGGTTGAAAGCGCGTTGAGCTCTTTTGCAAGGCGCAACGATGCTTCGCCAACCTTATCGTTGGGACCAACGTCTCCGACGATAACTGGATAAACCGAGTCACCGAATACCACCAGTGCGTAATCGCCTGGTTTGACTGGATCGGGGCCATGGGTAAACGCGCCAGGCACCACGATGAACGGATCGGTCGCGCCGATCAGAAAACTGAATTTTTTTAGAGTGCCGATCTCGGCGCGCAATTCTGCGATGGCGTTGCGCAGCTCGCGTTTCCGGGCAGGCGTTGTGGCAGCGAGCGCGTACTCGGTCTCTACGCGTTTCAACCGCTCTTCTGTTCCGGCGAGGTACGGATTGGGCGCATCGGTTTTCTTTTCCCAACGATAACTGGTGGCAGGCTTAAAGTTTGCCGGTGAACCGGTTCCCACAGGTAGCCGGTCGGAATCAGAGCCATCAGCGTCCACATCCATGTCGGCCTGGAGCAGCAGCGCTTTCCGATGACTTTGGGGGTGCTGAAGCTGCAGGACAGTCTGACAATCGAAAAAGTTATGACGCGATAAAAGCAGATCGAGCCGGCCAAGGCGCTCGCGCAGCATTCGCACTTTTGTGTCGTAAAGCTGTGCGAAAAGCGGCGAAACCGAACCGGACGAGACCATCGAAGACAACCCGGGCAAGAGGGTCGGCAACTGAGGATTCACTTTCGCCAGTTCCTCGACAGTCTTGTTCGGGGCAGGCACACGCG
Organism: uncultured Verrucomicrobiae bacterium; assembly: GCA_963753675.1. Classification (GTDB taxonomy): domain Bacteria; phylum Verrucomicrobiota; class Verrucomicrobiia; order Chthoniobacterales; family UBA10450; genus Udaeobacter. Next base: position 34,804 of record CAVWCZ010000010.1, on the reverse strand, counting down.
CCAGGAGCTTTAAATCGAGCACGTAACTCTCGGGGTCTGCCCGGTCCGTTGCCGCATCACCCCCTGGAGTGGTCTCGACTGTGGAGCGAAGGGTAATCCCGTTGAACAACTTTGCCGTGTCCAATTTTCCCGTGATTACCGGTGGCCGCGTAGGAGTCGGTTCCGGCGTAGGCGTTCCGGATATTTCCATGGGTGCGACACCTTGCAGTCGCTCCAGGGAGATCCAGCGATATACGATTGCGGCGAAAAGCGCGCAGAACAAAACGAGCACCAGCCGCCGCCACGTCCGAAGGCGAATCTTTCCCACGCGAATTACTTTCTGATCCAGACGACGATGGCTGCGATAATTCCTATCACGCTTAGGACCGACATCATACCAGCGGGCATGACTTTGCCAGTGCGAAGGAATTTTGGAACGAACTGCGCAGCGAGCAAAAGGGAGACAATCAGCGCAGTCGCCAGTCCAGCGGCGCGATGTTCCGGCAAAAGAAACGCCGCTACTAACAACAAAATTCCGGTGATCGAACCGGCGATAATCGACGCCACGCTACCAGCCTTGACGTAGCCGATAATGCCGCCGGCAATCGTCAGAAGACCAAAAACAATGAAATAAATCTTCGCCGCTTCCATGGACTCGCGAACCCTTTCGGAGTTGGGAACGCGTCAGCATTGGTAAGCCAACTGATTGCCCCTGTCCAGCATTGCTGTAGCCGGGATCGGCGGTCCCGTCAGGGTACCTTGCGTCATTATAAAATTCAATCTGCCGGCCCCCGAGACGGCGTATGACACGCCAGCCATGGCTCCGTGCAAACTCGCGAACCTCTTCTTCGGACATTTCCCGGAGAACTCTCAATTCCGCAGCCTGCGTAACGACATACTCGGATCGGTTTGAGAGAACTTCTCCGATCTTGGCCGCGAGCGCTGGTAAATCGTTGTACATTTGACGCGCTTCTAGCGACTAGTCGTGCGATCCGGGACTGGCGCTTTTTTCTTTAATGGCAGAGGGGGCGGTCGCTTGGTTTTGCGATTCAGCCTCGATCCCAGCACGTGGCGCGCTTTGCGGCCAGGCGACGGTCCGCTTGAACTAGGTTTCTCCATAGCAATTGCGGCCAGGAACATAGACCTCCAGGTCTGTGCGGCCAGCGAAGTTTTTACTTCGCTGAAATGGACAGCCCCGAAGGCGTTCGGGGCTGGGCGCACAGGCACCATGCCTATGTTCCAGAGTCAGCGGGACGTTCTGCTTCACTGGCGCGGCGGTCTTCCTTGGCTAAACTTTGCGGATGTTTTCCGAGACGATTGAGCTACGCGGCCACATCATCGACTCGCTAATTCTGCCCAAAGTGCTCGATCAAATCTTGACGCACGGCGCAAATTTCAAGATCCGCGACATCAAAATTGGACAAAAGCGCGCCGATCAAAGCTTTGCGCGCATCGACGTATCGGCGCAAACCAGCGACGCTCTGGACGAATTGATACTGCGACTGCGCCAGCACGGTGCCGAAGTAGCTGAACGGGTAGATGCACAGCTTACACCGGCCCCGGCGGACGGTGTATTCCCGCCTGAGTTTTACGTAATGACGAACCAGCAAACCTTCATCCGCTGCGACGGCAAAGAAATGGAAGTCCGACCCGCCATGATGGACAGCGCGATTGCAGTAGACCGAAAGCGACGCACGGCGCGAGCCGTCAAATTCTTTGACGTTTGCAAAGGAAACGAGATCGTCGTCGGCCACCACGGTGTTCGGGTCGTGCCTGTGCAGCGCGCGACGTCGCGCAAAGATGTCTTTCAGTTCATCAACACCATCATCGATGCGGATGAACCGAAGTCGGCAATCATTCGCGAACTGGGAGAAGAACTGCGGCGTGCCAAAAAGGCGAAAGCTAAAATCGCCGTTGTGGCAGGCCCGGCAATCGTGCGCACCGGTGCCGGCCAACATTTGGTGCGCCTGATTGACGCAGGGTACATCCATCGACTTATCGCCGGAAATCCATTTGCCGGGTACGATGTGGAGCGGGCGTTGTTCGGCACATCTTTGGGCATCAGCCTCGACCTGGCGTTCGCGCGAGGTGGACGCGAGAACCTCATGCACGCAGTCAACAGCATCCGCGCCGCTGGCGGCGTTGTAGCAGCTGTTAAGAAAAATGTCCTGACCGGCGGGATCATGCACGCCTGTGTTCGTAACAATGTCGATATCGTTCTTACCAGCTCGATTCGAGACGAAGGACTGATGCCCAGCGCAATCACGGATGCTGTCGAGGGCCAAAAACTGATGCGCGAAAAACTTGCCGACGTGACGTACGCATTATTGTTGGCGACCATTCGGCATTCGCTCGCCGTGGCAAGTATGCTCGCGCCCACGGTAAAAACCGTGTGCGTCGATATCGACGCGTCGGCCGTCGAGCAAGTGGTCGAGCAACAGCCGCTGCAATCACTCGGCATGGTCACGGATGTGGAACCATTTCTCCGTGAACTCGCCGATTGCCTGACCGAATCCCGCGGTCGGGAATAAGTTTAGTCGTATGCGCGAGCTGCTTCTTTGTCCGCCCGATTACTATGGGATTGAGTACGAGATCAATCCCTGGATGAGCATGGCCCACGGCGCCGAAGCGGCGATCGTTCAGGAGCAATGGAAACAACTCCACGCCACGCTTTCTAAATTGAATTGCAAAGTCCATCTGATTGCGCCGCAGCCGCGGCTTCCCGACATGGTTTTTACCGCCAACGCCGGGCTAACGGTTGGCCGCAAATTCATCCCCAGCAATTTCCGCCATAAGGAACGCGCCGGAGAACAATCGTTTTTCGCCAAATGTATGGAGCAACACGGTTACGAAATCTGCTGGTTGCCCGAAACGCTTTATTTTGAAGGCGAGGGCGACGCACTCTTTGGCAAAGACGTCCTTTTTTGCGGCTACAAATTTCGTTCCGACATTCAATCACACGGTGCCATAGCAGAAATGCTCGGTTGTCTTGTTATCTCGGTGGAATTGGTCGATCCGCGTTTTTATCATCTTGATACCTGCTTTTGTCCGTTGCCTGACGGCGGTGCATTCTGGTTCCCGGAGGCCTTCGATGAATACGGCCAGCGCGCAATCCGCGAGCACGTGACCGATTTAATCGACGTCGCGCCGGAAGAGGCGACGCACTTTTCATGTAACGCGGTAGTCATCGATCACGACATCGTTTTGCCCGAAGGCGCGCCACAACTCGTGAGCAAGCTCAAACAACGCGGCTACAATTGCCACGCGTTGCCGATGAGTGAATTCATCAAAGCCGGTGGCGCCTGCAAATGTCTGACCATGTTTATGCCCCAGAGAGAAAAAGTTTGAGCTAGGGACGACCGCCGGGCCATCGTTGAAGTTTTGGCACGTTCGGCGATCGCGCCCTACCTTCGAGATTTTGCACGAAGCGCCTCATCAATTTTCTCAATCGGCAAACAATTCACCACATCATTTTTGGTGAGCCAGCCTTTGCGGGCGATGCCAATGCCGAACCACAGATTCTGAAGACGCGCGGTGCGATGAGCATCCGGGTTGATCACGCATTTGACGCCTTTTTGTTTGGCCAATGGCCACCAACGCCAGTCGAGATCGAGCCGCTTTGGCGCAGCGTTGAGTTCGATCCACGTGCCAGTGCGCACGGCCGCATCGAGAACTGCCGGGATGTTAATTTGATACGGGTCGCGTTTCAGGAGCAATCGACCGGTAGGATGCCCGAGTATGGTGACAAAGGGATTTTCCAGCGCACGGATTACACGCTGTGTCATTTCCGATTCGCCTAGATTGAAAGCGGAATGAACCGACGCCACGACGTAGTCGAGTCGCGAAAGCACTTCGTCCGGAAAATCAAGCGAGCCGTCACGTAGGATGTCGCATTCGACCCCGGCAAACAGACGAAATTCGTCGAACTTTTCATTCAGCTTCCGAATCGCGGCGACTTGGGCCAGCAACTTTTCCGCGGCCATCCCGTGGCCTTGAACAGAACTGCGGCTGTGATCGGCGATGCCGAGATAATCGAGGCCGAGTTCCTGAGCGGCTTCGGCCATTTCTTCGAGTGAATTGTGACCGTCACTCGCAACCGTGTGACAATGAAACGTGCCGCGCAGATTTTCCTTCTCGATTAGTTTCGGAAGTCCCGAAACCTTTCGGGACTGTTCGGCTGCTTCGAATTCACCGCAATTTTCCCGCAGCTCAGGCGGGATGAAATCGAGATCGACTGCACGATACAAATCGGCTTCGTCGCGCACACTCGGGATTTTTGCTGGCTGGCTTTTTCTTCTTCGCGGTAGGACCCTTGGTAGGGGCGATTGACCTCAATCGCCCGACAGCAGGCGGTTCGGGTGAACCGCCCCTACCTTCGACCGGAAGCGCTGCCAGCCGGTATTCATTCAGGGTCCAGCCCCGCTGCAATGCGCGGCTGCGCATTTCAATGTTGTGTTCCTTGTTCCCGGTGAAATAGGCGAGCGCAAACGGATATTCGGCTTTGCTTACGACTCGCAGGTCGCACTGAACGCCGGAACGCAAGCGCACGCTCGACTTCGTCGGACCTTGCGCCAAAACGGATTCGACCAGTGGATGGGAAACGAAAAATTTCGTAATTACTTCGGGCACGCTTGTCGCAACAAGCAGATCGAGATCGTGCACGATTTCTTTTCGCCGCCGGTAACTCCCGGCTACGTCGACCTGCAAAGCCGAGTCCTGCGCTGCGAGATCTGCCCGAAGCGCTTCTGCCTCGGCTGCGACCTGGCCAAATTGAAACGAACCAGCGTGCGCTGCGCGTCGCGCAATGGAATCGCAAATCTTTTGCTGGGTCGTTTCGCCAAATCCCGGCAATTCGGCGATGCGCCCCTGTTCGCACGCCTTTTCCAATTGCTCGATTGAGCTGACACCGAGTTTGTCGTGAAGCGCCTTGATCTTTTTCGCGCCAAGCCCGGGCAGTGAAAACAATTCCAGAATTCCTGGCGGAAATTCCGCGCTCAGTTCCCGGAAATAGTTTAGCGAACCGGTTTCTGCCAGCTCCTTGATTTTCAGCGCGATGCTTTTTCCGATCCCTGGAATTTTTGCAACCGCTTCTTCGTCCTCAAAATTCGAAATAGTTGCACCAAAGGTTTCGAGCGCCCGAGCTGCGTTTGTATAGGCGCGAATTTTGAAGGGATTTTCTCCCTTCAACTCGAGCAGTGTTGCAATTTGTTCCAGAACGCCCGCGATTTCCTCTTTGGTCATCACCAAAACCCTTAACCTGAATTACGCCGCCGTCGATACAAGCCGGCGCTTTGGATGTGAAACGAGAAGCGGAGCCGGAGCCTGCGCAGCGCTCGAGCTAATTCAGATCGTACACTTCGACCAGAGCAACTCCAGTGGTGTTGCTTACACCGTTCACGATGGCTGTGTAGTTACCCGGTTGCAGATTGGCGATGATCGCCGACTCGCTTGCATCTGTGGGAGCGTGACCACTGTTCTGAATATCGGTGACCTGACTGCCAGTGATAATTCCACCGACTATCGTGGTCTGCCAATTATCATTGGAACCAATCAATGCGCCGCTCCCGTTGTGCAGTTCCAATCTCGGATTAGCTAAAGCATTGAGCACTCCAAACTGCGTGAGCTCAGGACCAAGCGCACGAATGATCACCCGCTTCGGCCCATTGCCTTGAACAATAAAACCGCCAATCATCACGTTCGAGCCGGTTTGAACAAAACTGCGCGTACTGACGTTTCCAAGACTCGAACTCGCGCCGGGAGTCAAATCGTACACTTCGACCAGAGCAACTCCGGTGGTGTTGTTTACACCACGCAAGATGGCGGTGTAGTTCCCCGGTTGCAGGTTTGCAATGATCGCCGACTCGCTGGCCTCAGTCGGAGCGTGGCCACTGTTCTGAATATCGCTGACCTGACTGCCAGTGATGATTCCACCGAGTATCGTCGTCTGCCAGTCATTATTGGTCGCAATAAGTGCTCCAGTCCCGTTATGCAATTCCAATATCGGATTAGCCAACGCATTGGGTACCCCATATTGCGTAAGCTCGGGACCAATCGCACGAATGATCACCCGCTTTGGCCCGCTGCCTTGAACAATAAAACCTCCAATCATCACGTTCGAGCCGGTTTGAACAAAGCTGCGGGTGCTGACATTACCAAGACTTGGTGGACCTGTCTGAGCCAGGTTGTAGCCGAGAACATCGAGAGTGATGCCTTCAGGTGACGTCGCCGAGATGTCAGAAGACTGTCCCACGCACGGAAACGCGTTTTGTACATACGGATGCGCCTGCGGACACGGCTCGCTTAGCCAACCGGAAAGAGACCCGATTTGGTTCTGATTGAAATCGATGATAGCAGTAACGCCACCGTCGAGCGAAAGATAGCGCCGACCATTAGCCCCGCCGTTCCTGGTGCCGGGCGATGACCAACTGAATAGATTGATTGGGGCGAAATCGGTCGGGTTGTAGAGAAGGCCCATGAGGTTGTCGAGTTCTTGCTCAACTGCACGTTGCGCGTCAAACCTGTTGGCGTCGGTGGGTCTATTGAACTGAAGCATACTCCCCGAATTCAGTGTGACGATCCCGTCATACGGCCCGCCGGTGCCGACCGTGCCGTCTGGGAACATCGCCGGTGGAGTGAGCAGTCCAAGAGCCCGCCCATTCGCGCTCGCTCCGACAATGCCGGTGACCAATGCAGTGGTCGGCAGACTCGCAACGGCAATATTGTCATTGCTGGACGTCGCGTCAGCTCTCAAAGCATTGATCCACAGATTCCAGCCCACGCTGTAGGCGACGGTGAGAGTGTCCGCAAGTCCGAACAGGGGAGTGCCGTCAGGCAGCGCTGTTGTGTAACGGAAAAGAATCTCGATCGTGATCGGATCCGTGAACAGCGTCTCATAAATTGAGATTGCCCGATTAATCGCCGCCTGGATTGCTGCCGCATTCGGGCTGTTCGTAATCGAACTGTCGAATGTCGGATGAATAACCAATCCCACCGTCGGCACGGTCGTTGCAGTCATCACGGGGGAGTGATTGCCCGCGGCGGCGCCGCCATAAGTTCGAACGCGATAATAGTACGAGGTGCCTTGTTTCAACCCGGTCACCAGTCGCCCCGCCGCTTTGCCAACGTCGAGTCCGTGAAAACCCTCCACGTAGCTACTGAACGAATCGCTCGTGGAAACATCCAGCAAATAGCCGTTGGCGCCCGGTACGTCGTCCCAACTAGCCATAAAGCTGCTGCGCGTGGGCGGCGACGAAATAGCTTTAGTATCCGGCGCAAGCTGGCTCCGGTTGGGAATCTGAAGCAAGCGCTCCGATTCCGCGCGCGTCTGATGCGTGGTCGCCCTCGGTTCGAATCGAGATGCGTGCCAGGCACCTCTTTGAGCTGACAAACCGACACTGCCTGAAAGGCCGGCGACTCCCAACACGAGACAAAAAACAGCCAACTTTTTTATAAAAAAACCCCCTGAATTCGTTTAACCCGCCATTCGTTTGTTATGGCAGCTGCCAACCTTAAACGGGCATTCTTTCTGCACAAGTCGGAAGATGCGCGCGACTGACTCAAATCGTACACCTCAACCAAACCAATTCCGTGATATTGTTCACACCGCGCACGACGGCTGTGCAGTTCCCCGCTTGCAGATTTGTAATGGTGGCCAATTCGCTTGCCGCAGTCGGAGCGCGCTCGCTGTTCTGAATATCGCTCCCGTCGCAATTGATCACATCCGGCCACGCCGTTGGTAGAACTCATAGCGATCGATAATCGATTCGACGTACCTTCGGGTTGCGGGAAAATCGATGTTTTGAAGGAATTGGCGCTCCGATACTTCAGCGACGCCTTTTCCACCGCTCCAACGCTGGGCGCGACTGGCTCCGGCATTGTACTCTGCGAGAGCGAAAGGAATTGGATCAGACTGATGAACCCAATGTTGGAGCGCACGATGCAAGTACCAGGTTCCCGCTTCAAGGTTCATCTTTGGCTCAAAAAGTTGATCCGGGTTAAACCCGGCAACTTTATTTTCGCGTGCCCATTCATTGGCCGCTCGTTCGCTCACCTGCATCAGTCCGCGTTCCCCGTGCGTGCCATGTTTCCGTGGATCGAACCGGCTCTCACGCCACACGACCGCTTTCACCAGCATCGGGTCAACATGCTGTTCTAACGCGACGCTCCGAATGAGTCGGTCGTATTGATGAAACCGCGCCGGGCTCATCCATTCGAAACCTGTATAAAGCGGATCGCCCGATTTGAGTACCAGGTAAGCAAACGCTGCAGCTACTGCCAGCAGCACGCAGAGAAGCAGTTTGAAGAGGAATTGCATCATTAAACCCGTGCTACAATAACCGATTACGAAATTACTAGCACCAGCACGAGCATGAATCATGAGCATGGGATGCGGTACGTTCGCGTCATCGTCGATCGGGCCATTCATCGCGAACTCGATTATTCCGTGCCGGAAACTTTGGCAGAGCGGGTTGGAGTCGGTTCGCGCGTGCGCGTGCCGTTCCGCGATAGATCAGCCCTGGCGACGGTTGTTGCGATTCCCGAAGAAAGTGATGCAAAGGGGATCCGGCCAATCGAAGCGGTCATCGGCGAAGCGCCGATCCTGAGCGAACCGCTGCTTGAACTGGCGAGGTGGATCGGCACTTACTATTGCTGCCCGATCGAAACGGTGATGCGCAGCATGCTACCGCAAGTGATCCGGCGCGCAGAAGTGGGATGGAAGAAACAATTGTTCATTCAACCCGGAAGCAAGATAGCCGAAGTAGAAATCGAAAAGTTGCGAAAACGCGCGCCGCGGCAGGCGGAACTGTTACAAGCGATCTTGAAACTGGAGAAGCCGGTGCGCGCAGCGCATCTTTTGAGGGAAACGTCGCTCGATAACCAGACGTTGCGCGCGCTTGTGAAACGCGGCCTCGCCGAATTGCGCGAGGAAGCTGTGGTGCGCGATCCGCATGGGGACGAACAATTCATCGCAACATCCAACCTCGTCTTGAACGAGGAGCAGACCCGGGCACTGAGTGAAATCATGCAGGCGCTCGACGCGCCTGAAAGCGCGCGTCCGCTTTTGCTCCACGGCGTCACCGGCTCCGGTAAGACGGAAATTTATTTGCAGGCGATCCGCGCCGCCCTTGAACGCGGCCGCACTGCAATAGTGCTCGTCCCCGAAATTTCGCTTACGCCACAAACGGTCGAACGTTTCAAAGGCCGTTTCGCCGAGGCGCAGGACGACGTCGCGGTGTTGCACAGTCATTTATCCGAGGGCGAACGCCACGATGAATGGCACAAGATTCATTCCGGACGTGCGCGCATCGTGATCGGCGCGCGCAGCGCGGTGTTCGCGCCGCTAAAAAATCTCGGCCTGATCGTGGTCGACGAAGAACACGAGACGACCTACAAACAGGAGGAAGCGCCACGGTATCACGCGCGCGACGTGGCAGTCGTGCGCGCGAAGACCGAGAAATGCGTAGTCGTTTTAGGCGGCGCCACCCCATCGCTGGAAAGTTATCACAACGCGGTGACCGGAAAGTATCAGCTGGTAACGCTCACTCAGCGGGTAGACCAAAATCAGATGCCACTGATGCGTGTCGTCGATCTGCGCCAGGAACGACGAAAAGAAAAAAAATCCGCGATCCTGTCAGAAAAGTTGTCGCAAGCGATTGCCGATCGCCTGGAGAAACGCGAACAGACAATTTTATTTTTGAATCGGCGCGGCTTTTCCACTTCGCTGCTGTGCAGCAATTGCGGCGAGGCGCGCAACTGTCCGAATTGCAGCGTCGCGCTTACCTTTCACCAGCATTTTCTCCAGGGCAATTCGGCTCGCCGCGAGACAACATCCGGCCGCTTGAGCTGTCACTTGTGCGGGCACACCGCCGCTGTGCCAAAGAAATGTCCGGCGTGCGGACAGGATGCACTGATCTATTACGGATTCGGCACGGAAAAAGTGGAATCAACCGTTGCGCAGATTTTTCCGAAAGCAGTGGTGCACCGCATGGACGCTGATTCGATGACGCGCAAGGACGCGTACCGCGAAACCTTACGGAATTTCAGAAGCGGAAAGATCGACATTTTGGTCGGCACACAAATGATCGCCAAAGGTCTGCATTTCCCCAACGTAACGCTTGTTGGAATCATCAATGCCGATCTCGCGCTGCACATACCGGATTTCCGCGCAGGCGAACGCACATTCCAGCTTCTCACCCAGGTCGCAGGCAGGGCCGGCAGGGGTGAAACGCCCGGCGAAGTCTTCGTGCAAACCTACACGCCGTTTTCTCCATCGATCCAGTTCGCGCGGCACCACGATTTCGCCGGTTACTTCCAACAGGAGCTCGAATTTCGCGAACGCTGTGATTTCCCGCCGTTTAAACACGCGATTTTAATCACCGTGCGCTCCTCGCATGAAGGCCGGGCAAAATTATCAGCCGAGACCTTAAAGCGCCGATTGAGCGAATCATTGGCCTACTCCGCCGAAGCAGCTGCCAAGCCGGAAGCCCACTCCGCTGCTCCTACTCCCCGAAAACCATTAAGGTTGCCAAGCTTGAGACCGGCTGCGAAGGCTGGACCGAAAGAATTCATTTTAGGCGACGCTACGCCCGCGCCGCTGGAAAAATTACAAGGCCAGTTTCGCTTTCACATCCTGATCCGCGGCGAAGCGATCATGCGCCTGAGCCGCCTGGTCCGCGAAACTCTCGATAAGCTGCCATTCCCCGAGGATGTCACCGTGACAATCGATGTTGATCCCTATCAGTTGCTGTAGTCTGGGGAGCGCATGCGTCTCGCGTGTGGGCGATCGTGCCCTCGCGATCGCGAACTTCCGCCGATGACTGAAACCGTTCAAAACTGCTTCCACGTCCAGATTTCCTCACTGTAATTTCAGCGAGTCCACCATCTCATCGAAGGCAGTGAGACTAGGCTTGAATTCTTCAGCACTACAACTCTCGATATGCTTGTAATCCCGATCTCGCTTGAGGGCATCGATACTTTTGACGACTCGCGCATCTGGGCCCCACTCGGAAAGCTTTGGATGACTCACCTTCATCGAGGCGACCACAGTATATTGCCGATCTCGCGTCAGTCCCCACACCTCATAACTCAAGTGGCCATTATCTGGAACATACTTGCCTGCGTCTGGCCCATCTTGGTACTCTGAGTGAAGAAATGACACCGCATCACCCCAGCGAAAATGCTTCCGCCTGAATCGCACGAATGTGTCGAAAGTGGCCACTCGACCTAACCCAAAGAACTCTTTCCCTTCGTTTAGATCCGCTTCGAAGCCGTCGCGTGCTTTGGCGTAAGCGGCGACTACCTTTGGATTGCGTGCGGCGTAAACACGCACGTTCCAAGCGCGATCATGTAATGGGTCGGCAGTCCGCAGTCCATACCAGCCGTGATATTCGGTCATCGCCGCAGCTGTGATTAGATGGAATGGCGGAGAATTGAGAATGTCTCCGCCTTTGCGATAATGCGTTATTGTCAGAGACGTGCGAAACGAGCCCGGGACGCTCAATGTGAAGTCCGGTGGCGACCTCGATGATTTCTCCGCTGACGTGCTCTCCGGCATGACTGACATGACCGCTATCAACACGAGGGCGGCGGGTGACGCGATGAGCAATCCAGCGAATCTCATAACACCGATTTTGTGCGCAGCACGATTGCGTAGTCGAGCGCGTTCTTGAACTTTGGGGACCTGTGTGGCCGGTTCTATCGCGCCCGGGGTGTAAGTTTCCAGCGAGTAAATCTCTCCGAGCAACGCACCAATAAGTTTGAATAACCTCTAATAAGTGTTGTCTTCCAGATCCGGCGTGCATTTGTCGGTTCGCGTTCCAGATGTTATCAACAACTCTTTGCGGCCTGCGATTTGCTGGGCACGCTCGGGCGTGAAGGCGCATGTTATTCACGCAACTGAGAAGAAGAAATATCTTAAACAAATATTCAAATCATCTTCTTATGTGTGAAGAACTTTCCCGGTAACGCATGAAACAGTTTCGTGTCCTCGATCCAACGCTTCCGGTGCAGATGCCACGCAGTCTTTGCGCGTTGGCAGTAATGACCAAAGCGCCCCAAGCTGGACGAGTAAAAACACGACTCGTTCCACCACTGACACCGGAGGAAGCCGCGGAATTGAGTAAGTGTTTTCTGCGCGACACAGCAGCCGCAATTTCAACTGCGGCTGCCGATAACAATGCTCGCGGAATTGCGGTTTATACCCCAGTCGGCGCGGAATCGGCTTATTTCGATATTCTGCCAGCCGATTTTAGTTTGCTGCCGCAACGTGGTGATGGATTTGGAGACCGTCTCTTTTTTGCCACCGAAGATTTGTTCAAATGCGGTTTTAACTCGGTTTGTCTGATTGATTCCGACAGCCCGACTGTTCCGGCCGCAAATTTCATTCATGCGGTAGAACTTCTGGCTTCCCAGGATAATCGGATTGTTTTGGGTCCGAGCGATGATGGTGGCTATTACTTGATTGGACTCAAGAAACCGCACCGAATGGTGTTCGAGGAAATCGACTGGAGCACGGAGCGCGTCCTGGAGCAGACAATCCAGCGCGCAACGGCAATTGGACTTGAGGTAAAGCTTCTGCCGGCTGGATACGACATCGATGATGGCGAAAGCCTGCGCCGCCTGAGCGCTGAACTACTCCATGAATCGCCAGGCGCCAACATTGCTCCAAATACGAGGAGCTTTCTCGCCAGCCTGGTTGAGCGGAGGAAGTTCTAGAGCAGGCGCTCGCCTGCGACGGAGAGTAGCGCATGCCCCTGGCTTGCGAAAATTGACGCTCACAAGCGGGACGCATGTGCTACAAACAAGAGATGTTGAAACGCGCGTTAGTTACCGGCGGCGCGGGCCTGATAGGTTCGCATGTGGTCGACCTTCTCATAAGCGAGGGTTGGACAGTGCGCGTTCTGGATAATCTTGAGCCGCAAACCCACCGGCGCGGAAAACCGGCATGGATTAATCCAAAAGCAGAGTTCATTCAAGGCGACCTGCGTGATCGCGATATGGTTGGAGCCGCGCTCGATGGCATCGACGTGGCTTTTCACCAGGCCGCGTACGGCGGTTACATGCCGGAAATGGCGAAGTTTGTGCACGTAAATTCGCTGGGCACGGCCCAGATGATCGAGATCATTCGCGAGAAAAATTTGCCGATCAAAAAGATTATCGTTGCGAGCTCGCAAGCCGTTTACAGCGAAGGCGCAGGCGAATGTCCGAAGCATGAATTGGTGTTTCCACATGTGCGTCCTGTCGAGCAATTACGGCGCGGTGATTGGGAAGTGCATTGCCCGATTTGTGGCGCCATTACAAAAAGCGTTCCGACTCCGGAGAACGCTCCGGTAGGAGGCGAGACTGTTTACGGGCTGACGAAAGTTGATCAGGAGCGGCTCGTGTTGCTTTGGGGGAAACAGGTCGGCATTCCCACGGTCGCGCTGCGTTACTCCTGCACGTACGGCCCGCGCCAGTCGATTTTCAATCCATACACCGGCGTAATCGCGATTTTTTGTACCCGGTTGCTGAACAACTTGCCGCCGGTCCTGTACGAAGACGGGCAGCAAACCCGGGATTTTTCGTTCGTGGAAGACATAGCGCGCGCAAACTTGCTCGCCGCCGAAACTGACAAGCTCGACGGGCTACCCGTAAATATCGGCAGTGCACGCGGGACACCGATCCGCGAAATCGCGGAGCAACTCGGCGAGATCCTGAAGATCGATATCGCGCCCGAGCTCAACGGTGATTTTCGCCCCGGCGAAATGCGCCATCTTACCAGCGACACCACGCTGGCGCAGTCCGCCGGCTATAAACCAAACGTCGATCTCGCCGGCGGCATGGCCCGTTACATCGCCTGGATCCGCACTCAATCAGACATCCGAGATTACTTCAGTGAAGCGAACGAAATCTTGAAGAACAAAGGCATTGTGCACCGAGTGGCCGGTTAGGTACTACGGTGTGAAGAGATTTTCGGTCGCACAGCTGTTGTTGCCCAGGCCAAGAATCGGCACAAAGTGCAACGATGAAGATTTCCGGCGCGGTCGATTTCAACGCGCCGGCACTCAACTATTCGCGCACGGATTTCCCACTGCTCGACGCCGACTCCAGTGTCGAGAAAGCGCTCGAGAAAATCCGGCGCGAAGGTGTGGGTGAACGGGTCATATACTTTTATGCGGTCGATGCAGAGAAACGGCTGGTAGGTGTAGTCCCCACGCGTCGTTTGCTAACCACTCCGCCCGCGACCGTGTTACGTGAGATCATGGTTCCGCGCGTGATCGCTTTGTCGGCGGAAGCGACCGTGCTCGAAGCATGCGATTTTTTTGTGCTCTACAAATTTCTGGCCTTCCCGATTGTCGATGCAGAGCGGCGGGTCATCGGTGTGGTGGATACGGATGTTTTCGTGGAAAGCGTGCTCGAAACAGGGGAAGACGAGCGCGACGTGGCGCGCGATGACTTCTTTGAGGCGCTCGGGTTTCATCTCGCCCAGGTGCGCGACGCGTCACCGCTCCGCGTTTTTCGCTATCGATTTCCATGGTTGTTGGTGACGGTGGCCGGCGGAACGATCTGCGCAATTCTAGCCGGCTTGTTTGAAGTGACGCTGGCGCACAGCCTGGTGATCGCATTTTTCATGATCATGGTGCTCGGCTTAAACGAAAGCGTGAGCGCCCAATCCATGAGCGTGACCACGCAGGCCTTACGATCCGCGCCGGTGACTTGGAGTTGGTTCAAAATTGCCTTGCGCCGTGAGATTGCGACCGCGCTTTTGTTAGGGCTTACCTGTGGCGCGCTCGTCGGCATGATCGTCTGGGCATGGCGACGCGATGCCGCGGGCGCGTTCGTCATCGGCGGCAGCATCGCTGTCTCGCTGATGAGCGCGTGTCTGATAGGCTTGAGCGTTCCTTCGCTGCTGCATCGATTGAAGCTCGATCCCAAAATCGCCGCCGGACCAGTTACTCTCGCGCTGGCGGACGTGGTGGCGCTGCTGATCTATTTCACCTGCGCATGGCTGGTGTTGAGATAGCGCATGCCTCCGGTTCGCCGCAGGACGAATTCGCCGTGGCTAACTTGCGGGAGTTTTGAATGTGGCAAGCGAGGACGCTCGCCCTACCTTGCCGCTTGCCGATTATAACGAGAAGTGCGAAACGCTTCTCCGCAATGAGCAAGGTGGCAGTCATTATCCCCGCCTTGAATGAGGAGGAGCCGATCGCCGGCGTGGTGCGCGAATGTCTCTCAACCGGTGTCCCTCACGAAGTGATCGTAGTCGACAACTGCAGTACCGATTCCACAGCGGACCGAGCGCGTGAAGCGGGTGCGCGTGTCGTGACCGCCCCGCGCGGATACGGGCGTGCGTGCGCGGCGGGCGTTCGCGCGCTCTCACCCGAATGCGAGGTCGTGGTGTTTCTTGATGGCGACGGCAGTGATGTTCCAGCATTCATGGACCAGCTCACCGATCCGATCGGGCGCGGAATGCACGATTTTGTGATCGGCTCGCGTACCCGCGGAAAACGTGAGCCTGGCAGCATGAACTTCCAGCAGATTTTGTCCGGGCGGATCGCGGGATGGATTCTCCGCCTGCTTTACGGTGTTCGTTACACTGACATGTGCCCGTTTCGCGCCATCCGGCGCGACGCCCTGGAGAAACTCGGGATGCGCGAAGAAACTTACGGTTGGAATTTGGAGATGCAGATGAAGGCTGCGCGCGCGGGATTGCGGATCCTTGAAATCCCGGTCGATCATCGCCGCCGTGCGGGCGGCGAATCAAAGGTTTCGGGCACGTTGCGGGGAACGTTCGTTGCGGGAGCACGCATCATCGCGACGTTCGTGCGCGTGGCCGCGAGTGGAACATAGGCCTGTGGCCTGTGCGCCAAGCGGAGATGTTCTCCGCTATTTGCGATTCACTGAGTTGCACTGGCGCAGAAGCAGCGGGTTGCAAACCCGCTAGGCGCACAGACTGAAAGTCTATGTTCCGATTGTAAGCGCCTGCAAATTCCATCTGGCGATTCGGGCGTGATTGCGTAGCGTCGCGCATGGTTTCGATGCTCGATTTGGAGACGTTCCGCGCCACGCCGCTTACGCGCGAGCCGTTTGAATTTTTGATCGTGCCGGAATTTGTGAACGCAGACGCGCGCTCGGCAATACACGACCATTATCCCGAGGTAAACCGGCCAGGCAGCTTTCCACTGCGTGAGGTCAGCTACGGCCCTGTTTTTGCCAAACTCGTCGAGGAAATGCGCAGCGACGAATTCCGCAAAGCCTTCGAAGAAAAATTCGGCGTCGACCTAACAAATCGACCGGACATGATTACCGTTCGCGGCCGTTGCAGCGAAAAGGATGGGAAAATTCACACCGATTCCGAAACGAAAATCATTACGATACTGATCTACATGAACGCGGGGTGGGAGTCTGCTGGCGGCCAGCTTCGATTGCTTCGTTCCGGCAACAATCTCGATGACATGATTCTTGAAGTGCCGCCGACCGAAGGCACCCTGCTGGCATTCCGTCGCAGCAATAATTCCTGGCATGGCCATAAACCGTTCTCAGGGCCGCGGCGCGTGATTCAATTCAACTGGGTCACGAGCGAAGCGGTGGTGCGACGTGAGCAGAACCGGCATCGGCTCTCAGCGTGGATGAAAAAACTTCGCAGCACCTTCGCAGGCGAGAAAAAAGCCGCGTAAACTATGGATGTTAGGCTGCCAGCCTGACCCGGCGGGCGGGCTGCTAGCCCGCAGGTGCTCGGGATTCGCCAGGCTGGCAGCCTGGCGGCCTAGTCAGCCAAGCTGGCTGACATCCATTTCCGCTGCACGCGACCGGGCCTGTGATTTGACGCTGGCTGTTGAGCATTGAGCGTTGCTCGTTAAAACTTTTTCTTGCGAGACAGCAATTGAACGCTCAAATCGAAAGCACACAGGTAAGGAACGGCGGCCCGCCGCCACTGCAAACTGCTGAGTTCTCGCGCATTTTACTGATCAAACCTTCGGCGCTGGGCGACGTCGTGCACACTATCCCGGTGCTGGTCAAGCTGCGCGCGCGCTATCCGCAGGCGCGGATTGACTGGCTTATCACGCCCGAAAACGCAGAGGTCGTGCGTCATCATCCAGCACTATCGAACGTGGTGCTCTTTGCGCGACGCGATTTCTCCAAGCGCGGCCAACGAGGGCGCGCGATGCTGGGATTTTTCGATCTGCTCAAACAGATCCGTGGTGCGAAATACGATCTGGTAGTCGACATGCACGGCCAGTTGCGTTCGGCTTTGTTCGCGCTCATCAGTGGCGCGCGAGTTCGCGTTGGATTCGATCGGCCCATCAAATTCTCGCGCACGATGTCTGCCGAGCACGATCTCAAAAACGTGCCGAGTCACGGATGGCGTGGCGCTCGCGAAGGTTCGTGGATCGCGTACACGCACCGCATTCCCATTCCCACGCTCGATGTTCATGCGATCGACCGTTATCTCTGGGTAGGTTCGTTGCTTGGATTCGACGAGGAACCTCCGAATCTGGCGATACACCTTTCGCCAGAAACAATCCGCCACGTCGAGCGATTGCTAGAGGAACACGGTGTGCCTGCGTCCAAACGGCTCGTTGTTCTTGTTCCCGGGACGATTTGGGAAACGAAACATTGGACGATCGATGGATTTGCAGGCGTCGCGCGGCATTTCCTGCGGGAAGGCTACGCCGTTGCTCTCGCAGGCACTCACCGCGATGAGCCGCGGTGTAATCAGATTGCAGCCGCTGCGCCGGGAACCTCTAATCTTTGCGGCAAAACTACGCCCGGCGATTTGGCTGCGTTGATCCAACGCGCGGAAGTGGCGGTGACGAATGACTCCGGCTCGATGCACGTCGCCGCATCGCTGAACAAACCGATGGTTAGCGTATTCGGTCCGACGAATCCGGTTCACATCGGGCCGTATCAGAGGCCGGAATCGGTTGTGCGCGTGGACCTGCCCTGTTCGCCATGCAATTACCGGCGGCTGAGCCAGTGTCCATTCGATCACGCCTGCATGAAGCAGGTCACGTCCGAAATGGTAGTGGAACGCGCTCAAAAAATTCTGGCTGCGGCAAAGCTGTAGCGTGCGCTGTCCTCAGCGCAACATCCTTGGCACAGCAACCAAATCCGCTGAGGACAGCGGACACTACAGCGCTTGTGACTAGGAAACGGCGGGGTAAGATCGGCAGCATCGTGACTAGAGGAAAGGCAATCGTCGCCGGGCTACTCGCAGGATTCGTGGCCGCCATCGTGATGACAGCGATGATGTTGTTGCTCACCTCGCTCGGTGTGGCAACACCGCTTACAATCATTGGCGATCGTCTTTCGGTTTTCATACCTCCCGGTCCATTCCTTTCGCTGATGGGCAACGTCGGGGGTTACAATCACCTGAAGCAACTGGGAGTTGGATCGACAATCGCCGGCCAACTCCTGGTCGGCGCTATGGGCGGAGCGATCTTCGGGTTGTTGGTGTGGCGTAATCCGGAGCGCGCTTCGGCGATCTGGACGGTATCCATCTTCATTGTGCTCCCGATGCTTGCATTCGCGATCGCGTTGTGGCCGGTCCTCGGTACAAGCTACATGGGGCTGCCGATCGAAGCGGCGCGTCTGGTCACGCTCGTTGGGTTCGCCCTGTGCGTGTTCGCATTTGAGCGAACGATGGTCGGTGGATTCCAGTTTTTAATGGTAGGAACGGCCCGACCGGCTGCCCGGACATCGCAGGGCGATCTCCCCGGCAAAGAATTCACCCCCGGCATAGGGCGGCGCGCATTTGTACTGGGAGCAATTGGAGCCGTTGTGGCGGGAGGCGGCGTCGCGCTGACGCGTAAGCTTTATCGCGCCGCAACGTTCAGTTATGACGGCACCCAATACAAAGGCCCGATTGTCGAGGCCATCACGCCTAACGAATTGTTTTATTGTGTTACCAAGAACGTGGTGGATCCCAGGGTGAATGTCGATCTCTGGCATCTGGAAGTAGGCGGGCTGGTACAAAATCGCGCTGCATGGCGATTGCAGGATCTCCTGGGATTCGATGCCACCGAGCAGGAAACGACCCTCATGTGTATCAGCAACGGTTTGGATGCAGGCTTGATCAGCAACGCGGTCTGGAAAGGCGTCCCGCTCGGCGATCTGCTCGACCAGGCCGGCGTACTTTCCGGTGCGGCGCGGGTGCAGTTGTACGGCGTCGATAACTACACCGATACCATTCCCCTGGAGAAAGCGATGGAACCGACCATGCTGCTTGCTTACGAAATGAACGGCGTGCCCTTGCCAGATCGGCACGGCTACCCGTTGCGCGCGATCGTTCCGGGCTACTTCGGCGAAAAGCACGTGAAGTGGCTTACCCGAATCGAAGTAACCGACGCCAGGGCGAAAGGATTTTACGAAACACAAGGATGGGGACCCAATTTCATTGTGCCGATCCGTTCACGGATCGATGTGCCCGAGTACTGGTCATCAGTTTCGTTAGGCAACCTGAGCGCTCCCATCGAATTGAAAGGAATCGCCTACGGCGGCGACCGCGGTGTTTCCCGTGTCGAGCTTAGTTTCGACGATGGAGAAACCTGGAGCGACGCGGAAATCTATTATGCCGGAGGCGATCTGGCGTGGTCCCTCTGGAAAGCGAAGTGGATGCCCGTGGGGACGGGGGATTACACCGTCGTTGTCCGCGCCACCGACGGCGAAGGCGACGTGCAGAAATTCGAGGAGGATCGCGGCCCGTTCTCAGGTGTAAGCGGGTTTCATAAGATCTATGTGCGCGTTACAGCGTGAGTTGCACCATTTGCGGGTCGGAACATAGACATTCTGTCTGTGTGCCAAACAGGCATGTTGCCTGTTATCCTTCGCAGCGACGAAGCGCGGTTGGGGGTCCTCAGCGGGTTGCAAACCCGCTGGCCGCACAGGCTATCAGCCTATGTTCCACTTGCGCGGTGTGCTAAATTCTATCGATGGAGAAGGTAATCATTGTTGGGAGCGGTTGCGCAGGGCTGACTGCTGCTATTTACGCTGCCCGGGCAAACCTTAGCCCGCTGGTCCTGGAAGGTAGGCAGCCAGGCGGGCAACTTTCCACCACGACCCTGGTAGAAAATTATCCCGGCTTTCCGGATGGAATCGATGGCCCGGAGTTGATTCTGAACATGCACCGGCAGGCAGAGAAATTCGGCGCCCGGTTTTCTTATGCTGAGGTAACCGATTTCGACGCCAGTGGGAAACACGTCCGCATCAAAGCCGACGATGAATGGCTGGAGACGCACGCTCTCATCATCGCCAGCGGCGCTTCCGCCCGTTATCTCGGACTCGACAACGAACAGAAATTGGTGGGTCACGGATTAACATCCTGCGCGACCTGCGACGGTGCGTTTTACAAAAACGTGCCGGTCTGCGTTGTAGGAGGCGGCGATTCTGCCGCCGAGGAATCGTTGTTCCTCACCCGGTTCGCTTCAAAGGTCTATCTGATTCATCGCCGCGACAAAATGCGGGCTTCCAAGATCATGCAGGAGCGGGTGTTCGCGAACAAGAAGATCGAGCCGATCTGGGACACGATCGTGACACAATACATTCCGGATGAAAAGGGGGAGATGCGCGCCGTGCGTTTGCGCAACTTAAAGACAAATGATGAGCGTGAGTTGGAAGTGGCATGCGTCTTTGTGGCGATCGGGCATGATCCCAATACAAAGGCCTATCGAGGCAAGCTCGATATGGATGCGGAGGGTTACTTGCTCCCGAAAAATCTGGTCGAGAGCAAACACCCCGGCGTTTTTATCGCCGGCGATGTGGCCGACCGCGTCTACAAGCAGGCCATTACTGCTGCGGGAATGGGTTGCGCCGCTGCACTGCAAGCAGAGAAACATATCAGCGAACTCGAATCGCGGTGATCAAGTCGGTCAAAAACAATTGTAGGGCAGGCGCGTCGCCTGCCGGGACCGGAATTGGCAACCGGAGCGGTTGCCCTACAGTCGCCGCGTAGTGAAGATCTGCGACGTCACCCAGTTCTATTCTCCGGTGAGCGGGGGCGTGAAGCGCTATCTCCACGAAAAGATCGATTACATTCAGAGGCACGCGCCGCGCGACGAACATGTCCTTGTTGTTCCCGGCGCGAAGACAAAGTTGAAAAGAAACGGGTGCTCGCGTGTTTACACCATTCGTTCGCCTCTTGTGTCGCGCACGGCGCAATACCGCGCTCTGTTGAATCTCCGTGCAGTAGAAGAGATTTTGGAACAGGAACGGCCGGACGTAATCGAGTCCGGCGATCCCTATCAGCTTGGCTGGAGGGCACTGAAAGTCGGGCGCGCGCTGGGCGTGCCGGTGGTCGGTTTTTATCATTCGCATTTTCCTGAAGCGTACGTGCGGAAGAGCGCCAGGCTCC
The DNA here is from genome assembly GCA_963753675.1 of uncultured Verrucomicrobiae bacterium. Classification (GTDB taxonomy): domain Bacteria; phylum Verrucomicrobiota; class Verrucomicrobiia; order Chthoniobacterales; family UBA10450; genus Udaeobacter. The sequence goes on along the minus strand of CAVWCZ010000010.1, from coordinate 13,497 downwards.
TTGGCAAAACGGCAACACGCCGTGTGATGAAGCTTTCCCGCGCATACGTTCGCAAACTCTATAATCAGCACGCCGCCACGCTGGTCGCATCAGAGCGGCTGGCCTGCGTGCTTCGTGATTGGGGCGTGCACAACGTGCGTGTGCTTAGTCTCGGTGTTAACACGGAAATCTTCCGTCCGGACGGATCCGGCACCGAAGCCATACGCCAGTCATTTGGCGTTGATTCAGATCAAACCCTGCTTCTTTACGTCGGCCGGCTGGCGAAGGAGAAAAACACAGTAACTTTGCTTCGCGCGTTCAGAATCTTGCAGCGACGCCGCCCCGATGAATTTCATTTGCTCGTCATCGGTGATGGGCCCGATAGAGTTCATCTTTGCAACACGCAATTGCGAAACGGGAATCTTTCATGGATTCGGTACTGCGCCGATCCTTCCGAGCTCGCCGGCTTTTATCGCGCGGCTGATCTTTTCGTGCATCCCGGAGTTCAGGAAACATTTGGCCTTGCGGCGGTGGAATCCCAGGCGTGCGGAACACCTGTTGTCGGAATTCGCGGTAGCTGCATGGACAACAGTATTTGTCACGATCAGGAATCGTGGGCGGTGGAAAACAGTCCGGACGCGCTGGCAGGTGCCATCGAAGAATGCAGCCATAGGAAATTATCCACCTTGGGCAGGAAGGCTGCCCGGGTTGCGCGCAGCCTCTACAACTGGCCGCGTATTTTTGATGAACTGTTTTGCATTTACCGCGAGCTTCGCTCAAGATATCGCCGTTTTTAGATGTTAGACGACGAACATAAGCCATTCCTCATTCGTGGTTATCGCAGATCCGATCGCGAAACAGTTAGAAAACTCTGCTGCGCCACCGGATTTCTCGGCGAACCGATCGATCCGGTCTATCAGGACCGTGAATTGTTCGCTGATTTTCTGACCACGTACTACACCGACCACGAGCCGGAATCCTGTTTTCTCCTGGAGGTAGATGGCGAGATTTCGGGATATTTGCTCGGCTCGCGCAAGCCGTTGCAAAACCAGCTCTACGCGCTGTATCAAAATGTCTGGCTGTTCTTCCGCGCTCTGACTCGTTATTTCCGGTACAACGAGCGCTCGCGTCGCTTTATCCGTTGGATCCTCATGTACGGCTGGCGTGAAGTCCCCGCTCAACCCCGGCGTGTACCGCATTTCCACATCAATCTCCTGCCAGAAGCGCGCAAAGTTTCGACCACGCGCGCTCTGATGAGCGCGTATCTGAGTTATCTTTACCGCTCCGGCGAAAAACGTGTCTGTGGCCAGATCGTTACTTTCGAGAGCCGACGCGGCGAAAAGATGTTCGAACGTTACGGCTTCAAGGTTTTGAATCGGGCAGAGATCACCAAATACAAAGCGTTTTATCCCGAATCGGTGTACCTCAGCACGGTTATCAAGAATCTGGAAACCGCGGACCCACTTTCCGCGTACTCGCGCGCCCGCGAGTAGGCCAGACCGCGCCAACTTCAAGAACGCAAACTTGGGGTCCGTGACGAGAGTTTAAACGACGCCGTCTGCCACTGTCTGCCGCATCGGCTTCATGCTTCCGCGACCTTTACGATTGCAATTGTCCTGGAACATTCGGAACACTCGATTCTCAGAACTCCGCCCCTTTCGTATCTGGTCCATGTCGGCGAATGGGAATGACAATTTGAGTGGATGTAGAACACGCTGTCATCATCTCGATCCTTGTGAGCCATTATCGTGTCGAGCTCGCCTTGGGTGAGAGCGCGCTGCAATTGCTCGAGAGCCATATAACTTCCTTCCAAAAACTAGTGGACCGCAAAGGACCGGGCTGCCGCACAGAATCTTAGCCGAATGCTCATAAAAGGACTTTTGATCAGAAGCGTACATTTAGAAAAACCGCAAGGAGATGTCTAGTCAGGCGCCGCCTAATTATCATGTAGGGCTTCGCCGGATATACTGCTATCGGCACTGCACGTGGTGCCTTGGTGTTGGAAACGACAACTGTATCGTCGCCTTCGGCCGCGAACATCACGGAGACGGAGCGACTAGCCTATTCCATCCAGGAATCTGCCGATTTACTCGGCGTCGATTATTTCAGCGTCTATCGGCTCATCCAACGCGGAAAGTTACGCGCCTGTCGCGCACTTCGGGGAAAGCTGCTCGTTCCGCGTTCCGAACTGCTGCGACTTCTCAACCCGCACGCCGCAGACCCAGACGGCCGCCGCCGCCGCGCACGTAGCAATAACTAATCACCAAACTTAAACGCGCGCCGTGGTTTGAGTCATACTACTTTGGAACAAGCGACGTTGCGCTGTCGAACACGCGGACCACGCCACGGCATCCATCCAAAGCATCTCTCACGCGCACCATCGAATTGAATCCGATGTCGGCCGGAATGTCTCCTCGCTGGAAAAAACCAACATCAGCGATCTCGGGAGAGCACGCGCGCGGAGTGCCGCCAACCAAAGTAGCAGCGAATGAGAGAACAAGGTCGTCACGATATGGCTTCGCGTAGACGCCGATTGGATGTGCAACCTGCACCTCGCAGCCGATCTCTTCGAGAACCTCACGTTCCAGCGCCATGACCGGAGACTCACCGCCCTCAACGCGTCCACCCGGTGTGGTCCAGCGGTGCGCTGCATAGGCTTGGCGCACAAGAAGAATGCGACCAGATGTATCAAACAGGGAAGCGAAGACGCCGATTGATGACATGCGTTTCTTCTGAGGTCTAAACGAGAAAAAGATCAGCCGCGGCTGCTGGGAGCGAGCGGGAATTCCAATGAATGCGCTTTCATAAAGTGATGCGAGGCAGTACGCGGGTCAGCCGCGAGTCGCATCTGTTGGTTAGGATTTGCGATCGAGTTCACGAAAAATCGCTTGAACAGTTTCGGTGTGGTCGCTGGAAAGCGGATGATGGAATGTGCGACGAGCCCAATCTAGCAACCGCGGACCTGAGATTTCGCGATCTTCTGGATGAGCGGCAGCGTACTGCGATAAGAGCGACGCGGATCGAGGAAAAAGATGGAAATGAACAGACCGCGTCTCCTCCGCAAAGAGAGCGCAATAGACACGCTCTGGTCGAATAATAACCTCGACCGCTCGTGTGGCTGCTGCGAGCGTCGGACCTAACGAAGGCAGCGCATCCACCTTGAGCTCCGAAAGCGAACCAACGGGCTGTTGGGGCGTTATAATAAGATATCCTGGAACAAAGCAGATGCGGCATGGCTCGATGCGAAAATGCTTGTTTTGGTACACCGACAACTTCGAACTGCTTTGCTTCACGGTATGTGCAGCCGCATTTGGTGGGTTGTTGGCGCGCATTAAGTGGCAAGCTCCATAATAGTAATCTGCTGTTCTCCCCACAACTCGGGATAGAACGTCTGCTCTACAACCGACCAGCCGAGTCTGAAGTACAATGCACCGGAACCCGGCGTGTACAGATAAAGACGTGAAGTGCCAAGTGCCCGTGCTTCCTGCACGACTCGTTCAACGAGAGCTCCTCCAACTCCGCGCCTGCGATGCTCTGGCACAACGAATACGCCGGAAAGCCACGGAGAAAGTTTTGGCCGAATATCTATGTCATGCTCAACGAGGCTCGCCGCGCCGAGCAACTGGTCATCGGCCAGCGCAACGAAAGTAGTAGGAATCGCGCAGTGGCCACAAGAACGTTCAACACGCAGAGTGCGATCTTCCACGGTTTCACCTGGCCGGAGATGACCCCACTCCATATGATGCCAGCGCGCGACATTGGGTATGAACTCGCGACGATCAGCGAGGTATTCGATGGTCACGCTAGCTCCGAAGATGCCCATTTCTCGACCGAACGCCTGTATCCTGGAGGAAGATTAAGTTCCGACAAACGCTCAATTGGCCATAAGCAGTGTTCGGTGTGCTCATGACTTATCGCAGGCTTGAAGTCGCCAGCGAGCCTGCAGCCATAGGTGATAATGAAAACACGCCGACCCGGAATCACCTCAAATAAGTACGAATCAACCAGATCGGCGATTACCACATCCACAGATAATTCTTCTGAAAATTCGCGTGCCAGGGTCTGCGGGTGGTTTTCTCCACCTTCACTGCGGCCTCCAGGCAGTTCCCACTCGCTGCGGGGATTTTTGACGAGTAAGACACATCCGTCCAAAAGCAAAACTCCCTTGATTGAAATCGGGTGACTCATTTAGAGATCGCACTCACCAGCGGACCTTCACTGAGGGAACTCATAATATTCTGAACCGTATCGCGCGCGTCACTCTTCCCGCAGGAGTTTGGATGGATCGACAGCAAGCGCTCGCAAAGCTGGAATTGCGGACGCTGCAATGCCCAGCAGCGTCATCGTTAGCACTGCGCCGCCCAAAACGACTGGGTCTCGCGGATTCGCCTGATAGACAATCTGCTCGAGTAATCGGCTGGCGAAGACACCTAACAGCAGTCCGGCTAATGACCCGAGTCCAAGCATTACGATTGGTCGCCCAACCGCAGTGCGCATCACGTGCTTCGTGCGCGCGCCTAGCGCCACGCGAATGCCGAGTTCCTTCATCCGGCGGCTCACGTTGTACGCGGCCATGCCGAAGATTCCGGTTATCGCCAGCATCGCAGCTAGCAGGCCCATCACACTCAGTCCTACGCTCGCTGCACGGGCTGGAAATAGCACTCGCGCCATTGCATCCGGCCAAGTCTGCACGCTAATCAGCGCATTCGGCTCAATAGCGCTCAGCGTGCGTTCGAGCACTGTGACCATCTCGTTCTGCGCCCGCGTCGTCCGTACCACGAAGACCGCGACGCCGTTCTCAGTTTGCAATAACGGCTGAAACACGACCGGTTGTTGCGGCTCCATAATTTCGTAATACTTGCCGTCCTCCGCCACGCCCACCACTTCCGTCAAGTGATCCTTAAGAATGAAGCGTTCTCCGATAGCGGGTGTTTCGCCCCACATCTTCCGCGCGAAGGTCTCGTTCACGATCGCGACATACGGCGTCGTTTTGGTGTCATGCCATGAGACATCCCGCCCACTTAGTAGCTTGGTGCCCGCAGCCTCCAGGTAACCCGGCGAGATCGTAAACACGTATGGCGCCAGCACAGAATTGTTCAGATTGAAATCTGTCGTTCCTGGCGGGAAAACCGGAACGCCGCGCAGCCCGCCGGTAAAGGGCACGCGGTTCGCTGCACCTGCTCCCGTAACACCTGGAATCCTCTGCACCGCCTCAAGCATTGCTTTCTGCTTCTCGAGCATCTCGTCACCTCGCTGTTCTATTTCACTCAAGTCTATGTCGGCCAGCATTGCTCCCTGCGGCTGGAAACCCAGCGGAGTGTGCAACATGCGAACCATGCCGCGGACGGCAACCAGCGAAGCCGTCACGAGCAACGTGCAGATCGCAATTTGTGCGCCGAGCAACAGGTCCCGCAGCGTAAATCGGCGCAGCGGCGCTGAATCTACCGGTCCGCTTTTCATCGCCTGCAGTGGACTGCTCTGCGACACCTGCCGCGCCGGAATCATCCCAAACAGCAGCGCGCTTACCAAGGTCAAGATCAGAGCTGCCAGATAGACACGCGCATCCACGCTGGCTGCCAGACGGCCGTACGGCGATAGCGACTGGTTTAGGACACGCAGCAGCAGACCCGCGATCACCAGTCCTGCCGTTCCGCCTAGCATCGACAACACCATCGCTTCGGTAAGTAGTTGTCTCACCAACCGCCACCGGCTCGCTCCCAAAGCGACACGGAGCGCCAGTTCCCGGCTGCGATCCGCCGCGCGCGCCGCAAACAGGCTCGCGAGATTGGCGCACGCCGCCACTAGCACCAGCAGAGCCAACCCCGCCACGCCATAAAGAAATCCGCGAATCACGTCACCGGCGTCCCCCTGAAGTCCTGGATGGATCAACCGCAGCGGCACTCCGGTATCTGTGTTTGGATACTCCTTTGCCAACTGGGCCGCAATCGCATTCAGGTTTTCCGTTGCCTGCTGCGGCGTCACGCCTGGCTTCAACCGACCAAGCACCGTCAGCGGCCTGCCGGTCCGGTTCTGAAGGTAAGCCGCGTCGAAATAGTTCACGATCGGTATGTAATAGTCGGGCCACTCAAATCGCTCCGTCCCATGGAACCGCGCCGGCGCCACGCCAATCACTGTGAACGGATCCTTATAGAGCCGAACGGTAGCCCCAACTATGCCAGAATCGGCATTGAATGCGCTTCGCCAAAGACTATCACTCAACACGATGTAAGGCGCCGAATTTGGGCCATGCTCATCCTCCGCCTTGATTAATCGTCCTACCTGCGGCTGCACCCCCAGCAGATCGAAATAATTGCCGCTGACTGCATAGCCGGAGACACTCCTCACGGCATCACCCCAGTGCAGTCTCGCCTGACAAAATCCGTAGAAACCCGCGATATCGCTGAAGGTGGTGTTTCGCTGCTGGATGTCCCCGAACGCGGGATACGATGTCGTCAGCGCCTTCCCACTAGTCCACGAACCGACGCGAAGCTGATAGAGATTCTGCGGGTCCCTCACATCCAGCGGGTGAAGCAGGACCGCGTTGACTACTCCAAAGACGACGACGTTCGCCCCGATCCCCAGCATTAAAGTGACTAAAGCCACGAGCGTGAACGCGGGCGACTTCCAAAGCGCGCGCAGCGCATAACGAATATCCAGCAAGAGATCCTCGAACAACGGCAGGCCCTCTTCGGCATGGTAGTCTTCCCGAACCGTCTCGATAGCGCCGAACTTCAGGCGGGCGTGTCGGCGGGCTTCCTTGGGACCCATCCCGGCGCGTATGTTCTCTTCAGTCTGCGCCGTTATATGCGACTCAATCTCTTCCCTGAGCCGTTTGTCGCCGCGACGATTGGTCGTGAAGTTGAAAAGGCGTTTGAATGATCGATTCAGGCCTCTCATGCCAGCTTGCCCGCTTTCACGTCGAAGAAGCGCGCGATGATCGCCGCTGTCTGCTCCCAATCGCGTTTCTCGGCTTTCAGCACCTTCTGTCCCACACGCGTTAGCCGATAGAACCGCGCCCGGCGGTTGTTTTCCGAGGGACCCCAATCCGACGCGATGGCCCCCTCTTGCTCCAACCTCAGCAGGACAGGGTAAAGCGTGCCCTGATTCACCGAAAGGAGGTCGCCGCTGATCTGTTCTATGCGTCGCGCAACGCCGTACCCGTGCAGCGGCCCCAACACATCGAGGGTCTTCAGTACCATCAAGGCCAGCGTTCCTTGTTGGACATCCATTTTCTGTCTTATACGGTTTCTTTTCGTAAGTTCCCTTTGGTTTACCAACAGGAGAATCCTCTCACTCCCCATTGGGAAAGCAACAGGTAATCTCGTTAGCCTCAGAAAAACTGCTTTGCGGCGGTAACTATTTCTGTCACCAAAGGTCGGCATGGACGCCCGGCTTGCGATCGATAGCACGGTTTTGCTGCTCTATTTCGTGCTCATTATCGCTGTCGGCCTCTACATGGGGCGCAAGGAAGAAAATCTCAAGGACTTTGCACTGGGGGGTCGGCAAATGCCGTGGTGGGCTGTGCTCGCATCGCTCATTGCCGCGGAAACCACTGCCGCTACATATTTTGGTGCACCGGGCGAAGGATTTACATTCCGCAACTACACCTATCTCCAACTGGCGCTCGGCACTATCCTCGCGCGCATTCTGGTCAGCTACATTTTCATCAAGCCATACTACGACTACAAAGTTTACTCCATCTACGAATACCTTACTGCCAGGTTTGGCGTGCCGACGAAGAACGCCGCGTCTGCGGTGTTCATTATTACGAGATTGCTTGCCTCCGGCGCGCGCTTGTATTTTGCCGCCATCGCCTTGGTGCTCGCCTACGAAATGATTAGCGGTACCCGGCCGAATCAAACGCAAACCCTGGTTATCTACGTCAGCGCGTGCATAGCGATCGTGATCCTAACCGCGATTTACACGACGCTCGGCGGAATCAAGGCCGTCATATGGACTGACTTGATTCAAGCCTCAATCATGATCGGCAGCGCACTCGTTGCGCTCGCACTGCTCTACTCCGCCATTCCCGGCGGCTGGAACGAAATCGCGCAACGCCACGGTGGTTTCCATCTTGATGATTTTATCACCACCGGCCTTGATCCAGCAAAGCACGGCTGGCAAAAAATCGCCGACATGTTTGCTATCCAGTACACCATCTTCGCCGGCCTTTTCGGATCCACCTTTATCACTATGGGCACCCACGGCACTGATCAGGACATGGTGCAACGCATGTTGACCGCGCCAGATGTCCGGCGCAGCCGGCGATCAGTGATTCTTTCTGGGCTCACCGATATTCCCATCGCATTTACCTTTATCAGCATCGGTCTTCTGCTTTGGGTTTACTACCAAGCGCATCCAGATCCGACGCTGCCGAAAACGCCCAATGAAACATTTTGTCACTTCATCTTATATGAAATGCCAGTCGGCATTCGCGGACTTCTGATTGCTGGGATTTTCGCGACGGCCATGGGCTCGCTTAGCACCGCGCTAAATGCCCTTGCTACAAGTTTCACACGCGATTGGTACGAGCCGTATGTCAATCGCAATGCCACGAGCGAACAAAGCCTGCGGGCAGTCCGTTGGGCCACGGTCTGGTTTGCTCTCTTGATGATTGTAGTTGCCTCGACCACTTCTTATCTCGTGATTGTGCATCCCAATGTGCGGATCATCCCGATTGCGCTGGGAATCTTCGGCTACACCTATGGCTCGCTGCTCGGGGTCTTTCTCTGTGGGATTTTCACTAAACGCCGCGGCAACGACTTCGGCAACATCATTGCGATGATCGTCGGCTTCATCGTCGTCGCAATCTTGAGTGGATTGCCCAATGGCATCGCCAGCATCTTTGGTGCGCAGCTCTACGCGCAGCCGAGTTGGTTGCCAGTCCTGGGAGTCCCGTGGTGGATTTGCTTCGGAACTATCGTCACGTTTGTTGTGGCGATTTTGTTTCAGACTGGCCGTAAACGTTAGCCCGCCGGCCTCAGCTAAATGAAACTTCTTAACGCCGGGGCAGCGATTGTCGAACTGTGGATACCCCGCGCATACCAATTCACTGTTTCATCGTAATCTGCATGGATCGTCAACGGCGTACCATGGCCGGATCATTGACCGTCCGCAATTCAGAAAGGATGCTGGCCCAACTCTTGACATCCTACATACGGGTTAGGTCTTAGGTCTTTCAGCAAAGGCCCGCGCATCATCTGCGTCTAGTATGTCGAATACTAGCCGATCTCCGGGATGGTTTGCGCCGTAGTGTCGCTGAAACACCGGGCGTAGCTCAGCTGGGACATCTGAAACAGTAACCATGCGAAGCCTCGCACTGAGGGCGTCTGGCGGCATCTTCGCGGCGGGCCAAAGATGCTCGGCGACGTCGGCATCTGTTCTGGCCTCGTGCACGAGTTGCACAAACCTCGGCACGGAAATGCCGAACGCACCGAGCACGATGGCGCTAAGTGTCTTTTCACGTCCAATCTGATAATCGCCAACGTGGCCGCCGGGGAGCATTGCGCGCGCAATGTCGATCATGCGTGGAAGCATGCACAACCCACGAAGCTCTTCTCTTGGCGATCGTGGCGGGGCCTTCGTAAGATCGACGGGTGACATTAGACTTAACGACCCAGACTCAGCGACGGGTTCGCCGCAGAGCGAGACTGTGTGAAAAGTTTTTCATGGGGCGGATGATTTTCTTGTACCCAAAACTGTGGCCTTCTGGCAAGCTCCCTTTTCATGAATTACATCCGTGGGAGTCAACGGGAGGAAATGCTCCTTTTGCCCGAGGCGCTGGAGGATTACATCGGAGCGGACAACCCGGTGCGTTTCATCGACGCCTTTGTGGGGCAGCTGGACTTGAAAGGGGCCGGGTTTGCCCGGGCGCAGCTGCCTGAGACTGGGCGGCCGCCGTACGATCCGGGCGATCTGCTCCGGCTATATCTCTATGGCTACTTGAACCGGGTGCGTTCCAGTCGCGGCCTGGAACGGGAAGCCGCCCGCAACCTGGAACTGATCTGGTTGTTGCGCAGACTGCGGCCCGACTTCAAGACGATCGCCGATTTCCGGCGCGAGAACGGGTCGGGGATCAAACAGGTTTGCCGTGACTTTATTCTTCTGTGCCGCAAGCTGGAGTTATTCGGGGGTGAACTGGTGGCGATCGACTCGACCAAGATCAAGGCGCAGAATGCCAAGGGACGCAACTACAGCGCGGCCAGGGTGCGACTGTTACTCAAGGAAGCGGAAAAGAAGGTGAACCGTTACCTGCAAGAGCTGGACCGGGTGGATGCCGAGGAAGGCGAGCAGACCTGCCCGGAGCGAATGAGTGCTACTGAGTTAAAGGAGAAGATTGCGCAGTTACAGCAGCGCACAAAGGAACTGCGCACCATGGAGGAGGAAGTCAAAGACAAAGGGCAGGTTTCGCTGAGCGATCCGGACAGCCGAACGATGAGCATGGGGCATGGTTCACAGGTGGGTTACAACGTGCAGGTGGCGGTTGAAGCCAAGCACAGTTTGATCGTTGCGACCGAAGTGACTCAAACGACCAGCGACTCAGGAGCGCTGGGGACGATGGCGTTACAGGCGCAGGACGCATTGGGCCAGAAGAAATTAAGTGTGATAGCCGATAAAGGCTACTACAACGGGAAGGAGATCCTGCTGTGCGAAGAGATCGGAGTGACTCCTTACATCGACAAGCCTTTGACCAGTGCTAACACCAAGCTGGGGCTCTACGGAAAAGAACGCTTTAAGTATGACCCGCAGAAGAACTGTTATATCTGTCCGGCGGGCGCAGAACTGACCTATCGCTTTAGCACGAACGAACTGGGTCGGGCTATCTCATATTATGAGACCAGGGCCTGTGGAGAGTGTGCCTTGAAAGCGCAATGCACACGCAACAAAGAAAACCGGCGGATCACGCGTCTGGCGGGAGAAGAAGTGCAGGAAAAGATGGCCGAACGGGTGCAGCGCAACCCGCAGTTGATGCGGCGGCGAAAAGCGCTGATCGAACACTGCTTTGGCACCATCAAACGGTCCTTTGGCTATGACTACTTCCTCTGTCGCGGCAAAGAGAAAGTAACAACCGAATTTCACCTCACCGTTCTCGCCTACAACCTGAAGCGGGTCTGTAACCTGATCGGAGTGCAGAAACTCATGGCAGCAGTCAGCTAAGAGTTGTGGGCTGCGCTCTTTTCGCTTGGCGGCGTCCCAGCTGCCGACGAGTAAGAACGGGTCAAGCTTTTTTTGAGAATCAGAGCCGGTTCTGACTCGGCTTTTCTTCACCAAGCCGGCCGCGCCCCCATCACTTCAGCTCCCACTCATCCCAACATCCCATCACCGCTGACTTATCACACAGCCTCGAGCATAGTTAGGCCGCGTTCGTAATCTCATACACGCTCCTCAAAAATATATCCGCGTCAGTGAAATCAGGGAAGACACAAACAGCACCCTCCGCGGACAATCGTGTCGCTCGACTCCCCGTGCCAATGCCAATGAACGGAATGCCAACACTGAGGCATGCACGAGCATCCCAAACTCCGTCGCCGACATACACGGTGCAGGCAAATGACTCGCCATATCGTTCGGCCGCTCTCTGCTTGGAAAGCCTCATAATGGACTCCCTGTCGAGTGCGTCATCCCCTGATGCCGCCGGATATTCGTCAAAGCACATCCCGGCACTGGCCATCTTGAGGCGGCCGGAATCACGCCAACCTCCAGTAGCAAGCGACACGCGATACGAGCCGCCCTGTGCGAGCCGAGACAACAATCTGTCAGCCCCTGCCACCGGCGCAAATGGAGACTGTGATGAAGCGGCGGCGAGCAGTTGGATGAAATGCTGGCGAAACTGCGAAACCTCCTGCGCTGTCGGTGACCGGCCAATGCGTGTTGTGAAAACATCGTGAAAGATACCGGAATCGGTCGTGCGTGAATAATGTGACCAATCGGTGTCGATGTCGGCGAAACCAAACACGTCCTTGAATGAGCGAACGAAGCACTCCTCGTCAACCTTCGTGGTCTCGGTAAGCGTGCCGTCGATGTCGAACATGACAAGGTGCATGCGGAGCGGACTAACTATAATTAGACGGCGTCTTGCAGTCTAATTCTTGCCACACACAGGCAATCTGCGGTAAAGCGCTCCAAGACGGAAAGCCCGCTAGATAAGGTCGACATATGAAAAGATAACGCGGGAGCCGCTTGCTCCGTTTTTCACAGATGTCGGTTGGATGTGTTAGGCTGCGACACGGAAGCTCACTCGTTGGGCCTGCGCGAAGCTGTGGTCTGGACGCAGGTGTCCGTACGTTTTCATGCACAACGCGCCGCCGTCTTTATGCCCGAGCCAACGGGACACGGTAGGAATATCCACGCCGCTCTCGATGCAAATCGTGGCAAAAAGATGACGGAGATCATGATGTGTAATGCGCTTCATACCAACCTTCGCTGCCGCATGCGTCATGCTGTTTTGACATTCAAAGACGCGCATCACAGTTGCAGTAGCAGGTTCATTCGGCCGCTGTGCCCGCAGTTCGATTAACATTTGCTCAAGCTCCGGAATCATCGGCACAAAGCGCGTCTCGCCGTTTTTCGTCGCCGTTTCAGGATCGCCTTTTACGTGCAATTGCCGTCGATCGAAATTCACGTCCGCCCAAGTGACGAACTTGGCCTCGCCAATTCGAACGCCACTGTAGGCGAGAAACCGCACGAGGTTGGCACAATCTTTCGACTGCCTCGCGCCAGCAGTCCGAATTTCCTCAACGAATCTCAAGAACTCGTCGCGTGACGGCAGATCGAGTTGTTTCTGTCGGATCTTGATGCGCGAAAGCGCGGCAGCCGGATTGTTAAAACGCGCGCCAGAACCGATTGCTTCGTCAAATACGGCACGCAGCGTGCCGATGCTGTTGTTCACCACTGTCGGCGCGTAGCGTTGTTGGTACCGTGCAAACCAATTCTCGCAATCGCGCTCATTCACTTTCCTGACATCGGTCTCCAGGAGCGCCGGCCAGGACCGTTTGATAAAGCCAAGGATCATCTCGCGGTAATTTTTCGACCGCGGTTTGAGCGAAGCGCTCGCTCGCACTTTCCGGAGATATACTTCCGCCGCATCGCCGACTGTCATTTTGCCATCCGCAAACGCTCTCGCGGATTCGTGGCGCGATCGATACTCGCGTATCTTTTCCGGCAAGCGTTGTTTAGCAACCGAGAAAACCGTTGTTTCGAGACTCTGCCGGATTGGTTTGTCACCAATTTTGAACCGCGCGAAGTACGTTCCTGAAGGCCGATAGCGAAAAAGGTTCTGGACGTTTGTCTTTTCCCAAAGCGATTGACTCGTCTGCAACATGGCGCGGTGAAATTCTGGCGATGCCGGCCGCGCGGTGTGCTCCAATCAGCGAGCATATTAAGGCGAGCAGCTGGAAGACTTGTGCAAAAATCGGAAATCGCTGACAATCCTGCTCGATTTTAAGCTAACGGGTACAAATCACGGGTACAATCGCGGTAGAAAACGAAAAGAAACCCGCTATTTTCCCTCGTAAAAGC
>CAVWCZ010000009.1:0-164186 GCA_963753675.1 uncultured Verrucomicrobiae bacterium | reverse complement strand
GAGTGGTTCAACAGCCCCCGGTTTGCGGGGATCGTTCGCCTGTATACGGCGCGTCAGGTGGTCGAACAGCGGGGCGCCATCGGCCACGACTACACGATAGCGCGTGAGGCGGCCGCAGCGTTTTACGATCGCTTGCGCGAACTTTTCGCGGAGCGCAAGAGCATCACCACTTTTGGCCCGTATTCGCCGGGGCAGGCGGTGGCGATGAAACGGATGGGGATCGAGGCGATCTACCTTGGCGGCTGGGCGACCTCCGCAAAGGGGGGAACGAGCGAGGACCCGGGGCCCGATCTCGCCAGCTATCCGCTCAGCCAGGTGCCCGACGAAGCAGCGACGCTCGTGCGCGCGCTGCTCTCGGCGGATCGTAACCAGCAGTATCTGCGTTCGCGGATGACTGAGGCGCAGCGCGCCGCGACGAACACTCGGGATTTTCGGCCATTCATCATCGCCGATGCCGACACCGGCCACGGCGGCGATCCACACGTGCGCAACCTGATCCGCCGCTTTGTGGAAGCAGGCGTTCCGGGCTACCACATCGAAGACCAGCGTCCGGGCACCAAGAAGTGCGGCCATCAGGGCGGCAAAGTGCTTGTGCCGCAGGACGAGCAGAACAAGCGACTGAACGCGGCCCGCTTCCAGCTCGACGTTATGGGTGTTCCCGGCCTCATCGTGGCCCGCACCGACGCCGAAGCCGCCAACCTTATCGAAGGTCGCGGCGACGAACGCGATCAACCCTTCCTGCTTGGGGCGACGAACCCCGACGTGCCAGCTTACAAGCCGTGCTTCCTGGCGTTGATCCAGCATTTTCACGAGCTGGGAGTCGCCGAACTCACCGGCCATCTCCTGTACGCCATACCGGCCGGAGAGCACACCGTCGCCCGGGAATGGCTGGAGCGCCGGGGAATTCTGGCGCAGGCCGCCGAAGCCGTGGCGTCGTTTCGGGAGGGGAAAGAGAGCTCGATTGACGCGATGTTCGACCGCATCACCGCCAGCTTCCTGAACGCCTGGGAGGACGACGCCGCACTGAACACCTTCGGGGAGGCGGTTGCTGAAGTGATCGAATTCCAGTCGAGCGAAGGTGAACCCGTCGACACAAGCGTCGACGACTGGCGGCGCTTCGCCGCCCGCGCCTCGCTCTACGCCGCCCGCGAGAAGGCGCACGAACTCGGCGTTGACGTGGACTGGGACTGCGAGGCGGCCAGGACGCCCGAGGGGTACTACCAGGTGCGCGGCGGTATTCCGTACGCCATCGCCAAGTCGCTTGCGGCGGCGCCCTTCGCCGACCTGCTCTGGATGGAGACAAAGACCGCCAACCTCGATGACGCGCGCGAGTTCGCCGAGGCGATACACTCGGAGTTTCCCGACAAGATGCTCGCCTACAACCTCTCGCCGTCGTTCAATTGGGACACCACCGGCATGAGCGACGAGGAAATGCGAAGGTTTCCCGAGGAACTCGGCAAGCTGGGCTTCGTCTTCAATTTCATCACCTACGGCGGTCACCAGATCGACGGGCTCGCCGCCGAGGAGTTCACCCTGGCCCTCAAGCAGGACGGCATGCTCGCCCTCGCCCGCCTGCAACGAAAACTTCGCATGGTCGATTCTCCCTACGGCACGCCCCAGACGCTTGTCGGCGGACCGCGCGCGGACGCCGCATTGGCGGCTACCTCCGGGCGCACTGCGACGACTATGGCAATGGGCGAGGGCTCCACCCAGCATCAGCACCTGATACAGACCGAGGTCCCCAAGAAGCTCCTTGAAGAGTGGCTGGCGATGTGGATGCGGCACTATAAGCTCCCCGGCAGGCTCCGCGTCCAGATGCGGCCTCAACGCGCCGGCTCGGAGTTACTCGAACTCGGAGTCTACAACGAGGGGGAGGAGAAGCTCGCCAACGTCATCTTTGCCCCCATCCATGACCGGCGCGGTCGCAGCATCCTCTCGGTGCGCGACCAGAACACCTTTGCGGACTCACTGCGCAAGAAGCGCCTAATGACCCTCGTCCACCTCTTCCTGGTGCACCGCTTCAAGGCGGCCTCGGTGCACTACGTCACTCCCACCGAGGACAACCAGTACCAGGTCGCAAAGATGAGGTCTCACGGCATCTTCAGCGAGGTCAACACCGAGGTCGGCCAAATCATCGTCGCCGACGTTAATCGCCAGCGGATCTCCGAGTTTTTGGCACCGGATCAGGAGGCGTTGCGGAGGCTGATTCGCAAGGAGAGATAGCGGTCTCGGCGCTCGGCGATCCAGCACTTGGAGGAATTCGAGCGATTTTGGAAAAAGATTTCGAGGACGAGCGATAACGGAACCATCCCCCGCTTAACGGGCCTATTGCCGTTCGTCCGAGGCAGCCAATCTGCGGTCGAAGAATTCGGCAGTGGCTCGTTAGGCGCGGATCTGCGATAACAGGCGCTAATCTCGTTCTTCAATGAAGCGGCGGCGGAGCAGGGTCCTCAGGCTGGCACCCGTCGACCGCCGGGTGCACGGTCCACTGATTTTGCGGCTCTTGCTGCAAGATGTGAACACCAGGGTCTTGTGGCAGTTGGAAACGTTCGCACCATTTCTGTCGCAGAGCCTTTGCGCTGGCAAAAAACGCGGGGGACGACAGACCTTTGAGGATATCGGCGGGCGTGAGCGAGGAGTCGTACGGGATGACTGCGGGATTTTGTTCGAGATAGTCTGGAATTTTCATGACCGCGAGGAGCGGATGCAGTTCATGCCAGCCCTCATGAAATCCATCGTAGACGTGATGGCCATGCACTAATACGCGGTCTCCTTCTTTGATCGGGCCCAGGCTCCTGTCGCCGACATTCGCGTCATCGACATTTCCGGGGTCGGAATTGAAGGCAATGGTAGCTACGAGATAGCCAGCGGCCGCGCCGCCGCCGGCCGCGCCGAGAAGTCCGCCGACGAAAGCTCCAATGGCACAACCAATGGGTCCGAACAAACCGCCGATCGCGCACCCGGCTGCCGCCCCTGCGGCGGCTCCGGCTGCGGCTCCGCCGGCAACCGCGAGCCCTGCCACGACAGCATAATCTTTCATCGCCTGCCAGAAGTTTCCCTCGGCTTCGCAGTGTAGGTAATACCGCTCTTCGCTGGCCACGGGATCGGCGTAGGGAAGGTCCCAGGCTTTTGGTCCAAGAAGTTCCTGACCTTGGAAACCGTCTGTTGTCACCGAGTCGGTGAAGTCCCGTTTATCCTGATCCGAGGCGCTCTCCGCGAGAGGCGGATGTGGCATCAGGCGGATGGAGAAATATTGATCGTTATCGAACTCGCCAAGATCGCCCACGGTGGGATTGGCGATCACGGTTCCGATCGCGCAAGGGAGCGCATCGCTCGGCATACAAACGAGCCGGTGATAGAGCCACGCGTTCGCTACTGCAGTGACAGTGACTGCGGATTGAATGAAGATGGCGATGATGGAGATGGCGGGCGCGCCGCCAAGGAATGCAAGGATAGCGACGGCGGCGCCGGGCCAGGCATTCCCGGCGACGAAGGCCAGCAGATCCGCCTTCGAGAAAGGCTTGTCGGGCGGCGTATGGTGATAGCACTGCGTGTATTGCCTGGCCATAAGTGGTCTAGCTCTTCTCGACTAACAAGGTGACACCGCCAGTCAGGGCGCGACCGCGATTCTCCGCCTGGGCGAACCCATGTACATTAATTGTTTGCTGGCCGAGGAAGTCTGCCGGTGGCTGGACGGTGATCTGCACGGTGATCTGTTGAAAGGCAGCCAGGACTGGTCGCGCCGGAGAGAATGTTACTGTCCAATTCGGGCCGAGCGGGAAACGTCCGTAACCCTGTGCGGCGAGCACCGCGTTCCACCGCGCTTTGCTTTCCGCCAGCCGACCTGCAGTAGGTGTTACTGCAACGCGGCGCGTCGGGCTTGCCTGGTTACTACACGGAGCCAGGGGCGGAATAACATATTGGTCCACTTCAAAGGTGAAGGCTCGCGCGATGGCAGCGTCGTTATGCACCTGAATGTCGAACACCGCAGGGGAATGGGCTGTCCCAACCTGCACGTTCTTCTGCCCAAGGTTATTGTCGGGATTGGCATCGTCAGGCCAGATGAGCAATGCCTGCAAACAATAATGCCCGGGAAGCGGCGGCGTTTTCCAGGGGATAGAAGTGAAGGCAGGTTCGAGAGGTCCTCCTTTAACGTCGAGATCGGCTTTGCCAGTTGCGATCGCAGTGCTGGAGACGCCGATGCCGAAGCTCAGATAGGAGAGCGCCACAGGCAGATTCAGCGCCGGAGCATCGTAGGAGCCATTCCAGACTCTTATGCGGACGTCATAGTCGGTCGCGGGCAGGAGTGCAAATGACGCCACCGGCAGGCCCCCGCGGAAAATCTCGATGTCCGGGTTGTCCCAAGTGACGGACAGACCCATCTTCATGAGGTAATACTGCGAGTAGATGAGTGGGTCGGCTCGCTTGAGGACGGCTGGGGAAACGGTGATGCAAGCGCCGCCGCGGTCGCGACCCTTGCCGCAATTGTGGCAGGTATTGGCTATGGCGCGACAGAACCTTTTCAGTGCCGGCAGCAGAACCGTCAAGCTCGCAAGCAAGTCGCGTATTGCCTTTGGGATCGCCTGCCACCCTTGAGAGAAGCCACTCATAAGAGCCTTCTCCACCACTTAGGACTTATTGTGCGATCGAAAACGAACGTTTTCTCCACCACTTCCCGCTCGAGCAACTTCACTTCAACTTCTTTCAGGGAAGGCAACGCCAGGTCGCGAAGTGCCGGGATGAATTGCGCGAAAAGCTTCATTGTGGGCCACGTCGGTTTTTCGGCTCTGTGTTCACAGGCTTGGCCGCCGCGGCAATTCCGGTTTAGCCTAACCAACCGAAAACAGGCTTACGCTTCATTTTCCAAAGCGCGATCAAAAATGGAAAGATCAGCAGGAAGGACTCGAAAGCGCCGTTCCCGCCATCAGGTGCCGAAGCGAAGAGTTGTTCGATAAAATGCATTGGTCCTCCTTATGTGGAAGCGGGCAGCGCCAACGCACAGGCCGCCGGGGCCGCTTTTGCCTCCAGTTGGTCGACCGTAAGGACGGCCGTGAAGGCGAGTCAAGACAATTGACCAGCAACGCCGGCGGAACGCCAGTTGGCGATAATGTGAGTTTCTGAATTCATCGAACGCAAGCCGGTTACGATGCGATCGTGCGCGTGAGCATGCGCCGTGTCCGGCGCGATCTTAAGCCGGTACGAATTCGATTTTGACCTTACACTCGAGCCATCTGCGAATAGTCTGGAATTGATATTGACGTCCAAGCGCGTTTCTGCCGGAATCTCGCACATATGAAAACTCGAATTGCAGTAACATTTGTGGCTCTGTCGTTTATAGCGACAGCAGCCTGTTTTGCAGCCAATCCTCAAATGGGGACCTGGAAGCTGAATGAAGCGAAATCGAAGTTGGAGCCGGGGATGGGCAAGAACACGACCGTCGTTTACGCGGAGCAGGGGAACAAGGTGAAAGTAACAGTGGATGGCGTGGACAAGGACGGGAAACCGCGGCACGGCGTGTGGGTTGGCAAGTTTGATGGCAAAGCCTACCCGTCGAAAGGCAATCTGGCTTGGGACTCCGCCGCCTATAAAGTGGTGAACGACCGAACCAACGACATTACGACGATGAAAAATGGTAAGGTACTGTGGACGGGCACGATCCAGGTCTCAGCCGATGGCAAATCGCGCACGGTCACTATTCACGGGACGGACGAGAACGGAAAGAAGTTCAGCAGCAAGGTCGTTTACGACAAGGCGTAAGCGGAAGTCGGCGCTCAGAACTCAGCGAGGCAGCGGCCTTATCGGCGTTCGGGAGAGGCAGGTAATTTGCGGTCGAGGGAACCGGCGGTCGCATGGTAGGAGCGGGTCAATCGCTCCAGCGGACCAGGTCGTGAATTTGGCCTGACGGCGCATTGGACCGTTAAATTGTTACATCGTTACATCGGGACGCTTTCGCGGCTCACCTCGTCTCACAAAGACAGGGCTACAGGGCTAGGGCACTAACATGTCGACTTCGCGCTTGGTGAATACGCAGCCTTAGAGATTCAGTGGAAGTGGCACGCGGCGAAGCACGCCGGTGTCTCGTGCGGAGCGTGCCCAGTGCCTGCGGGGCGGCACTAGGAGAATCCGCGCTTAACTGGTAATCTGCATAAATTGAAACTGAATTTGTTGGCTATCCGAGGATACTTCCAAATTAAATGTTTCCCCATAAAATGGATTTGGACCTATTTTTGTTGCAGCCACAACTATACACTCAGTTACCATTCCCTCGTTAATTATGGTATCAATCTCCAAGTTAATTAGAGTTGTTGGTGTAAACCACGATACGATCAGTCCATTATCGACTGAAAGATAGTTCGATATGTCCGCGTAAAATCTGTGGTTATTTTTGTAGCATAAAAAAGATGCCGAACAACGACCAACATTAGCTCGCACGCCTGGAACATAAATATTTGCGATTCCTGCCAAATACTTTGCATCAGTCGTACGATTATGAGGAGGATTAGGAAAATGAGGAGGGATTGGTGTCGCAGGAATTTCAATAAGACCTTCTATAAATTCCCTTACCTTTAAGAAATATGTCATTGGCATCCCATTGGGGGTTGCAGGAAGAGCCTGGGCCCTGGCCTGGGTCGTAACCAGCGCGACCATGGGCACGACGGTAAGCGCAACCCCAGCTGTGGCAAAGGTCGTCAACATCTGCCGGCGCGTGAGATTTGAAGGGAGTTGGCGTGGGCGCGCTACCCCGGCCTCCAGTAAGTTGGCCTTGCCCAGTTCCTTCAGCGCGAGCCAGGTTAATTGTTCTGCCTGCGCGTGCGAAACATCGGAGTTCTTCCGCAGCAGCTCCATCAACTGCTCGGGCGTAGTGCGGCCGTCACAATGCTGTAACACCAGGGCCGACGTCGTGTTCAAGGCAAACGTTTGCTGCTGCTGATGGTCGAACACCTGCAGCTCATCGCCGCCGGCTGCCATGGTTACCGTCGTTCTTTTGCGTGGATTTTCCATATAACTCTCCGTTTAGTCGTTTTGATTTTTGTTGAGGCTCGATTGTTTGACTGCAATACCTGCATGCCAGTTCCGCAGAGAACCAGGAACCATCCTCACGAGGCGCTTTGCATAGCGGCCTCACTTCGGCTGACTCGGGGCACCAGTTGGATCTGGAAATCGCGCTAAACGGTGTCTCAGCGAAGATCCGGTCCCCGCGGCTTATTCAGCCGGGCCGAAGATAAGTTGAAACGTCGGATGACGTAATCGACTTTCCTCCTAAGCCGTTTCATAACGAATGTCGAGCTTTACCTGCAACGCCTCAGACCTGCATTCGTCGGCGTAATTGAAGCGCCGCAAAAAATGTGGCTATCGAGAAGGGAGAAGTGGCTTAACAATTTCGGCGAGGATTCAGAGGACATCCGACCCTTCTTCCCCGCAGCGAACTTATTGCCTTTCGCCCGATGCAGCTAATTTGTGGTCGAAGAATTCGGCAGTGGCGCGGTAGCTATGGACCCAATCATTCCAGCGGAGCAGGTCGTGAATTTCGTCGGGGATGATTGCCTGGCGGCGCGTTGGATTATTAAATCGTTACATCGGGAGGCATTTCAGCTTCGCGGCTCACCCCGTCTCAGAGACACGGCTACCGGGCGAGGGCACTAACGTGGCGTCGTAGTAGTAGTGATCAGCAGCACGCAGAGCGCCAGTTTGCGACACAACGAGGTTCAGAATTTATCGAGCATAAGCCGCTTATGATGCACCCCGGGCATGAGCCTTCGACGTTTTATGTGATCCTTTCCCGCGAGGCGCCGGAAACAGCGCGCGAGGCGCACGCGCTCCCCAAGCGGAAAAATTGCACAATCATGATGTCTTCGCTGATTACTTTCCTTTCGTTTTGCGGTAAGTCTTTCAACCACTCGCGTACTGGCTCTCGCCCGGTTTACGTCCGAAAGACAACAGCGGTCAATATTCGGGGCACCGCATGACTGTCTCAATTTTGATACGGCGCCAGGCGATTTTGGAAAAGGATTTCGAGGACGAGGACGACGAAGAAGAAGAAGTTCAGAATTTATCGAGCGTAAGCCGTTTATGATGCGTTCATGCGCGCGAGGTTCATCCGCGCTTCCAAGCCAGCATCATTCCGTCGCGTACGGTCAGACAGACATTCTCAACGCGAGAGTCGGATTGGACGAGACGGTCGAAGGCGACGATGGCGTGAGCATCAGCATCGCTGGGATCTACAACTTTGCCGCTCCACAGAACGTTGTCGCCGACGATCAACCCACCCGGTTTGAGCAAAGGCAGACAAGATTCGTAGTAGTTTGAGTAATTAGGCTTATCGGCGTCGATGAATACGAGATCCAGCGGGCCGGTCAGCGACTTGATTGTGTCTAAGGCAGGTCCCATTCGGATGGTAATTTTGTGTCCGTGAGGACTCTCGGCGAAGTAGCGTCGCGCGATCGCCTCGGCTTTCCGATCGATTTCGCACGTGATCAGGCGACCATCATCTCGCAGGGCTTCGGCCATCATTAGCGTACTGTATCCGGTGAACATTCCCAGCTCGAGAACGGTCCGGGCGCCGGTTAGCCGGACCAGCATTTTAAGAAAGCGACCCTCGATGGCATCGACCTGCATCTCCGGCGACTTCATCACTCGATAAGTTTCTTCCCGAAGACGGACATATAAATCGGTTTCCGGCTCGGTGTGATCACGCGCGAATTGCTCGACCGCAAGATCGATGAAGCGCTCCATATCGGTCGTCAGGGTTGCGATGTCGCGGCAAGTTTCCTGTCAAAAAAATCAGCCGTTGCTTTGTAGGACCGAACCCAGTCGTTCCAGCGGAGCAGGTCGTGAATTTCATCGGGGATGATAAGCTCTTCGAACGCAACTTTTTGACCGCGCAGTTTTTCGACCAGATCAGTTGTCTGTTGGAACGGCACGTTGCGATCGTCGTCACCGTGGATCAGCAGCACCGGCGAGCGCCAGTTCGCGATGCTTGCGACGGGCGATGATTTAAAGGCCAGCTCGCGAGCCTCTTTAACGTCGGGTGCGACATCGGCATTCTTGGCTTCGACCTCCGCGGCCCACATCGGCAGGAAGATTGCCCAGTCGTGCACGCCGTGGAAATCGACGCCGGCTTTGAAAATGTCGGAGTTGCGCGCCAGTCCCATGGCGGTCAGGAATCCGCCGTACGATCCGCCCCACAGACCGATCCGCTGGGGATCAACGTTCTCCAGCGTTTGCAAAAATTTCGCGCCTGCGATCACATCCTGGTATTCGGACGCACCGCGCCACACCGAGTGCGGCGGCTCGCGAAAAGCGCGTCCGTACATGATGCCCAGCCGGTAATTCACCGAGAGCACGGTATAATCTTTACTCGCCAGATATTGATTCATCGCATAGGCGTTGTGGTAATACTGCATGTAATGAAAGCCGAGGAGCATCTGCCGGATCGGTCCGCCGTGGGTGAAGATGAGCGCGGGACCGCGTTGCTTCTGGTTCCTGGGTGTGAACAGCTGGCCGTGAATATCGAGGCCGTCCGCGCTTTTAAACACCACCTGCTTTGGCGTGACTAACTGCGCATCAGGAAAGTCAGCGGGAATCAGATTCTTCCCGAGCAACTCGCGTCCGCTGGTCGTGACGCGATAAGGCATGGCGGGCGAAGTTGCGGTTGAGCCGAGACACAAAAGCGTTTTACCATCGCTCATCTCAACCGGGTTCCATTCGATGGTTTCTCCACTCGTTAGGGCTTCCGGTTCGCCACCTGTCGCGCTGACGCGCCAGAGGTGCCGGCGATCGACGTCGTTCTGATTCGAAGTGTAAAGAATGCTGCGTTTGTCTGCGCTCAACGCCACGTCTTCCACATCAAAATCGCCAGGCGTGAGGAGCTCAGGCGTTCCACCGGTCGCAGCGATAGAGTAAAGGTGGTTTCGCCCGTCTTTTTCGCTGGCGAAAATGATCCGGTCTGCATTCGTGAACTGCAGCGAAGGAAACGCAAACAGCGGCAGCGAATCTTCCATCGCATCACCGCTATGAAAGAGCTCGCGGCCTTCACCGCTCTGCGCGTCTGCAATCCAAAGCGCCCAGGGTCGCGCGAACTCCGGAATGAGCGGCCGTTTGTATTCGACTCCCGGTTGGCGAATAAACGCCACCTGTTTGCTGTCCGGCGACCAGACTGGATTAGCATCGCGATTGGTCGTCGGCGCGAGG
Source organism: uncultured Verrucomicrobiae bacterium (assembly GCA_963753675.1). Taxonomy (GTDB): domain Bacteria; phylum Verrucomicrobiota; class Verrucomicrobiia; order Chthoniobacterales; family UBA10450; genus Udaeobacter. Next base: position 153,995 of record CAVWCZ010000009.1, on the reverse strand, counting down.
TAAGTGACCTTCTTCGTCGGCAACTCGAGCACGGCGATGAACGAGTGGTCTTTGCGATTCGACCGGAATGCGATCCGTTTTCCGTCCGGCGACCAGCGCGGCGTGTTGCTCTCACCAAGTAAGTCCTCGAGCTGCTCTGCTTTCTTCCTGCCGTCGATCGGCGCGATCCAAAGATGTTTCTTCGCCGGCCAGACGACATTCTTCCCGTCCGGCGAAACCTGCAGATCTTCGCAGCCTTCCTCCTTGCACCAGATGTCGCCAAGCAAACGCGGTTCGCCGCCATTCACGTTTACCGCCCAAGCCTGCTGCTTCGGCATTTTTGTCAGGCTCTGTGGATTGGCGGAGGTGCCTTCCTTGTTCACCTCGCTGCCGCGCGCGTACACGACCGTTTTGCCATCCGGAGTCAGCTTCACGCTCGCGATCGGCTGTCCATCGTCGCCTTTGTAATGCGTTACTTGTCGCGGCAGGAAAGCCGGCGCGTCGGCGACCCAGATGTTGCGCTCGCCTTTGTTGTCGAACACCCACGCCACGCGCGGCGCATGCACCGCGCTCGTTAGGCCGTAGGGAAACGGTGCGCTTAGTACCTGTTCGAGCGTGAAGGTTTCACCGGAACAGACGAGCGGCAGCAACAAGCTGCCGAGACCAACGACGGGAAAATAGAATAATTTCTTAAACACAATCGCGCATTATCGCGCCGAACAATCGCGCGTCGAATGGATTCGGAGAGCCGAGTCTAATGGCAGGTCTAGACGTTGATTGGAGCACAGGCATCCTGCCTGTAAGGCAACCGGGCGTCTCGCCTGGTAAGTTTTTTTAGGCGGGCAGGATGCCCGCCGGCCCCACAGCCAAGATGGCTGTGCTCCGTTTCGACTTCGGGCTTGGCACTTTTTTGTTTTGCTGGTGGAATATTCACTAACGGAGGCGGCTTTTATGGGATCTGCCGCTGCAACAAAAGCATCAATTATGTTTAAGAAATTCATTGGTTTAGTGACAGGAATCGGCGTCATCGCCGGTGCTGCGACGCTTTTTGCACAAGCAAGTGGTGGTGAGGGGACATTGATGATTAAAGGCAAAAACTATCCGCTGAAATACGCCGTGGCCTACGAGACTACCGTAGACGGGGAGCAAGGAACTGCGGTGGTCCTGAGCGGTCAGAAGATTACAAGCGAGAAGCTCAAGGAGGCGAGGAAAGCGGACAAGGAGGGTGAGAGCACCAGCTTCAGGCGTCCTTACGTCAAGCTGGAGTTCACCAAGGCAGGAGAATTCAAAGGATGGGGCGCCGGTGCGGGTGATATATCCCTGGGCAGGCATACCGGTGGCAATGCTACCGGCGAACTAAAACTGCAGGGTGGGCGGGCGATTGGAAAAGCCAATCAGCCGAATGAGACCGAGGGAATGTTTCCATCGGGCCTGGACGTTCATTTCGATGTGCCCCTCCTTGGTGCCGGAGAATCGTTGCCGCCTTCCAAACCACCTGGCCCAGCTGCAAACGTGAAACCGACGGTGACGGGCGTTTTCAAGGGGAACGGCAAAGATGCGAAGCTGGCTTACGTATCGGCGCATTGGCGTGAGCCGTTTGACGATAAACCTTCGATCGCACTGGTATTCACTGAAAAGGATCATTCCAAAGATAAAAAGCCCGATTTCAATGCCGGGTTCGGCAAGTTTGGCAGCGCATTGGTAATTTCGCTGCACGAAGACGGCGACATCTTCGGCTGCGAGGTCGCGCACAGCGCGCTTAAGCACAAAAACTTTAGCTCCATCGGCACGATCAAAACTAACGACTTCGAGTATGCGGACGGCCAGGTGAAAGGAGAGCTGACTACCGATGGCCCGGTCGACGTGTTTGGCGAGACATGGGAGGTCAACCTCAAGTTTCTCGCGCCGCTTGGACCGATTCCGAAACAGTTTCAGCCTGCGGCTCCGAAAGAGCCCGAAGAAGAGGCGACAGACAAGCGGGTCGCCACCGAGCCCACGAGCGAGCTCAGCGGAAAAGCCGCGCCCAAACCGGCGAAGGATCAACTCAACGTCAAAGACCTGGCGCTAACGAAAGATGCGGCCGACATCGATTACAAAGCACTTGTTGAACACATTACTTTTAAGAGCAACGCGAAGGTGAAGAGCGTTTGTACCGAATTGACTGCGAATCTCAAAGCGCAGGGCTGGACCAAGGACGGTAGCGATTTAGTCACGCCGGCGTCTGCGATACTGAAGCGAAAACGTGGAGACGCCGGGCTCACAATCTTTGTTAAACCGGAGGGCATTGGGAGCGAAGTGAAGATGTTCACCGAAGGTCTCTCCTGGGACGAAAAGTAAAACCGTTCTGAATAGAAGCCGCCGGCAACGGCTACGTCATTCGTCTTCCGGCTTGGCGTTTAACAGAAGGAAGCTCATTACGTGGAGAGGTTTGAATCGGCTTTCAAACGGGGGGAACGCCTCGACGCCCTGAGGAAATGCGTTGATGTGGCATCGCGCGCAGCTGAAGCCGGGTTGGGTGTAGGATTCCAAAGTGGTATTGATGAGATTGGTTGTATTCGAGTACTGCGGCTCGGGAATTCCCGGTCCAAGGTCGTTGTTGGGAATGCCAGGTCCGAGGTACGGTTGGTTGGATTCCACGTACGGATTATTCTGACTTCCACTTGCGTTTTGGGCCCCGACCAATTGGTAGTAGCACAGAACGCTGTCTCTCAGGCTCGCCTGATATCTCTCATTCACTTGCTGTACTGCCTCTGGAATCGGAGCAGCCCGAGAAACATTAAGGGTCGGGCGCTGATTGACCGCCGGTAACACATCGCCCACCATGAACGCCTTCGGAATGATACCAGGTTGGCCGGTGAGACCGTCGACCTCGTAGCCGTTTGGATATTGCGCGCTGTTCGAGGCTGCTTGTAATCCATGCTGCGCGAAGCGAGCAGACCGTAACGGATTGACTATGGTGTCCAAGGTTTGTTGGAATCCATGGCCGGAATTCAGCGAAGAAGTCTGGGGCAGGGGAAGGGGATCATCGGGTTGCAGTCTCAACTCCACGTTATCGACCTGTTCGAAAGTGGATGGGAGATGACCGAAGGGAGTCACCCAGTGAATGTGAAATCCCCACCAGACCCATCAGCTTCGTCTTGTAGGTACCGTTAGGCAGGGGAATGCTCATTAACCGCCTTTTACGGGCGAGGCACCGGCGTTGGGCGCGGCCTGGGAGTTGGCACATGCCTCGGTGTAGGCGTAGGCCTCGGTGTCGCCGTTGGGGTCGCAGTGGCAGTGGCAGTGGCAGTCGGAGTGGGCGTTGGCGTGAAGGTGGCTGTGGCTGTCGCCGTAGCCGTCGGAGTTGCGGTCGCGGTGGCTGTTGCCGTTGCAGTCGCGGTGGCGGTAGCCGTCGGGGTGGGACTAGCAGTTGGCGTCGGCGTCGGAGTTCCCCCCGTGAGCGTGAGCGGGTTCGTGTATAGGTCAAACTGATGCAAGGTGCCATTCGGGTTCGTGCCATCGCAGTTCGCGTTGTCCGCCCATAGCGTGTAGAGCTTGCCCGCGTGCGCGGACAGACCCACGTAGTCGCCATAATCGATGCCGTTGCCCGACGCGGTCGCGTTCGAGAAGCCACCGCTTAAACGCTGGTTTGGGGCCCAGGTCGCGCCGCCGTCGGTGGTGTAGGTGCCGTAGTATTCCGCATCGTCGTTAGGAATCATGTTCGTTCCGCCCGGACCAGGCACGCCGTTATCATTGCGACAATCGTGAAAGCCCACTGCCACCGTGCCGGTTGTAGAGTCGAGCGTGACGTAGGGCAGAAACTGACTGTTGGTGGTCGCGTCGTCGTTCACGCGCACCGGAGCGCTCCACGTCGCCCCATCATCAGTCGACGTACGCATCTCTATATCGGTGTCGTTATTCTCGTTGACCGTCTCATCTGTGTACACCAGGTAGATGCGGTTGTTAAACGGCCCACCGGTCGCATCCCACACCACTCCGGCTTCAGCGTCGATCGAGCGTTCATTCTGCGCGGGAATAAAGTCGAAGCCGCCCACGTTTGTCGCCGAAACCGTGACACGCGCGCCGAAACCACCCGCTCCCAAACCGTCCGCGTCCACATTGGCGTAGATCGTCGCCGGACCCTGCCCACCAGTCGGGCTCTGATAGGTCACGATAACCTTGCCGCCGTTCGGGCCAGGCCCGACAGCGATGCCGCCGAAACTGCCACTCGCTGAGGGGATCGCCTGCTGCGCGTTGAACGGCCCCCAAACACCGAGACCTGTTACTGGCGCCCCACGAGCGACCATGCTTCCGCTTTGGTTCCAGTCTACCCACACGCTGCCGTTGCCTACAGCAATCGAAGGCTGGTCAATGCTGCCGGTGCCTGCGGTGACGGGTGCACCGAATGTGGCGCCACCGTCCGTGCTCAAGATCACGTTGATTTGGTTAAGTCCACTGTTGATGTAGACCAGGAACAAGTTACCGAATCCGTCCCAGGCCGCCTGTCCGTCGCAGCATGCCACACCCGTGGCCACCGTGCCGCGCGTCCAGGTCGTGCCGGCATCTGTTGAGTACGCGCGGAAAATGCTGGCGGTACCGGGGTTGTTCGAGGTGGCTACGATGTTGTTTGGGTTCGTCGGGTTAACGTTCACGAAACTCTCAGCCTGGTTGCCGGCTGTGGCGCTGACGTTGACCACCGCCTCCAGGCACGTCAACGGTCTGAAAAGATCGATCGGTTTCACTGCACGCTGCTCGGGCTTTATGCATTTGCGTGTACCGTCCGGCACATCAATGCCCCCGGTGTGCGAGCGCGTCTGTGCGTGCAAGACGGATGTGGCAGACGTAAGAAATGCGAAAAGAGAGGCAAGCAGAGTAAGGTGGAGGCGTGTATTCATATGTAGTTTTTTGCTGATGCGGCGAGGGCTGAAAGGTCGGTGGCAATTCTTAAATGATTACCGACGCAGGTCGAGCCTTATTTTTGCGAGACGGCGCAAACTATTGTTGACAAGTTGACGCTGACTCGGATGGAGTGAAAAAAAATGAAAGCTCCACGATTATTTTTAGCAGTTGCATTGGCATTTGCGTTGGCTCCGCAATTTTCTGGAACCGCTTTGGCCCAGCGTACAAAAGGCAATTATGGCGCCACACTGATTTCGCCGAGAGCCGGACAGGTGTTGGTTCCGGGACAAGTCGTGAGAGTTGCGTGGACGGCGAACTTTCCAAACGTAGATCTGACGATGTGCGAGACGGAAGTGCTTCTCTCGCTCGACGGTGGCAGGACGACCTACATGCTTCTTACAGAGCAGCGTAATCCGAAGGTGCAATATTTCGATTGGACAGTTCCGAATACGCCCACCAACGAGGCGGTGCTGAACATTCGCTTCGGGTGTCTGAATATTTATCCGGAAACGCCAAGCCTTCAGGTTCAGTCTGCGTTTGTGATCAGTCCGCTGAATTGATTGTATTTTTTGGCTTGCCGGGGGATGAGATCACGGTCGTCTTCAATGCCGTCAGGGCGTGGGAGACGGCGCTTTTATTTGCGTAAATAAGCGCAACCTCATCCTGACATCGACGAAACGAGGCGGCGCTTTAAGCGTCACCGCTCGGCTTCGCCCCTCTTTTCATTGTAACCTTTTTAACTTTCTATCGTCGGCTCGGCAATTCTGTGCGCTTCTCCAATTGACCGCAGTTTGAAAAAACCGATCGTGATCCTGTATCGATGAAACTTCTCCGACGCACTACATTTTCTGTTCTCGCATCATTGATGCTACTTGGTGTTCCGGTCACCATGGACGCGCAAGCGACTAGTGAAGAACAAAACGCCCATGTTGCCGACACGCACTCGATAGCGGACGCGGCATCGCTGAAGAGAAAAGCCACTGAAGCTCAGGCGCGGATTCAGGCCAACAAACAAGATCGCGACCACCTGCTGGTAGCGGTCAAGACTAACGAGGTGCCGTTGGCCAAACTAATTCTCCTCAGAAATGGATTCACCGCCGAAGATTTGGAAAACGCGAAGATTACTCTACGAACGGGCGGAGGAAAGGGAGGCAAAGACGAAATAGAGATATCTGCCAGCTGTTGTGATCCTAAGGAAATCACAATTCAACGATCATTGGATTACTTCACAAAATAGCTGCCATAGAAATAGAGCCAATCAATGCTTCTCGATCGCGACTTGCTGACATTCTATGAGGTCGATCCGGATCTTCTGCTGGAATCGATTCCCAACGGCTAACCTGAAATTTTTGGATCAGGAAAACAGGAACCCACTTTTTCCGGAGAGAACTTCGGATTTTCTGTGTGCTGAACTCGCTCCCGCCCTCGCTCGTTGGTACCCTCGGATTTTTACATTCTATTTGGAAATCCTTCCTCGCTTCCTGCTTTCCTAATTTAATTTTTTCGAGCCGAATGCTTGACGTGGCGAAAGTGGCGACGGTACTGGCCCGGTGCGATTTTCAAGGCCCGCTGAAAGACGTTACGCATCGAGTTGACGTTCCCGAAGCCGCATTCGCCTGCGATCAGTTCCATACTGTTATGACTTTCTTCCAAGCGCCGTCGAGCTGCTTCGATGCGCAGACGCTCGACAAATTTTGCGGGCGTTGTCTTCATCTCTTTCGTGAAGACGCGGGCGAAATTGCGCGGACTCATCGCCACGCGCTCCGCGAGCATCGGCACGGTAAGCGGTTTGTTCAGGTTATCGAGCACCCACGCTTCCAACTCCAGCAAGGGCTTTCGGTCGGTCAGTTGTAGAGATAACGCAGTGCTGAATTGTGATTGGCCACCTGGCCTGCGCAAATAGAGCACAAGGTTGCGCGCAACCTGCAGAGCGAGTCGCGAACCGTGATCTTCCTCGACCAGTGCGAGCGCTAAATCCATTCCCGCTGTCACACCGGCGGACGTGTAAACGTTTTCATCGCGGACAAATATTGGATTGACATCGACGCGCGTGCGCGGGGCGCGTTTGATCAAAGTCTGACACCAGTTCCAATGAGTCGTAGCGCGGCGACCGTCGAGCAAGCCGGCTCGGGCCAATAGCATCGCGCCAGTGCAGACCGAACCGATTCGCCGGATTCGCCCCGCAATTTTTTTTAACCAGCGCACCGCCTCCGGACTTGGTTCATTCTGCTCAATCGCGTTGCCGCCAGCGACAAGCAGCGTGTCAATCTTGCCGCGCACTTCGCGAAAGGTTCTGTTTGCGATGATGCGCAAGCCGCAGTTGGCAGTTAGCGAGCGCCCGGAAGAAATGGTCGCGACTTCGACGGAATAAATCGGAGGCGAGCCCGGATTCTCCCTGGTGTGTATTTCCGATGCGCGCGCGAACACTTGCAGCGGTCCGACCAAATCGAGAATCTCGACGCCCGGCCCCGCCACGAACACAATCTGCCGTGTCCGCGGCTCCGGTGAGAATGTTTTATTGTTAACTGCCCGCCGGGGTTTCAATTTTGCGATGCTGATGCAGCCGTTTCCTGGGCGGCTGCGGTGATGAATTTTTCCGGTGCCGCGTCGAAAGTTTTCTTGTCGTCGCCTGAGCAGAAATAATAAGTCACGCCTTTCACCACAGACTTCGGCGCCGTTTTAGGATCGACATCCATTCCACAAACGATGCAAATGGGATGCCCGACGGTTGAGGCAAGTGGTTTTGCGTATACCTGATTCGAATCAGGATCCATCCAGCCTTCCCCCTGATATTCCATGTTGTGCATTCATGGTTCCGATTTTCGGATTATAATTCATGGCAGCAATGACAATAATCATCATATTTCTGCCAATCGGGCGAGTGTTTAATCGACCTGGTCTGCTTGAGTGCATCCCAGAAAAAACTTGTGTCGGACAGCGTGTCACTTCAAGAATTCTCTGGATAGTTACACGATGAAGGTCGCCGCCTTTCTAGCTCTGTGTTGCGCGACAGCCGCCCTGGCTGACGACTTTAAGACTATTGCGGGCAAGGAATATAAAAACGCAACGGTCAGCCGCATTGAGCCCGACGGCATTGTACTCAGAAGCAAATCAGGAATCTCAAAGATTTATTTCGTCGAGTTGCCCAAGGAGGTTCAGGAACGTTTTCATTACAATGCGGCGATTGCTTCTACTTATTCCGCACAGCAAACAGTCAATCAGGCGACGATGGCCGCGGCGCGTCGGGGCCTGCCGGTCGAAGTGATTTCGCATGGTGCGCAGGTGGACATCAACCAACACCTGGTGCCTGGCAATGTAACTGTAATCGATTTTTATGCAGACTGGTGCGGAGCCTGCAGACAACTCTCGCCAAATCTCGAGCAGATGACGAGAAGCGATGCCGAGATCGCGCTCCGCAAGATCGACATCGTTAACTGGAAAACCACGGTCGTGCAGCAATTCAATATACATTCGATTCCACAGGTGAATGTTTACGATCGCCGTGGCCGCCTTGTTGGTACTGTCGTCGGTAGCGATTTCAACAAGGTGAAAAACTACGTGGCACAAGCCAAGTCGGGCAGCTGACTTGCTCAAGGACGCGCGCACTGCCATGCGCGAATACGAATCAGTTAACGGATCGAAATTGATCCGAAAACATGAAACGATTGCTGTTGCATCTCCTCATTACATTGTGCGCCGCCGGGTTGGTGCGGGCCGATCAAACGATTCGATCGTTGCAACAAACTCTGAAGGAACAGGGCTTTTATTACGGAAGGATCACGGGCGAGAAAAGCGCTGAAACGACTGCGGCGATTCGGCGCTACCAAATTCGCAGCGGTTTGCAGGTGACGGGCGAGATGAATCCGGAGACATCGCAATCTCTGAGTTCGAGTTCGAATTCAGTTGTTGCGACAGCTCAATCGAATGCAAAGCCAGCCGCCACTGCCAGCAGTGTCCGTCCTGATGCGAGGGCGAGTCGTAACGAGGTCTCGCAGCCGTTTTTCCGTCAACCGGAACGCGAACTGCAAAGCAGTCCTCCGTATTCCGCGACCTTTTACCAATCTCCTCCAGTTCGAGTGAACCGGCGGATGGTCGCCGACGCGCAGTATCAACTGATGACTCGCGGATATTATCGCGGCCGGATCGATGGAAAGTACGGACGCCGGACTGCATTTGCGTTGCGTGCGTTCCAATCGAGTGCCGGACTTCCAATGACCGGCCGGCTGGACATGCAAACGCTCGATGCCCTTGGGCTATCCGATACCGACCTCGCGTATGTGGCGCCTGCCTCTCGCCAGTATGAAGCCCGGATTCCTGTCAGGAAATCCAAACACGGAAAGTTGAAAGTGAGATGGAAGAAGTATCATCGCCCGTAGGACGGCGAACACGTTGATGACGATCAACGGGTGAATCGCGGATACGGATGACAGATTATCACAACGAGGATTAGACATCCGACTGCTGTAGTGTGCGCTGTCTCAGCGGAGTCGAGGATTGCGGCAGGCCAAGTATATATCCGCTGAGGACAGCGGACGCTACAACAGTCGCGCGTGGTGTCGCCGAAGCGGTGACCCCGGAGGCCGGCCTCAACGCGGCCGGCTACAGCAGTCGTTCCTTACTGTTTGTCGTATACCGCAGTGCTCTTAAAGTCGTTGCCTTTCGCGTCGCTTCCGCTGGTATTGACCGTGCGACTTTTGCCATCGGCAGAAACCACAATTCGACCCATGCCAGTGACTCTTCCGTGATTCCAAATGGTTATCTCCAGTGTACGATCGTTGATCTTTTTATATGATCTCGCATCTGAGTTTGGATCGCCGGTGACAGGATAGTTTTTCCCGTCAAACTTGCCCGTCCATTGGTTGCGAGTGGGTTTACCCTTCGCATTCACCCCATTAACCGTCACTTTCACCTGGTCCCCGGCTGCCTCATAAACAACCATTGTGTTCTTGGTCGTTCCGGGTTTGAACTTTGATTTTGCTTCGTTCAGTTTCCACGTGCCTATTTGCGGATTCGCAGCGAAGCATGTGGCACTTGCCAAAAGGAAAATCGTGAGAGTCAATCCGGGAGTTTTTGTTTTCATGGGCGCCATGGAATCGGGATTCTTGGTTGGCGTCAATACTTTTTCCAATGTAGATCCAGGGATACGAAAATTTTCTGCAGGGATCGGGCCACTCTGATTCCGATTATCCATTGCAGATTGTGGGAAAGTCAGCAAGACATCATATTTCGAAATGACCGACGAACGCATTCAGAAAATCAAGTCAGCGGTTGAAGCCGCCGATCATATTTCGCCCGAGAAGAAGGCGGAACTTTTGGCCGTGCTCGCCAAGCTCAAACCGGCTATTACGAAAGTTGCGCAAACACACGAAGAGGAGGCTGAAAGCATCAGCCGGTTCGTCGAAGCCTCAGCACACGAAGCGGCCAAAAAGAAGAAACACCCGGAAGGACTTGAGAAAGTCTTGCATGGCCTAAAGCAGTCCGTCCAAAAATTCGAGGCCTCTCATCCGGACCTCACTGCTTTCGTTACCGAATATTCCGCAGTGCTTTCCGGCCTTGGCTTCTAATCGGCGACTGTTGGAGAACTCGATTGGTCTGTTTTCTACCGAAACTATTCTGCCGACGGCGAATATTCATTAAAGCCATGTGCAATCACAACATCGGCAGCGGCTTTTTTGATTGCGGGGGCGGAAATTCCTGATCCAGATCGGCCAGATCTTCTTTTGTTAACTCGACTTCGACTGCTCGCGCGTTCGAACGGACGTGTTCTTCTTTGCTCGCTTTTGGAATGGCGATCACTCCGGCGTCGCGCAACAGCCAGGCGAGCGCAATTTGTGCCGGCGTCGCATGGTGAGAGGTGGCGATCTTTTTAAGCACCGCATTTCGTAATAACTTACCGCCTCGACCGACGGGAGAATAAGCCATCACAGAAATGCCTGATCTTTGAGAGTTTGATGTAAGAAAAGGCAAAAGGTCGAATTCAATTTCGCGGTTCTCCAGATTGTAAAGGACCTGATCTGTGACGCAGTTAAAACCGTTCTCAATCTCGAACAGTTCCCTGATATCATTGAGATCGAAGTTTGAAACGCCCCATCGTTTGATTTTTCCGGCGGAACGCAGTTTCTCGAACGCTTCTACAGTTTCTTCGAGTGGCGGTGTTCGTTCGCGCCAGTGCAGAAGATAAAGATCGATTGCGTCGATTCGGAGACGTTTGAGGCTGCGCTCGCAGGCCCTGGGCAGTTCGGCGCGGGACGCGTTATGGGGATAGACTTTGCTGACGACAAACACGCGGTCGCGTTCATGGTCAATCGCGTCGGCGACGACTTCCTCTGCGCCTCCGTCCGCGTACATTTCGGCGGTATCAATCAGAGTCATTCCAAGCTCGATGCCAAGACGCAGCGACGCGACTTCTTTTGCGCGCACCCGTTTGCTTTCGCCCATGCCCCATGTGCCCTGACCGATCGCTGGAACCCGCCAGCCGTCGGGAAGTTCGACGGTTTTCATAAAATTGAATCGAATCAACACCAGATTCCTGACGGGAAATCTGTGTCAATTCGTAATCTGTCCGGCGCAGTCAGACTGGGTTTGCCTAGCGCGCGATCGTGCCCAGTCGTTCGGCCAGCGCCTTGCCCTTGCTGCGATCGTTAATCACGAAGGTGTTATTTTCCCCAACCGTTGCCCACGGACCGCGCGGCACTTCACTGAATTCCACAAAGCGCCAGTCGGTGACGTCGGTCGGCTTTAAGCCGAGGTAATCGCGCACCGCAGGCGAAACATCGAGGCCGGCTCCTCTGTTCAGATTCGGTTTTGGACGGTCGTTCCCAAAGACGTATTGCCAGTGGTCCGTGCGGAATGGTCCCGCGTCTTCCCATTGCGCGTACGCGACGCGATTGCCTTTGCGGATTGCAACCCAGCGGTCTTTGCAAGTCGACACGCCAGGTCCCTGGTACGCTTCTCTAAACCAGGGAACGACACGTGGCGCTTCCGGCCGATGCCCTTCGCGCGCCTTGTCGTTGTACGGAAGAGCGCAATAAAACGGGTTGAGCCCCGGCGTGAAATTTACCGGCGTATAATTACTGCGATGGGACGGGTCCGGGTCGTCGACCCCGCCGTAATTTTTTGCCCACTGTTTGTCCCATGAACTCACACGATTGGGTACAGGATTGTTGCCACTCGGTTTTTCGCCGATCCAAAAAATGGTGGTCACAATGTCCTTTTTCCACGGATAATGCTGTCCCGGTTCGGATCGATCCCTGGCCAGCAAACCGGGATTAAACCCGATCGAACCGACCTCAAGCAGACGATTCTCTCCTGGTCGGTCCGATTTCTTGCTGAATTTGGTTTTCGCAGGCTCCGCTTTTGAATCAGCTCCATGCGCGAAAAGAGATGCGATGGAGGAAAGCAACACTGCAATCGCATGAGTAAATTTTTTTGTTTTCATTCGTTGTTGTATTAAAGGCGGGCGCAACAAGACGACATGCGTCTTAATTACTGGTTCGTGCACGAGGACGCGGATGCGCGTCAGTCGGGGCGAGTTAGAATGCGCCTAAAAGTGGCCCTAATGTTGATGCAGATCAGGAGTCGTCAACCAGAAAACACGGATCTGATTTACAGGCCCACCCCGAAACTCACACAAATTTTTCAGGATTTAAAATTCCCTCTGTGTCGAGTGCGTGTTTTAGGCGGCGATGAAGGTCCCGCGCGACAGGGCTGGTTGCTTCCGGCCACCAGCGTTTTTTTGCCAGACCGATTCCGTGCTCGCCGGTAATTGCCCCGCCCCAGGCAAGCACCTGGGCAAAAAGGTCGTCAAGCGCTTGCTCCACCTTTTCACGGACAGCCGGGTCGCGATTGTAACGCTCTGCCATGATATTGACATGAATGTTACCGTCCCCGGCGTGACCAAAACAGGCGATCGGAAATCCATGCTTAGTTTGCAGTTTCCCCGCGAATTCTATCAGGTCGACGAGATGACTTCGCGGCACAACCACGTCTTCGTTCAATTTGGTTAGGCCGGTTGCGCGCAGCGACTTGCTGAACTGCCGTCGCAACGCCCAGAGTTTCTCGCACTCGGCCTCGCCCTCGGCCATTTCCAGCGCATTTGGCTTTCTTTTCTCGATCAAGTCGTAGATGGCTGCGGATTCGCCGCGGACACTCTCCTCTTGTCCATCCAGGTCGACGAGCAGATGTGCGTTTCCTTTGGGTACAATTTTCTGACCCAAATCGCGCCGGGCCGCATCGAGCGTGAAATGATCGGCGATTTCCAGTGCCGATGGCAGAAATCCCGCCGCAAAAATAGCCTGCACAGCCTCGGCAGCTTCCGGTGCAGTAGCGAACGCGGCGGACAACGTCGCGCGCGCAGGCGGAAGCGGAAGTAAACGGAGGGTGATTTCGGTGACAACGCCGAGCATTCCCTCCGATCCAACAAACAGGCCGATCAAATCGAACCCGGTCTTATTTTTATGTACGCGGCCACCGGTCTGCAATATGTCGCCGTTTGCGAGCACGACCTCGAGGCCGATCACGTAATTGCGCGTCACGCCGTACTTCAAGCAACGCGGCCCACCAGCGTTCGTGGCCACGTTTCCACCAATGGTACAATCCTTCATGCTCGCCGGGTCGGGTGGATAAAATAACTTCTGCGCACGCGCGGCTGTTTTGAGATCACCGGTGAAAACGCCCGGTTCAACGATCGCAACGGCGTCGGTAAAATTGATTTCCCTGATCCGGTTCATGCGCATAAGCGAGAGCGCGATCCCGCCGCGTGCCGGCACGCATCCGCCCACATAACCAAATCCCCCTCCGCGGGGCGTCACAGGGATTTTTTCCCGCGATGCAAACTGAAGGAGTTTGCTTACGTCAGTTGTCGATCTCGCAAAGACGACAACTTCCGGAAGATGCGCCGCGAACCATTTGTCGCCGGCGTGTGCAGCAAGCGTTTCCGTGTCGTCGGAAACAATCTCGTTGCCCAGGAGTTTTCGGAGCTGCGAGGCGAGTTCCATCAGGAGCAACGTCGCGCACGGCGTCTGTAGGGCAAACGCTCCGCTTGCCGAACCCACCGACGGCAGGCGGAGCGCCTGCCCTACAATTCATTTGCCGATAGCGATTCGATAATGCCGCGCCGGCTGCATTCGCGTGATCAGCTGTTCGGCTTTCGGAAAAATCACCGGCTTGCTCGCATCGGCGCCGGCGAATTCCTTCACCGCATCCATGGAATCAAAGCGAAGCAGCGTAACGAATTCGACTTCATCGCCATCTTCATGAATAAACAACTCCGCTCCGCGATAGCCCTCAATTTTTCGAGCGGCAATGCCCGGAAAAATCTCATCGCGCAACAATTTCTCGTATGCCTTCGCGTCTGCAGGCGTCGTCCACCCGTGCCAGATACGAGCAATCATCAATCATTCCGTCGGTAGGGCGCGACGATAGCCTGCTCGCCGTGGCGAGGGCGCGCCGCTTCGTCTTCGAGTTACGAGCAAGAGCATGAGCAAGAGTAAGAAGAAGAGGAAGCGGACCGAAAACGGAACCGAAAGCAGAGGAGTTACATCCCCATTATTTGGTAACCGCCATCAACGTAAATGACCTGACCGGTGATGGCTGCGGATGTGTCGCTGGCGAGGAAAACCCCGGTCGCGCCTAACTCAGCAGGATCGCAGCTCCGTTTGAGCGGCGCGCGTTCCTGGTAATGCTTCAGCATGGAGGTGAACCCGCTGATTCCGCGTGCGGCAAGCGTTTGTACGGGACCCGCCGAAATGCAGTTCACCCGAATTTTTTTCGGACCAAGATCGTACGCCAGATAGCGTGCGCTGGCTTCGAGACTGGCTTTGGCAACACCCATCACGTTGTAATGCGGTACGACTTTTTCGGATCCGTAATAGGTCATCGCTACAATGCTGCCGCCATTGGTCATTAGCGCGCTCGTCTCACGGGTGAGCGCAACCAGCGAGTACGCGCTAACATCCTGCGCGACGCGGAAGGCTTCGCGGGTTGTGCTGACGAAATCGCCTTCCAATGCTTCGCGCGGCGCATAGGCAAGCGAGTGCAACATCAAATCAACGCGATCCGTTTTCGTTCGGACATTTTCGAAAAATCCTTTGATTTCGTCATCGCTGGAAACGTCGCAGGGAAACAGGGGCGTCGTCTCACCGAACTCGGCGACCAGCTCCTCGACATTTTCCTTTAGCCGTTCGCCCTGGTAATTAAAAATCAGGCGCGCACCCGCTGCGGCCCACGCTTTTGCGATTGCCCACGCGATGCTGCGCTTGTTCGCGACCCCGAAAACGAGCCCGGTCTTTCCTGCCAAAACTTGTTCGGTCATAAGAAATTCAAAGAATTACAAGAGTTACAACCTTACAACGATTCGGCGAGCCGCAAACCGTCATGGTTACGGTAACGGCTTGTAGGGCAGGCGCGCCGCCTGCCGCTCACCGAATCGGCAAGCGATGCGCTTGCCCTACAGTCGGACAACGCGATGGTAACGTCCTGATGACCACCCGAATTGCATGTTTCTGCGCGTTTTGGTTTGCAAGCTGCACTGTTACAAATTTGTGGGCCCAAGAGACTCCGTTGCCTTCTGCGACCCCGAGTCCTTCTCCATCGCCCCTACCTCTCACAGAAGCGCTTTTTAAGAATCTCAAGGCGCGTTCGATTGGACCGGCGGTGATGGGGGGCCGCGTGACCGACATCGCGATTGATCCGCATAATCCGTTCGTCTTTTACGTAGGCCTTGCGCATGGCGGCATTTTCAAGAGCAGGGACAACGGCGTTACCTTCGACCCGATCTTCGATAAGCAGCCGATGCTCTCTATCGGGGCGCTCGCGGTTGCGCCATCTAATTCCGATGTGGTTTGGGTTGGAACCGGCGAAGCGAACGATCGGAATACGTCCGACTGGGGCGACGGCGTCTATCGATCGAGCGATGGTGGCGAGACGTGGCAGAACGTTGGTTTAAAGGACAGCCGCACTATTGCGCGCATCGTTGTCGATCCGAGAAAACCGGAGACCGCTTACGTGGCGGCAATGGGGAATCTGTGGAAGGACGGCGGCGAACGCGGATTATTTAAAACAACGGATGCTGGCAAAAGTTGGAAATTAGTCCTGCATGCAGCGCCTCCGCATGATGCAAACACAGGCTGTGGCGATGTGATGCTGGACCCGGCGAATCCGCAGATTGTTTACGCAGCGTTGTACGCCCGCCAACGCACTCCGTGGAGTTTCACCTCCGGCCCAAGTGTGACCGGTGGCGAAGATGTCGGTGGAATTTTTAAGAGTACCGACGGCGGTGCGACTTGGAAAAAACTTAGGGACGGTCTTCCCGGGCAAACTGGCCGCATAGGTTTGGCAATCAGCGTCAGCGATCCAAAAGTTGTCATGGCGGTCGTGCAAAGTTACGAAGGCGGAATCGGCGCCATTGACGATCTGCGCAGCAAGAGCGGGGGAGTTTTTCGGTCCGCGGATGGGGGCGAGAAATGGGAGCGCATGAGCGCGCTCGATCCACGCCCGTTGTACTTCAGTCAGATTCGCATCGACCCGTCGAACAACCAGCGTGTTTACCTGCTCGGGTTCGCCTTGCTGGTATCGGATGACGCGGGAACGAACTTTCGAGAAGATTTAACCGAAAAAACGCACCCTGACGACCACGCGTTGGCGATTCAGCCCGGCACTGTGCCGCCGTCGAAGCCGTCGAAACCGAAAGAGAAAAATAAGCCGCCAAAGCCTCAAGTTTGCCAGCGTGTGTTACTGGGAACGGACGGAGGCGTGTATCAAAGCTTTGCCGGTGGAAAAAACTGGGATCATCTAAACAAATTCCCTGCGGGCGAATTTTACCGGATCTCGCTGGACGACACGCAACCGTACTTCCGAATCGCTGGTGGCCTCCAGGACAACGAGAACTGGGTGGGACCGAGCGGCGTGCAAAGCAAGGAAGGGATTCGCAATTGCGACTGGACGGCGCTTGCAGGTGGCGACGGGTTTTATGTGCTGTTCGACCCGACGGATCGCGACACGTTTTACGCCGAGAGCCAGCAGGGTGAAGTGCACCGGATCAATTTGAAAAACGGCGAGATTCGGCGTTTGCGCCCCGAACCGGCTGAAGGCCAGCCTCGTTATCGCTTCAATTGGAACTCGCCGATGATCACCAGCCAACACAAGCCGGGCGTGATTTATCTGGGCGGTAACCACGTTTTCCGGCTGACCGATCGCATGGAAAAATATTCGGTGATCAGTCCCGATCTGACGCGCAACGAACCTGGACGCGCGACTGCCGCCGGGAGCGGCGCAGAAAATTACGGCACTGTGTTTTCGCTCGCTGAATCACCGAGAAAAGCGGGATTGTTATGGGCGGGCACAGATGACGGTCGGCTGTGGGTCACCGAAAATGACGGCGGTAAGTGGACGGAATTAACGAACAACTTGCCCGAACCGGCGCGTGGCCAATGGGTGTCACGCATCGACCCGTCTCATCTGGATGCTAATGTGGCATATGTCGCTACCAATGATTATCGAACCGGTGACGATGGTCCCTCGATCCTGCGAACGGCCGATCTGGGTAAGACGTGGCAATCGGTTACCGGTGATCTCCCGTCAGGTGATCCGGTCGAGGTAGTGCGCGAAGACCCGGTCAATCCGAAACTGCTTTACGCCGGTACGCATTTCGGAGTTTTCGCATCCTTTGATCAAGGTGCGCACTGGGTGCGCATCGGAAATGTTCCCCCGGTTCGCGTCGACGATATCCAGATTCATCCGCGCACATCGGATCTGGTCATCGCGACGCATGGGCGCAGCATTGCCATTCTTGATGACAGCGTACCGTTTCGGGAATTCACTTCTGCGATAACGGAGGAACCGGCACACTTATTCAGTGTGCGTTCCGTCACAGCCAGATATCTGCAACCTGGATTTGCGGACTGGAACGGCAAAGGAATTTATCGCGGTGAAAACCCGGCCGAAGGCGCGTTATTTACGGTTTGGGTGCACGAATTTACAGGCGACGAAATCAAGATCGCCGTTACCAACTCAGCGGGGCAACCCGTGGCGAATTTAAAGGCGCCGGGCACGCCGGGATTTACTCGTTTGAATTGGGACCTTCGGCCGACCAAAGACGTGAGAGTAGAATACGGCGGCGAAAAGCCGGAGCGATTTGTCGCCGCAGGTGACTACACGGCCGAGTTAAGCTTCGGCAGCACGAAGATGAAACAAACGTTCCATGTCGATCTTGCCGAAGGCATCACGCCGCGGTGACGTTCGCATCATGCTTTAATCGGATCGGACTCAAAGTGTACCGCGAATCGAGAAAGTGAGTGCGCCACTGGACCTGAACAAACCCGCGTCGCAGACGGTTTTGAGCAACCAGTAGGAAGCCCGGGCACGCAGCGCCAGAGAAAGTGTTCGCTGCACGCGGATGAAAAGCTGACTGCATTTCTCGAACTTGGATCGGCGCTGCTCGGGTTGCGGGCCGGGCTCTTCCATGGTGCATTGTTATTAAAGGAGTAAGACGACACATGAAGCGACACGAAGTCACCGTTCCTCAAATCGGTCTCATCGCCGGCACGCGTGCAATGCTCGGCGCGGGCATAGCGCTGTTACTTTCTGAAAAGCTGAGCGGTGAGCAGAGGCGAGCGATCGGCTGGACGCTGGTCGCCGTCGGCGCGTTAACGACGCTCCCACTTGCGCTGCAATTGTTGAGTGACGACGAATGATCGCCAAACCCTCCAGTTCGCAAGTGTTAGATATTTCCACGCGTCCGTAAGAGGGGCAATGGTCAAAAGGCCTCGCGTCACGACGGAAGATATTTCGTTGTGCGAGCCGATGAAAAGCCGCGGGGTTTGTGGAGTTAGAATCCACGATTGCCGATTTGCCCGAATTGCCTTGACCAGCTGGTCCAAATTTCGCCAGACTAGGCGTCGCCAAGCGGATCTGAATCGGGCGGAGGACTTTTCTCCGCTGGGTTCTTCGCCTCCTACAGACCTCGCAATTTCATAATTAATTTAGCGGGGATAAGGAAGGAAGAACGATGACTTCATTGATTCAGCTTAAACAAACAACTCTGCTATTTCTTGTTGCGTTAGGCTTGGCCTGCTTTGGGTTTTTGCCGCGTGTGCAAGCAGTCGTTCCGCCGCCCGACGGCTGTTACCCTAATTTCACGACGGCGGAAGGGTGCGATGCGCTTAGTCTGCTTACAAGTGGCGCTGGAAATACCGCAATCGGTTGGCGTTCGCTCTTTTCCAATGCCGACGGCAGTTTCAATACCGCTCTTGGCGGGGGAGCGCTGGCGCTCAACAACGGAGATTCCAACACGGCAGTGGGCGCGGCGGCCCTTTTGCTTAACACCAGCGGCACAGAGAACACGGCCACCGGAACTGATGCGCTTGTCTTTAACAATACGGGCACCTTTAACACGGCCGATGGAGCATTCGACCTCTTTATGAACACCACCGGTGCCAGCAATACGGCCGTTGGTTCCAGTGTGCTCTCTAACAACCATATCGCCGCAAGAAACACGGCCGTCGGTTCTAACGCGCTCCGGAGTAATGACTCGACCGGAAACGGCCTTGCGGACGACAACACCGGAGTTGGCGTCTCCGCGCTTGCCTCCAACACCGATGGCTTCCTTAACACGGCCGTCGGTGCTGATTCACTCAATTCCAGTGCCACGGGCAACGACAACACGGCCATCGGCTGGAGCGCGCTCACTGATCTCAACTCTGGCGGAGACAACACGGCCATCGGATGGCAAGCCGGCGCCAACCTTAACGCAGGTGAAAATGGCAATATCTACATCGGTTCTGGCGCGTACGGTATTGCAGGTGAAAACGGCGTGATTCGAATTGGCGGAAACTTATCGGGAAGCCAGGCCTGCTATATCAGGGGTATTGCCGGCGTGAATATCCCGGGCGGCGCTACGGTCTACATCGACCCTGTAACTGGCCGACTGGGCGACTCCAATGTTTCCTCTGCCAGATACAAGGAAGACATCAAACCGATGGATAAAGCCAGCGAATCGATTCTGGCGCTCAATCCTGTCACCTTCCATTTCAAGAAGAAGTTCGATCCTAAAGGGACGCCGCAGTTCGGATTGGTGGCCGAAGAAGTGGCGAAAGTGAATCCTGACCTCGTCCGACTGGATCGTGACGGCGAGCCGATCTCTGTGCGCTATGAAGCGGTGAACGCAATGTTGCTCAACGAGTTCCTAAAAGAGCACCGCAAAGTGACCGAACAGGAAGCAACGATCGCGCAATTAAAGTCAGACTTGCGAGCGACAGCCATGCGCCAGCAAAAGGAAATTGAAGCGCTTACTGCAGAACTCAAGAAAGTCAGTGCAGAGCTCGTCGCAGAGAGTCCATCCCGTAGCGGGCCTGAATTGAACAGACTTGCACGACAAGTCGTCAAGATTCCGTAAAAACCGGGGCTGGGATTGGGCTTTATTGCAGCCGTTGGCCGAAAATTTTGCGGCTGACAAAGTCGAGGTTGCAGCGTTTATGTTCCCCAAGTAAATGCCTGCAATTGGGATCACCGGCGGAATTTCCACGGGAAAAAGCACATTCGGCGAATGTCTGCGTGATTTTTTACCAAACGCAACGTTCTTTAACGCAGATGAGGCAGCTCATATCCTTTTGGATCGGCCGGAAATTAAGAAAGAGATTCGGCGTGAATTTGGGTCACCGGTGTTTTCAACCGCAGGAGAGTTGCATCGAGGGAAGCTTCGAGCGATAGTGTTTAGCGACGCGACAAAGAGACGCGCGCTCGAACAGATCCTCCATCCGCGGATTCGCCGCCAATGGAGGGCAGAGGCGAAAAGGCATCGCAATTCTTCCAACTTTTTCTTTGCTGACATTCCACTTCTTTATGAAACCGGCGGTGAAACGTTGTGCGATCGAGTCGTGGTGGTGGGCTGCTCACAGGACGTGCAGCTGCGCCGTTTAAAGGAGCGGATGTCGCTCAAACCCTTAGAAGCCAAACAAATGATTGAATCGCAAATGCCGCTCGAAGAAAAAATCAGACGGGCCGACCACGTGATCTGGAACAACGGCAGTCGCGCGGGCCTTATCAAGCAGGCGCGATTTTTGGTCGGGTTATGGCAGGGGCAAACATGGACGAAAAAGTAGAGGCCTCCGCTTCCCAAATGGAAACTGCAGTGGCAGGCGCGGCGCCTGCACACGAAAGGCGTGAAAGCGGATCCGAAGAGGAAGCCCAGGCGCCGGTGTCAGCGCCCCCGGCTACAGTGCGCGCGCTTGATCTTAGCGAGCTGCAGGAGCTTCCGGAAAGGGAACTGAGAGCGTTGGCCCGCGATTTCGATTTACATTTGCATCCCACGCGGTCACGCCATCAGCACATTCTGGACATCGTGCGCGCGGCAATCTCAAGTGGTGCAAGTGTTACAGCAGAAGGATTTCTTGATCAGGTGAGCGACTCGTTTGCGATGTTGCGCTGGCCGAAATTGAATTTCCTGCCTGTTCCCGAAGATGTGGCTGTCCCGCGGTCCCTGGTGGAGCAGTACGATCTCCGGCCCGGGCAAAAGCTTGCCGGCACGGTGAGATTGCCTGTCCAACGCGAGAAGTTTCTATCCCTCGACATGGTTACCAAAGTCGAGGACCAACCGGCCGAAGAATGGAAACAACCGACGGCCTTTGACAAGCTAACGCCGCAGTTTCCGCAGGGCAGAATTATCCTGGAAAATCCAGACAGCACTTCGATATGCGCTCGTGCGGTCGATTTACTGACGCCGCTTGGTCGCGGGCAACGCGGCCTGATCGTTGCGCCGCCACGAGTGGGCAAAACCATTCTGCTAAAGGAAATTGCCAAAGCGATTCGAGCCAATCATCCCGACATTATTCTGGTCATGCTATTGGTGGACGAGCGTCCTGAGGAAGTGACGGATTTACAGCGTGAAATCGACTGCCAGATATTTCACTCGAATTTCGACGAAAACGTGCAGCGCCACGTGCAGGTCGCCGAGATGGTGCTGGAACGCGCCAAACGCCTGGTGGAAATGAAACGCGATGTGGTGCTGTTGCTGGACAGCCTCACGCGACTTTCTCGTGGATATAATAATCTTGAGCCGGGCAAAGGCCGCATTATGTCCGGCGGGGTTGAAGCGAAAGCGCTCATTAAGCCGAAGAAATTTTTCGGTTCCGCGCGAAATGCTGAAGAAGGAGGCAGCCTCACCGTGCTGGCCACAGCGCTGACCGAGACTGGCAGCCGCATGGACGAATTGATCTTTGAGGAATTTAAAGGCACTGGAAACATGGAGTTGCACCTCGATCGGGGATTGCAGGAGAAAAGGATTTACCCCGCGATCCATCCGCTGCTATCGGCCACAAGACGCGAGGAGTTGCTTTATCATCCCGACGAATGGGAGCGCGTGCTGATGCTGCGTAAGGCGATGGGGGCGCTTCCGCCGCTCGAATCGATGGAAAAACTGATCGACAATCTCCACGCGACTAAAACGAACGCCGAATTGCTCTTGAGCGGGTTGCGGTGATGGGCGGCGATCTCATTGCGTCGGCGCAGCGCCTGGCCGATTTGATTCGGCAAATCCAAGCCGCTGATCGCGTCGCTCTCGATACAGAGGCGGACAGTTTGCACTCCTATCGAGAGAAACTTTGTTTGCTTCAAATCAGCGTGCCTCCCGGGGACGGCAGCAACGATTTCATGGTCGATCCCTTGAGTGATCTCGATTTGGAACCGCTCCGGCATGCACTGGAGCCCAGAGAAATTGTTTTGCACGGAGCTGACTACGATCTCCGGATGCTTCGGCGCGGTTTGCAATTCACGGCTACGAAAATCTTCGATACCGTCATTGCGGCGCGGTTGCTTGGGATTCGTGAGTTTAATCTGGGCGCGCTGGTAAAGCGCTTCTTCGGAGTCGAGCTTCAAAAACATTCGCAAAAAGCAAACTGGGGGTTGCGGCCTTTGCCGCAGCGCATGGCGAATTACGCCCTGAACGATGTGCATTATCTGTTGCCACTTGCCTCGAAATTGGAGGAAGAGCTGGAGCGATTTCAACGGCATGACTGGTTTCGACAGTCTTGCGATCGTGCCATTGAGGTGGCGGCAGCTTCGCGTGAACGCAATCCGGATGAACTTTGGCGCATCTCCGGAGCCGGCGCGCTCGATCCGCATGCGGGAGCCGTTCTACGCGCTTTGTGGCAATGGCGGGAGAGAGAAGCGGAATTGGCGGATCGACCGCCATTCCATATTCTGCAGAACCACGAACTCTTGAAAGCAGCAATAAATTTTGCGTCGGGCGGTGTACCTGATTACAGGCAGTTTTCGACGCGTCGCAGGGAAACTTTCTGCGAAGCAGCGAAAACTGCGCTGCAGTCGCCGCAATCGAGGTGGCCACTAATGCGCCGTCGTTCAGGTGTTCGACCGAGTGCAGGAACGCTTCGTTGCGCAGACAAGCTGCGAGAACGGCGTGACAAATCCGCCGCGCAATTAGGTTTGGACCAATCATTCATTGCGTCACGCGGCGCGCTGGAAGCTGTCGCGGCGGAGCCTGCACGGGCGAAGGCTTTGCTGGTGCCGTGGCAACACGAGCTATTGGGGATCGGAGATGACAGCGGGTAGGGCTGGTGTGCTGCGCCGCTCGGACGTCGCGGCGTGACGTCCCTACCTCAGCTCAAGGAATGAGCAAAGTTTGACCAACGGTGAGATCTTTCGGATTGCGAATATGCTTTTTGTTCGCCTGGAGAATATCTTTCCAGTGTTTCGACGAGTTATAAAACTTTCTGGAAATCGAAAAGAGCGTGTCTCCCGACTGAACCACATAGGTTTGGCCTGCCTTCCTTGACCCGGATTTCTTCGATTTTGCATCGCTTGCCTGCGATTTTTCCGGTGCCGTTCGCGCCGCTGCGCGCGCTTCAAGTTGGTTGTGCAGCATCAGATTTTCGTTACGAAGCCGGGCCGCTTCTCCCCGGGTAATCACGGAATCACCGGACAAGGCGGTCAGTGCTGCGATTTCGTCGCGCTTAATTGAATTTTTGACGTCTTTAGCATGCGAGCCGTTTGGATTTAGTGAGAGGTACCGCTTGAAATGGTGCAGAGCGCCTACAGGGTCGTTGAGCTTGTCATCATAAAGAAGCGCCAGTTTGTAATGGACCTCAGCACCACGTGGACTGTCATCAAGTGCTGCTTCATAGAGATTGATGGCCCGCTCGTAATCGCCCTGCGCTGATTTGCTATCTGCATCCTGCATCAACTGATCGTAGCGCGAACTGCCGACGCGATCGCAGCCAGTCAAACCGCAAAGGAAAAAAATCGTGAGACAAACACACGCCAGGTTTGAGCTTGCCGATGATGGAGACCTCAGACCAGACTGGCGCGGATTGTTGGCAATGCGGTGCATTCTCGACAATTTGCTTACTTGTGAAGGTGGGTGCACTTCAAATTTTTTTGTTGATAGCGACGAGCCTTCTGCTCCCTGCTGCAGTTTTGCCCGGGACGCTTTCAATCGGTGGGACCTATTCGATCAGCTTTGTCGATATTGATGGCAACAAACTTTCTACCTCAGACGGACATGTGACCGTTGTGGTCCTTGCGACTACGGCAGACCGCGAAAAGGCGCGCACAGTGGGGGATCATGTTCCAGACAATTGTCTGGGCAACCCGAATTACAGAATGATTACGGTCGTTCATTTTACCGGCAGACACACCGTTATCGGGCGTCGGATCGCGACTACGTTCATCCGGCATCGCGTGCGTGAAGAGGCAAAACGGCTTCAGGCGCGATATGAGTCACAAAAACTCCTGCGTGACGCCAAAGACGACATATTTGTCGTGGCCGATTTTGACGGAACAGTCGCTTCACAATTAGGCAAGGCGCCAAGGGCGAAAGATTTTTCTGTCTTTGTCTTCGGGCGAACCGGGGAATTGCTTGCGCAATGGTCTGTGGTTCCCAGCACTGCTCAATTGGCAGCAGTGTTAAACTGCGGCAAATAGCCGTTTCAATGTTGCGCGATGTGCTCAGTACTTCGGCACGCCAGAATCGATCTTATCCGACCAGGCATCGATTCCACCTTCGAGGTTGTACACATTGCGGAAACCGCGTTGCTGTAGCAGTTGCACCGCCTGAGCGCTGCGGCGGCCGCTGTGGCAATGAACAATGATGGGCTGCTCGCGTTGCAGCTCGTCGGTTCGCCCGGCGATTTCCCCCAGAGGGATCAACTTCGCGCCGTCGATCCGCGCGATTTCGTATTCGAATGGCTCGCGAACATCGATCAACTCGAACGTTTCGCCGTCATTCATTTTCTGTTTTAGCTCGTGTACGGATATCTCAGGGACAGCTTCGGTTTCTCGCACTCCGCAAAACTGATCGTAATCAATCAGTGCAAAGATTGTCGGGTTATCACCGCAGACGGGACACTGCGGGTCGCGCCGCAGCTTAAGTTCGCGGAACTGCACCTTTAGCGCGTCGAAGTGCAACAGGCGCCCGATTAGCGGTTCGCCGATACCAACGATCAGCTTGATTGTCTCGATCGCCTGAAGCATGCCGATAATGCCGGGCAGGACTCCAAGCACTCCCGCCTGCGCGCAGTTCGGAACGGACTCCGGCGGAGGCGGCTCGGGAAAAAGACACCGATAACATGGACCGCCCAGATGTGGCGCGAACACGGTGGTTTGACCCTCGAATCGAAATACTGAGCCGTAGACATTTGGCTTCCGCGCAAAAACAGAGACGTCATTCGAGAGATAACGCGTGGCGAAATTATCCGAGCCGTCGACCACCACGTCGTAATCCTCTGCGATTTGCTCTGCGGTTTCGCTGGAAAAACGGCATTCGTGCAATTCAATTTCGATTTCAGGGTTGGTATCCCGCAGGCTGTCGCGCGCAGATTCCAATTTGCTTCGGCCGATATCTTTTGTTCCATGAAGAATTTGCCGTTGGAGATTGGTGATATCGACCCGATCGAAATCGACAAGGCCGAGCTTTCCCACGCCGGCTGCCGCCAGGTAGAGCGCGGCAGGAGAACCCAGACCACCGGCGCCAATGCACAAAATCCGTGCTGCCTTAAGTCTTTTTTGTCCCTCGACAGTGACTTCGGGCATGATCAAATGCCGCGAATACCGCTGCAATTCCTTATTCGTTAGGCCTGTAGCTGAAACCCTTTCCTGTGCAATGATGCTCTTGTGCATGCTTCGTCAAATTAGCACGGGTCGCGTACCGCGGCATTTGACGTGCGATTGAGCGGTACGTCAAAACTCGAACCGATCTGTTTGCCCGGCGATGTTGCGATCTTCTAATGTGAATCGATCATCGCAGGGCAGCCCCGGAACTTCAGGATGAAAGATTCGGCCCTCACCTAATCGGTTACGGTCACCGGAGTTCCGACGGGGGCGTTCTCGAAAAACCTCACGGCCATCTTTCCCGGCAAACGGATGCATCCGTGGGACGCCGCAAAGGGAGGAACGTAACCCTGGTGCATTGCGTAACCACCTCTGAAAAACATCGCGTAAGGCATTCGCGCGCCATCGTAATGGGTTCCTCTCGGCCGGTTGTCCTTTCGAGAATCGATATTGGACCTGACGACATTACCGGCGTCATCCACGTAATCGCCGAACACGCTCGAAACGTGATCCACATCTTTTGAAACCACTGTGTAATGCCCCGGCGGCGTAGAAAATCCGGGTTTACCCGTGGAGACAGTCGTTTCGCCGACCAAGTGTTTCCCTTTGTAAAAGTAAGCTTTCTGCTCGCCAATTCGCACGACGATCTTTGGCTTTCCCGAAGCGTCGTCGTCGTTCCACCAGCCTGTGGGAGCCGCACGAGGGTAGAAGCCCGACTCATACGTTGGGTACTCTTCACAACTGCAAACAATCAGTGCTGCGAGAAGCGTCCCTGCAATTTGCAAAACTCTGCCAACATTCACGAAGGGGCGGATACTATTTAATTCCATGTTGTTTGTTCAACTTTAAAGTCGGTTCTAAGGGGCCTTGTGGCTGTCTCTTACGAGAGCTGGCCCTCCAAAAGGCGCTTGGCAGTGTTGCTTGTACGACCTTGCCTGCGATCGAAAAGTTTGTCGTATTTCCGCAGCGCACACCACTCCAACCCTGACAAATTTGTTTGCCGTATTTGCGTGAGATTCGCTCAAATCGAAAGCAAGGCGAGGACTACACAAAAGCCGTTTTATTAGCGGCCATCGATGCAGGTTTGACGGTGTGCACCGACACAAATACCCTCACATGTATGACCAACGTACCACCGCCGATCAATCTAAAAAACTGGATCGAAGAGAATGCGGACAAATTTAAACCGCCGGTGAGCAACAAATATCTTTACGATGGCCGCGATTTTTTTGTGATGGTCATTAAAGGCCCCAACGCGCGGAACGATTTCCACCTGGTAGATTCGGAGGAGTACTTCTACCAGCTCAAGGGAGACATCAAGGTGCGGATTCGTGAGGGCGATCGCATCGTTGATCATATTGTTCATGAGGGTGAGACGTTTTTCATTCCCCCAAACGTGCCGCACTCGCCTCAACGCCCGCCTGACACCATCGGGATGGTTGTAGAGCGGCGTCGTCCGCCTGGTGAAAAGGAACACGTCATTTTCTATTGTGAAAATTGCGGAGCACTTGTGGAGGACATCCACTTCGATTGCGCGGATATCGTCGACCATTTTAGCAAAGCAATGCTCGAATTCTGGAGTGACGATGGCCGCCGTACATGTAAAAAGTGCGGGACGAAAGTGGAAAAAGCGCAGCCGGTAGCGTCTCTGTAGTGCGTCGCTGCAGGGCTTTGGTGTCTGGCTCCTTTCGACATTGGCGTTTCACGGAATCGCCCTACAATTGCATCCGGTGAAGATCGATCTGCACACCCACATTTTGCCCCGCGAATGGCCTGACCTCGACACCAAATACGGTTACGCCGGTTTTGTTCGGCTCGATCACCACAAGCCGTGCTGCGCACGAATGATGGTCGGTGACCGTTTCTTTCGGCAAATAAGCGACAACGTATGGGAGCCGACCCGCCGAATCGAAGAGATGGATAAGGCCAACGTGTCCATGCAAGTGCTTTCGACCGTTCCGGTGATGTTTAGCTACTGGGCCAAACCGGCCGATGCATACGATCTTTCGCGTTTACTCAACGACCACATTGCAGAACTTGTTCGCAAGCATCCGACACGTTTTACAGGCCTGGGCACGATCCCAATGCAGGATCCTGAGCTGGCGGCGGCAGAACTGGAACGGTGCATTCGGGAATTAGGTCTGCGCGGCGCACAGATCGGTACGCACGTTGATGCAAATCCGCAATTCGGACGCATCGATACTTTGAATCTCGACGACGCATCATTTCAGTCGGTTTGGAGTGCTGCGGAAGAACTCAATGCGGCAATCTTCGTTCATCCCTGGGACATGCTGGGAAGCGACCGAATGCCGAACTACTGGCTACCGTGGCTGGTGGGCATGCCGGCAGAGACGTCGCTGGCGATTTGTTCGATGATTTTTGGCGGCGTCTTCGAGCGGTTTCCAAACCTTCGTGTCGCTTTCGCCCACGGCGGCGGCGCGTTTCCATTTACAGTTGGACGGGTCGATCATGCGTTTCGCGTGCGTCCTGATGTCGTGGCCGCTGAAAACAGCACCAGTCCGCGTCGTTACCTCGCTCACGATGGAGAACCGGCACGGTTTTACGTCGATTCGCTTGTTCATGACGCCGACGCCCTTGACCTGCTGCTTAAATTGTTTGGGGCGCAACGCATCGCGTTCGGGTCCGATTACCCGTTTTCGTTAGGCGAAACACATCCGGGCAAACTGATCGAGTCCATGAAACTCCCTAACGAAGAAAAGACGCAGCTGTTTTCCGGTACCGCGCGCCAATTTCTCGGGCTAAAATCTTGAGTTATTGAACGACACGGCAGCGTCACAGTTCGTGGCGGATTGCCCAGAGATCGTGAAACATCGGCCTGAACAGGGACTCTTTCAAAAACGGCACGCCCGGGGACCCACCGGTGCCTTTCTTCGCGCCAATTGTGCGCTCTACTAATTTGACGTGCCGGTATCGCCACTCCTGAAGGCCTTCGTCGAAATCGGTCATCAATTCGAACAATATTGAGCATTCCGGCGAATTTTTATACAGCCTAAGAATCTCCTTCTGGACCCGTTCGTCCGGTCCATTCGGTTGTGTCAGGTCGCGATTCTTTAAATCAGCAGGGATGGTTGCGCCGCGCGATTCGAGAAAATCATAGAAATGATCCACCACAGTACGTCCATGCAGCAGTTGCTGAAGTCGATCGTAGCCCGGGAAATCCGGTTTCAAATAATTGACGGTTGAAGGCCGCTTGTATCCAAGTGTGAACTCAATCTCCCGGAACTGCACGGATTGAAATCCTGACGCCGTCTCGAGCCGGTCGCGAAAACTTGAGAACGACGATGGCGTCATCGTTTCAAGAATATCCACCTGCGCGACCAGCACCTTCATGATCGTGCGCGCGCGCTTGAACGTGTGAACCGCGCCGAACAGGTCGCCCGCCGAAAAATCCCTTTTTATTTTTTCAAACTCATGCAGCAACTGTTTGAACCACAGCTCGTAGGTCTGATGAATGATGATGAAGAGCGTTTCGTCGTGCTCAGGCGGATTCGAGCACGGTTTTTGAAGTGAGAGCAGTTTCTCGAGATCGAGATAGCTCGCATAGGTCAGCGGCGGCATATGTGAAGATTACGAAGAGAATGCCGATCAGGAAACCACGAAAGCACCAAGCTCTAATCGGGAGGATAAATGAAATTCGGCTTTGTCCGTCGTCGCTTTTCTAATCCAAGCCGTTCAGGGGCTCAACGGGTTTAAGATTGGTGATCATCTCATCTGGCGCAGATACTCGCGGTCCCACGCTGCCGGGATACTTTCTCGGGTGGAGTAAGGGCCCGGCCTGTAAGCACGGGACGCGATGCCTTGCTGGCTTAATTCGCAAACGTGCCAGTCCTGTCGGTTTACCATGTCCCAAAACTGAATGGCATCGTCCGGATCGAAATCACTGCGCTCGAACGCTTCGCAATTAAAGAACCAATCGCAAAAGACCAGTGTCCGTTGCGGTGACTGCGGCTGAAGTTGATGCACCATGACATAATCGGGATGCAGGCTCAGCAGCATGTTCGGGAAAATGGAATAATAGAAAACAAACCGAAACTCTTCGTCCCCAAAGTCACCTACCGGCAGAGCGCAGGCATTACCGGTCATGGTCAGGCTTTTGTTTTTATTGATTCGCATAAACCCGCCAAGGAATGGTCCCTCGGTCAGATCATTCTCGGCTGAATCATAAGGAGAAATTTTCGAAAGTTCTGGATGTACTCCAAGGCAGTGATAACACTCTGAATAATTCTGAAAGATCAGTTTCCAATTCGCGCGAACCTCGTACTCGATCCGTTTTGCCGAGCGTAGCGCCGGCATGTTCCAACGCGTAAATTTGCCGGTTACCGGTGCAAACCATTGCTCCAGTGACCTGTAGTCGCCTCGTGCAGCTTGCCCGCCGTGGCGGGTCGAGGAGTCTGCTAAATTCAGAAAGATAAAACCTTCCCAGACGGCAAGCGGCGCCGGGTGCAGTGAGTAATCGGCTTTGTTAAATCCCGGGGTTTCATCCATGTGCGGTGCTCCGATCAATCGCCCGTCGAGTGCATACGTCCATGCATGATACGGACACTGAATCGCTGCCGTGTGCGCAATTTGATCTTCGCAAAGTCGCGCTCCGCGGTGCCGGCAGACGTTGTAAAAGGCGTGAATTGCCCCGCGTTTATCGCGCACAATGACCAGGTCTTCGCTGGCGAGTTCTGTCAGAAAATAATCACCCGCTTGCGGGATCTGACTCTGATGTCCAGCCAGTATCCATCGGCTTGAGAAAATCTTCTCTCTCTCCTGTGCGAAGATCTCTGGTGAAGTGAAATATTTTTGAGCCAGGGTTTTCGCGACCGCCTTAAAAGTCTCCGCCGTTTTGCGGAACTCTGGCGTTGCTCTTGCTTGCGTCGGATGCATTACGCAAAACTGCGCGAGTGATGCGTTTGCGTCAACGCACGCCGAATGTGCCCCGGCGCTGTTACTCGCTGTAGGCCGCACCTTCGGAGCCTGTAATTTTCCTGCGTTCCTGATTTAACTACGCCAGCACCGCTTGGTGAAACTCGTGCCAATCGTCGAGATTGTTCAGATTCACTGCGTCTTTTGGCGCTGAAGCGTCGTCGGCGATCCCGCATGCGCTCAGGATGCCGCGCCGCGTTTCGTCGTCATGATTGTAACCTTGCACCGACGCGTTGTGCTTTTCGATTGCTTCTCGATCAAGCGACTTCGCGTTATTCTTTATCCAAGCTTCGAACTGGGGATAGGTCGGTTTGTTTTGTTTGATGTAATCTTTAACCGCCTGTTCTTCGAGGCCGAGCGCTGCACAGGTCATGGCATCGTAACCTCGACCGATACCCGGATAGCCGGGCGCGAGTTTGCCCTGCTCATCGAGGGAAACTTTCAACCAGAGCCGTGGAAGATGTAGAACGCCGAGCGGGCCTGCAACTCCGGAACTGATCATTGGAACATACGTATCAGCCATAATCATTTTCTCCTTGTCGTTATTCTTTTGTGCTATCCGGGCATGTTAACCCAAATTCAGGACACTGCACGCCGGCTTCAATGCACGAGTGGACGCCGGTGCGCAGAGGTTGGGTTCCACAGACGTAAAGCCCGGCGCTCACCACAACCAATCGCCCGATGGCGATCACGACTTGAAACACGACGGCTTTAAGCCGTCAAGTTCAGAGCCAGCGTGCTTTTAAGGGAGAGAATTTCGCGGTTGTCGTTCTATCTTTTAGCGCGCCAGCACTCGCCAAAGCCCAATTCCGACCGCTATGACGGCAATTGCCAGAGCCCCAAGTGACCCATAAACGATGACGTTTTGAATTCGGGCACGATGTTTGGCGACTGCGTATGGGATTCGCGTGAAGGTGACCATCGTGTAAAGCGGCAGATAGATCCCGGGCAGCGCTGCTTCGAGCGCGTGATCGAGTTTCTTTTTCGCGCGAAACGCCTTTGACGCGGTTTTGTCGCGCATCTCGATGAAATTTCCAATTGCGAGGTCTGCAATTGCATCAGCATTTTCTTTCCGGCGTTCGAAATATTCGGCAAAGGCGCGTGCGCGGTTTTCCGGATATTTTTGCAGACACTCGTTCAAGACCACGCAATCTTCGAAGGCAGCGTTCATTCCCTGTCCATAAAACGGCACGACTGCATGCGCGGCATCGCCAACCAGGCAAACCTTGTCGAGGTAAGACCAGGGCGCACAGCGAATCGTGACAAGCGAACCGGTTGGATTGTCGCGGAAATCGTCCAGCAACGTTGGCATGAGTGGCACGGCATCCGGGAACTCTTCATCAAAAAATCGGCGAACATCGTCGTCGGTTTTTGTAGTGGCGAAGCTGCGCGGCCCTTCGAATTCCCAAAACAGCGTGCAGGTAAACGAGCCGTCCGGGTTTGGTAATGCAATCATCATGAAACTTTTCCGCGGCCAGATGTGGAGCGCGTTCTTCTCCATTTCCCACACGCCGTTCGGCCCGGGGGGGATGGTCAATTCTTTGTAGCCGTGGGCGAGATAACTTTCATCGGTACTGAAAGTTGGCGATATCGCGCTGCATTGATTTTCGCACTGCGGAGAAAGCACCATCGACACCGATGACGGCGTCGCCTTGCGCGGCAATGGTCCCGTTTGCCGTTTCCAGATGAGCAATTGCGGATTCTATATTAACGTCGGTGCATTTGTGATTGAAGTGGACGCGCACATTGGGATAGCGCTGCGCTGCTTCGATCAGCGTAGTATTGAGGGCTGCGCGTCCGATGGAGTTGATGCATTTTTTCGGATCGACGTCATACGGCGTGAAGTGCAGAGCGCCGGATTTATCGTGGATCATCCGGCCGCGCATTGGGATGGCATGTTCCAAGGCCTCCGCAGCGATCCCGATCTGCTCAAGCGCGTGAATGCCGCGTGTCGAAATCGCCAGATTGATTGAGCGCCCACTAACGATGTTTCCTTCACGCGGATCGGCCCGTCTTTCGTAAAGATCCACGTCGTGTTCACGCCGTCCCAGGTACGCTGCGAGCAATCCGCCCGCCAGACCGGAACCAATTAAGATGAACTTAGCCACTCAAGAAAACATTAATGAATCAGGAAGCCAGGAAAACAGGAAACAGGCAGCGGTTCCTCGCGAATGCTTTCGGAGCTTCCGATGAGAACGAATTTTTCCACTCTCCAAGAATCTACAAATCAGGAAGGCGGGAAAGCAGGAAAAGCGGCCAAACCGGTACGACTTTTGGTCTATCGTTCGGCGTCTGACACAGACGCCCTACAATTCTTTGAAGGCCTCGCCCAAGTGATTGAGTACGTCATGGGGCAGCAGCGATTGCTCGCTTTCGCCATTGTTAAAAATAGCGATCTCTGCCGCGCGGCCGCACAACCATGCACCGATTCGCGCAGCATCGTAGAGCGAAAGACCTTGTCCGAGCAAACCGGCGCAAACCCCGGTGAGAACATCGCCCATTCCTCCTGTAGCCATTCCCGGATTGCCCGTCGTGTTATAGCTCAACGGCCGGCCGCGTTGCGCTACGATCGTGCGACTACCTTTAAGCAGAAGTGTTACTGGAAAACGACTGCAGAAATGCGTCGCTGTTTTGGCACGCGAAATTTTTTCTTTTGGAAAAAGTCGTTTCATCTCACCCGGATGCGGCGTGAGCAGTCGTTCGCCTTTGCAATGTCTCAGCACCGAAGTTTTTTCCGAAACAATGTTGAGGCCGTCAGCGTCAAGGACCATCGGTTGCCTGGCTTTTTCAATTAGTTCGAGGATCTCTGCTGCCCGCGACTTCCCGAGACCGGGGCCTACAGCCCAAACGTCAGTTTTCTCTTTGAGCAAATCACGGTACGACGCGACCGGCTTCACCATTGCTTCCATGAACGCCGCTTCGGCAACGATTTGGTAAATTTGTTCCGGAACAAAAACTTCTACGAGACCGGCGCCTGCTCGCAGCGCACCCTGCGATGCCATCAGCGCTGCACCGATAAATCCTTTCGAACCTGCTACAACGCCGATGCGACCAAACTGATTTTTGTACGAGTTGAATTTGCGTCGGGGAAGCACGCCGCAGAAGGCCGGAGGACTTGCGATAATTTCCTTCGGTTTTGTTCCTGGCGGTCGCAATTCATCGAGCGGGACAAGGTCAAGCCTGCCTACGTAGTTTGATGCCCCGTCAGCTAGGAGGCCCGCCTTTGCGTACCCGATTGTAACGGTAAAGTCCGCGACTACGCAGTCGCGATCCGTCTTGCCGGAATCGCTGTCGAGCCCGGTCGGAAGATCGACAGCGAACACATAGGCGCCCTTTGTCGTTCGCAATCGATTGATGGCCCGACAAGCAGCGCGGATTGGTTCGCGAAGAGGCGGCTTTGCACCGACACCAAGCAGGCCATCGAGAATAATGAGCGGAGTCGCGCTGCCAAGGTAAGCTTCTCCCGCAATTTCTTCCTGTGCAGACGACAGTTGATCAGCTGCGTCCGCAAAAAGCTCCAGGATGGCAACACCGACGTCGTGTTCCGTTCTGTCCGCCCAATCGGGCACTCTGGTCTTCGTGTTTCGTAAATCATCGAGCTTTTTGCGCATTAGCACGCTGCAATCAGATTCCTTGAAAGCCAGCCGCGCTTCGATTTTCCATCCCTGTGCTGCCAAACATTGCGCCGCGAATAGCGCGTCCCCGGCGTTATTTCCTTTGCCGGCGAACACAATGCAGCGACCGGGTTTCCGAAAAAATTTCGTGACTGTTTGGGCGACACCGGCGCCCGCCTTGTTCATCAGTGCTTCGACTTGAGCGCCACTGGCAAATGCAGCTTTTTCTGCGGCTCGCATCTGCGCCGATGTCAAAACTGGCAGGTCCAATCAGCTCTCCCGATTTTTTGACGCCGCACGTGCTTCCGAGCCCGACCGTTTTGATGAGCTTTTCTTTTTGCGGGCGCTTCTCTTGTGCGAACGCTTCGAGCGGCGATGCGAGGATTTTTTTGATACCCTGGTTTGATCAATGTACGGTTGCAGCGGGATGCTCTCGGCTGTCGCCACCCGCGTCGAACTCCTGGTGACGGAATTACGCCCACGCACTCCGGCCGCGATCTCTTCTGCCAGCTTTTGACGGTAAGAGGCGTTCTGGGCGTACGCCGCTTCGGTGGGATTGGTCAGGAAACCGCATTCTACGAGCACGGCCGGAATCTTTGTTTTTCGCAAGACATAGTAACCACGGCGGCGCACTCCGCGATTGTCTGAAGGCGCGCCTCCCGCGACATAATAATGAATGGCTGAGGCGAGCGCCAGGCTGTCACGGTCGTAAAAATAAGTTTCGATACCGCTTGCGCCGCGTCGTCCTGTCGCGTTAAAGTGAATGCAGACGAAGATACCATTCCGATACGAGTTGGCGATTGCCACTCGTGTTGCCAATGGGACGAACACATCGCTGTCCCGGGTCATCACCACCCGATATCCGTTGTGTGAGAGAACATTCTTAAGCCGCCGGGCCACATCGAGCGTCATTTCTTTTTCGGCAACTCTTTGACCGGGAATCCCACCGCGGTCGTGTCCACCGTGCCCAGCGTCGATCACTACAGTTGTTGGTGAGCTGTCCCCACCGGAGTTGCGACTGCTTCTTGCCGAAGAGGAATTGCACGTCAGGAATGCGAGCAGCAAACCGGCGACGGCCAAAACGATCTGACAAAAATTCCTGCGCATCACCGGTGGTTTGCGGGCGCCCCGGGCGGGCGCGCGGAGAGTTTTGGTGCCTTGCTACGCGAGCTTTGTGCTGGCGATTCGAGCATCCCGCCGCGAACAGCTATTTGACCGTTCCCGGAATGAACCAGGCGGGGCCGGGTTCTCGTTTCCATGAACGAGGTGTGTTCCAACAGTTCGCCGTTCAAACCGATGCGGGAGTAGGCCCAGGTGCGCGGAGCTGCGCAATGCAAAACATGCAATTGATTGGCGAGATCGATCTCCGCTTGTGGTTGCTCGAAAGAGATGGTTCGGCCTAACGAGTAGGTGGCGTAAACGACGCTGGTATCCTTGTTCTGCACCCGCACATATAAAGAAGTGTGATCCGGAAAACGATTCGTCATTAATGAATATGTGCGCACTTCTCCGGAGCCGGCAACGCCCTCCGGAACGCCAACTGTTTGCTGCCAGATCGGTCGAGCATCGGTAACTTCGAAAACCCGGGTGCCGGAGTAGAAAAATTTTCCCAGATCCGCGAAGTAAACATTCGTCCGCACATGATAAGCACCGAATTCCTGGACTGGATAAAGCGGAGTGAGATTGATTTGACGTGTGACCCTCTGCCCGGCCGCGATCTTCAAGGGCGGCTCGCTATTTGCCGCGCTGAGCGGAGCAATGGGTTGTTCTTCACTGCCGGTAATCTCGAATCCGAGCCATGACTGGCCACCGCCGTCATGAAGCTCGATATCGCGTCCCGCCAGATTGGTAATGGCGACATTCGCCACCACCGGTTCGTAAGCGATGTACTGCAAGCGCTTGAATTTCAGGTCTACCTGAATTTGAGCCTCCGCGGCGTTGACGAAAACGCAAAGAGCCAGGGCGGGAAGACTGCGTCTTATGACGTACCACGCGACACTCCGTGTGGTTCGGTCGCACGCAATGCAGTCTCGAAGCGATCGCGTCATCGGCCGGCCGGACTTTCTAACGAGGGAAACTGCTGTAATAACCGCGCCGGTTCGGCCTGGACGGCTTGCAAATCGTCGCCGTAATACACCCGTACGATATAGCCGAGGTATTTTCGTTGTCGGGTATCAG
This sequence comes from uncultured Verrucomicrobiae bacterium, assembly GCA_963753675.1. GTDB lineage: Bacteria > Verrucomicrobiota > Verrucomicrobiia > Chthoniobacterales > UBA10450 > Udaeobacter. The sequence goes on along the minus strand of CAVWCZ010000009.1, from coordinate 117,357 downwards.
CAGAACCTTTTGAACGATTTTTTTGGCCCGGTCGAACTTTCGCCGCCGCTTCGGAAAGGGATGATTCAGATAGAGCGCCGCCTATTTTCGGGCGCACGTAACGCACCAGGAGCACTTCTGGATTCGCGCCTGACCAATCATGCTTCGGTGTTAGCCATTCATTGCTCACCTCCGCATCGGTTAATTTAATATCCTTGTCATTCACAATGTCATAGAGGAACACCAGAATTTTTACCTTGTCGTGGTTGATAGCGGCACCCGCTTCTTTTTTTATCCCGATCTCCAGTGCCAGATTCGTCTCGGCTTCCGGGTCGGGCGTTTCCTTTATTTTGATGTCGGAGATGCCCATAATTGGACCGTCCGGATTGCCGCCAACATCTTTCTGTTTCGCAACATCGTTGTTTGGATTCGGGCTGGCTGGCGCGGCCGGGCCCGCGGCCGGAACGCCTACCTTTAACCGGCGATCCGCCAAGGCATACGTTGCACTATCCGAGGGGCTGATTTGCTTGATTCTACGCCAAATGTCATTCGCCCGATCGAACAATTGCATGGACTCGTAAGTCTGAGCCGTTTCCTCGAGGACGGTGGTGTTGTCCGGTTCGCTCTCCAACGCTTCCTGAAACCGCGCCAACGCATTTGTGGTATCGCCTCGTTCCCTGAATTTTTTGCCTTCGCTGAGGAACTGATCAACGAGTGAGGCAGCAGGTGAATTAAGCGTCGTCGCAGGTGGGACGCTTGGCTTTGCCGCGGCTGGAGCTGGCGGGGACGCAGCAACTGGAGAAACTGCCGGAGGACGGGCGATCGCGGCTGCCACTGCTTGGGCCGCAAGGCGATTAGCGCGCGCACGGCCGACATAATACGACGTCGCAAAAAAGATCTCGGCTACACCGAGAATCACAATGAGACCCAACGCTATGTGAAAGTTTGGATCGATTTGGAAAGACCGTGAGAGAAGAGCCCGCATAGGGAGTAATAACTCGTTTCTGTAAGCGCGCTGTTGCCAGCCTGTCAACAATCTGCGCGATATTTGACCGCTGAAACGCAAAAAAGTTAGAATAGCTGGAATAAGTTGAGATGTTTCACGCTAAAGCGTTCCTTCGCTTTTTGCCCGTCAACGCTCTCTCCTCTGGTCCGCTAACCTATCGCGAAATATCATCCTGGCCCAGCAGTTTAAATCCTTCGCCAACGAGCACTGACGATGCGCAGTCGGTATCGTCAACGTGCAGAGCGATTGCGGAAAAACCGCGAGGACGAATCAGCAATGGATAAGCGAAATGAACGTTGATCTCTCCCATTACCAGTGCGGCCAGCAATTTGACGAGTTGGGTGGCGACCTCCCGCATCTCCACCACCACGACCTGGCTTACTCCGAAGGCGATATTTTCCTCATGAAACAATTTTTCCACGCGCTGCGGATCGCTCGAGATGATGCGCGCAATCGCTGAGTCTGTCGATTCCGAGACGCTGAGCGCAACAACGTGTACCTGGTTCGTGCTAAGAAGTTTCACAACCTCCAGCATCGCTCCGACCTTGTTCGGCAGGAATACCGAGAACTGCTTCACCAGCGGTCCATCCAGCTTCGAAGTGGTTTGTGTCAAATTAGTGGGCATTGCCAATAGCGCGCCAGCGAACCTCCGTGACGTGCCGGACAAACTATCTCATTGTCGGTATTTCGTTGGCAAATCTAATATCTCAACGCGGACGTTGAATCGACCGCTTAGAGAACAGGATAACGATTTAACGTGGCGAAGCGCAGGCCGCGCCTTACATTCGCTGTCCAATATGGAAGAAGAAAACGAGCTGATCGCGCTCAGACGGAAGAAGCTTGAAACGCTGCGCGCGAAGGGCATCGATCCGTTTGGCGCAAGCTTTGATATTAACGGCTCGATCGCCGCCGTGTGCGCGCAATTTAAAGAAGGTGAAACTCTGCGCGTCGCTGGCCGTATCACCGCGCATCGCGACATGGGCAAAAGCCACTTCCTCGATCTGCGTGACTCTACAGGGCGCATTCAAATTTACATTCATGCGAAGGAAATCGGCCCGGAATTGAGCGAACTTTTTCCTTTGCTCGATCTTGGTGATTTCATTGGAGTGGAGGGAGAATGTTTTGTTACCAAAAGCGGTGAACCAACGCTAAAAGTGCGTAAGTTCGAAGTGCTTGCCAAGGCATTACGGCCGCTTCCGGAAAAATGGCATGGGCTGCAGGATATCGAAGCACGTTACCGGCAGCGTTATCTTGATCTGCTCACCAACGAACATTCGCGCGCCATATTCGAAAAGCGTATCGCCATTATTCGCGAAACACGGCGCTTTTTCGAAGAACGGGGTTTCGTTGAAGTAGAGACGCCAATCCTACAATCGACTGCTGGAGGTGCTGCGGCGGAGCCGTTCAAAACGCACCACAACGCATTAGGCATCGATCTTTATCTGCGCATTGCGCTGGAGCTTTATCTAAAACGTTTGCTGGTCGGCGGACTCAACAAGGTTTTCGAAATCAATCGCAACTTTCGTAACGAAGGCATTTCCAGAAAGCACAATCCGGAATTCACGATGCTCGAAGCCTATTGGGCCTACGCTGATTTCGAAAAGATGGCGAATCTCGTCGAAGAACTCATCTGCGATCTTGCCGGGAAAATCTGTAACTCACTCACGATTGAGCACCGTGACTTCGAAGGGAAAATCATCCGGACGATCAATTTGAAACGGCCGTGGCGCCGCGCGCGTTACCGCGATTTGGTGCGCGAACTTGCCGGTAACGACTGGTTTGAGCTCTCGCCAGAGCAACGGCGCGAACGGGCAATCAACGAATTCAAACTCGATATTTTGTCGCAGCTCGCCGACTTCGAGGTGACTCAGCATGTATTCGAAAAACTCATTGAAGAGAAAACGATCGATCCGCTGTTTGTGACCCATTGCCCGAAGGAACTGGTACCGCTGGCAAAACAAAACCAAGAGGACAATTCGCTGGTCGACGTATTCGAACTCGTCATTAATGGCGCCGAGATTGCACCGGGCTACAGCGAGCTCAACGATCCCCTTGTGCAACGTCAGCGTTTGGTGGAGCAAGCGGGCGAGGAGAGACAAAAGATCGATGAAGAATTTCTGCTCGCGCTCGAGCATGGAATGCCGCCGGCTGGCGGCATCGGGATCGGAATGGACAGGCTCACGATGCTGCTGACCGGAGCCGAATCTATTAGGGACGTCATACTGTTTCCCTTGCTTAGACCGAAAAAACTGTAGCCGTCACTGTAGCGTCCGCTGTCCCCGGCGGAGTTCAGTCTTCGATTTTCAACTACGCGTTGGCAAATCGTTTTATCTGGAGACCGCCGCTCCTTGTTTTATGATTCGCGCATGCGGCGAGTGATTTTGGTGCTGTTTTGCATCTTCTGCGGATCTGCCGTGGCCGGGCTATCCGCCAAACCCGAGCGGCATGTGGTGGTCGTTGTCTGGGACGGCATGCGGCCGGATTTTGTTAGCGAGCAAAATACCCCGACGCTTTGGAAGCTTGCGCTCGAGGGCGTCACTTTCCGTAACCACCATGCGGTTTATCCTAGTGCAACCATGGTAAATGGGACGGCCATGGTAACCGGGGTCTATCCTGGCAAAAATGGCATCATTGCCAATCATGCGTACCGGCCAGACATCAATCCTCACAAAGCAATCGACGTCGAATTGGCGCCCATCGTGAAAAAAGGCGATGAGCTCTCGGGCGGAAAATACATTTCCGCTCCGACTATTGCCGAACTCGTGCAAAAGGTGGGCGCTCACAGCATCGTTGCGGCCGCAAAGACTGTCGGTCTTCTTCTTGATCGGCAATTTGGAGTGTCTCGAGACGTTTCCGAAGTCCTTGACCGCGTGACGCTCTTCAAGGGGCACTGCTTGCCGACCGCGTTGCTTGCCAAACTTACCGAAGTATTGGGTCCATTTCCTTCGGCCCATTTGCAAGACGATTCCTGGACGACCAAAGGATTAACAGACGTTCTTTGGAAAGACGGCGTGCCGGCCCTTACGATTCTGTGGCTTGGCGAACCGGATCTTACGCAACATGCAACCGCGCCCGGGGCGCCTGCGTCTCTCGCTGCGATCAAATCTTCCGATGAAAACCTGGCCGCGGTCCTATTGGCCCTGGATAACCAAAAGGCTCGTGGAACCACAGATGTGTTCGTCGTTTCGGATCACGGTTTTTCTACGATCAGACGCTCAATTGACTTGCGAAAGTTGTTAAACGAGGCGGGCTTCACGGCGACGACAGAATTCAAAGATGAACCAACGCCGGGAGATATCATGCTTGCCGGCAATGGCGGGAGCGTTCTTTTCTATGTGATCGGGCACGATGCGACCGTGACCCGTCGGCTGGTTGAGTTCTTGCAACAGTCGGATTACGCCGGAGTGATCTTTACCAAGCAACCACTGGAAGGGACGTTCGGGCTGGGGCAGGCCAACATTCAAAATATTAGCGCGCCTGACGTCGTAATGGCGTTCCGTTGGGAAAATTCCAAAAATCAATTCGGCATTCCGGGGATGATCGACGCTGATTGGCAACGAGCGGCAGGAAAGGGGACTCATGCCACGCTCAGCCGCTTCGACATGCACAACACTTTGATCGCTAGCGGCCCGGATTTTAAGCGCGACCAAAGGGATGATCTGGCGAGCGGGAACGTCGATTTAGCTGCAACAATTTTACAAATTCTCAAAATCAAGCCGTCGTCGAATGTAGACGGCAGGATTTTGTTCGAAGCAATGAATACCTCCGATTCCAAAAACGGCGTCCGCCAGGATGACGGAAGCCTGCCCTCCCGAAAGGCTGAAACGAAAACAATTGAAGCTACAAAACATTTTCGATCCGGAACATGGCGGCAATCGCTTCAAATCTCGCGCGTCGGCACGACCGTTTACCTCGATCAAGGCAACGGCGCATTCGTCGCGAGTGAAGGAACAGCCAGATCCTCAGGCCTGTAGTAACGCCGGCGCGGGAATGCCCCACACATCTAATTATTGTTGCTCGCGGTTCGCGTGTTTAGAACATTGAGTTCGAGCTGCGCACTGACCCTTTGAATTTTTTCATCTTGCTGTTTGAGACGTGCCTCGAATTGCTCCCGTTGGTCAGCAATGGCCGCTTGAAACTCCTTTCTTTGCTGCGAGACAAGGGACCTTAATTCCGCGACCGCGGCTTGTTGTGCTTCAACTTTGTGATGTTCCTTGAGGAACTCATTGAGCAACATCGCATTCACCGCGTCGTAGCGAACGGTGTAAATTTCGCCATTCTCGTCCCGCACCACCAGATCGGGGTTTACCTTGGCCGCTTCCTCGGCGATCAAACCGAATTGCGGGGTGCCGGTGGTGTCGCTCTTGTAGTGAAAGGTCACTGGTTTAAGCGCCAGAATCGCTTCGCTGGCGTTGTTCATGCACCTAATATCTGTTTTGAATCGCGCCGACGAACTGGCCGTACCGAGTTGGCCAGCCGAGTCGATCAGCACTGGTATGGCGTTTGCATTGTGTGTTAAAACGCCTCGAATATTACCGATGAAGCAGGTGCTGCTTAGGTTGTTACCAGCAACTGTGGCGCCAATACAGATCACGTTGTCAGCCGTAAGCACGCCGCCGCCAGCACCTGCGCCTATCGCTACGTTGGTATTGCCAGTGGTGTTGAGGTTAAGCGCGCCCTCACCGACGGCTGTGTTGAATTCGCCAGTGCTGTTGTTACTGAGCGCGCCCACACCGGCGGCTATGTTGGAGCCTCCCGTGGTGTTGTTGCTGAGCGCTTGAGTGCCGATAGCCGTGTTGAAGTTGCCGGTGGTGTTGTTAAACAGGGCGAGAGCGCCGTTGGCCGTGTTTTGGATCCCGATCGTGTTGCGCAGGAGGGCACTATTACCAGTAGCCGTGTTTTGCTCGCCGGTGGTGTTGCTAAAGAGCGCTTCAAAGCCGTTAGCTGTGTTTTCGCTGCCGGTGGTGTTGAAAACGAGTGCGAATGCTCCGTTGGCCGTGTTGTCGGCGCCGGTAACGTTCGAAGAGAGCGCGTCAAAACCAACGGCCGTGTTTGAATCGCCATCAGTGTTAGAAAAAAGCGCCCGGGCGCCGACTGCCGTGTTATCATTCGCAACGCCATTTCCGGTGAGATCATTACTCCACAGCGCGCTATCACCAATGGCAGTGTTGTTGTAAGCGTGAACATTTTGTAAAAGTGCGGAATTGCCAAAAGCGTTGTTGCTGAATCCGTCAGTATTGTCAAAGAGAGCGAAAGCGCCGACAGCGTCGTTGTAGTTGCCGGTGTCGTTGTAAACCAGCGCGTCAGTTCCAACGGCTGTGTTGTCTGAGCCGGTGGCGTTGAGCAAAAGCGCTGCAGCGCCGACTGCGGTATTTGAATCCGCATTGTTGAGAGCCAATGCTCCACCGCCTGCACCGGTATTGAAGTTGCCTGTGCTGTTGCCGTAGAGTGAGTACCAACCGACGCCGGTATTTCCCAGACCCGCAGTGAGGGATTTCAGCGCATTGCATCCTTCAGCGGTTGTGTAATTCGGATAGCACCCATCCGGCGGGGGAAGGATTGCGTGGGTTTGTGGCAAAAGCCCAAAGCAGGCAAGTGCCATCAAAATTACTGTAAACATAATGTCTCGATTCTTCATAAGACCCTCCGTTTGTTGAGGACACGAAGAGTAGAAGATTCACCTCGGCCCTGACGAGCAGAAAAATCGCGCCCGGATTAATGGTAGAGCGACCTCGTTCAGCGACGACGAAAAAGCTTTGGCATCGGGTCGAAACGGGCTTTACCCTGGCCAGGGATGGTTTGAGAACATAAAAGAAGTTCGCGATAGCGAGGAGGCCCCTGTCAAAACACCGTACGTTCTCCCCATAGAAAAGCGATTCAGTGCGGGCAAATGAGTGGAAAGCCGCGACTATAAATGTTCTACTCGCCGCTCTGCGCCATGCGCTGCCCAGGTTTGCTCATCTCAACCTGTGCGCTCATCTTTTGAATTAGCGTTTTTTGCTCTTTCCGCCTTCTGTGTTGCTGAGCAGGGCAAATGCTCCTTTTGTTCGCTCTGCGAAGAGTACAAATTCGTTACAGCTTTTGCGAGACGAAAATCGCGCTCGAGAATAGTTGTAGCAGCGGCTGCGACACCCCTCTCGGGCGCTTGACACAAGCGCCTCTATAAGTGCAGCGCTGTGCGCATTGCGTTAATTGGCGCGTCGCGATTAAACCATATCGAAAATGACACTGCGCCTTGATAGAGCAGCATCGACAAGCCGTTCGCGCCACGGGCGCCTGCTTCGTCTGCTGCGCGAAGCAAAGGCGTTTTCGATGGCGCATAGACGCAGTCGAACACCATGTGATGAGGCGCGAGCAGTCGCTCTGCAATCGGCGGCGGGTCGCTCCGGTTCAATCCCAGCGGCGTGGCATTAACGATCAGATCGATGTCTGTGAGTTGCGCGCGCATCGCCATTTCGTCCCATGCAATCGCTTCAATTCTCGCGACAGGGCCCAGCACGCGCGGTTCAGCAAAAAAAGAACGTAACCGATCGATGAGTGCGTTTGATTTTGCCAAAGTGCGATTGACCAGTACCAGACGTTCACAATTTTGCAGCGCACATTGCCAGGCTATGGCTCGACCGGTGCCACCACCCGCTCCGAGGATCATCACTCGCAGATCGCGCAGATCCATCAAGAATTCAGCCCGGATCGCACGCAGAAATCCTTCACCATCGGTATTTGAAGCGATCAATCTTTTGTCGTGAACACGAATGGTGTTTACAGCTCCAGCTCGCGTTGCGAATTCGTCCGCCTCATCGATTTGGCTAAATGCCGCGAGCTTATGCGGCACGGTGAGATTGATTCCGGCGAAGTCGAGCTGGCGCAGAAACATCAGCGCTGAACGCAACTCGTTCGCACGAATATGAAAGCGTGCGTATTGCATGTTGATGTCGCAGGCGCGCAACGCAGCGTTCTGCATCTGCGGTGAAAGTGAGTGCGCCACCGGGTCGCCAAAGATGCCGACGCGAATCGGCGGACTAATATCGCGGGTGACGTCTGACCATTTTTCCAGATCGGTGAGCGTAAAACGGTCGGTCGTTTGGATATCCTTCATGCGCCGATTTTTTGCCGTCATTCCGAGCGAAGTCGAGGAATCCCGTTGTGTTACCGTTCGGTAGCGCTGCGGGATCCTTCGACTCCGCTTTGCGTCGCTCAGGATGACAAGCTAAATCATACTAATGCGTAGCGGCATTAGTTGTCGATCCACCGGTTCGCCGATAACTTTGCTTGTTCAATGACGACCGATACGGAAAGACCCTCAGATTTTATTCGCGACATTATTGCGGAAGATCTGCGCACAGGAAAATACCAGAAAATCGTTACCCGTTTTCCACCGGAGCCGAACGGTTTTCTTCATATCGGTCACGCGAAATCGATCTGTCTAAATTTCGGGATTGCGCACGAGTTTGGCGGAATTTGTAACATCCGCATGGACGACACCAATCCGACCAAGGAGGAAACAGAATACGTCGAGTCGATCATGACCGACGTGCATTGGTTGATCGACGGCTGGGCGGACAAAGAACTTGGCGGCGCGCCGTTCTACGCGTCGGATTATTTCGACCGGTTTTACGAGTACGCAGTGGAACTCATTCGCAAAGGCAAGGCATACATTGATGACATGAGCCCAGAGGAAACCGACGAATATCGGCGTCTCGGAAAGGCCAGCAGTTTCCGCGATCGGCAGGTAGATGAAAATCTCGATCTTTTTTCGCGGATGAAAGAGGGCGAGTTTGCGGACGGCGCGCGCACGCTGCGCGCAAAAATCGAAGTGAACGCCGCGAACATCTGGTTGCGTGATCCGGTACTCTATCGGATTCGGCATGCATCGCATCATCGCACGGGCGACGAGTGGTGCATCTACCCGATGTATGACTGGGCACACACGCTTAGCGATTATATCGAAGGGATTACCCACTCGATTTGCACACTTGAGTTTGAGGTGCACCGGCCGCTTTACGATTGGATTCTCGACGCGCTTGAAGTGCCGGAACCGCGACCGCATCAATACGAATTCGCGAGGCTTAATCTGACCTATTCGGTGATTAGCAAGCGCAAAATGATCCAGCTCGTTACCGAAAAACTTGTGAACGGCTGGGACGACCCGCGCATGGTTACCATTTCCGGTTTGCGCCGGCGCGGCGTGACGCCCACCGAATTACGCGCACTCGCGTACAACATCGGAATTACAAAATATCCGAGCATGACGGACATGGCGTTGCTCGAACACACCATGCGCGACGAACTGAATCGCACCGCGACGCGCCGGCTCGCGGTGCTGCGACCAATCAAAGTTGTGCTCACAAATTACCCGGAAGGAAAAACCGAAGAACTGGATGCAATTAATAATCCCGAGGATCCAAATGCCGGAACGCGCAAAATTCCATTCGGTCGCGAGCTTTTCATCGAGCGCGACGATTTCATGGAAACGCCGCCGCCGAAATATTTTCGGCTGCGCCCCGGCGGCGAAGTGCGGCTCAAATACGCATACATCATCAAGTGCGACGAAGTGATCAAAGACGACGCCGGCAACATCGTCGAGCTGCGATGCACGGTCGATCTTGACAGCAAATCAGGCGGACCGACGGCGAGCCGCAAAGTAAAAGGGACGATCCATTGGGCGAGCGCTGCGCATGCAGTTGATGCGGAAGTGCGCCTCTATGATCGACTTTTCACTGTTCCTGAACCGGACGCCGGAGGCGATTTCAAATCTTTCATAAACTCTAAATCGCTGGAAGTGACGAATGCGAAGAGCGAACCGGCGCTTGCAGATGCGCGACTGGAAGAGCGCTACCAATTTGAGCGCCTTGGATACTTCACACTGGATCCAGGTTCGACGTCGGAAAAGCAAGTGTGGAATCGGACGGTCACGTTGAGGGATACTTGGGCGAAAGAGGCGAAGAAGTAGGGGAGCGCACGCGGCTCGCGTGCTGTGTTCGGCCGCTGGCCGAACACTCTCGTAACCGGAGTTGCATTGCCCGTGCGTGGCGTTCCATCGTTTGAAAGCGTTGCCGAGAAGAGGTTCACGGCGGGTCGCCATAAACTGCACGCCAGCGGCCTGCCCTCCCGCTGAGTCAAAACGTTGACAGCGCGCGATCGATGCGCGCCCCGACCTTCTCTTTTCCAAGAACCTCGAGCAGATGATAGAGACTCGGGCCAACATTACTGCCGGTGACAGCGAGGCGGGTGGGATGGACGATCGTACCGACTTTTACTCCGAGCTTCGCCGCAGTGTTTTTCAAGGCCGTTTCAATTTCACTGGCGTTGAATGTCTCGAGCTCGCCCAGGGCCCGGCGTACTGCTTCCAGCGCAGGTTTGTTTTCGGGTGTGAAATGTTTCGCTGCGCCTTGTGGATTGTAATCAAAATCGTCAGTGAAATAGAACGCGCAGTAAGGCGGCAGTTCATCAAACGTGTTGATTTTGCCTTTGCACGTCTCCAGAGCAGCCCGGACATATTGCTCAGGATAATTGTCGAGCTTCACGCCGCTCGATTTCAGCGTCGCCACGGCTAATTCGTAAAACTCCTCATCGCCGAGCTCCCGCGCATATTCGCCGTTCAGCCAGTGTAGTTTGTTCGGGTCGAACGTCGCGGAACTGCGCCCGATGTTTTTGACATCGAAAATCCGGATGATCTCATCAATGTCTAACTTCTCTCGATCATCCTTCGGCGACCAGCCAAGCAAACAGAGATAGTTACGGACCGCCTGCGGAAGATAACCGCGCCGGATGTAATACTCGACGCGTGCGCCTTCATCGCGCTTACTCATCTTCGAGCCGTCGCGATTCAGGATGAGCGGGATGTGCGCGTAATGTGGTGGCGTCGCACCGAGCGCGCGAATGAGTTCGATGTGCTTGGGTGTATTCGAAAGATGATCTTCGCCCCGAATCACGTGCGAGATCTTCATTTCGAGATCGTCAACGACGTTTACGAAATGAAAAATCCACGAGCCATCCGGGCGCCGGATGGTCATATCCGGATGAGTGCCAGGGTTGGTGAGATCGAAATCAATTCTGCCGCAAACAATGTCGTCCACGATGACATGCTCGCGCGGCGATCGAAATCGCATCGCCCCCTGGTCTTCGAAGATGTGACCGGCATCCTGAAGTTTGTTCAGGTAACGCTCGTAAATCTCCGTGCGTTCGCTTTGCAGATACGGTCCGAAGTCGCCCCCGGCATGCGGGCCTTCGTCCCAATTCAGGCCCAGCCATTCCAGTCCCTGATAAATTGCGGACATCGCTTCGCCAGTGTTGCGCTTCGTGTCGGTGTCTTCGATCCGCAACACGAACTTCCCGCCGTGATGCCGCGCGAAGAGCCAGTTGAATAGCGCGGTGCGCGCGCCGCCGATATGCAGATAGCCGGTCGGCGAAGGAGCGAAACGGACGCGGACATCAGAGCTCATTCAGCTACAGATTACACGGATTTTCACAGATGTTGTAGCGGCGGCTGTGTCAGCCGCCAACTATTCGAGGAGTCACGCCGAACTTGCAGGAAAGCTAACAACAACTCAATAATCAACGTAACGCGAAGAAGAAAGGAACTGATCGTGAAAACGTACGATGCACCATGGAGCACGTCATTGCTGGTTAGCTCGTCAGCTTTCACGCTCATATGCGTGGGTATCGCCGTCGCGATCGTTTGGAGCGCCCATGGCTTCACGTTGATAGCATGGGGCCCGCTTGCGATTATTTTCGCTGCGGCGCTATTCTCCATTCGCGGATACGCCGTCACGCCCGACGCGATCCTGGTTCATCGGTTGTTCTGGAAGACTCGGGTGCCGCTTGCCGGATTACAGTCGGTGCAGTTCGAGCCGGACGCAACGCTTGGCGGCATCCGCAGATTTGGTAATGGCGGTCTATTTTCTTTTAGCGGCTTTTTCTGGAACAAGACCTTGGGGGTTTATCGCGCATTTGTCACTGACGCGCGTCGCGCAGTGGTGCTGCGTTTCCCGGACCGTACGACGGTTGTTTCACCGTCGGCACCGGAAGATTTTGTTCGTGAGCTTTATAGTATGAGCTACCGCTAAGCGAATTGTATCGCGACCCTCTGGCCCGCCGCGGAGGGCGAGACGCATGCGTTACTCTAGGAAAATTTTCCCCGCGCGGCGTCGTGCATGGCGATCCCGTGGTAAATTCACTTTGGCGATGCGCGCATTGGGATCGGCCAGAGAGCGGACGCGCTCGATAATGTCGAATCCAACGTCAGAAATTTTTTGAACTCGCAACCATTTCAGAATCGCGCGGCGCTGAAGCGCGATTGGCAACCCGCGAAGCTCGGACACGGAAAGATTCGCATTTTTTGAGTCGGATAGCTGGCTGTCGATCCATTTCTCTTCCGCGGCGGCAATCGTGGCTGTTCGCCAAATATTCTGACGGATATTGCGGCCAAGAGTTTTCTCCAGATACGGAATGACACGGTGGCGAATCCGATTGCGAAGGGGCACTAAATCCCTGTTTGTGGCGTCTTCGCGAAACTTGAGTCGATGTTCGCGCACATAGCTCTCGATTTCTGTTCGCCAGAGTGAAAGCAGCGGGCGCACGATCGTTAGCTCGATCCCGTCGGTGCGGCGCGTTGAGACGTTGCGAATTGCACTGAGACCTGTCAGACCGGCGCCTCTGATCAAGTTAAACAGGAACGTCTCCACGAGATCGTCAGCGTGATGCGCGAGGAAAATTGTGCGGCAACGACGGCGTCTCGCGACCTTGGCGAAAAACGAGTACCGCGCGTCTCGCGCGGCAGTTTCAATCGACATTTTGTGTTTTCGGGCAATTGCCCGGATATCGACTGAGCCAAGCTCGAGATCGATATGTTTTTTAGGGCGACCGCCTCGCTTGCCAATGCTCCAGCCTGGCAGGCGGCGCGTCTGCCCAACAAATCTTTGATTGTATTGGTCGACCAGCTTCTGAACAAACCGCTCGTCGGCATCACTCGATCGGCCGCGCAATTGATGATTCAAATGGCACACCACGAGATTTCTATAACCGAGGCTGATTAGCCAGTGCAGCAGTGCGACAGAATCGCGCCCGCCGGACACGCCGATCAGGTAACGCGCTTCCGGCGAAAAGCTTCGAAGCAACTCCGTTTTTATTTGAATCCAATTCACGAGACGGCGGCATCCAACTTTCAAAACCAATCATGAACAATCAACAAACAACAGACAAAGCGGGAACTCCGCAGCGTCCTAAGATTATGAAAAACGAAGGTCAATCAATCTACGGGCTCCTGGCCGGTTCAGAAGAAAGAGGCCGGAGCGCATTAGAAACAGCGGTGTACGGCGCGTTCTTTTTGAGCGTGGTCGCAGCCATCTTCCAATTCATCAGTCAACCCACGGCAGATCCGTTCGCCGGGTTTGCCTCGACAAAGCGACCTGCTCCGGTCGCGTCGCATACCGTTGCAGCAGTATGGGGCCCAAGGTCTTGAACCACCCGGCGGTCGACATACCTAGGGAAACCAGTTCGGGCCCTCTGCATTGAAGAGACCAGAGCTCGGATTTGACAATGAATGAACGTTCATTCATCTTTCCGGACTTATGTCGCAGCCCCAGACAGATCCCATTCCCGATCGCCGATCTCAGATCCTTGAGGCCGCCTTGGTTTGCTTTGCCAAGCGCGGTTTTCACCAAGCCAGCATGCACGACATCAGTGCTGAAGCCGGCATCAGCGTTGGTCTCATCTATCGTTACTTTGAAAATAAGGAAGCGGTTATCTCCGCAATGGTGGACTGTCACAAAAAGGAAATCAGCGAAATGCTCGAGCGGGCCCGAAAGGCGCCAACGCTTCTGGAATCGCTTGAGATTTTGTTCACTGTGCATTGCTGTGAAAACGAGCCGCGGGCTCTCTCGGCATTCGTGGTCGACCTTTATGCCGAAGCGTCGCGAAATCCGCGTGTAGCTGATCTGGTGCGCGGAGTTTTGACTACGGCAATGGACGGTGTAACCGAACTCATTGCGCGTGCGCCGGAAGCTCAACATGCCGCGAATGATCTTTCTCCGCGAGATTTGGCAGAATTAATTTTCGCGGTCGCCCGTGGAATGATGATGTTCGATGTATTGCGTCCGCAGGAAATGACCGCGGCAGAGCGGCGAACGGCACAGTTGGAAGTGACACGCAGACTCTGGCGGCTGCTATTCAAACGCGAGGGCGAATTAGTTTATGCATGACGTTGCAAAAGGTGTTTCGATGAAGACGGAGAAGAGAAAAAGGCGAAGAGGCTTGGGCGTAGCGATTGGTTTGCTCGCCGCCATCATTGTTTTTGTTGTCGGCATTAAAGTTCTGCAAATCGGCAAAATGATGAGCATGCCGCAAACAATGCCGCCGACGGCCGTTAGCAGCACCTCGGTGAAAGAGGAAGCCTGGGCGCCGCGGCTCACCGCAGTGGGATCGGTTAGCGCTGTCCAAGGTGCCGTCATTTCTGCAGAACTCGCCGGTATAGTAAGCGAAATCGATTTTCAAAACGGTGCGGAAGCAAAAAAGGGTGAGGTGCTCATGAAGCTCGATACATCGCAGGAGGAAGCACTTTTGCGATCGGCGGAGGCTGAAGCGCAGTTGGCGAAAACCGATCTCGAACGAGCCCGCGATCTTGCCATGAAAAAGGTTGTTTCAAGCGCGGAGCTTGACTCCGCACAATCAAAATTCAGACGACTGAATGCAGTTGTCGATCAGATGCGCTCCAGCATCGCGAAAAAGACGCTTGTTGCGCCATTCGACGGACAGCTTGGTATTCGCCAGGTAAACGTAGGGCAAATGATCAATGCGGGTCAGCAGGTGGTCGGGCTGACAGCGCTTGATCCGGTCTATGTAGATTTTGCGTTACCTGAGCAATATCTCCCGAAGCTGAGCAAAGATTTGGAGGTGACCGTGCATGCTGATGCGCTGCCTGACCGCGATTTCAAGGGAACACTGACTGCGATTAATTCCATGGTGGACCCGGTCACGCGCAACGTGCCGTTGCAGGCGACGCTGGATAATCCCGATCACGCGCTGCATCCGGGCATGTTTGCAAAGGTGGAAGTCACTCTGCCCGAAACGAAAAAGACGATCGTAATTCCAGGGTCAGCCGTCTCTTATGCGCCGTACGGCGATTCGGTTTTCGTGATTGAGAAGCAGAAGGACTCGAAGACAGGACAGGAATCACAGGTGCTTCGGCAACAATTTGTGCGAATCGGCGAAGCGCGTGGAGATTTCGTCGCAGTCACCGAAGGACTGAAACCCGGCCAAACCGTGGTAAGCGCAGGCGTTTTCAAACTGCGCAACGGAATGACGGTGACCGTAAACAACGATCTGGCGCCGAAGCCGGAGCTGAATCCGAGACCCGCGGATACGTGAAGCGAATGACGAAGCACGAAAGAATCAGGAATCGACGTCATCCCGAGCGAAGTCGAGGGATCCCCGGGGATAACCCGCGCCTATGCCGCGAGATTCTTCGACTCCGCTTCGCTCCGTTCAGAATGACACGTTGTTAGGCTAATGAAATCTTTCACTGATATTTTCATCAAACGCCCGGTTCTGGCGATGGTGGTCAGCTTTGTAATCCTTATCGCCGGATCGAAAGCGATATTGCCGATTTTTTTCCCGCAGCTAACAGGGCTCGGCGGTTTAAATGTGCGGCAATATCCGCGCAGCGATATCGCGTCGATTACGGTCACTACCGTTTACGTCGGCGCAGACGCCGAATTGGTCCGGGGTTTTATCACAACGCCGCTCGAGCGCGCAATCGCGGCGGCAGATGGTATCGATTACATCCAGTCGCAGAGTAAGCAAAGCCAGTCGGTAATCACTGTTCGCCTGAAGCTGAATTACGATGCTAATAAAGCATTGTCCGACATCAGCTCCAAGGTCGATGCCATCAGGCGCGATTTGCCTCCCGAAGCTGAAATTCCCGTCATCGAAATTCAGTCGGCCGATTCGCAACGCGCTGCGGCCTATTTGAGCTTTACCTCAGACATTCTTCAGCCCAACGAAGTCACGGATTATCTCGTGCGACTCGTGCAGCCTCGACTGACAGCGATCAGCGGCGTGCAAAAGGCAGATATCCTCGGCGGCCGTTACTTCGCGATGCGAATCTGGATGAAACCCGATCGCATGGCGGCGCTGAACATTTCGCCGGCGCAAGTTCGGAGTGCCCTTGCGAGAAATAACTATCTCTCAGCGGTGGGGAGCACGAAAGGGTCTCTGCTCCAGGTGAATCTCACGGCGAACACCGATCTGCACACGGCGGATGATTTCAAGAAACTGGTCGTTCGCGAGGACAAGGGGACTCTCGTTAGGCTGGGGGACATAGCCGATGTCGTGCTTGGGGCAGAAGACTATAACACCGAAGTGCGCTTCTCAGGGCAAAAGGCCGTGTTCATGGGCATTTATGTTTTGCCGAATGCCAACTCGGTGGACGTGATCAAACGGGTACGCTCGGAGATGGAGCAAATTAAGCGCGAACTGCCGAAAGGCTTGAACGCTGAAATCGCCTACGATTCGACTGCGTACATCAATGACGCGATCCACGAAGTGGTAAAGACGCTTATCGACACGCTGCTGATCGTGATGGTAGTGATCTTTTTGTTCCTTGGCTCTTTTCGCTCCGTGATCGTGCCGGTGGTGGCGATCCCAATTTCGCTCATTGGCGCGATGTTTCTGATGCAGGTGTTTGGCTTTTCTCTCAACTTGCTGACTCTGTTGGCGATTGTGCTCTCAGTCGGATTGGTGGTGGACGATGCCATTGTCGTTGTCGAGAACGTTGAGCGGCATATGCGCGAAGGCGAGTCGCGGATGAACGCGGCGCTCAAAGGCGCGCGGGAACTAGTCGGCCCAATCATCGCGATGACGCTCACTCTGGCGACTGTTTATACGCCGATTGCACTCCAGGGTGGACTGACAGGCGCGCTCTTCCGTGAGTTTGCTTTGACTCTCGCCGGCGCCGTATTCATCTCGGGCATCGTCGCGCTCACACTTTCACCGATGATGTCGGCCCATCTGCTGCGTCCCGGACACGTCGATCACGGCTTCAGCGGTTGGGTTAATCGCACGTTCGATCGCTTCCGCGAGTGGTACGGCAGCCATCTCGATCGGACGCTTCACGCGCGTCCGGCGGTCTATTTGGTTTGGGCGGGAGTATCAGTGATTTCGGTGTTGATGTTCGTCATGATTCCGAAGGTCGCCACGAAGGAACTAGCCCCGACGGAAGATCAGGGGGTGATCTTTGGAGTTATGACCGCACCTGCCAATGCAACCATCGACGACACAATTCGGTATGCAGATGCAGCCGGAAAAATTTTTCATGATATCCCGGATACACGTTTCACATTTCAAATAACTTTTCCCGACAACGGTTTTGGCGGAATGGTTTTGAAGCCGTGGGGGGTACGCAAAACGCCCACCGCAGATTATCTTCCGATCGTTCAGCGCAAGCTTGGAGGGATCCCGGGCATCCAAATGTTTCCTGTGATGCCGTCTGCGCTTCCGGGCAGCGATAATTTCCCGGTGAGCTTCGTCATTGCTTCCACTGCCGATCAGGAGCGAATCCTCGAGTTCGCCCAACAGCTATACGCCAAAGCAATGCAGGCCCACGTATTCCGGTTTGCGGATATCGATACAAAAATCGACCAGCCCCAGGCGGAAATTGATTTCAATCACGACAAAGTCGCGGCGCTCGGGCTGGACATGCAGCAGGTAGGCGCCGATCTCACCGCGGCCATCGGCGGCAACTATGTCAACCGATTCAACATCGCCGGGCGCAGTTACAAGGTTATTCCTCAGATTAAGCGCGTTGATCGCTTAAATCCGCAGCAGTTGGAAAATATTTATGTGACCGGGCCTGAGAACAAATTGATCCCGCTGAGCACTGTGGCGACGATCAAGCACAAGACCGTCGCGCGTTCGCTCAATCGGATGCAGCAACTCAACGCCGTCACCATCAGCGGCGTTCCGGCACGCTCGATCGATGCCGCTTTGAAATTTCTCGAAGACGAAGCGCATAAAATTCTGCCCAAAGGTTACGTCATCGATTACACTGGCGAGTCGCGGCAGTTGCGCACCGAAGGCGACAAGTTTGTTCCTGTATTCGCCTTGGCCATCATCCTGATCTTTTTGGTCCTTGCGGCGCAGTTTAACAGTTTTCGCGATCCCTTTATCGTGCTCCTGGGCTCTGTGCCGCTGGCGCTTTTCGGCGCCGTGATTTTCATGTTTTTGAAAATGCCGTTCGGCACGTTTTTCACCAACGGCTGGACCACTTCGTTAAATATTTACTCGCAAGTGGGTTTGGTCACCCTCGTCGGTCTGGTCTCGCGAAATGGGATTCTGATTGTGCAGTTCGCGAATGAAATGCAACGAAAAGGGATGGATAAATTGACCGCAGTGGCGCAAGCGGCGCGGATTCGGTTGCGACCAATCATGATGACGAGCGCAGCGACCGTTGCGGGTCATTTTCCGCTGATACTCGTGACTGGTGCCGGCGCCGCGGCGCGAAATTCAATCGGTCTCGTTCTCGTCGGCGGCATGACGGTCGGCACAATCTTTACGTTGTTTATCGTTCCATCGCTTTATATGCTTCTGGCGAAAGAGCATCACGAAAAATCTCTGACGGATGTGGGCTGGGACGACACGCCGCAAGAGGAGGATTTCACGCCAGAAATGGCGCCCGCCCTCGCGCCAGACGGGAACGGCAACGGTTGGAAGAAATAATCAACGGCGACTGCTTTGAGCAGCCATTCAAAAAAGATAAACGGCTTGGAAGCCATCACTCTTTCGAGCAAAACAAGAGCCTCAGTGAGTTTTCCTCACTGAGGCTTTTGTTTTTCCTGAAACCTCGCCGGGCCGCCACCGGAAAGCTTTCACTGCGACAACGGCCTACTTAAGGCGAATAGTTTTACCAATTTTCTCTGGATTGTTTTCCGCCACGAAAGTCACCGAGGTCAGTCGAGTTGCTGATTTTGGTGACGAACCAAGGCTCGGGTCCCAGACTTGGCGTCTCCGGAAGCGCTTGACCGATTGGCATCGGCCCAAAGACGATCGGATTACCAGGCTTCGCAACGGTGATGTAGTTTTGGCCTCTGTTTTGAGAGAGGAACAATCCTTGTTCCCCCTCCAGCAAACTTGCCAGATCGAGCCCGCTTACGGGCACATTAACTTCAAGTTTCATTTTTTCTCCTGGCTTTTTCGCATGAAGCCTTAGCGCTCACGCGTTTCTCTGCCGTAGAGGCTGCCACGGAATTCCGCCAACTCAGTTGAGTTACTGATTTTCGTGACGAACCAAGGTTCTGGCCCCATGGTGATTGCCGGCTGTTCCTGGATCGCCTTCCCAATGGGCGTTGGCCCGAAGGCGATGGAGTGACCAGCTTTTGCGACCGTGACGTAGTTCTGTCCTCTGTTTTGGCAGAGGAAGAGTCCTTGTTCACCGTCGAGCAGGCTCGCCAGGTCCAATCCGCTTACTGGTACGTTAATTTCAAGTTTCATACTTTAGTGTCCTTTCTCGTTTAGTTTCGTATTCCCCAAAACGTCGATGACTCCCCTGATGATCGCGAGGTAACTTTGGTTTGAATTTTCATCGAGCGATTTGTTGAACGTTTCGGCGATGAGCGTGGTCTTTATAATGCGTGCGCGAGGAGGGCGCTACGTGAGGGGAGGCACTTGGCTTGTCAGCAACCGTGAACCGGTAATCGATCCGGCGTTAGAGAAACCTCTGCTCAAATTGCACCGCGCCGTGGACGTCAGGTCGTTCTGGAAAGGTGTCCACCGGTTGCTTTCCGCCTCTATCGCGAATCATTCAATCGGGTTGTTGCTTCAGCAAAACACCAACATGCCCGTAATTGCAAAGTGGACGCGGTCCTCCTCTAATGACTTCGCTGCGGAAGCTCTTAAACGTTGCGCCACTCAGCGCCGGCGCAAAAAGGTTGCGCGCCTGAGCGATCTCTTTCGCAATCGCAGCAGCTTCACAAGATCAGGCTTTTATCGCCGCTGCATGGTCCCGCAGAAATGCGCCTACGGCGTCACACTTTTTTTCCGGAGACGACAGAGACCTGTCTGCGTTGTCGCGATCCTGCGCACGATGAAGCAGGGGGATTTTTCGCCGGCAGAAGTGAAGCTGCTTCGGCAACTTCATCCGCAATTTCTGGCGGCACTTCGCCGCATTGAGTCCCTCGAGCGCGAGCGATCGGTGCGAGCCGATCTTGAAGAATTTCTCCGGCGTTCGCCGCTGCCGAAGATGATTTTGCGTTGGAATTTAAAACTGATTTATCAGAATAAAGCCGCCCGTGAGTTCTGCGCGATGTGGGAAAAAGGACCCGAGGAAGCCAAACGAACGAAAGCGAATTCTTCGACGCCCGATGAAATTTTGGATCGGTGCCGTGTTCTCAAGGAACAATGGAGGAACGCGCAGCCACAGATGCGTAGGACCCACCACCGGCTCGACTTCCAAGAAGGACAAGTGAATCATCCTCACCTGCCGCATTTGCGGGCGACCATTCAACTCAAGCAGATCAATTCCGTCGGCGTTGCCGGGCCGCATTTCCTGATTGCGTACGAAGACCTTCGACGGAACGGCGAACGATCCGGGCGACTCAGGCTTTTCAGGTTGCCGGGCATCGCTCTGCTGACGCGCCGCGAACGGGAAGTTGCGCAACTTGTCTGTGAAGGCCGAAGCAACAAGGAGATCGCTCAAAACGCGTGCTTGAGTTTACCGACTGTGAAAAAGCATCTTCACTCAGTGTTTCGCAAACTGGCAGTCCCAAGCCGGAGCCGGCTTGTCGCCCTCACGGTGTGAGGCGCTACGACCTCTCTGGTCGGGTGGCGTCAACGAATCAGTAGCGCACGCGGACGAGAAATAATCCTTGGGCTGGCGCGGCGAGTCGGGGTGACCTTGATTCCGTCGACTTCAGTCGCGCGCTAATCTCCTCGATCCGCATTTTTCCCAGCGCGCATTTCACCAGCGCCCCGACGAATAATCGAACCATCTTGTAAAGGAAACCGTCGCCATCGAACTCAATAGTGACGCAGGGACCTTTCTGTCGAACCCGCACGGCATTAATTGTGCGGAACGTACTCTGTTCAGATTCGCCACGATTGGCAGCGAAGCCGGCGAAATCATGAGTGCCGACGAAATGTCTCCCCGCCGATTTCAAGACTTTCAGATCAAGCGTTCGCGCGACATGCCAGGCACGGCCCTTCTCAAACGGGGACAAAACAGACGCGTTCCAGATTCTGTAGCGATAGATTTTTCCCTTGGCAGAAAGACGCGCGTGAAAATCGTCCGATACGTATCGACAGCGGAGGACGCGAATTGCCGATGGGAGTAACGCATTGAGCGCTTCGACCCAACGCTCAGCTGGGAAAAACTTCTCCGCGACGTCAACGTGCGCACATTGCGCGAGGGCGTGAACGCCTGCATCCGTTCGTCCGGCTCCGTGGACACGCGTAGCGTCGCCAGTGACGCGTTCAAACGCGCGTTCGAGATGATCCTGCACGGTGTTGCGATGAGATTGACTTTGCCAACCGGCAAACGATGCGCCGTCGTAAGCGACGATTAATTTCAGTCTTCGCACCATGCCAATTTTAGTGACCGATGATCAGCCATCAGTAGCATAACTACTGGTTACAAATGACCGATCACAATCCGCCGGCCACGTTCTTCTGTGCGCGGTGATCCAGATAACTTTGCAAAATCATTTGCGCCGCAACCTGATCCACGTAACCGCGGGTTTGTCGCGTTTTTTTCCCAGCGTCACGCAATGCCCGATGGGCAGCAACGGTGGTGAGTCGCTCGTCCCAGGTGACCACGGGGCAGGGGAGAATCGAACGTAACTTCTCCACAAACTGCTGCACTTCGGCTGCAGCTTCGCCAAGCTGACCGTTCATGCGTTTCGGAAGTCCCGCCACGACGCACTCGACTTTTCTCGCATGAACAATTTCCGCGATTCGCTCTGCCGGTTTTTCATTTGCCGGAATCGTTTCCAGCGGATGTGCCAGGAACTGTAGCTCATCGGATATGGCCACTCCGATCCGCGCCCGTCCAAAATCGAGAGCTAGGATAGGCTTCATAGATCCCAAGGAGTGACCGCTTCCCAGCCGTGAACTTTTGAAATCGACGGCTGCCCAAGCTGTCGTTCCTTGATCCCGGCATACGCTCCCATCCATGTCGCCAAACTCTGCTTCATTGCAATTCTGGCGGAAGTTTTCCGACTAATTCCTTAATCCGTTCCGCTTCGTGCCGGTGACACACCAAAAGCGCTTCTGGCGTCCGGACGATGATCAGATCCTGCACTCCAAGCAGTGCGATCGTCGTTCCGTTTTCCTCGAAAACAATGTTATTGCTGGAATCGATAGCAGTAATCGCGCGATTGGTGGCGTTTCCGTCTTTGTCTTTTTCAAAATAATTCGCCACCGCTCGCCAGCCTCCGATATCGTCCCAATCAAAACCAGCCTCCACGACGAGAACACGATCGGCTTTTTCCATAATCGCGTAGTCGAACGAGATTCGGGGCAGTTTGCTGAAGCGCTCGCGCAAAGCTGTTTCGAAGTTTCCAGGCGCCCGGAGTTGTGAGATGAAATCGGCCAGGTCCGGAGCATGACGATTGAATTCGCGGAGCACCATGGGCACCGACCAGACGAACATGCCAGCGTTCCACCGGAAATTTCCCCTGCGCAAAAACGACTCCGCCAGATCAGGATTTGGTTTTTCACGGAAACGCAACACGCGATGAATCGCGTCCACGTCTGGGCGCTTGCGCAAACGAACTGGTTTGCCGTGTTCGATGTACCCGAATCCGGGGCATGCCCAGGTGGGTTTTATACCGATGGTCACAAGCTCGCTCGTCTCCCGGGCGGCGTCAGCAGCCAGGGCGAGTGTTTCCTGAAACGCCGCCCGATTTGCAATGACGTGATCGGCCGGGAGAACAACCATAATCGCTGCGTGATCGCGCAAGGCTACCCAGCCGGTTCCAAGCGCGATCGCCGCAGCGGTGTCGCGTTTGGCCGGCTCGGCCAAAATGTTCTCTTCTGGAAAATCCACAAGCAGCTTTCGCACTGCCTTCTCCTGTTCTGCATTGGTCAGAATCAGGATGCGCTCTCGTGGGATTAATCCTTCAAGGCGCGCCAAAGTTTCTTCAAGCAGAGTCTTATCCGAGACAAGCGGCAGCAGTTGTTTGGGACGCGCCCGCCGGCTCAAGGGCCAAAAACGTTCGCCGCTGCCGCCAGCGAGGATCAGCGCGTAAATTGAATCAGGCATGTCCAGGTTATGTCATGTCGAGCGAAGTCGAGACATCCCGTTGAATTGCCTCAAGATTGCGCAGCGGGATTTCTCGACTTCGCTTCGCTCCGCTCGAAATGACAAACACGGTTGACCACAAAATTGGCGTTTCTTTTTCCAAAACGCGACGTATATGGTAGGCGATGTCTTCCCTGATATCCATTTCAAAAACTTCCGAAGAACTTCCCGTTGCGCCGTTACTTGTTTTCACGCGGACAGCAATTGGGCTCGGTTTGGGAATCTTGATCGCGGATAAAATCAAACCTGCAGTACGTCATGCCACAGCTATCACGCTTGTGACACTCGGTGCATTGGCCGCGGCGCCGTGGCTGGTGAAGATCGCAATGGGCCAGATCACCCGGCCTGAGTCGGAATGGGGCAGCCGCGCTCGTCTACGTTCCATTCGCGACGATCCGGGTTACACCTCCGATAACGACATTTATTGAGGCTATTGAGACAGCTGTTCCGACGACGATCAGGATTGCTTGCGCACTTCGCAGCAGCAATCGGCACAACAAGAGCTCTGTTGTCTACGGATTCTCTGCGATAAATTGCTGGCCAGCACTGTTGACTTGCAGTTGAGCGCTCACTTTTTTCAATTCCGAAGCTTGCGCAGTTACCGTTGCAGCCAGAAGCCGAATTTCAGATCGCAGCTCGGCAATCGTGGTTCCTTGATCCTGAATCTTCCGATCCTGCTCTTCGCGTTTGCGATGCTCTTTAAGGAACTCATTGAGCAACATCGCGTTGATCTGCTGATAGCGAACTGATTCGGGTTGCCCTTTAGGATTGAGCCCAACTAAGTCGGGGCACACTTCAGCCACGTCCTCTGCGATTAAGCCGAAGGCAATGGTCTGCGTCTGGTCATACTCTTTGTTGTAGCGGAAGCTTACCGGTTTTAGCGCATAGATGGCCTCGCTTGCTTCATCCATCGGCTTGATATCATGCTTATATCGACGGGAAGAGACATTTGCCCGTCCGAGTCTGCCATTGCTGTTAATCGTGACTAGATCGGGATTAGTCCCAACTTGCGGCTGAATGTTGGAGTAGATCTGAGCGATATAGCAGCTGTTGCTAACGTTCTCAGCATCGGTGCCAATGGCAATGACATCATGAGCTGTGGTGACTGCGGCACCGCCGAGAAAGCCCAGAGCAATATTACTGTTGCCGGAAGCATTGTTGCCGAGCGCCCCAGCCCCGACGGCAGTGTTATTGCCACCGTTGTTGTGAAGAAGTGCTTCAATCCCAACTGCTGTGTTTTGATTGCCAGTAGTGTTGTTAAAAAGCGCTTGATCACCGTTGGCAGTGTTGCTGAAGCCAGTGGTGTTGTCATGCAGCGCCGAGCCGCCGGTGGCGGTATTTTGGTCGCCAGTCGTGCTGCTTGAAAGAGCATCGGCGCCGATTGCTGTGTTTTCGTCGCCGGTGCTATTATTCGAGAGCGCTCCGATGCCGGTCGCTGTGTTGTTGCTGCCGGTAGTGTTCTCCGAGAGTCCGTCAACGCCAATGGCTGTATTGCTGCCGCCAGTCGTGTTTCGAGCCAGCGCGTCGCCCCCGAGGGCCGTATTGCCGAAGCCGCTTGTATTGGAGAAAAGTGCTCCAACGCCGATTGCCGTATTGAGGAAGCCGGTGTCATTGGTGAAAAGCGCCATAGAGCCGACGGCCGTGTTGCCGCTTCCAACTGTGTTACTAAAAAGGGCGCGATTGCCGTTGGCCGTGTTAAAGCTGCTGGGCACTCCGTTCGGTCGATCGCCGTTATCGGCGGATTCGTTATTGCTGAAGAGCGCGAATGCTCCAGTGGCCGTATTCTGAACGCCGGTGTCGTTATAAACGAGGGCATCGGTTCCGACGGCCGTGTTTTCTGCGCCGCTGGTATTGAGCAAAAGGGCCGCCGCGCCCACTGCGGTATTAGAATCCCCATTGTTGAGGACCAGCGCCCCGCCGCCTACGCCAGTATTGAAGTTGCCGTCGGAATTGAAGAACAGTGACCGCCAACCGATCGCTGTGTTTCCAGCACCAGTGGTGAGAGAAAAAAGCGCGTTGCACCCTTCTGCCGTTGTATAATTGGGATAACAGCCATCCGGCGTTGGGACGACTGCTGGCGCGTTCTGTGCCGTGGCGCACAAGCCAAGAGCCAGAATAACGAACAACAACGCCGGCCCTGTTTTGGATCGAATCATGCAGATCATTGGAATTCCTTTCATCCCCCGTCGGATTTTCATTTGCTAATCGCTAAGATTCAGAATGCGGCGAAGAAACTGACGGGGGCAGATGTCCTTCGCTTCGTTCGAATCGAAGTCCAGCGGCTGCCGGAGCCTAGAGTTTGGACCAAACTGCAGCACTGTGACAAGTTCAAATATCCTGTAGCGCCGTGGTGTGCGTGCGACTTTGCATCGCCATTGCTATCCAGCCGTGTGGTTGGTGGTGGTGATTACAGATGTCTGCGATCACAATTGCACTCTAGCCGGTGAACGAGATTCGTGGTTACAGAAACGCCTCGGCAACTGAATCCGCGAGTGTTTTGCCTTTGCGAGTCAGCACGATTGTTTCGTCCAATTGTCGAACCAGACCGAGTGCGACCAACTCATCTGTCTGCTTGGCGAAAGTTTGCAACTCGGAAGCAGAAACTCCCTCCCGGGTGCGTAAAGAGAGGGCGATCCGCTCGGTGCGCTTCATTTCGGCCGTCAGATTTTCGCTCGTTGCGCGCGGTGATTGACCGGAAAGAATGCGATCGATGTACTGACGATAATCAGAAACATTGTGTAAACGCTGCATGCCCATCGTGGAAACTGCGCTTGGGCCAATACCAAGGTAATCTTTGCCGCGCCAGTACGCGCGATTGTGATGTGACTCGAAACCGGGCCGCGCGTAGTTCGAAATCTCGTAATGTTCGTAGCCGGCATCTCCCAGGATCGTCATGGCCATCTCGAAAAAGTCGGCCTCCGTTTCTTCATCGTCCCGGAGTTCGCCGCGAGCATGGCGAAGAAAAAATTCTGTGTCCTCCTCGTAAGTCAGGCAGTATGTAGAAATATGTTCGGGTTGAAGAGCGATCGTTCTCACCAGGCTCGCTTTCCACTGGTCAGCGGTTTGACCGGGCAAACCGAACATAAGATCGATGTTAATGTTCGTGAATCCAGCTCCTCGCAGAATCAGAAACGATTCTTCTGCCTGCTGCGCGTTGTGTTCGCGTCCGAGTAATTTCAGCAGTTGGTCGTCCCAGGATTGTACGCCGAGGCTAATCCGATTAATCCCGAATTTTCTGAGAACGCGGGCTTTTCGCGCGGAAACGCTTCCGGGATTTGCTTCCGAAGTCCACTCCACTAGCTGCGACAAGTCGAGTTTGTGCTGAAATCCGCGTAGCAACATTTCCAGTTGCGCAATGCTAAGAGCTGTCGGCGTGCCACCACCAAAATAAATTGTAGAGGGACAAAGCCGGGAAGCGTGGTGTTTATTTCGGTGTAGCGAAACAGTGACTTTGGGTTCCCGGTATTGCTCGAGTTCGCGCAGGATTGCTTCACAAAACTGATTGGTTTGTGAGCGATCGAGCAAATCCTTGTAGAAGGCGCAATACGGACAAATGCGGGCGCAAAACGGGATATGAATATACAAATGACGAATCATGTCATCTGTAGCGGCGGTCTACGACCGCCGAAAATGTTAATGCTTGTTCGTAATTTGCACCGAGAAATTCCGAAATAGGTGAGGTGACTGTCCGGCGCTCACAGAGCGCCGCTACACTCGCGTAGTTGTGCTTTGCGTCGTTATTCATAGAATCCGTCTGCCGTCGAGGCCCTCATGCTGATGCGAAAGGTAGCTCTCGTTTTATTTTGCGCCATCTCTTCCAGCCTGGCGCAAGGCCAGGCGCCTGCACCAACCCCATCGGTTGTCTACGCGGTGCACAATTCTGATGCAATCAGGGATTACGAGACAAATCCCCGTGTGGTGCGCGAAATGGTGAATCGGCTTGTGCTGGCTGTGACTGGACAGTCCGACGTGGGCAAAGCGTGGTCGTCGCTGGTGTCACCTAACGACAGGGTTGGAATTAAGATATCAGCGGCGGGCGGAGAGCTGTTCACCACACATCACGCCATCGTAAATGCGATTGTGGACGGGCTGGTGGCGGCTGGTCACCCGCGAAGCCGCATCATCGTTTGGGACAGATCCCTTGGTGGCATCAAAGAAGCCGGATACCGTCCAGGGGATGGTTATCAGCTAAAAGCAGTCGCTCCGCGCGAAGGGTATGACGCGAAAGCAGTCGTCTCTGCTCCTTTGGTGGGAAAACTGGTATGGGGCGATCTCGACTATACTGGCGATCTGGAAAAAATGCCGATCTTCGCCGATGCCGAAGCCACCAGCAACGTCAGTCATTTTTGCAAGATCATCTCCAATGAAGTGGACAAAGTTATCAATGTGCCCGTGATGAGCGTAAGTGAAACGAATGGGATCGCCGGCTGCATTTACAACATGACAATTCCAAACATCGACAACTGGCGCCGTTTCGCGCAGGGTTCCCGGTTCGGTGCGGAAAGTCTCGCGGAAATCTACGCCAACCCACTTATCGCGAACAAGGTCGTTCTTAACTTGATGGACGGGCTCATCGCGCAGTATGCGGGCGGTCCGCAGCCGCAGCCGAATTACGCAGTTCACTATGCCACGCTTTATGCCAGCAAAGACCCGGTGGCTTTGGATGCCATTGCATTGAAACGATTGGAAGAATGGCGGAAGCACTGGAGTCTTCGCCCTGTCGGTCGAATGGCGAGCTATATCGACTTTGCGAGTCAGCTCGGTCTTGGAAACTCGGCACCTAATCGGATCGAGGTAAGAAATATTGGCCGATGAATTCTGAAACTGTAGCCGGGGGTTGCGACTCCGGCCGCACATTATCGTGGTTGCAGACGGTACTTCTGCGCTCGGTCTCTCGCTCCTTTTACCTGTCTATCCGATTTTTACCCGCCCAATTGCGAGAACCGATTGCGTTGGCGTATTTGCTCGCACGAACCACCGACACCGTTGCTGACGGTGCACAAATTTCCGCGGACATGCGACTGGACGCTATGAACCTGCTTTCCAACGGAATCCAAGGCATAGCTTCGCGCGATGTCGTCGTGGATCTCATCCGGTCCTTTGTTTCGGTTCAAACAAACGTGGGCGAACGGCAACTTCTGGAATCACTACCCGCTTGTCTTGCCTGGCTGGATAGACTGGAGCATTCGGACCGAAATGACATTCGCACCGTGCTGGAGAAGATTGTGAGCGGCCAAATGTTGGATCTGAAGCGGTTCGGCGATCCAACTGAAATCCGAGCACTTGGCACCGCCGCCGATCTCGATCAATACACCTACCTCGTTGCCGGTTGTGTCGGTGAATTTTGGACGCAACTCTGTTTCCGGCATGTTCGGAACTTCGCCAGCCGGACCGAAGACGAGATGCTGTCGCTGGGCAAACGCTATGGCATGGCGCTTCAATTGATAAATGTGCTGCGCGACGTTGGCTCCGATCTTCGAGACGGCAGATGTTATTTTCCCGAATATGAGTTGAATGCCGCACATTTGATTCCATCGCAAATTCTCTCCCAACCAGAACGCTTTCAGCCGATCTATCGATCGTGGCTGGAGAAAGCAAAGGCCGGTCTGGAGGCGGGAATGGAATACACGCGTGCGATTAATAATCGTCGAGTGCGAGCGGCAACGGCATTGCCTGCATTAATCGGCGCACGCACACTCTCGCTTTTGCAGACCGCTGGTTCCGGCGCCTTACAGAAAACTGTGAAAATCCCGCGCATCGAAGTTCGGGCGATGATCTTATCGCTGGCTGTTACTTTTGGATCAAGTGGAACGGTCGACGCGATCTTCAACCGTACAAAACTATAGCGGCGATCTGTAAGGCAACGCCCTGCGTGGAAATTAGGCCATGTCCGGCAGACAATTCGCCTACGTTATCCTATTAAAGGAAAGAGTTGAATCAGGCAGAAGCCTCTTTCCCAGCCAAGCTCCAAGCGAGTCCGGCCGACAACGTGGTTTGGCTTGGCTAGGCTTGGGGCGGTCATTTCCTTTCGGTGACCGCCCCAACATTTTACAGAAAAGACAAATCATTAAGGGACAAACATAACGGTTGATGATTCGCCATAACCATTTCCGATATCTCGTCCGGAGAAACAGTCGATGCTTTGTCTTTGTTTGCAGGCTCGGTTGCGATTAAGTTGAGCGCTTAACCGTGTTTGACAGGCTGATAGGCAAGCTGGGAAACTTTCGCCACGTTAAAGTTTCGCGCACGATTTTGACGATAGCCTGCCTCATCCTGACTGGCCTCGTTGGGTATGTTGATTATCTGACCGGATACAAGCGCTCCCTGCTTCTTTTTTATCTTGTGCCCATTTCGTTGGCGGCCTGGTTTGGTAACCTTACGTTCGGCATCGCGATAGCAGTGTTCTGCGTCATAGCGTGGGTGCTTTCCGATCTTGCATCTGGAATCCCGGCGCTAGGATTCTGGAACATTGGAATGGCTTTCGCATGGTACGTGCTTTTCGCAGCAGTGCTTTCGAAGTTAGCAACGCTTGTTAGAGAACTCGATCAGCGAGTTCAAGAACGAACCGCGGCCCTCGAACACGAAATGGCGGAGCGCCGCCGCCTCGACCAGGAGATCGCGCGAGTGGCGGATCGGGAACGGCGCCGGCTGGGGCACGACTTGCATGATAGGCTGGGGCAGCACCTCACCGGCACTGCTCTCGTAGCTCAGGTATTGAAAGAAAGACTCGCTGCCAGGTCAGCACCGGAAGCGAGTGAAGCAGATAGACTTGTCCGCTTTGTTGAAGAAGGAATTGATCTTACGCGGAATCTCGCGCGTGGATTCTTTTCGCCGGAACTTGAAGCCGATGGGCTGGTCGTCGCCTTACAGACCCTGGCTGATACCGTACGGGAACGATTCGGAATTCACTGTGTTTTGCACGGCGACGCATTAATTCAGATTCACGATTCCACTGTTGCAAACCAACTCTTTCAAATCGCCCAGGAAGCGGTAACAAACTCGGTGAAACACGCCGCTCCCAGCAACATTGACATTCGGCTCGCAACGGATGGCCCGGAAATTTGTCTATCGATTATCGATGACGGAATTGGTCTTCCTGACAACCCACGATCCGAGGGACTCGGTCTCCGTTTGATGCGTCATGGTGCGGCATTGAGCGGTGGGACGTTCGACATTCGGCGGAATGGCGAAAATGGCACCATCGCGAGCTGCCGCGTAAGGCATCTGAATGCCAACGATTCTGGTCTCAACCGATGAATTCCAGTTCTTCCGAAACGGTCAGGCGTAAGAGCCGCGTCTTTATAGTCGACGATCATCCGCTGGTTCGCGAGGGGCTCACTAACCTCATTAACAGGCAGGATGATCTGGTCGTTTGCGGTGAAGCGGAGAATTCTGGTCAAGCCATTAGCGGAATGGTGAAAGCGCGGCCCGAAGTTGCCCTCATCGACATTTCCCTGGCTAACGAATCAGGGTTGGAATTGGTCAAACAGCTGGCAGGACAGTTCCCACAAGTTGCTCTCATCGTTCTCTCCATGCACGACGAGACTTTGTACGCAGAGCGGGCGCTGCGCGCGGGGGCGCGAGGTTATATTATGAAACATGAGACGAGCAAAAGTGTGCTTGCCTCGATCCGGCGCGTACTCGGCGGTGCCGTTTACGTTAGTGAAAGGATTTTCAACCGAATGGCCCTGCGATCGAGCTTGACGCGGGAACCCGTCACGACTTCGCCGGTCGAACGTTTGAGCGATCGCGAACTGGAAATTTTTCGGTTGCTTGGCCAGGGCCGCACCAGTTCACAGATTGCGAGAGACTTGAATCTAAGTTTGAAAACAGTCCAGGCCTACTGCGCTCGTGCGAAAGAGAAATTTGGCGTTAGCTCCCTGACTGAATTGGTTCGCGCTGCCATCCGATGGGAGGATGCAAACCAGGTAAAGTAGAAACGGCAAAAGGGCCGGAGTGGGTCCTACAAAAAATATTTTCGCTGTCGTTCGCTAATTGGTTGGTCGAGGCGCGCCAGCACCTGGAGCATATCTTCCCAGACTTTGCGTTTTTCCGAAGGCGCCTGGTTTCGCAGCAGGTACGCGGGATGATATGTGATCATGAGCGGGATTCCGTTGTAATCGTGCCAGCGGCCACGCAATTCGCGCATACTCCGGCGCAACCCGAGCAAGCCGTCCACCGCAACGGCCCCCAGCGCCACCAAAACGTTGGGCTGAATAATATCGATCTGTTCCACGAGATACGGCCGACAGGTCTGCATCTCCGTCGCGGTCGGTGGGCGATTGCCAAAACTTCCTCGCGGCGTGTCCGGACGGCATTTGAGAATGTTCGCGATATAAACGTTTTCGCGTGTGAAATTCATCGCTTTCAGAATTTTCGTAAGCAATTGTCCAGCGCGTCCGACGAACGGTTCGCCTTGCTGGTCTTCGTCCATGCCAGGCGCTTCACCAATAAACATCAAGTCGGCGTCCGGATTTCCTACACCGAAAACAGTCTGTGTGCGCGAGCAGGCAAGATGAGCGCATTTCGTACAGGCGCGAACGCGCTCGCGAATGGCGCCTAGCGAAGCAATTTTCTCCGCCTGCAGCCGTTGCCCCGTCAACGAAGCCCCTTCGCGCGCCTCCACCCTGAGAACTGGTGACGGAACTGCACGCTCGGCGACCTTCAGTTTCGTCAGTGTAATTTTTGATGCGCGTGGTGCGTGATCAGTGGTCTCTCGAATCGTCTCCAGGGCCGCGAGGACGAGATCGAGGGCTGACCGGGTCATTAAGGACGATCATCCAAAATTCGTCGCGCGACTGCAAACGATTTTCCAAGTTCGTCGCGGCGACCTCGAATTAGATACTCGGCGCCGTTCCTACAATGTCCGACGGTTTTGCCAGCCGGCTGCTTGATCCAGTAATTCCTTCTCTGCTTCGAGGGACGAACTGATGTCCGTTTGCGCATCAGCATCGCCAGTTGCGGCCGCAGGCTGCTTGGACGTCGTTGGCCATCGATCAAAGTAGCCTGCGGCAACCTTAACCGTTGGTTGCCCATTTCCCGACGCGATCACTTCGCCTCGCCCGCAGGTTACTCTGGTCGTTGCGCCATCAGTCCAGACGCTGAATAGACAATCAGAGTCTGGCGTCATGGTTGATTGGCTCGTCGTAACGGCTAAAAATGATGCGCTTCGGTCAGGTCGGATGAACAGAATGGTCATTTTTCCACGGTTCAATCGTACACGAGCACGTCGATCAAGCATGCCTCCGGCAGTCTCATT
The DNA here is from genome assembly GCA_963753675.1 of uncultured Verrucomicrobiae bacterium. GTDB lineage: Bacteria > Verrucomicrobiota > Verrucomicrobiia > Chthoniobacterales > UBA10450 > Udaeobacter. Next base: position 84,825 of record CAVWCZ010000009.1, on the reverse strand, counting down.
GCCATCTTTCGATAACCGAAGTTCCTCGATTTTTATTTCGGAATTGCCTGACAATCGAACGAAAGCGCCCGGAACCAATGCCATATTGATAGTTGCGCCCTCCGATGTCCGAACGGTGTCGCCATTTTGAATTTTGCTCCGGGCTGTGACCGATTGAAACTGATCTCGTTCCGCACTCCCGTAAACGACGTTACCGTTTACGAAAAATACGATTGGGGCTGTCGAACAAGTCAAGCCTTTGGAGCATCCGTTTGCGAACAGGCAAGCACCAAGCGCAAGGACGCCGGCAAATGAATTAAAATGTATCGGAAGTGTTTGAGTCAATTTAGACTGGACTGGTGACGCGCATCGCGGCGAAAAGGATTTCGTCACCGCGCGCGGATGAAACATGCCGGCAATCTACGGCACAACGCCGCGATATAGAATAGCGTTGTTAAGGTCTTAACAACTGATCAATAATAATAAGCGCCGCTTGCCCAGGAATTTTTCGTTGGCAACTGCCACACAGCGCCGGGCGTCAGCCAGGTTCCGGTCGGACGAAGAACAACCAGATCTGATTCCCACAAAGCAGTAAAGTGATGGTTCACTCCTGGTTGGACGTTCACTGTTGTCGAAATCGGTGCCGTATAGCCCAAGGTTGGCACCTTGCGCACGGTCAAGACATGACGCCCGGGTGGTAGCCAGACAGAATAGCTGTGTCCCTGTGCGACATTCGCGACAGGTCTGCCGTCAATCTGGAGATTGAAAGCGAGATTCCATCCGAAGTTTGGCACTCTGTCCACAGTGATTCGGCCGGGTGGATAGTGTCGAAACCTGGTGCCTCCTTGCGCAACTGTCCCGATGAACAGCGCACCTGCAAGACCACAAATCAGAAAAACGTTCCGCGCCAATCTGTAATTTGATTTCATGAGATACATTGTACCTATGAACTGGATTTTCGCCAGCAGATCGCGGCTGAATCGGTCACCAATCGGTCAGAACATTCCGAGAAACGCCGCTTGGCTATGTCGGCCGGTACGGGGAGTCGAAAAGATAATATCTACGTAGCGCCCCGGGTAAAATCCGCGTTTTTGGTACACCCACTTAAAGGGGGGGACTGTGCGCACAGTCAAAGTCGGTAACAGTTCTGTTAAGATTTTGCCGCTGCGAGGCCAAGCAAAGCTAGCAAAAAGTGATTTTAATCTCGGCTACCGTGGCAGCGCGTACGGGAGTCGAACCCGTGTACCAGCCTTGAGAGGGCTGTGTCCTAACCACTAGACGAACGCGCCGTGAAAGGGACTCGTTTAGAAATACTGTACTGCGCGGGAACTGGCAAGATGCCGGTCAACGCTACTGATGATCGGAGACAGCGAAGGATTCGGTTAGTCGCCTCCTACCGGCAGCACCGCCGTCGTCATCGGCGGTATCGTCATCGCTGGTCTCGCCAGCATCATCGTCACCCATATCTTCGCTTTCGTCGTCCGTGGCGTCCTCCATACTCTCATCATCGTCAGGGGTGACCTCTTCGTCGGCATCCGTCTCGGCGGCGATTTCCTTCTGTTCGGCGGCAAACATGTCGAACGATACATTTTTGGCATCGGATTCGTCTGACCTGATCTCCCGCTCCGAAACCGATTCCGAAACGACTACGCTTCGCGCAGCTTTGACCCTTAGCGCCAGCGCTATCCTCGCATCATTAGATAAAGTTTCAGCGTCGACTTTTTCTCCTTTTGGTCTGCCAGGGGATGGCGCGCCAGCAGTGGGCGTTTGAGCTGGCTTCATGGCACGCGCCACAGTGAAAAAGCTAAGTAAGAGGCAGAGCAGGAGGGAAAGGAATCTTTTCATAGATGCGGATCGTCTCAGGCACGTGAGTGACTGTCAAACGATGAATGGGCTGGTGCACGCGAGGCGAGTTGCCTTTACGAGTCACTTCCAAGGCGCGATGCTCGCGCCCGTGAGTGTATCGCTGGAAAAAAAGTGGCGACCGAAAGTGGGATGGGGCGTCCCGCTGGCATGGCTTACGCTTTGCATCGTCTGGAGTTCGACCTGGCTTGCTATTAAAATCGGACTCCGAGACCTCCCTCCGATTTCTTTTGTGGCGATTCGTTTTCTCATCGCGATTGGCGTGCTGCTGGCTGTCTCAATCGGCAGGACTCGTTTGCTCCCGCTACGGCGAAGTGATTATGGCGTTTTAGCCATCACGGGAATTCTGATGTTTGCCCTGAATTATGCTCTATTGTTCTGGGCGGAGCTGCATGTTTCATCGGGACTGGCCGCAGTTTTGCAGGCAACAATACCAATTTTCGGCATGATCTTTGCCCACTGGATGCTACCGGATGAGCCTCTGCGCTTGCGAAGGTTCGCTGGCGCAATCATTGCACTTGGGGGCGTGACGGTGATTTGTGCGCGACTCCTCGGGTTCAATGGGCCACTCGCTTTCTGGGCTGGCGTGGGAATCGTTGTCGGAGCAGCCAGCGCTGCATTCGCTAACGTGCTCGTCAAAGCGCGCGCAATGCAGCTTGCGCCGGCAATGCTGGCTGCGTGGCAGATGATTTTCGGAATTGCGCCGTTGTTACTGCTTGGGTTCGTCGTCGATGGCAACCCGGCACGGTTTCACTGGACTGTAACGTCAGTGTTTTGCCTGCTGTATCTGGCAGTTATCGGCTCAGCCCTGACGTTTCTCCTTCTTTACTGGCTGCTGCCGCGCCTGACCGTGGCGCAGCTGCAAAGCATTTCTCTCATCACTCCACCAGGAGCGGTCATCCTTGGTTGGTTATTAGGCGGAGAAACGTTTCCGCTGTCCTCCTTGCTGGGAGCGGGGCTGGTTCTTGTCGGCGTCTGGATGATTTTCCTGAAGACGGCATCGGAGGAACCGCTGATCCAGGAAGGCTAAGCAGTTTGCCTGTCTCTATAGCGGTTCGCTGACTGTATTCAGCAGTTCTGGTTCGGCTTTGAGGAATGAGGTGCCATTCCTGAGACGGAAAGACTTGCTTGACCCAGCGCTCAAACTCGATCAATGGCGAGAAGATTTACTTCCTGTATAATTTCGTCGAGATAAGGCACCGCTCCAAACTCAACAGCAAACCAGCATCAAAAACTCCGGGTTGTCCGCCAGCTTCTTGATGAAAGGTTTGCTCGATGGTCTACCATCTTTCGCATCGTAACGAATGATCTCCTTTGTGTTACGACTGGCAACGTAAAGAAACCCGTCGTCCCCGAATGCCATTCCTGCGGGGCCATTAAGTCCTGCGGATTTTGATGCGACAAAAAAGGTCGTCGTCCTTTCCCTCAGGTCGTGTCGCAGAATTGAATCGTTTCCTCCACTCCCGATAAGAAGGTAACGGTTATCCGGACTAAGTAACAAGTGGATCGGTCTTGCGAGTAGGTCGCTTCGCGAAATGAGATTTCTCAAATGGCGACCGGTGCGCCCCTCGTAGATTCGCACGCAATCGGCAGCCCGATCCGCGACATATAGGTCGTTATTCGGTGCGAAGATTACTGCTCTGACTTCCAGGAGACCGGTGGATGCAAGCTTCGCAGATGGAATGAAGGTTCCCGGTGGAAAATCAGCTTTTTCCGAGATGCAGGCTATCAGGAAGAGGCATCGGTGTTCCTGGTTTGCCTTTTTTGCTCGAGGGACCGTGATATCTCGCGATGAGGCTTGTGTTTTGACTCGAAACGTACAGGTCGCCCTCAGAATCAAACACAACGTTGAATGGATGATCGATTCCGGGATTTATTTCGTCGTGGCGTTTTACGAAGACGTCGATGAAATCGTGCTGTCCATTTTCATTCAGCGCGCCTTTAAATTTTAGAACTGCGCTGTATTCGAAATAGGCGTTGAGGACATAGAGATTCTGATCCGGTCCGAATACGAACCCGCGAAGCTCACGAAGTTTCATCCCCTCAGGAAGGCTTTTTTTGTTTAAAGCCTTCCGCAGTTTCTTTCCGTCAGTCGAATAGACGTGAATATTGTTCAGCGAGGCTTTCTCTTCGCCGCCGTGAAAGCTGACGTACCATTCCTTGGCCATAACTGGCGTATCACTTGCCTGCGCGTTTCATTTTCCCGGGACAACAATGTGTTAAGGTCTGCAGCCGTCGCCACTCAGCGTGAATCAATTCTGTCTTACATCGTAGATACTGCCGGAGCATTCAAAGACAAAAGACTCCTTTCGTCTCTGGTCGATTGACATTTTTACTTTTCTTTAGGGATTTTTTGTGAACAATCTTTCATTTCATTAAACATACTAACCGACAAGGGGGATTTAAGATATGAGCTCTGCATCGGATAAGTCGTTGCCACTTGGAAATCCATCCATCCTGGAACATCCCACCCCTGACGCGCTTACCGAAATCGCCCAGCGGCTTGTTCAGTTCCCGTTTGCTCCTCCAGATGTAACGCTCAAAGAGGAGAACGCGCTTTCGACCTCGAAGGACTGGTTCACAAAGCACGACAAGAAGGCGATCGATAAGCTCGCCAGTCTTGATTTCCACGCGTCGAGCGGTCCCCAAAGCGTGGGTGTCGTCCCAAAGCTTCATAATACTTCAGCGGGCATAGAAATTTATCAGCTTCCGTCCACAATTACCAAAGAGACGTTTGAAAAAACCGAAGGGCCTTACCGCCCGGGCAAAACTAAAAAATACAGCAACAAAAGATCAGGGAAGAAAATTGCTAAATTCAAGGTGGGTGGCATGGCCGAATCCGGTCTGGCCTGTTTTCACGTGTCTCGACTTCTAGGGCATCTGGTCGAGGTGCCGCCTGCGACCTATCGGACAATGAGCGTTCAAGAATTCCAGAAAGTTGGTGATCAAGCGCGAACCACAGGGCATCCAAGTTGCACTGAGGCGTGGACAAATCTGCGAGCCATGGTCAAGGCCGGCAGTTCGAAGTTAGTCCTTTCAGATGGAAAGCTGGTATTTGGATCCCTGGCGGAGAATCCTCGCGGGGAGAACAGTAGTCCGGAAGATTATTGGACCGTCAGTAGCATTAGAGGTCACAGTTTTTACAAAGTTTTGTCTTCAAAGTCGCCGGTGGCAAACACGTTAAACTTGAATGACGCGAAGTGCCTTCAGGATCTTGCGCTCGCTCAGGACATGACGCGAGGTGTGATTCTCGACTCAATTTTTCGACAAGTCGATCGCCTGGGTAACATCAGCATTGCTGTGTTCCAGCATTACGTTACAAAAAAAGGTAAAATCGAATGGACTGACAAGGTGAGTGACAAAGATAAGGCTGAAGCGGTGAGCCCCATTCAGTCATTGAAGCGAATCATGTACAAAGATAACGACGATGGAATGATGTGGGGGACCAATTCGATTTCCGTCAGCCCAATTCTGAGCGATACGCATCACATCGACAAGACGATCTACAACAGATTGCAATGGTTGGCCGGCTTAATGCAAGACAGCGAACCAGGTTCAGACGCGAAGATAAAGGAATACTTTCTGAACGTCGTACACATCTCGGACGGCAACTACGAGAAGTTGAAATCAAGCTTGATTAAACAAGCCGCCGGGCTCAAAAGCCGCGTGGACTCAGGGGATATTCAGCTCGACCTGAGTTTCGAGGAAACGATGAAGGGGCTTTACGCAAAGGAGGTGGAGGCCGTCCAGAGTGCGCAGTCAACCGGTACAGAACCCACTATGCCGCCCGGAGACAGTTCCCCGCCGGGTCCGACTCCTCAGGAATCTGATCTAACCCAACCCCGCGCCCAGGAAATTATCGAACATACAGCTCCAAGTGGAACGATCGAACGCGCTATTCGGCCCGCGAATTTTCCCGGACATCCCGAGATTTATAGCAAAAAAGACATCGGGAATGAAAAGGAGCTCGCGGAAATAGACTTTTACGACGGCAAAACGAAAGAGGGATTAGATATTGTCCTGGTTCCCAAGACCTATAGCACTTCGCCGGGGTTAAATATTCATGCGGTTAACTTGCCCGCTGGAGTGAGCCGTCTCAGTTACGCTAGCTCGCATACAGGGAAAGCCCATCCAAGCGAAGATAAAGTGATCGCCAAATACAAGCAGTCCATGCCGGGTCATTTCACTTACAGCCCCGCAATCCTCGGTTATTACCATTTGTCGCGTTTCCTTGGTGCAGGGCATGTCGAGCCTGCCATTGTCCGTACAATGGATGTCGCTGCACATAAGCCGCTGGCTGACTTAGGCAAAACGAAGGCCACTGGTTCAAATAACCGTAAACAATGGACAGAGCTAAGAGCGTTGGACGACACTCACAGTAACTCAATTCTTTTTACGCAAGACGGGAAGCAGCTCTACGGTGCTTTGCAAGCGAACCCTACGGGTGAACAAAGTTATCCTCATTTGAGCGACTTGAGTGGTGCGGGGGCATTCGCGGCGTCGGCTGAATTTGGAAACGTGAGTAGTCCGAACCCACTCAAGTTAAACTGCAAAGATGGCAGCGGTAAACTCAATCAGTCCGCTGTTCAACAGCTCGTGCAAATAAGAGACCTTTCCGACATGGTACTCATGGACTTTATCATGAGCCAGGCCGATCGCTTCAGCGGCAATATGCATTCTGAGAAGGTCTACATGTGGATTGAAAACGGCGTTGTAAAGAATCAAAGCAAAAAGAGCGACACTGCGAAGGCTGCGGAACAGCTGAAACACATCCCGTCCGACGCTGTTTTAGTCAATCGAATGATTCTGAAAGATAACGACGCCGGCTTGGTCAGCGGAAATTCGGCCAAGACCTACCACCTACTCGAAAAGGTCGGTCACATGGATTCCAAAACTTATGATCGGCTTCTTGATTTGCAAAAAGAGCTTCAAAAACCCGAAGTCGCTCAGTGGTATCAGACGGAGCTCTTATTTACCGCGAGCGATTTCAACACCATGAGGAGTAACGTGGATCAGGCGGTGGCTATCCTGAGTAGCCGTAAAGACAAAGGCCTGTTTTTGGATGTTAATGTTAACGCTGTGCTAGGGGCTGGAGACCAGCCGGAACAGGAAGTCGAAGCGAAGCCCGAGGCTGATGACAGCGGCAGCGTCCCTGTGATAGGTATTACCGGCTCAGTGGGCCGATGGGAAAAAAACGCAGGGAATCTAGCGGCGGACGTGGAAACTGTACAGCGCCTTTTGGAAACGGCGGCACAAAAATTACAAGCTACTCAACTCGATCCGCAGGGCGTCGATGGAAAGATTGCCCGGCCACCACGGAAGTCGAACACAGTGGCTGCGATTGAAGCTTTTCAAAGTCATGCCAGCCTTCCGGTTGATGGTCTTGTCGAGCCCGGCAGTCAGACATGGCAAGCTCTCCTGCAGGCATCCGGCGGTGTTTAATCGACAAATCCTGTTTTGCGCACAACCTATCAGAGCGACGCGGAAGTTAGGATCATTGCCTGAGCGACTTGGTGCAGGTCCCGGCCACAATCCCTGGATAGCCTGCAGCAGTGAGTAAGTGTTTCGTTGCGGAAATGCGACTGTCAGATCTGGAAGCTCGGAAAGGTCAGTCATTTGGGAAAATACGCCGACAGGAAATCATCGTCCATACCAACGACTAAATCGACATAGGTAATAAATTGGTTTTTAGCTAGAAGCGCCTTTTCAATCGCCTTTTTCAACGCGGATTGGACAGGCAGCTCGACTTCGGTGCGACTGGAGTCAGCGGTTTTCGACAGAGGGTTAGGCGTGACTCGAGGAAAGCCTTTGAGCGACTTGCCCGAGCTGTCCAAGACGTTTACTTCCAGCGTTCCTGTTTCGCTATTAGCAGGCTGACTGATTTTTACCAAAAAATGAAAAGGTAAATGTGGCACGCATCCTTCCACAATCCGTTCCGCGAGGCCGTTCACAATCGCCGGGCGCGAAATTGGGAGACCCTCCCGTTGAAATGATGGCGCTGAGACGCTTTTTTCTCCGGGTTTCGCATCTGGAAAATGTTCCCGGAAATGATAACGAACTTCGCATGCGAAAGGCGGAGGCATATTGGATGCCCCGTTCGCAAGCGCGGGAAAATGAACGGAGAAACCGCAACAAAACAGGACCAAAAACGTAGTCAGCGATTTGTGCAGCATGCGTAAATCTCGCACGACTGGAAATTTCCCGCGAGGTTATCGGCATTGCAATGGATACGTTACGCCATTAACGACCGCTGCTTTTCCAGGAAAAAGCTGGTAGCGAATAGTGGCCGACGATGCGCCCCCGCCGTTTGCTGGATGTGTCGTTCCCGTTGAGACGCCAAGGATCCTTGCGCAAGCAACGCTGATTTCGCCTAGGTGATCCGACGGTCCGATGTCTGCGACGACAGCGTCGGTAGTTCTGCCGGTGCGAGAGTTTGTCACGAGACAGTGACACCCGAGCACGATACCGGCAACTTCCTGAACGATGATCGGCGGCAGGGCAATGAAGGGAACCGTCGCGGAGTCTACATATTTGAGAGGAGAAGAATCCGGCAGTGGCTTTCCATTCTCGCCCGGCAAACATAGCGAGGTGGCCGAGACGTAAGCACCAGGACAGGGATCAGTTTTCTTTTGGATAATGGGCTTGCCCTTTTCAGTGCCTGTATTCGTAACAACTCCACACCAGTTGCCCGGTTCACCTGCATTTGCGAGAACATCCAGGGTCTGTCCATCATAGCAGTCGGGAGCATAGCATGGTGGCTGACCAAACTGACCATTTGCTCCGTCGCCATCGATCGTGGCACCTGCGAAGAACCTCACGCTTCCATCGTCTAACTCGATGATGTCGCTGTTGTTGATCGTGGCGATTTTCCTCATTCGAACTGGCGGGTGAGAAATTTCGAATCCGCGGCCTTCATGCCGATGGTTTAACAATTTACTAGCTAACGTTCAAGGCCTGGTTTGGGATGGAGTCGAATGTGCAGGCCATCGCGAATTCATTTCCCGGGCCACGCAACAAGCTTACAATGGACAGTGCGCAATGCCGATGTGGCGGAACGGTAGACGCAACGGACTTAAAATCCGTTCTCGCGAAAGCGGGGTATGGGTTCGAATCCCATCATCGGCACTCTGATAGTACAATTGTGAAAAGGGAAATCATGTCGCCGACAACGGAATTTACTTCACGTCGGCCAATTCCGGAACGGTACACAAGAAATAAAGCATCTTTTCTCGAGCGTGTGTGCACGCTGCGGACCAGGCTTGTGGCTCCAATTGCAGGCGGCGCACTCGTTCATCGTTGTGACGTTCAAGGTAATAAGTCACGTTTTTTGTCAACTCGAACATTGTGCGTTCCACCTGCGCGGTAGCGCTTGGCTCCGGCAGCCAAATTCGATCCTCACCGGCCGGCGAAGGCCAACCGAGGAGAAGATGGAAGTGCCCGTCTTTCGCACCGAAACAATCGAATCTGAGAATCTGGAACTCAAATGCGTAAAGAGAAACGGCCGGACCTTTTCCAATAGGCAAGACTTTCCAGTACACTTTCAAATTGACGTCGGGTTGGACACGTATCCACTCCACATCACGCCGCATCTCTCCGGGGGCAAGGTCGAGCTGCTCCGGATTGACCCTGACGCTCGCATCGTAGCGCAAGCGTCCCACGAACCGTTTAATTTGTGCGCGGACGGGCGAAGGTATAGCTGATAGTTTCATCAAAGGCAGGACGGTACGTGCTTCTCGCTTGTCGCGAGTTTCATGCCCAGGCTGTGACCACGAAATAAAGCTTCATCGGAATTGATATAAGCCCATTCTCCAAAGCGTCCGACGGTATAAATTCTGCGCTCGCCAAGCCACCGCTGTACCAGCGCAACGATCTTATTACGCGAATGTGTTTGGACTGGGTAACCGAGAGGAATGCGAAGCACTTTGGTACGCCGAACATAATCAGGAGAAGGGATCACGGCCATTCGTAGCAGACCGGTAACAACGTCATTCACCAATGCTGTGACATTATTGCTGCCGCTGAAAGGGCTACGATCTGATAATTCGACCTGGATGCCGTGACGCGGCAACGCCCGGAGCCAGCGCGATGAGTTATGGTTGAGCACTATCTTGTGGCCAATAACGTTCTCATCAGGGCAGTAAATTCGCTGGCGAACTGTCTCCTGTGGTCCATTCAAAACCAACATTACAAGAGTTATGGGCAAAGCTTCCAGCTTGGATACCGCAGAGCTTATTTCTGCAGGTACCTCCGGGATCAGCCGCAGCAGCGCGGGCAGGGGAATTGTTGAAATGAGGCGACGCCAGGACGCTGTTTCGCCATTCGCGGTTCTCACTGTAAAGGTTTCCGGGTCGATACGTGTGACGCGCTGGCCAAACCGGAGATCGACTACCTTCCGTGCAAGTGCCTGAAAGATCTCTCCAAATCCACCCTTAGCCGGGTAGGCGATTACTGCTTCCTTTTGCAAAGGTGTTCGGTGGCCGGTCTTCGGCACGCTGCTTTCCCTCGTGCCAAGGGGCGAAGCAACCCGCTCGGCAACCCATTCAGTACCGAGACGGGCTAAATCAGCGCCCCAGAGCTTCCTGTTATACGGACGCATGAACAACTCAGTGACGCCACGTCCGAAACGACGATCGAGGTACTCATCGAAATTTGCCGCGTCCTGCCAGCCGCTAGCTGCTTCGAGGCCGATCCGACATGCATGCCGCGATGCACCATCTGCAAGATCTGAGAAATGTTGTTGAAACGGGTAGCGCACCCACTCTCCGTTTAACCAGCACCACGCGTCGCGTTTCTGTTCCTCCATTTCCAAGGCTTCGAATACAAGACGACGGATGGGAGGATGCGGCGTGGTAAACGAATGCCCGCCAAGATCGAAGATCGCTCCATCCATCGTCATGGAGCCACAAAGTCCGCCGGCGATTTCCCGACTCTCCAGCAAAACTGCAGAGTCGCCTAGGGCAAGTGCCGCACCCAATCCAGCCGGACCGGCGCCGATTATGATCGTATCGCCTCTTATTTCTGACTTGGTGGGCTGGCTGGCCATGCTGCGCGCTATTTATTCTTGCAATTATCAAAAATTAGATTTTTTGCAGTTAAATTGTTTGCAATCGAAACGGATATGTCACGATTAAATCCGGAGAAGAAAACTCTAGATATCAAACAGCAGCTCTCAATTTGCACAGCGCAGATTCGATAAATACGAATGAAGATACACCTTTATGCGCGCTGCTGGAACGAGAGAGACATGCTGCCATTCTTTTTCCACCATTATGACAATCTAGTTCAGCGATACATCATCTACGACGATGCATCGACTGACGATTCACAGGAGATTTTGCGTCGTAATTCCAAGGTCGAAGTGCGGTCCATGCCCCCCTACAGCGACCCCGAGTCCAGGATCGGTTCTGCGCTCACGCTTCAGGAAAACTGCTGGAAAGAAAGCCGCGGCATTGCTGACTGGGTAATTGTGACAGATATCGACGAACATCTGTATCATCCGGATATGTACCAGTATCTCGCACAATGTCGTGCACGAGGCGTGACGATCATTCCCGCTCTGGGGTATCAAATGCTTTCCGAGCAATTCCCTGATCACAAAAACTTGCTTTGTCAGTTGCTCACCAAGGGGGCTTGCGACTCAATGTACAGTAAATTGAACATCTTCTGTCCCAGCGAAATCGACACGGTGAATTATACGCCGGGCCGTCATAAAGCGGCTCCAACGGGTCATATAGTTTCGCCAGCGCGGGACGAAGTACTGTTGCTTCACTATCATTATTTGGGTTTTGAGCGTGTGCGGATGCGGTATGCTCAATTTCTCACCAGGCAGCGAAAAACCGATATCGAAATGGGATTCGGCGAACAATACTCATGGTCTTCCGAGCAACTCAGCGACGCGTGGAACCTCATAGCGAATCGGCTGGTTGATGTTTCACGCCCAAATCTAAGACCGTGGGACTCCCACGAAGGGCCACGCTGGTGGAGAAAAGGTGGCAAGTTAAGGAAAGGATTGCGCCGGGCGAAGCAATGGCGAACGCGCGTGCGAGTGAGAGTATAGAGCGTCATAGAGGAGCGACGCAATATTGCTGATCGCGCAACAGCGGACCCGGACACGTGCCATTCAATTCGGCGCAGCGGGCAACATTTCCAAAATGCTGCTGAAGGAGGGTACAAAACGAGATGTCGATCGACGCTCGCAGTGACACGAACGATAGAGGTCTGACAGTTTTACTGGCGCTTGGCGGAGTTGTTTTGTTGGTTCACTTGTTGTCCGGTGGTCGTTACGGTTTTCACCGCGACGAGCTGGCAACACTGGACGATGCCCGCCATCTCGCATGGGGTTATGTGGCTTATCCGCCTGTAACCCCGTTCTTTGGCTGGATCTCGCTCAAACTATTCGGAACGTCGTTAACTGGATTCCGTTTCTTCGCCGCGACTTCGGTTTCGGTGGCGGTGGTTTTGACAGGGTTGATGGCGCGCTGGCTGGGCGGCAAGACCGGCGCTCAAACGCTTGCTGCGTCGGCCGCGATTCCATTCGCGTTGGCTGCTGGAAGTCTCATGCAATATGTTTCATTCGATTATTTGGCGTGGGTCGCATGTTCCTATTTCTTCATTCGATTGTGTAAATCACGCGATCCGCGGTGGTGGCTCGCAATCGGAGGCTGCATCGGTTTGGGCATGCTAACGAAATACAGCATGCTGGTTTGTGCGCTCGCCGTTGCTGTAAGCGTGATTCTTACACCTCTTCGCGCTCATCTTCGAAGCAAATGGCTATGGCTTGGTGTGGCAGCCTCGCTGCTCATCTTTCTGCCGAACTTGGTGTGGCAAGCTCAAAATGATTTCGCTTCACTCGACTTTCTCCGGCACATTCATGAACGAGATATGCGTATTGGCCGGACTAAGAATTTCCTGCCCGATCAACTGAAGCTCACGCTCTTCACGTTCCCTTTGGCAATGCTTGGCTTGGCCTTCTATTTGGTATCCAAGACGGGGCGATCTTTTCGCGCGATTGGGTGGTTGTACGTGATTCCGCTGATTATCTTCCTGGCTGCGAAAGGTCGTGGCTATTACCTCGCTCCGGCTTACCCGGTCTTGTATGCCGGCGGAGCGGTTTATGGAGCGGAATTGATCAGCAAGATGCGTCCATTTTGGCGGATTTCACTGCGTGGACTTGCCTGGGCTGGAGTAGTGATGACGATTTTTCTGGCTGCTGCGTATTTCGTTCCGATCGCTCCAGTTGATTCGGCTTGGGCGCGGCATGTATTCAAGGTCAACGAAGATTTCCGTGAAGAAATCGGCTGGCCGGAGTTGGTGCAAAATCTCGCCCGCATTCGTGACTCAAAAGGCTCGGCGGAGGGCTCGCGATTGGGAATTCTAGCGGGAAATTACGGCGAAGCTGGAGCGATCAATCTATATGGAAAAAAATATGGATTGCCCGAACCCATTTGCGGAACCAATTCATTCTGGACGCGAGGTTACGGCGATCCGCCGCCGGAGATTTTGATTGTGATCGGATTCTCTCGGGAGTTCGGTGACCGGTATTTCGAATCGTGCGAGGTGGTTGGTCGCATCACGAACAAGTATCGCATTGCGAACGAGGAGACGACCGGTCATTCCGAGATTCTCCTTTGTAGGCATTTGCGTGAAAGCTGGCCTGAGTTTTGGAAAAAATTCCGCCGATATGGCTGAGAGCGACATCAGGAATCGAATGAAACAACTCGGGATTTATGATTCCGATCTTGAGGAAAAATTCGCCCGCTCCTCGGGACCGGGTGGTCAAAACGTTAATAAAGTTGCAACCGCAGTGACGCTCCGGCATGAGCCGAGCGGGATCAGTGTGACCGTGCAGGATTCGCGTTCGCAAGCTGTGAACCGAAAGCTCGCGCGTGAACGTCTGCTCGAAGCAATCGCGAGCGCCCGTGCGGAACGTCGCGCCGCAGAAATTGCCAAACGCGAGAAAGCGCGCCGACGAAAATCGCCACGGCCGGCAGCGCTCAAGCAAAGGATTTTGGAATCAAAACGCAAGCGCGGCGACTTAAAGAAGCAGCGGACGAAGATTCACGTTTGAAAGAATTCTGGGTCGTAATACATCTGGCGACGCATGTTGTGACGAATTGGTTTGTAAACAAACACTTACGCTATGAAAAAAGGAATGAAATTAGCTGCTGCCTTAGCCTTCGTGGGCTTAACATTGGTTTCTTGCTCGAGCCAGCCTGAGACCACCACGACTACGACTCGTCAAACCACAGTTTCAACTGCGGCGCCGCCACCACCGGTTCCTGCATCGCAGAGTACAACGACCACGACGCACAGCGGCTATTGATCCATAAACCTCATTTGAGGTTCTGAGACGGGCTTTGCCCATGTCCGTCTGCCGCTGACCGTCGAGAATCCGACATTAGGATTTTTCCGCCGGTTCCTCTGGGCTTTGTGTTTGCTCTTCCTCAGTCTGACTCACTACAGGCGCGATTGCCTGGAGCTTTTCGCCATTACGCAGGTCCATCAGTTTTACGCCCATTGTATTGCGACCGGTTTCGCGAATTTCTTTCACCCGGGTACGCACCATCTGGCCTTTGTTCGTGATCAACATGATTTCGTCTGATTCGCGAACCGTGAGCGCGCCAACGACCTCGCCGGTTTTTTCGCCGGTTCTCATGGTGATGATGCCTTTGCCTCCGCGTGATTGCCGCCGGTAATCATCAAACGTTGTGCGTTTACCGATTCCGTTCTCCCCGGCGACCAGCAACATCGAGTCTGGGTCAACAATGGCGGTTGCCACGACGTGGTCGCCTTTCCGCGGGCGAATTCCCCAGACTCCGACGGTGTTGCGGCCCTGATCGCGCAACTGTTCTTCGTGGAAGCGCAAACTCATGCCGTCTTTCGTAATGAGCACGACTTCGTTACTGCCGTTCGTTAGTTTCGCATCGATCAAGCGGTCGCCGTCTTCGATCTGAATGGCAATGATTCCGCCGCGGCGGACGTTCGCGTAGTTGGCTAAATTCGATTTTTTAACGATGCCGGACCGCGTTGCAAAAACGATGTGCAGGTTTTCGTCCCACGTTTCGTCGACAACATTCGGCCCAGTGCCTGATTTCTTGGATTGCACGCGAATTGTGGCTGCGATTGTTTCGTCTGGCTTGAGTTCGAGAATGTTGGCGATCGAGCGGCCTTTCGCCGCGCGTCCCATCTCGGGAATTTCGTAAACTTTTTCCACATAAGCGCGTCCTGTGGCGGTGAAAAACATCAGGTAATCGTGCGTCGTAGCGGTGAAAAGATGCTCGACGAAATCGCCTTCGTCCTCCTCGGTGGCGCCTTCGCGCGTCTGCATTCCGATCACGCCTTTACCGCCGCGCCGCTGCGCGCGAAACGCGCTCACTGCCGTACGCTTGATAAAGCCGCCATGGGTGATGCTAATGATACAACCCTCATTTACGATCAGGTCTTCGACATTGATCTCCGCTTCGTCGGGCGCAATTTCCGTCAGACGCGGCGAACCGTATTTGTCCCGGATTTCGCGCAGTTCCTTCTTGATGATGGTGAGGACCCGCTGCTCCTTGGCGAGAATGTCACGCAAGTCGTTGATGGTCTCGATCAGTTGCTTGTATTCGCTGACGATCTTTTCACGCTCAAGCCCGGTCAGTTGATATAAACGCAGATTCAGGATTTCGTCCGCCTGCTGATCGCTGAAGGCGTAGCGGCCGTCGGTCAGACGTGCTGGATTGCGAACAAGAATCCCGAGTTGTTCAACCTGGCGTTTGGTGAATTCGAAGGCGAGCAGTTTCACCCGCGCTTCGTCGCGATTCGCTGATCCGCGGATGATGCGCAGGAATTCATCGAGGTTGGCGAGGGCAATGAGGTAACCTTCGAGCGTTTCAGCGCGCTCTTCCGCCTTGCGTAATTCGTATCGCGCGCGGCGCAGTATCACCTCGCGCCGATGATCGATGTATATGGCATTGGCATCCTTAAGCGACAGTAACTTTGGCCGACCGTGATCGATGGCGAGCATCATGACGGCAAATGAACTTTCCAGCGCCGTGTGCTTGTACAGATTGGCGATGATCACCTTCGGGTTCGCATCGCGTTTGAGCTCGATGACCACGCGGGTGTTTTCGTCCGATTGATCGCCGACGTAGCTGATGTCGGTCAGAACCTTTTCGTTTACCAAATGCGCGATCCGCTCGACCAACGTGGCCCGGTTCACACCGTACGGAATTTCCGTAATGACGATTTGCTCGCGGCCGCCTTTGAGTTCTTCCACTCCCGCTTTGCCCCGCACTTTAACGCTGCCCCGACCCGTTTCGAAATACTGGCGAATGCCATTGACACCGCAAATCATGCAACCGGTGGGGAAATCCGGTCCCTTCACGTGGTGCATCAGCTCCTCGAGCGTTATATCGGGATTATCGATTTGCTCGCAGAGGCCATCGATGACTTCGCTCAAATTATGTGGCGGGATGTTGGTCGCCATGCCAACGGCGATGCCAGTCGCGCCGTTAACGAGCAGATTTGGAAACGCAGCGGGGAATACGGTGGGCTCGGTGCGCGTTTCGTCGTAGTTCGGAACAAAATCGACGGTGTCCTTGTCCATGTCGGTCATCAACGCAGACCCGAGATGCGTCATGCGCGCTTCGGTGTACCGCATCGCTGCCGGTGGATCGCCCTCTACCGATCCGAAATTGCCCTGGCCGTCGATCAGCGGTTCGCGCATGGCCCAGTGCTGCGCCATGTGGACGAGCGTGGGGTAAATCACAGCTTCGCCATGCGGGTGATAATTACCACTTGTGTCGCCGCAGATTTTGGCGCACTTCCGGTGCTGCCGCCCTGGAAAGAGAGACAGATCGTGCATCGCGTAGAGAATTCTCCGCTGCGATGGCTTTAGTCCGTCACGTGCATCCGGCAACGCGCGAGAAATGATGACGGACATCGAGTAATCGAGAAACGACCGCGATACTTCCTCGGCTACATTTATCGGCTCTACTTTTTCGTTTGGATTCAACATGATTTTTAACCCGTTGCTAAAGAGTACGCAGAAGGCCGTTCCGCCAGGAAACGTTCTTCCCAAATACGGGAGGTCTCATCGGCTTGCCGCGTGGTCACCGGCGGACCCACTCGCGCATCAGGCGGAAGTTTAATTTTTAAGAAATTCAGCACAGCACGGATAGTTGGCTCGTAATCCTGGCAAAGTCTTTCGTACTCGACCTCGAACGGGTGAACTTCATTCCGTCGAAAGAAATCGTCCCAGATTTTATCCTGCCGTTTGGCTTCGTGCAGTGATTGCTCGAT
This sequence comes from uncultured Verrucomicrobiae bacterium, assembly GCA_963753675.1. GTDB lineage: Bacteria > Verrucomicrobiota > Verrucomicrobiia > Chthoniobacterales > UBA10450 > Udaeobacter. The sequence continues at coordinate 67,701 of CAVWCZ010000009.1, read as the reverse complement.
GAGATCCGCATCGAATTCCGGTTCTCGCAAACTGGTTTTACCTTCCTGTACTTTCCAAAGCCCGGTCTGAAGTGCGCGAGCTACGGACAATGCCTGGCGCAACTTGTGCCGTCGCACGATGCGCACAAAACGAAGACCCGGGAAGGCCTCTTGCAGCATTACCATGTCGCCTGTTGTGGAATTTCCAAAGTTGTGGGTCTCTCTGAGCCGCGTAAGAAAATCGTCCAGATACCAACTCATCAATTTGAAACCAAAGACCTCGTTGTGCGTTGTTTTGCTATTTACCACACCGCGTACATAGGCTGCGTAATCCGCGATCGGATCAATCCCAAGCTCTGCGGCGTAGCGGCCCTCTTTCGGGAGAAAAAATTGCTTCGGCATGCCTGCGCGGCGGGTGTCGCGCAGCCCATCTGTAAGCAGATTGCTGCCAGATCGAGGAATCGTGCAGACCACATAACAACGCCGCGGATGACGCAGCTTATGAAAGAGTCCTCCCATGGCTTCACTGCCTGTCATCCTGAGCGGAGCGCAGTGGAGTCGAAGGATCTCGCGAAATTACTTTAAGCTTGTTCCGCGGGATCCCTCGACTTCGCTCGGGATGACATTGTTGGCATTGGCTACACATCGAAATTGCGCACATTTAACGCGTTGTCCTCGATGAACTGGCGACGAGGCTGAACCACGTCGCCCATCAAGATCGTGAACATCTTATCGGCATCAACAGCGTTATCCTCGTTCAAGTCCACTTTTAAGAGCTTACGTTTCTCGGGATTCATGGTGGTCTCAAACAACTCCTTGGCGTTCATTTCGCCGAGACCTTTGAAGCGTTTGATCTGCACTCCGCGCCGGCCAATCTCCAGGATCTTCTGGAGGATTTCCGGAATGGAAAATAATGGATGCGAAATCGCTTTCTCACCTTCGCCTTCGATCAACTCAAAGATAGGACGATCACTGGTCGCGTAATGATCGACTTTTAAACCTTTGCGAGCGAGTTCGGCGATAATCTTCTCTATTGCAGCCGACTCGTGCAGCTCCACGAGTCTACCGCGTCTGCGTGTTCCATCCGCGCGCGCAGGCGCCTCGCCTAGCGGGAGCAATTCCTGATCGATCTCCGTGTCGAACAAATTCAGATCGAGGTTTTCCTGATGAAATTTGCGAACCGCTTTCTCGTCGTGAAAATAGAGCGCACTTTCCTCGTTCCCATCACGCACCTTCACAAGATAATTTGGAAGTTTGCCCGATTTGGAATTGCGATGGGCAAGGTACATTTCAAAATCGCCGCCGTGGCGCCTTACCGCTTCGCTCAATTTTGCAAGTTTCTCGAGCGATTCGAGAATGTCCTTTAACTGCGTCGCACTGAATTCTTTTTCGTCAGCGAGATTCTTCAGCCGGGTGTCCTCGGCACCCAGCGAAATAAGGATTTTGTTCAGCCTCGCGTCGTCGGCGACGTATTCCTCACGCTTCCTTCGTTTGATCTGGTAAAGCGGCGGTTGCGCGATGTAAATTTTGCCTGCGCGCACCAGCTCAGTCATCTGCCGGAAGAAGAATGTCAGCAAGAGAGTGCGAATGTGTGAGCCGTCCACGTCGGCGTCCGTCATGATAATGATACGGCCGTAACGAAGCTTTGCCATGTTGAAAACGCCTTCCTCCTTGCCGTTACTTTCTTCCTTGGGTTTGCCAATCCCTGTGCCGATTGCTGTGATCATCGCCTGGATCTCAGTGTTCTTGAGAAACTGATCTTCTCGCGCTTTCTCGACGTTGATCAGCTTGCCGCGGATGGGCAGGATCGCCTGGTAGCGGCGATCGCGTCCCTGTTTTGCCGAACCGCCTGCGGAGTCGCCCTCAACGATGTAGAGCTCCGTAAATTCCGGATCACGCTCGGAGCAGTCGGCCAATTTTCCGGGCAAACCGCCGCCGGTCAGCGCACCTTTGCGAATTGTCTCTCGCGCTTTTCGCGCAGCCTCGCGCGCTCGCGCGGCGGTAAGCACCTTATCGAAAACGCGTCGGGCGATTGGCGGGTTCTTGTCGAAAAAAGTCATCAACCCGTCGTACACGGTCGAGTTCACAATTCCGTCGATCTCGGTGTTAACGAGCTTCACTTTGGTTTGAGATTCGAAACGCGGATTGGGAAGTTTGACACTCAGAACCGCGATTAGCCCTTCGCGCACGTCGTCTCCCGAAAGGGATGGGTCCTTGTCCTTGAGAAGACTGTTTTGCTTTGCGTATTGGTTGATCGCCCTCGTCAACGCCGTGCGGAATCCAGTGAGATGCGTGCCCCCGTCAGGGTTGGGAATGGAGTTTGCGAACGGCAAAATCTGATCGTTGTAGCTATCGTTGTATTGGACCACCACATCGACAAAAACTTCGTCGCGCTGTCGGGCGATCACGATCGGCTTCGGATGCAAAACCTGCTTGTTCTCGCCGAGCTGCCTGACGAATTCTTCGATACCGTGTTTATAATAGAATCGCTCGTTCCTTGGCGGATCGATGCGTTCATCGGTGAGCGTGATCTCCAGGCCTGGATTAAGAAATGTTAACTCGCGCAAGCGTGTGGCCAGTCGTTCAAACTTGAACTCACTTGTGATGGTGAAAATCGTCGGGTCAGGCAGGAACGTGATAAGTGTGCCTGTAGTCTTCTTGTTTTTGATCTCGCCGATGACTGTGAGTTTGTCCGTCGTTTTGCCCTTGGCGAAAGCCATGTGATAGACTTTGCCCTCACGCGAAACTTCAGCCTTGAACCATTCCGAGAGAGCGTTTGTGCACTTCGCACCGACGCCATGCAACCCTCCCGAATACTTGTAGGCGCCTTGCCCGAATTTTCCGCCCGCGTGCAGATTCGTCAGCACAAGCTCGATCGCCGGCATCTTCCATTTCGGATGAACGTCGACTGGAATGCCGCGGCCGTTATCACGCACAGAGATCGATCCGTCGACGTGGATGATTACTTCGATCTTTGTGCAAAATCCCGCGAGATGCTCGTCGATGGAATTGTCCAGGACTTCGTAAACCAAGTGATGCAATCCACGTTCGTCCGGATCTCCAATGAACATTCCCGGCCGTTTCCGAACCGCTTCGAGGCCTTCCAGCTTATCGATTTGTGCCGCATCGTATTTTTGGGTTGCGGCGATTCCGGTCGAGGTACTGGTTTTTTCGACCGGAATTTCCTCTTGAACTTGCGCCATAGAATTGGGGCCCGACGGCCCGCACGAACAGCATAGCCGGAAACGACTCCGAAACAACAAATAATCTCCGGTTTCCTTCGGGTTATTTCCGCTACTAATTGGAGGCGGCCACCCCGCCGGGCCCAATATCTTGTGGTGGGGGCCCGTGCAAGGTCATCGTCGATTTTGCCCTCTTGACCAGCCGCTGTTGGACTCCGAAAATAGGCTCCTTTTATGCGCCTCCAAGCCCTTTGGGAAGCACGCTGGATTTTGGCTTTTCTTGCTCTACTCGCGGTGATTTCTGGATTCTTCTCGGCTTGGGCATTGTGGTTTTTTTTGCTGTTGTTCTTGTGCTCTGTGGCGTTTTTCCGTGATCCGGAACGCGCCGTGCCGCCGGATCAAAACGCAATCGTCGCTGCTGCCGATGGGACTGTGATGGATATCCTGGAGTTAAATGAAGACGAGGTGCTCAAAACGAAGACGCGGCGCGTCGGAATCTTTTTGTCAATCCTTGATGTGCACACGAATCGCGCGCCAATTGATGGCCGCGTCGTTTACCGCCGGCACCGGCCGGGACTTTTTCTCGATGCGCGTCGGCCGGATTGTTCGGAGAAGAATGAATCAATGACGTGGGCGTTCCAGAATCCGCGCGTTACAATCGTTGTCCGGCAAATTGCAGGTGCGATCGCAAGACGCATCGTGGCGTGGGCAGAAGTCGGCGGCGAATTAAAAAAAGGCGACCGTTTCGGCATGATTCGCTTCGGCTCGCGAACAGAATTATATTTGCCTTTGAATGCTGAACTTCTCGTGAAAACGGGCGATCACGTTTTCGGCGGATCGACAATCATTGCGCGGCTCCTCGACTAGTGAACGAACAGCCTTCCAAAATCTATCTTCTGCCGAATTTGATGACGGCGGGAAATCTGTTTTGCGGATTTACCGCCACGCTCAAGATCCTGGAAGGCGCTTTACTGCAAGCTTCCAACCCAGACGCCGCATCTGATCTCTTTCACACTGCTATCTGGTGTATTCTCGGCGCGTTCGTTTTTGATTTCCTCGATGGACGGCTGGCGCGGCTTGGCGGACACGAGAGTCCGTTCGGACGGGAGTTCGACTCGCTTGCGGATATTGTGTCGTTTGGGCTTGCGCCTGCACTGATGGTTTATCGGGTCGTGTTGCAGGAGTTTCCTCGCGCGTGTTGGATTATCGCGTTTGTTTATCTCGCTTGCGGCGCACTGCGATTAGCCCGTTTCAATGCAGCGGGCGCGAAGAACGATGGAGGCAATCACTCAAATACGTTCACCGGTTTTCCCATCCCCGCTGCAGCCGGTCTCATTGCGTCGATTACGTTGTTCCTGCTTTGGCTCGCCGAAGGCGAACATCATATTGGCAACTGGCGCTTCGCGCTACCACCGCTGCTGCTCTTTCTCTCCTTTATGATGTTCAGCCGCTTTCAGTATCCGAGTTTCAAAGCGATCAATTGGAAAACCAAGAAATCAATACCGCGTTTTCTCATCATCATCCTTGTTCTCATTATCACTGTGTTGAATTACGAGTGGATGCCTGCTGTCCTTTTCCTCGCATATCTACTCTACGGGTTATTCCGTCCCTGGCTCTCGCGCGAGTGGCGACGCGAAATCGAAGAAGAAATTGGCGAAGAACCTCCCAGCGAGCCAGCCGAGCAAACGCGCTGAGAGTTGTTGCGACTCAGGCCCACCGATACGAATCAAAATTGGATGACTGCGCGCTGTTCGTGCCACTCATTGATTTAGTCGCCCGAGGACTTCAGGATCACGCACGTCTGCCCATTCACCAGTGAGCTCGAGCGCCTTCACTTTTTTACCGGAATGAACAAGATCGCGAATCGCGTCCGTCAGTTCGTATTCACCGCGTGGGGACGGTTTCAATTTTGCGGTGAAATCAAAAATGCTGGGGCGAAAGGCGTACAGGCCGGCGTTGTACCACGGGCTCGTGGGCTCGCCCGGTTTCGGCTTTTCGCGAAGTTCGAGCAAATCCATTTCCTTATTTAGAAAAACGGCGCCGCCTTTGGTGACGTCTTCGCCACGCGTGACTGTCAGTATTCCCTCGACGTCGTTAGGAACAAAGCCTTTGCTTGCTTTGAGCGCGGCATCCAACACGAAAACGGCAGCGTTGCGTTTATTGAAGGATACAGTATCTGTGCCGGTTTGGATGACTTGCGCGCGGATCCACGATTCCCGGCGTTGCTAAAAAAAATCGGACTTGAAGCATGAGCACCCAGCTATAGTGGTTGCGTTTTCTTCCCTATACTTTTCCCACCTAGTGTCGGTAAGATTGCACCCCGTCTGGGACCTGCTGCGCGACCATCTGCGTTTTGAAAAACTCGTAGAGGAGGGGAGGAAACCAGTCGCCTTGAAATAATGTAGCGCGAGCGTCCCGCTTGCGAGAGTTGACATGCAAGCCGGAGGCTCGCGCTACTTTGTCCGATTCAGCCGCGCGAGGATCTCGGGATCGCGCACGTCTGCCCATTCCCCGGTTAATTCGAGCGCTTTTACTTTCTTGCCCGAATGCGCGAGATCGCGGACTGCATCTGTGAGTTCGTACTCCCCGCGAGGTGACGGCTTCAACTTTGCGATGAAGTCGAAAATGCTCGGCCGAAATGCATAAAGGCCGGCGTTGTAAAATGGAGGGGCGAGCGAGCCCGGCGTCGTCGCGGGAGCTCCGCCCTCCAATGCAGATTTCTCGCGGAGATCGACCAGTTCCATCTGTTCATTCACGAAGGCGGCGCCGCCTTTGCTGACATCTTCGCCGCGCGTGACTGTCAGTATTCCCTCGAGGTCGTTAGGAAGATCGACCAGCCGTTTGTAATTCGCGGGGTCAACTAGAATATCACCATAGGCCAAAATGAATGGACGATTGCCGACGAAATCGCGAACGAGATCGACAACACGCCCCGTCCCATCTTGGACGGTCTGCGTCGTGTATTGAATGGCGACTTTATAACTGGAACCGTCTCCGAAAAACCGACGCACCACATCGGCGCGATAACCAACGACCAGAACCAACTCCCCGATGCCTGCCTCGTGCAAACCTTCTACGATGTGCTGTAACACCGGCTTATTGCGCACTCTGATCATCGGCTTGGGAAGCTCGGCTGTCAGTTCACGCATCCTGGTGCCACGACCTGCTGCGAGGATGACGGCTTTGTCGATCTTAGTCATGGCGACTAAGGTAGCGCATGCGTCCCGCTTGCGAGGCCCAATTACGCAAGCCAGAGGCTCGCGCTACTTTTTCTCAGTGATGATCAGCGCCGGCAAGTTCGCCTGCTTGATCATTTCGCTTACTTTCGGCAAATCTTCGGTCTTGAGCTGTGCCCATTTTTTTAACTGCTCGTCGAGCCGGTTGCTCAACATTTGGAAGACTTCGAGCTGTGGTTTGGTTGGCTCAGTATCGCCCGCCTCAATCACATGGCTAAACGTATCGAACCGCTCGTTCAACATGTTCGGGTAAACGAGGTTCGCTTCCGAGGCTTTCATGTTTACCTGGATAAGCTTTTGCTCGACTTCGGACATTTGGTGATCGAGATCGTCTGCGGCAGCAAGCGCCTGCTTCAAGCGCTGATCGTCTCCGAAACGTTTATGCAGATTTTGAATTTGGGATTTGAGGTCGCGAATTTCGTTGACGGCCTGGTGCAGTTGCGAAATCCGATCGTTCACCTGGGTGGCTAAAGTGAATTGCTTTTGCAACGCCGCTTCCTGTCCTTTTGTCCGCGGATCGATTGCCAAATGGAGCGGTGCAGTTTGGGATTTACCGCCAACAGTCAGTTTCACCTGATAGTCGCCCGGAGGGGCCAATGGCCCTTTTGGTCCCGTGCTTGAATAGAATGCACCAGGGATTTGAATTGGATCATCGTAACGCAGATCCCACGCGAACCGGTTCATTCCCTGGTTAGCTGGAATCGTTTTTACTCGCTCTACGCGATCCGGCCACTCGGGCGGTTGCTCATTTTCTTTTTTTTCCTTGCTGGAAAGGTGGCGCACCACTTTTTCCGAAGAATCGAGGATGTCGAGTGTAACTTCCTCTTTCGGCGCGGTCTTGAGATAATAATCGACGATCGCTCCCGGCGGCGGGTTATCGCCTACTGGTTGGCGTTTGTCGAATTCCTCCGGGTAATGCAAGCGCAAGGCGGTCTGCGGCTGATAGAGAATAACATCCGTCGCGCCTGATTGCGTGTTCAACTGACGGAGCGGCGTCAAATCATCCAGCACCCAGAAGGAGCGCCCGTGCGTTGCCACCACCAGGTCGTCATCTTTGACCACAAGATCGCGGATGGGCGTTACCGGAAGATTCAACTGCAGCGGCTGCCAGTGCGCACCGTTATCAAACGACATGAAGACCCCGATCTCCGTTCCCGCGTAAAGCAGGCCCTTGCGTTTAGGATCTTCACGCACCGCGCGGACATATGCGCCATCTGGAATTCCAGTTGTAATTGCGCTCCAATTTTTTCCGAGATCGGTTGTCTTGAAAATGTATGGCTTAAAATCGTCGAGCTTATGTCGATCCACGGCAACGTAGGCGGTATTCGCGTCGTGGGGTGAAGCGTCGATGATGCTGACTGTGCTCCACTCCGGCATCTTCGGCGTGACTTTTGACCAGTGCTGGCCATCGTCAGTCGAAACGTGAACGAGCCCATCGTCAGTACCCGCCCAAAGCGTTCCTTTGTTCAGCGGCGATTCAGCGAGCGCAAACACGGTGTCGTAATACTCGACTGATGTGATGTCATTTGTCAGTGGGCCGCCGCTCGGCTGTTGCTTGGATTTGTCATTCCGTGTCAGATCACCACTAATTTGCGCCCAGCTTTGCCCGTGGTCGGTCGATTTAAAAACGCATTCCGCCGCGGTGTAAAGGACGTCCGCGTTGTGCGGTGAAAGCATTAACGGCGAGACCCACTGAAAACGATGCACAAGATCGGCGGCCCCGTGTCCGGAGTTGTCCAGAGGCCACACGCTTACGTCCTGGGCTTCTTGTCTCGTCTTGTCGTAACGAGTAATGGAGCCTTCGTTGTTGGAATAAATGATGTGCCAATCTCGCGGATCAGGCACCACGAAGCCACATTCACCGTCACCGGCTTCGAACCAGTCTTGCCGGCCAATTGCGCCCCAGTCGGTGCGGCTCGCAATGCCGACGTTCGAATTGTCCTGTTGCGCGCCGTAAATGTGGTAGGGGAACGCGTTGTCCACAGCGACATGATAAAATTGCGCAGTCGGCTGACTGTCTTGGGTGGTCCAATTTTTGCCGCCGTCAGTTGAGATGCTTGCGCCGCCGTCACTCGCATTGGCGATACGGGATGGATTTGTGGGATCAATCCAGAGCCCGTGATGATCTCCGTGACGCGCGGGCATGAGATTAAATGTCTTTCCGCCGTCAACAGATTTAAACAGTCCGGTGTTTAAAACGTAAACGGTGTCCGCCGATTTTGGATCCGCATAAACTTTGCTGAAGTACCAGGCGCGCTGGCGAAACCGGCCATCGTCATTTATTCGCGTCCAATGCTGCCCCGCATCATCTGATCGAAACAAACCGCCTTCCTTCGCCTCGATCATTGCGTAGACGCGGTTCGAATCCGCTCCCGAAACGGCGATGCCAACTCTTCCTAGAATTCCAGCGGGAAGACCGTTTCCTTCAAGGCGTTTCCATGTGACGCCATTGTCTTCCGATCGGTAAAAGCCACTGCCCGGACCGCCACTGGAGAAAAACCACGGCTGCCGCCGCGCCTGCCAAAGTGACGCGAACACAATGTTGGAATTGTGCGGATCGAATACCACGTCGATACCGCCGGTGTTTTCGTCTTTCGACAGAACTTTCGTCCACGTTTTGCCGCCGTCACTCGTCCGAAAAATCCCGCGCTCTGGATTTGAACCAAACGCGTGACCCAGCGCCGCTACGAGAGCGACGTTCTCATTTCTCGGATCGACGATGAGCGCGCCGATCTGCCTCGTATCTTTCAATCCAACATTGTCCCACGTTTTGCCGCCGTCGATCGATTTAAAGACTCCGGTCCCGTAAGTGGTATTGCCGCGGATGGCCGCTTCGCCGGTGCCAACATAAATGACGTTGTGATCGGATGGCGCGACCGCGATGGCGCCGATTGAAGAAATCGGTGCTTTGTCGAAAAGCGGAGTCCAGGTTGCGCCTCCGTCAATTGTTTTCCATACACCGCCCCCGACCGCGCCGAAATAATAAGTATTCGGCTCGCCGACCACACCTTCGATCGCCAGCCCGCGTCCTCCGCGAAACGGTCCGATTTGCCGCCAGCGCATACCGTTGAATAACTTTTCATCGATCGTTCCGGGCGGCGTGGGGGTAGGGGAACCAGCGGCTTGAACAGAATCTGGCGAAATGAAAACAACTAAGAGAAATCCAATCAGCGCAGGCAGACGGTGACGCGATGAAATCATTCGCCTAAGGTGTAAAGCTAGCGGCTTGCTTCAACTTGAATCGCGCGAAGCACCGATGAAACGTGCATCCGCACTGCCATTTTGTTCTGTCTGTTAACTGAAGTGTCTATGGTGCGCGATGCTTGTGCTAAGTCTAAAAACGACCGGCGGATTGATCTTGTTAGATCACGCCAGTGGCTCTAAACATCTGCCTAGGTATGGCTCGACTAAAGTGCGCGCTGCTCTCCGCAAAGTGATTCGATCGCAGGTTCGCCATGCTCTTTAATTCGCTCACGTTCGTCGTTTTCTTCGTGGTCGTCGTCACTATTTACTGGAGCATTCGTTCGTGGCAGGCGCGGAAAAATCTTCTCGTCGTAGCCAGTTACATTTTTTATGGCGCTTGGAACCCGCCGTTCGCTGCGCTCTTATTCGGGACCACCGCGATGGATTTCTGGCTTGGTCGTCAAATGAGTAAAGCCAGAGATCAACATGCAAGACGTCGCTGGCTGATCGCGAGCGTTTGTATGAATCTGAGCATGCTCGGATTTTTCAAATACGGAAACTTCCTGCTTGAAAATTTTCAGTGGCTGCTCGCGCGAGTCGGGATCATCTATCAACCACCGCGTCTGGACATTCTGCTTCCAGTCGGAATTTCCTTTTACACTTTTCATTCACTTTCGTACACGCTCGATATTTATCGAGGCGTGCTGCGACCGACGAAATCTTTACGTGACTTCATTCTCGCCGTTTCCTTTTTTCCGCAGTTGGTGGCCGGTCCAATCGTTCGAGCCGGTGATTTTCTCCCGCAGCTTCTCCATCCACCCCGTTTGAAAAACGGCCAATTTCTCTGGGGATTGGCGCTGATGACTCTGGGAATGTTTCAGAAAATTGTTCTCGCCGACACGCTATTCTCCGGTTCCGCCGATCGGGTCTTCGGTTACCCCGGACCACTGGTTGCGCTCGACTCGTGGGCCGGCGTGCTCGCGTTTGCCGGGCAAATCTTTTTCGATTTCGCCGGCTATTCCCTCTGCGCGATTGGAGCTGCCTTAACCCTGGGCTTCCATCTCAAGGACAATTTTCGTTTTCCCTACGCCGCGATCGGCTTCTCGGATTTTTGGCGGCGTTGGCACATTTCACTTTCCACTTTTCTTCGCGATTACCTTTACATTCCGCTCGGTGGCAATCAGGTCAGACCGTTCCGTGCGGCGCTTAATCTTGTCATCGTCATGTTTCTTGGTGGACTTTGGCACGGCGCAGCCTGGACTTTTGTTATCTGGGGCCTGCTGCACGGCTCTTATTTGGTGATCGACCGCATCTTTCGCGTTTCGTTCGAACACAGACCGTGGGCGAGCACGTTACCGGTTCGCGTCCTCGCCGGTTTCGCCACTTACGCGGCGGTTTGCGTCGCCTGGGTATTTTTCCGCGCGTCTGATTTCACGATCGCGAGCCGAATGCTCGGCGGCATGTTCGGCCAGCACCCACATGGCGATGCGATTCTTTCCACGCGCGAATTATTGCAAATTGGAAGCGTCACCGCCGGTGTGATCGGGATGCATTGGGCCATGCGCGATAACACATTTGAGACGGCAGTGATGCGTTTGCCGCCCTGGACGATCGCCGCGATCGGGTCCGGGATGATATGTGCCATTATTCTCACTCAAGGAAGCAGTAATGCGTTCATCTATTTCCAATTTTAAAAAACGCCTCCGGCTGCCACGCTTGTTCTTTCGCAAACCTTCGCGGGAGGAACAGATTCACGGCGGTCCGCCTCTGGAATTTGAGCGCCCAATTCCGCCCGCGCCCTGGCGCGGAATCGCCGTTGCTGTCACCATCGTGGTCATCGCTGTGACGACCCTGTGGGAGTTGTACTGCCGCTCGCTCGGCTATGGTCCGACGCGCAATGACAACGAAGATTTTTGGACGCTGCGACGCCGCATTGTTGAGCCGGAATCCATTGTCATTATCGGCGATTCACGCGCGTGGTTCGATGTCGACCTGGACGAATTCCAAAAAGGTTTGGGCAAACGACCGATCCAGCTTGCCATGGCGGGCTCGACCGCTTTCCCTGCGTTATCCGATCTGGCGAATGACAAGAATTTTCACGGCACGATCATTTGTAGTGTTGTCCCGCATTTGTTTTTCGCCCCACCCGGCACTCCGCCGATGGAGCGCGCTGAGAAAGGAGTAAAGCGGTTTCACAATCAAACGCCCGCCCAGCGTGTTAGCGAATATCTCGCGATGCCGCTGGAAGAGCATGTCGCGTTTTTAAAACCGGATGATTTAAGTCTCGAAGCGATTTTAAACAAATTGCCGATTCCAAATCGTCCGGGTGCATTAGTGCCACCTCGTTTCCCGCCGTATTTTCAGACTGAAGATCGGGAGCGTCGCGCGCGAATGTGGGAGAAATGCGCTGAACCGGGCAGCGAACTCGCGAAAAAGGTCCAACAAATCTGGATTCCGCTGTTCACACCGCCGGCGCCTCCAACTTACATCCCAAAGGACATTTTCTTCGCGCAAATAAATGAAGCCATGCAAAAACGTTTTGCTGACGTGACCGCTGCCGTCGAAAAACTTCGATCACGCGGTGGAAAGCTTGTTTTCGTTCGGTTTCCATACAGCGGTGGGTTGAAAGAACTCGAAGATCGGATTACGCCGCGGGAGAAAACTTGGGACCCCCTTTTGAAAATGACCGGGGTGCCCGGAATTTATTACTCTGATTTTCCCGAGCTCTCTGAGTTTAACTGTCCCGAATGGTCGCATTTGTCTGCGGGCGATTCGATGGAATTCAGCAAACGCCTCGTTCCGCATCTGCGCGACGCACTGAAGTTGTAAGTACCGCTTAGCGGCTTGTGGAGCTGCGCTGGGTAAGCGAGTTGTGCAGCCTGGCCGTCGTGTTACGCGTTGATTGCAGCCATGCCAGGCGCCTGAGCTTCGATCGGAGCGCCACCTGGTCCACCGCCAAAGCGCCGCGCAGCAAAATACGACCCGATCACGAGCACCGCTGCGATTCCTTGTGCAACGAGTGTTTCAACTGTTGGGAAAACAGCAAACCAGAGTCCCATCCACGGTGGGATGTGTGTTTGAAGAAAAGTGATGGGCGTAGTAGAGATCCAGTGAGCTAGCTGCATTTCCTGTGCTTGCTCCCCGACCATCACGAGCAACACGACGCCCAGCAGAATTCCGGTGGTGATCAGCATTTTGCGGTAGGGCAAACGCTGCTGGAGAATAAATGTGAGCACTGCCACCATTCCGGTGAGCACCAGACCCAGCAACGCGCCTTTGAGCACAACGCCCCCTCCAAGTCGCAAATTATAGCTCTGCAAGAAAAGCACGACTTCGAAACCTTCCCGATACAACGAAGTGAACCCGAGCAAAATTAATCCCCACCACAGACGTCTCTGCGAAATTTCAGCCGTGCGTGCGTTTTCCAGCAGCGTTTTACGCCGGCGATTATGCGCGCGAATCCAGCCGCCCCAGTAAATTTTATGGAAAAACCAATTCATGATCACCAGCAAGACGATGATGGCTACCAACCCGGTCGCGGCTTGGAGATCGAGCGCTGACATGTTGTCGCTAAGCGATCCGACGATTCGGTACTGCGACGAACCATGTGATCAGGGTGGCGACGAATGCGAAGGATGCGCCAAATGCCACCGGCCGGCGATGTGCCCGTTTGGGGCCTGTCATGCTCGCAGTGATAGCTGCCAGCACAAGGATGCATTCCAAGCCCTCACGGAACACAAGAATTCCAATGTCCAGAAAAGCCACCGTTGGACTCGTGTCTGGTCGCAGCGGATCAGGAGCCCCTTGTGCTGTGACTCCCTGCCAGATCAGCATGGCAACCACGCACGCCGCGGCTGCGAGGACGCCGATGCGCAGGGCGAGCTTCATTTTCGATAACAGCGTAGCACAGAGGCAAACTTACTGCTGCTGATCGATTGCTTTTTTTTAGCGGCTCGTTGCACGGTTGTTTGCCGCTCGTGTGTCCGTAATTTACGATCACAGGAGTATGCCCGGATATGTCTTGCATCACGATTTGAAAGGCGAGGGGACCCGCCTGGCGTTGATGACGCAATTATTGGATCCAATGCATCGGCGGTACATCGATGCACTCGGAGTTGTCAGGCCGGGAGCGCGCACGCTTGAAGTTGGATGCGGCAACGGATCGATTTCTGCCTGGATCGCGGAACGCATTCGGCCTGACGGAACAGCAGTAGCCGTCGATCTCGATCTCTCCTTAGTCGAAGTGAGCGCGCCGAATCTTGAACTGCGCAAAGGCGACATCGTTGCGGGCCCTGTCGAGCGTGGAACGTTCGATCTGGTGACAGCGAGGGCGGTGCTTCATCATGTTTCAGATTCGGAAGCCGCTATGGAGAATATGATTGCCAGTCTTCGACCTGGCGGCGCGCTTCTTTTGATCGAACCGGATTTTCTTCCCGTCAGCATCGCCGAGCCGCCAGCAGTGCGAGCGTTCTGGGATGGCTGGCTTGCCTGGGCTTTCGAACGAGGAATCAATTACAGGATCGGGCGTACGCTTGCGCCTCGATTGGCGGCGCTTGGCTTAACAGCGATCAGTGGCACCGCCGAGACCGCGATTTACAACGGCGGCTCGAGCTGGGCAGAATATTGGATCCAAACCATTGCCGAACTTCGCAAGGATTTGATCAGTTCAGGCAAGGTGACTGAGGGCCTGGTTGATATCTTTCTGGCGTATGCGGCTGATCCAGCCTGGTGGACTCAGACGATCGCTTTCACCGCCGTATACGGCCGCGCCCCGGCTGCCTAGCGGGCATCCGCGCGCCGGTTGTGATTTTGCGTCGATCGAGTAACTTTGTCAGTGCGACGTTTTCGGGCGTTTACCCTGATCGAGATTGCGCTCAGTATTTTTATATTGTTGCTATTGCTTTTACTAGCGGTGCCAAGTTTGAGCGGCGTCATTGCTAACAGGCGACTGAAGCAATCCCTCGATGGTTTTAATCAGCTTGTACGCCAGGCGCAGGAACGCAGCGTGACTGAGCGCCGGCCGTATTTGATCGCGTGGGGCAAGGACAACATCCTCCTGCGTCCTGAAACCTTTGCAGAAGGGGAAGACGCGAAACCGACCGCAGTCATTCGCCTCGGCAAGGGAACGTCGGTAAAGCTCTCGCTGCCCGCAGCACTGGAGGGTAAACACGCGGCTGAATGGATATTCTGGCCATCTGGAAACTGTGAGCCAGCCATTGTCCAATTCAAGGGTCCTGCCGGGACTTGGACGGCGGATTACTCGCCGCTTACCGTGCAGCCGAAGCTTACTCAATATGCGGCAAGATAAAGCAAGAGATCGAAGGTTAACCATCAGGGGTCGGATGGGTTTTGCTCTTTACGAAGTGTTGCTCGGTGTGGCGATTTTTGCCGTGGGCGTCATTGCGCTTGGACGCGCTGTTGAAAATTGCCTTAACGCCAGCACCATCAGCGCCGAAGAGAATGTTGTGCGGCAGATCTTGTCCGATCGAATGGCCCAGGTTCAAGCCGCTTCGGCAGTTCCCGATGCCGAAAAGGAATTCAAGATCAACACCAGTTATGGAAAGGTGGTTTTAACTCAAAAAACCGCTCCTGCCGCTTTAACAGAACCTGACAATACAGTCATTAACGGGATTAATATCGTTACATTGACCGCTCGCTGGCTGCATGCAGGGGTTCCAGAATCAAAACAGATTCAGTTTTATGTTTATCGCGCCCGCTAGATTGATGAATGACGACAGGGATCGCGTGGGCAAAGGGCGTGATTGCCACCGGGCGTTCACACTACTCGAGATCATGTTAGCGGTAACGATCCTTGGAATGATGGCAATGGCGATTTTTCGCTTCGTGCAATCGAACATGACTGCCCTGCAGTTTTCATCTGTCACCGCTGCAAACGATGCACAATACGATGGGCTGCGTGATTTGCTGACAACCGAATGGCAAGGCCTGAGTCCAGTGAGAGCAAAGATGATAGGAGAACCGTTTAAGTTAAACGATCGCGAGCGTGATGAGATAAAATGGAATGCCGGTGCAGGGCCCGGTCTGCTGACACGCTATGCGTCAGGCGATTTCACGGTTGTCCTTCGCTTACAGCCGGACTCCGAAAAGGGAGATCAACTTGATATGGGGCTGTTGCGAAAGCCGCTGGACGATTCCGATACAGCAGAGGGGCACGAAAGCTGGGTGCCGTTGATTAGAAACGTGACCAGTCTTGAAATCACCTATTTCGATCCGAACGCAAATACATGGTTGCCCCGATGGCCCGGCGGAAATCGCTTGCCGTCGCTCGTCAAGATCAGCGTGGGCCGCCCTGATGCAGCCGACCCCTGGGAAGCGGTCATCCCGCTAAGACGCACGCCCTACTAGCAGAATCACGTTGTGAAAACACCTTCGCGAAGATTTCATTCAAATTGCGGTGCGGCACTGCTATTGTCCCTGTGGGCATTATTTTTGCTTGCCGGTGTGGTGATTGCGTGGGCACTCAACATCGATTCGCGTTTGGCGGTGTCTGCGAATGCAAACCGTGTATTATCAGCCGAAGCAATGGCGGCCTCGGGGGCAGAGGTGGCTTTGAATCCAACAATCAAACCTTCTTCGGCTAATCTGCACATGAAAATGGGCGCCAATGAAAGCTACGATGTCCAAATGACGGGCGAGTGCGGTCGTTTCAACTTGAACTTGCTTGCGCCCGGTGGTGCAGAGAATCCGTTACTCGTGCAAGCTCTGCGCCAATATCTAAATATAAAAGGCGTAGAGCTAAACGACCTCGACGTAATGATGGATTCTCTGCTTGACTGGATTTCGCCGACGAAAGGATTGCACCGGTTGAATGCGCCGGAGGAAACCGACGATTACCGTCCGCCACATGCGCCGCTGACTTCTGTGAAGGAAATGAAGAAAATCTTTGGTTGGTCTAAATACACGTCGCAACCCGGATGGGACAACGATTTCACTACCGTAATTGGCGGGTGCCAGCAGATCGATGCAGCGTATGCGTCCCGGGACGTGTTACGTGCGTTCGGAATTCCGGATGACTTTGTCGACCGGTTCCTCCAGGCGCGGCGCGGTCCGGATGGAATCGATGGAACAACCGACGACCCGCAGATGGATCAACAGACTGCATTTTCCCTGCTCGGGCTTGGGGGCGCCAATACCGGGAAATCAGCACAGCTCAACGGGATCCAAAATCTGATTGTGTTCCGAAGCCCCAACCCCGTGTTTCGCATCGTGAGCGTGGGAAAATCAGGCCCTGTTGCGCGATCGGTTGAGATGGTAGTGCTGAAGCAAGCATCGGGAGTGGGGCGTCCTCAAGTGTTTAGTTGGAAGGAGCTCTAATATCCAGACCGGGATGGCATCCATTTTCATTATTCCGACTTCCAGCGGCTGGAGTCTTATTCGCTCAGCCGAGCTCAATGGTTCCTGGACCGTACGCAAACTGCAAACGCTTGAAGAAGCAGTGCCGCTGCTCTCGGCGGACGACGAGTTTGTCCTCAGCCTGCCTATATCTGCGGTGATTGCGCAGCGTTTCCGTCTGCCGAGCGTCGATCCTGCAGAATTCCCGGAAATGATTCGTCTTCAGATCGAGAAGTTGCTGCCGTTTTCTGCCGACGAAGTTACAAGCGATTTTGAACTGATCGAACAACACGAAAATGAAAGCGTCGTCTCTGCGGTTGCCGTCAGGAACGAGCAACTTTCCGAGGTCGCGTCGCCGCTGTTGGCCCGCGGCTACATTCCGCGTCAGGTAACCGTATATGCCGCGCAGCGTGCTAGCACGCATGCTCCCACCGGCAACGCTCTTTTGATTTATCCCGAAGGCGAGATGCTCATTTACGCCATGACGGAAAACGGCAAGCTGAGCCTTGCGCGGGCAATCGAACGCAACGGCGACCAACTGCAGCTCGAATTGCCACAGTTGCGTTTGAGCGCCGAACTGCAAGGCATAGATGCTTCTTCTCCAAATGTGTTGCTGGACGAAACGTGCTACGAGCTGCGCGACACGGTGCAGGGGATTCTGGCCAGCTCAGCGGAAATCGTTGGCATCGAATTACCTCCAGCGCCCGTTAAATTGAATCTTTTGCCGGAGAGCTGGCGCCGACGCCGTGCGCAACTAATCCGGCAAGTGGAATGGCGAAAGCGATTGCTTTGGATCGGTGGCGCTTACGTTGGACTTGTCGCGCTCTTGTTTGCCTATTTCGGTCTGTTGCGCTTCCAGCTGGGCCGTTTTGATCGGCGCATTGCGCACGACGCGCCGGAGACCGAGTTCGTGCGCGCTACGGAAGCAAAGTGGAAAGCGCTCGCACCGGCGATCGATCCACACTATTACCCAGTCGAAATCCTGCAGCACCTTTTTGAGAGCCTGCCATCCGCGGACGTGCGCATCACTGCTTACAATCAATCAGCGCGCCAGATCTCTCTGGACGGAGAAGCGAATACCGCTGCGCTTGCCTACGATTTCATCGACAAGATCAAAAAGAACCCGGAATTGGAAACCTTTCAATTCGACATGGCTTCGCCGCGGATTTTGCCGAATAACCACGCGCAGTTTCGAGTGGAGGGTAAACCCAAATGATGCCGGCCTGGTACCAGCGAATGAATCCGCGTGAACGTCTGCTCTCGTGGATTGTAGCCGGGACGTTGTTGGTGTTGTTTAATCTCTGGATTTTGACCTCGGTCCTGGGCGCAGTCGGGAGGGCGCAAAAAGAGTTGAGTACTCGTAGGAGTAAGCTGGCCGAGCAAGCGCTTTATGTGAAGGAGCGTGCCGTCTGGAAAAAACGCGACGAGTGGCTCCGGCAACATCAACCCACATTGAAGAACCCTTCGGAAGCGTCCGCGCTGCTTGATCAACTCCGCGAAGTCGCCGGGAAATACAATATTGAGGTCGAAAATCCCGCCATCGGAACAGGCGAGACGACGCCGTATCATCAGACGGTATTTGCTTCCATCGAAACGAAAAGTCCCTGGCCTCCGTTGGTGCACTTCCTTTACGACGTGCAGCACCCGGACGCATTCGTGGTCTTCGAAAATGTTAACCTGGCAATTGACGGAAACGATCCCACCATGATGCGAGGCAAGTTTAAGATCGCGCGCTGGTTTGCACCGGCGCAAAAGCCAAAGTAAGTAATTTAGCAACTGAAGTTATGAAATATTCTCTCATCTCTGCATGGATTCTCATATTCGTTGGGGCGATTTACAGTCAAGCCGACGAGGTTCTTCCACCAAAGTATAACTTCAATCGCTACGCGAAGATGATGGACAAATCGCCCTTCGCTGTCGCCACTGCCGTAGCTGCACCTGCAGCCACTCCTGACTTTGCGAAAGACCTCTACATCGCCAATGCCGCGCGTTCACAGGATGGCGACATGGTGACAATCGCGTCTACGGCCGATCATAACTTCAAAAAATATCTCACTACGAAGGAGCCGGTAGAGGGTTACAGCATCGCGAATATCGAATGGTCCGACAAGGTAGGCGGGACCAAGGTGACAATTAGCAAGGACGGGAATTTTGCGACGCTTACGTTCAATCAGGCTTTACTGTCGCAGGTTTCGGCTAACGCAGGTGCCATGGCGAGGACTTTTGCAGCGCCCGTGGCGCCGGTTCCAAATCCGGTTGCCCATCCCAACGTGCATGCGCCTAAACTGCCACCCAACGCGCCACCGGAATTGCAACAATTAATTCCTTCTCGGGATTCGATTCAGCCGCGCGCGCGTGGCCTGATTCAGCGCAATCCAAGATCTTCGAGGGGTTCTGGCGCTGACTCACCTGCCAGGCAGTAGGTTCAGGCAATTACCCCTTTCGTTTCCGAGACGGTCGGAAAATGCACCTGCCGTCAACGGGCGACAAGCAAATTTCCTGACCGTTAACCGCCGCCCCAGTCGTCGTCTGCAGTATCAGCCTGTCGGTCGGCCCCTGCAGAATACAAGTCGTAGCCGCCTGGATTTTTCAGACCGGGATTACGATAAATGTAATCGCTACCCCACGGATCCTTGGGAAGTTCCCTGAACAACTGATACCATCGCGTCGGGTGGGGATCGTTTTGCGGTTGGGTCACCAAGGCCTGCAAACCTTGTTCGCTCGAGGGGAAAAATCCGTTCATACTCTCATACAATTGCAGCTGCGTCTTGATGGCCTGGACATCCGCCTGAACGCGCATGGTTTTGGCAATTGCTGTCGTGTTACCAAGTTTGGAAATCGCTACTCCCAATATGATCACGATAATGCTCACAACGAGCATGATCTCTAGTAGCGTGAAGCCCTGCTGCTTAATCTTTGTTCTCATCTGAATAAAGGAAAATTCCCGTTCCCCGGAACGCTACAGTAGCCTGATCTTCAATAATTGCTACAAGCATCATCCTTTGAACGCCGCTAATCGCCCCGAAAATACGGCTGCTCGTTTTATATGACAGCGCAGCTGTCAAAAAGTTCACTGTCCCGTGCGCAGCAGATAATCCGACTTGTCCCAAACATACTTCAACTGAATCTGCGTTGCGCGAATTGCAGAAACACCGGTGCCGGCGCCGTTGGTTACAACCAGGTCGTTCGTGCCCACTTTCAAGATGGTCGCCGGCACAATTTTCTGTGCGCGCAGCCATCCGGTGTAGTTGAAATGCATTTCGGTCGTGAGCGGTTCGGCCTGGCCCCGGTAGCCGGGGTCGGCAAGATCCGGTAGCGTAAGTGCCACTGGTCCGATGTCTTGTCCGTTGAGATAAACTTCAGGCGGTGCGTCGATACGCGGATTTGCGATTTCAAAGCTCAACAGCGCAGTGAGCGGTTGCGCTTCTATCGGAAATTGGAACGCGGCGCTTTGCTGACTCTGCGTGTCTATCCGAATTGCCTCCGCAGCGAGAGTAGCTGTCACTGTTCCAAAGTTCTCGACGTCTTCGGGCGGCGAGTGCAGCGCAGGCACAGACGAGAATGGCTCGGGAATTATATCACGATGTTCCGCGTTCACCGGATGCACCACTTCGCTGGCCGTCATCCAATCGAGATAGGCCGCTCGAATTGTTTTTCCGTCGCCCGGCACCTCAATATCAATTGCAGAGGCGCCAGTCATCGGAATGAGAACCGAATCGGAGCTTGGAAGGTTCATTCCAACGCCGAGCGTGCCTGAACGCAAAATGTGGCTGCCGGATTCATCCCATGCCACTAATTCAGGCTGTTGATTTGGTTTATCGTCAAAAAACAACCGGAAGAAAAGGATTTGATAATCCGGACCGGGTTGCGTTACGCGAATGCGAAAAACGCTTTTTGATGCTCCGCCGCCTTCGGTAGCCTCACCCGGCAGAAGCGTGAGCGATTCGACCCACGCCGGCGCGTCCTGCGTTTTTGAGTTGCGCGACATCGTTTGGCGCAAATCCAGCCATGCGCTTGAGAGAAGTGGCTTGCCAATGGCGTCAGGAGCAGCGGGCAGCGCATCGGTCAAAGCCTCCTGCGCGCACACGCGGCTTACAGCAACTAGAAAGATCGCAAACGCAGCCCGGACTAACATTGAGTGGCCGAGATTATTCACAGGGAACATGCTTTGCAAGCTCTCAGTTTCAATGCGGTCTGATTTGCAAGCTGTGGGTCATTTCAAAAACTGCTGACAAAATGCTGAATACGACCAAGCCGACCAACCCGGCGATAATGACGATGATTATCGGCGGAATTAATTGCGAGATCACGCCAACTGATCGATCAAGTTCGCGTTCGTATACATCGGCAATCGCCTGCATGGTTTCAGCGAAATGCCCGGTTTGTTCGCCCACCGCCATCATGTCGGTGAACAAATCCGGAAAAAGCTTTTGCTGTTGCAAAGCAGCCGAAAGAGTCGCCCCGTCGATCACCGCCTTGCGCACGTCGCCGAGCTTTGCTTCTAGAAAGCGGTTGCCGGCAATTTCGGTCACCAAATCAAGTGAGCGCAGGAGCGGCACACCGTTTTCCATCAAAGTCCCAAGTGTGCGTGCAAACTGCGCGTAGTACCTGTGGCGGATTACGCGTCCATAGCCGGGAATAATCAACCGGAAGCGATCCCAACCAATACGACCTTCCTTGGTGCGAACAGCAGCACGGAATCCAATGACTGCGCCAATCGCTAAAAGTACGCCCACCCACCAGTAACCCGTGATGGCATGATGGATGTGCAACAAAATCCGTGTTGGTAATGGAAGCGCGCCGCCGGTTTGCGCCATGAAGCCGGTCAACTGCGGCACCATGAACGTGATGAAAATCGTAACCAGAATGGCACCGGCGAGAGCGAGAAAAGCCGGATAAATCAATGCCTGTTGTACGCGATCGCGCAGTTCTTTTGCCTGCGTGAGATGTTTCACCAACCTCAGCAGAATTTGTGGCAACGCACCGCTGGCTTCTCCCGCCGCCACCAGGTTCACATACAGCGGCGGGAAAATCCGGGGCATCTCGCTCAGCGCCTGCGAAAAACTGCGGCCATCAACAAGTGACTGATGCAGGGCATGCGTCATTTGTTGAACGCGCGGCTGCTTTAGGCGTTTTTCCAACACCGACAGCCCTTCGTCGAGCGTCATGCCGGCTGCCAGCAAATGCGCCAACTGCTCCGTGAAAATTAACAACTGACCGTGGGGAATCTTCAGGCTTTGCACCGGCGTAGCCGCGGGAGGAGCCGCGAGGAGCCGTAATTTTCTTTGAGTCGGCTGAGCCGCGCTTAATTTTGTTTCGGCCGGTTTTGCCGCTTCGACCATGTCAATCCGAATGGGAATGCAGTGTTGCGACTCAATCTGCCGAATCGCAATGGCACGATCTGCGCAGTCCAGAACGCCTTCGACTAAACCGCCCTGCGCGTTGCGCGCACGATAAGTAAACTGTGGCATCGGCGGGGCAAAATAAGCGGAAACCTTAAATCTCAAAACTGAATCTGGTCGCAATTGGTGGGAAACCCATGCAGCGCGCCCTACAAACAGCTCGACGCGATGTTGCTAAATCAGTTTCTCAAAAAACATCGCGAGAAAGGGAAACCAATCGTAGAGCTAAAATCTAGGATGACCTCGTTCGCCATGACTCTGAAAGCACAACTGGCACCAATTCGAAATGTGAACAGTCAATTCGAAGCGAGCAAACAATTTGCAAAGCCCGTGCCTGCCTCGCGGAGAAGATACAAGCTGCAGCACATCGTTAGACGTTTTGCGTGCTGCAATCAATGAGCAGCATAGAAGTAGACCGCGATAAGCAGAGCAACAAGCAGGATTGCGGTGACCCACCAAACTGGTTTGATCGTCGGTCTCTGAGATGATCCAAATTCCTGTTTAACGAACTCGTCGTAGTTGAAGTCCACGTCCGGTAAATCCACGGCATCGTACGCTGCAGCATCTTCTCGCCAGCCCGAAGCATGATCTGCTCCACACTCTGGACATGCCAGGGCTGTTTCAGGAACATCCTCGCCGCAGACCGGGCACACTTTTGGTGTCCTTATTTTTCTCGTCATTGCTGTTTATTGGTTATGCCGGACATTTCCTGACTGGGCGCGCCAGACCATGCAAACTGTTTTAGCGGGGTCTTCAACGTGTTGAGCGGGATACTCACTCTTGGAACTCGCCTCTCCCGACTGGATAACTGTTGCCCAACCTTACCCGGGCGGCCACGCGAGCGCGCGTTTCCCGAGTAAATGCACATGCAGATGCGGCACGCTCTCACCCGCATCGGGTCCGCAGTTGATCACAACTCGATAACCGTTGGATAATCCCAACTCCTTGGCAAGATTGCGCGCGACGAGAAGCAGCTTCCCTAAGAGCGCGCGATCATCATCCGTCGCCTCGGATAGCCGCGGAACTGTCTTTTTCGGAACGATCAGCACGTGTACTGGTGCTTGGGGGTCGACGTCGTGGAAAGCAATCCCCTCATCATCTTCCCAGATGATTTCGGCGGGAATTTGCCGCGCGATAATTTTCTCGAAAATCGTCATGTTATTTAGCGTTTCACTACCGTAGCGAACAATCAAGCCGCACCCGATCCGTGGCTAAGGCGAGTTTTTCGCGAACGAAACAGACAATTTCCTCCCGCAACGCGTCGCAGCGGCGGGTCCAGGTTCTTGTGCCGCGGAGATGTTTCACGCAAAGTTGTAATGAAGAAAGCTGAAGATTATCTGCGCCTGCTTCAATCAAGGCGGTGATTCGCTTTTCCAACAGGACGAAAAACGCCAGTTCGTAGCCCGCGCCGGCGGAATGAGCAATGTCCAACAGTGAAATCGAAACGGGCGGCGGCGATGGTGCAAAATGCCGGCAAATCTCCTTGTAGCCGATCGCCTTTAACACGTTACGCACCGTCTGCGACAACTGATTGAACGCGACAACATTTTCGTCGTTTCGCAGGTGCAGATAAAAAGCAATGCTTTCCGTTACATGTTCAGTCAGCCACCAACCGGGATATCCGGCTTCGTCAGCCGCTCGCGTGATCGCCGCGTGCAGCCAATCGCGATTAAACTCGAACAGCTGGCCCGAGCTTGTCCGCAGATAGGGAAATTCTTCCTTAAACGCTACCATGATTCTTGCCAGCAGTCTCGTGCGATCGAACTCCGCCGCTGGAGCCTTTCGGCATTGTCTCAGGGGGAAACAATTCCCGTTGAAGCGCATTTGGTTTTATACGACGTCCCAAGTTCTGCACGGCGTCTACAAATTGATCCACATCCTGGAAGCGTTGATAAACCGAGGCGTAACGCAAATAGGCTACTTCATCTGTCTCGCGCAGTTTTTGGAGCACTTTTGCGCCGATCACCGACGACGGAACTTCCCGTCCGCCGGTCTCGAGTTCGTGTACAATTTCCTCTACCATATCCTCCAACGTAAGCAGACTGGTGGAGCGTTTTTCAAAGGCTTTGGCAACACTCGCAGCCAGTTTGCGGCGATCGAATGGCTGATGTGTTCTGTTGCGTTTTACCACGCGCAGGTCCGAGCGCTCGATCTCTTCGTAAGTCGTGTAACGGTATTTGCACTTTAGACACTGCCGCCGTCGACGGATGCTCGAGCCGTCGCGCGATTGACGGGAATCGATGACTTTGTCGTCACGCGACCCGCATTTGGGGCAACGCATAGTGTTTCCGGCTAAATAGCACACTATAGATTGCGGAGTCAATGCCTCTTTCATGGTAGCGCGAGCCTCTGGCTTGCGTCGTTCATTGGATCGCAACCGGGACGGATACGCTACGTTTGACGCATTGATTCACGAACGCTACACCGATCTCGATGCAAAACCGTAAAACGCGCACCGCAACCTACGGACCATGGCTGGTCGGGCTCGGCGCTGCGCTGTGGGGAACAGAGAGTGCGTGGCGTATCCCGCTCAACGAATTGTTCGACGCAAAAGTCATCGTGTTCTGGGAACACGCGTTCATCCTGATCATGTTCCTACCGATCTTGATCTCGCATTTGGATGAAATTCCCAAAGTGCGGGCACGCACATGGGGATTCCTGATTTTTTCCGGGTTCGCTGGTTCTGCAGTCGGCACGGTGTTTTTCACAATGGCGTTGAAATACGGCAACCCAACAGTCGTGAACGTGATTCTCAATATTCAGCCCGTGATCTCAACCATCGGCGCGTTCCTGCTTTTCGGTGACCGTCTCGCTCACCGCTTTTTCCTGTTCGCCGGAATCGCAATCGTCGCCGGAATCTTCGTTTCTGTTGCACACCCCACGCAGATCGGAATTTCTTTGCACCGAGCTGGTTTGAACATTGGCACCGGGTACGCGCTGATCTGTGCATTATTCTGGGGACTTGCCACCGTTGCAGGGCGCGGCGCGATGGTTGGCATGTCGCTACGGCTGGCTTCCAGCATGCGCATCGTCGTGGGGCTGGTTTGCATGGCGCTGATTCTTTTGGTCTACGGCGAATTGAACGGCACGGCGCTCTGGCCGGTATCCGCGCAGACCCACGTGTTCAAGGCGATCGCGTTGCTTTTTCTGCTCGCCTCAATCTCGGGTGGGATTCCGCTCCTGATTTATTTTCAGGGACTCCATCTCACGCGAGCATCTACGGCTGGTTACTTTGAAATGATGCAGACACTAGCCGCAGTCTGTATCACATGGGGCTTCTTCCATGCCAGCCTTCACACGCATCAGGTGATCGCGGCCGTCATTCTGATTTTTGCGGTAGCCATGGTGCACCATGTGCAACAACAGGTCGAAGCCGCAGAGAATCCTCAAGAGCATTAGCGAACTAGCGAGTGTTCGCTTTCGTTGGCTCGGTCTCTTTTGTCGTTTTCTCCGGGAACTCGAAACCAATTTTTCCGTCTTCCGATTTCAGATAGGCGGAAAACGGCCGCCCTCGTTTTGAGATAAAGCCTTCGAGAAGATCCGTTTTTCCCGTGGTCAGAAGTTTTTCGGCTTGCTCCTTTGGAATTTCGCGACCGAGGATTTTTTTGCTCAGCTTGAACTTGCAAGGCTTTCGATCGGCCTGCGAATGCTCGCAAATATAACTGGTTTCAGTTTCAAAAATTTTTCCACCGCACGTTGGACATTCGCCAACCGGTTCTTTGCCCGTGAAATCAATTTTCGCCGCCGGCTCTTTGGGCTTTCGTTCTGTCTTCGCTTTCGCCTCACGCTTCTCGAATTCGAAACCGACATCTTTTTTATCCGTTAACACGAGAAACGCTTTAAACGGCCTGCCTTTGCGGGAGATAAAGCGCGAAAGCAAATCAGTCCTGCCTGTGGTGAGCAGTTTTTTCATTTGCTCGGGGTCGACGGCTTGTTGCAGGATGACTTTGCCCGATCGGAAATCGCAGGTCTTGTTCGGGCCGACTGAATTTTCGCAGACGTAGCTCATTCCGGATTCGAACACGCGTCCGCCACATTTGGGACATGTGCCTAACGGCTCCTGTTGTGAAAAATCGACAGGCTGTCCCGCGCCTGCGGGATTCTCCTGGCCGTTTGGTCCGAAATCAAATTCCGCCTTGAAATCGTCGCTCAATTTAAGTCCGGCATGGAAGCGCTTGCCTTTTTTGCTGCGAAAACCGGCCAGAGGCCCGACTTGTTTGTCGCGGACGAGGGTCTCGAATTCTTCGCGGCTAAGCAATCGGCCGGCGATCGTTTTCCAGATCGTAAAGTCGCACTCTTCATTTGTGCACGTGAAACTTTTAAATCGTTCGACGATTGGCGACCCGCACTTCGGACATTGGCCAAAGGGCTCGGTGTCTGGCATGTGCTCGTCGGGACGAAAATCTTTAGCTTTTTCAACGATGTCGCTGGTCAGCTCGCGGATGTCGTGCATGAAAGCCTCGCGCGTAAGCTTGCGATGCTCGATTTCGCGCAGACGAAATTCCCATTCGCCGGTTAACTCCGGACTGGTCAATTCCGGCACCGCGCTTTTGAGAAGCATGATGGTTTGGATCGCCTTCGCTGTAGGCTGGAGTTCTTTGCCATGCCGAATCAAATAGTGAGCTGAAATCAGTGTCTCAATAATGGCTGCCCGGGTTGCCGGGGTACCTAGCCCCTTTTCCTTCATGGCTTCGCGCAGTTCTTCGTCATCCACCAGTTTTCCCGCTGCTTCCATCGCGCTAAGGATCGTACCCTCGTTGTAACGGGCAGGCGGCCGTGTCTGTTCCGTGTTGATTTCGATGCGAATTGTTTGCACCCGTTCGCCCTGTCCTACGAACGGCAGGTTTGCTTCGGGCTTATCCGCTGCAGCATCGCGTCCATAGACCTCGAGCCACCCTGGTGCGATCATGATCTTACCTTCCGTCTTGAACGGCTCACCCTCTACGCGCGTAATTCGATTCGTGTTCTCATGTTGTGCCGGTGGAAAAAACACGGCGACGAAACGCTTGGCGACCATGTCAAAAATCGCCCGCTCATGGTCATCGAGTCCTGCGGTGTCGGACGGAATGGTCCCAGTGGGAATGATCGCGAAATGGTCGCCCACCTTTGCATTGTTGAATATGCGCTTGTTAGGCTTGACCCAATTGTTATCGAGCACTCGGCGGGCGAACGGAGTTTCAAGGTTGCGAAGTGTCGCTTTTACCGTCGGGATATAATCTTCAGGCAACGCGCGGGAATCCGTCCGTGGATAAGTGATGGCTTTATGCCTTTCGTACAGCGCCTGTGCGATCTGCAAAGTGCGCTTGGCGGAAAAACCGAAACGGTTGTTCGCTTCTCGCTGCAAGCTCGTCAGGTCATATAATTGGGGGGCGATCTGCGTGGTCGGCTTTTTTTCCTCCAGCTCAACAGTGCCTTCTTTGCCGGCACACTTGCGCTGAATGGTCTCTGCAATTTCGCGATGCCACAACCGCGGCGCCGCGCGATGCTCGTCCCAAAGCGTCCCATTCGCAGGAACAAGCCGCTGCTCGGCATCGGGTAAATCCAATTGGAGTCGGGTAAGCAGCCTTTTGGTTCGTTCGACCTCCGGTTCGCCTTTAGCGAACGCTTCGTCGAACCATCGCCCCGGATATTCGCCGGTCTTCGCCTGAAATGTGCCAATGACCTCATTAAGATCGCGCGGCTTGAATTCCTTAATCTTATTCTCTCGATCGACAATGATGGCCAGGGTTGGTGTCTGCACGCGCCCCAGCGAAGTGACAGGTACTGCCGCGTCCCCCGCTAAGGCGCAGTGTAAACGCCCGCGTGGCATTAATTCCTACCAGCCAATCTGCTTCGTTACGGCTTCGCGCCGCGCTGGCCAACGGTTGCATCTCAGTGTCGCTACGCAGTCGTTCAAAGCCCTCCCGAATCGCTGCCGCAGTCATTGATTGCAGCCAGAGACGTTTGATCGTTTTTTTTGCACCGGCGTATTGTGCGATATAGCGAAAAATTAGCTCGCCTTCGCGGCCTGCGTCGCAGGCATTAATGATTTCCGAAACGTTTTTGTCTCGGATGAGCTTGCGTAGCACGCTGACGCGACCACCCATTTTGGCCACCGGCTCAAGCTCGAACTCCGGGGGCATGATCGGAAGCTTTTTCATGTCCCACCTGTCCTGCTCTTTCATGGATGCAGGCACAGCCAACTCGAAGAGGTGACCGACCGCCCACGAGATGAGGTATTTCTCGTTCTCGAAGTAGTCCTTTCCCTTTTTGAAGCCTCCCAGCGCTTTGGCAATGTCGCTGGCGACCGATGGCTTCTCAGTGATTATAAGGGATTTGGACATGGGGCAGCAAATCGAACTCAGTTGCGTGCTTTTTGCAAGTGGGAGTGGTTGCGCGTGCGGCCGCGTGGCGCGGCTACTCAGATCTCTGGTAAGCGACGCCTAGCTCCTTGGCAACCCGCTGCAGAGGGCGGTCGTGCGTCCAGAGTTTCGCGCCTGCCAGCAGCACTGCGCCAAGCAACTGCACGTCCACCCAGCTTAAACCGCGTCCCCACAATTTTCTCCGGTCTACCAATGCGAGCAGTTCGCTAAATGTGGCGTCCGGCAATTCTGGAAGCACAATCAAGCGTGTCAGAACTTCCGCTCGGCGTGCAAGCGTTCCGCAAGCAAGCTCACCAATCACGGCCTGATGCACGTAAATTTGCTTTGCTCGCAGGGCCCGATTCAGTTCCTCGTCAGCCTCGTGCAGATGATCAATCCAGACGGAGGAGTCCGCGAGCAGTTTAGATTTCACTTCCAGGGTTTCCGACGCGGCGCGGCCTTCGCTTTGGGATCAGTTCCACCCAGAGCGACTAGTCGCTTTGCTACATGCTCTTGGATCAAGGCTTGCAGCCCCATGTGAAGCAGCTTTGTTTTTTCCTTCTCTCCGGTGTAATCCCGCGCCTTTGCCAGGAGTTCGTCGTCAATATTGACTGTGGTCCTCATGCATATGATGATGCGATTAGGATATGCATCAGTCAAGCATATCTCGGCATCAGCCTAGTTTGACGAAATATTTTCCAGGCAACTGCTTGACCAGCCGTTTCAATTCCAATTGCAAGAGTGTTGATGAAACGGCTGCGCTTGGCAATTCGCTCCTGACTGCGATGTCGTCGATGGAGGTTTCACTGGCATCAATCGCGTCGTACACGCGGCGCTCTTCGTCTGACAGAGGTGGCAGCGGCCGCGCCGCCGTCTCTGGCGACGGTTTCGCTTCGGGCAACAGGATTTCCAGATCGTCCAGAATATCCGATGCGTCCATGACAAGCTTCGCGCCCTGCTGGATCAGGCGGTTTGAGCCCATTGCACTCGGCGCGTTGATGTGGCCCGGCACTGCGTAAACCGAGCGGCCCTGTTCCAGCGCCTGCGCTGCTGTGATCAGGGCTCCGCTGTTCAGTCCCGCTTCCACTACAAGGATGCCGTGGCTCCAACCCGAAATAATGCGGTTTCGCATCGGAAAAGTTTGTCGGTCCGGTTCGATATCCATCGAGAACTCGGAAATGATCGCGCCATTCCCGCTGCGGATTTTTTCGGCGAGTGGCGCGTTCTCCGGGGGATAGAGCCTGGCCAATCCAGAGCCGATGACCGCGATGGTCCGTCCTTTTGCGGCAAGAGCACCTTGATGAGCAGCGGTGTCAATTCCGCGCGCCAATCCGCTGACCACGGTCAGCCCGGCGTAAGCCAGTTGGTAGGCGAGCTTTTTTGCCGATTCCATTCCGTAATGTGTCGTGCGACGTGCGCCGATAACACCGATGGCGTGATGATCTCGCCTTTCGGTTTCACCCCAGACGTAAAGCACGATTGGTGGCGCGTGGATCTCGCGCAGCGGACCGGGATATGATTGGGACTGTTGCGTGATCACAGCCGCACCGAACTCGCGGATGTGTTGAAGCTCGGATGAAAGATCGATAGTCGATTCCCAATTGGAAATTTGATCTGCGACTTCATTTCCGATGCCTTCAACCTTGCGAAGCTCACTCCGTTTCGCTGCGAGGATTGCCCGCGGTTCTTGGAAAACCTCTAGCAATTTGCGCAACCGCACCGGCCCAACCGTCGGTAGCATATTGAGCGCAATACACGCTTCGGTCGCATTCATTTCCTTATCACTGTCATCCTGAGTGAAACGAAGGATCTCTGAATGCTTTCCGGAGAGCCCAGCAAATGCTGAGATGTTTCGCTTCGCTCAACATGACAGCGCCATTACACGATGTGATCGCAAACGCTGCGCAGGCGTGCGCGACGATTGCGGAAAAGTGGCTGCAGCGTTCAACGACTGTGAACGTACTTGCGCAGCAAATACATGAGCCGTGGATCGGATGGATCGGGACTCGGTTGCTTAAACTGCCCCCACCACTTTTCGACGAAGCTGTGTCCTGACCCAGGCTTCTGTCGCATGGTTGCTTTGCGCGCCACGATACGGCTCCGGCTGATTTTTCGTTTCACGCTGCGAAATGTCCGCGATTCGCCCGTTTAGCAGTTTAAGTGCGGCTGGCTCTCCTCAAAAAGGAATTTCGTCCTCGTCCGGTCCAGGTGCCGTGGACGATTTCGGCGGCGCGGCAGCTTGCCGGCCTTCTCCTGTCGCATCGGCGGCTCCGCCTGGAGGCCGGCCTCCAAGCAGTTGCATGTTATCGGCTACGACGCGCAGGCGCGTTCGCTTTTGCCCGGTCTGCTTGTCATCCCATGTGTCCATTTGCAGCCGGCCTTCGATGAAAACCGGTCTGCCTTTTTTCAAATATTCGCTGGCGACCTCTGCGGTTCTTCCCCAAAGCGTGACGTCCACAAATGTCACTTCCTCGCGTTTCTCGCCGCTGTCGGTCGTGTACGCGCGATTCATTGCGATGCCAAGATCACAAACGGCGCTCCCTTTGGGCGTGTAACGGACCTCGGGGTCGCGCGTGACATTTCCAAGCAACAGAACTTTGTTCAGGTTCGCCATGTAGCGCTTATAGCGAAATTATTTCGCTTTTGCCAACTTTTTCGGTGGTTTCTCGGCCTTATCTTCAAGACGCAGATAGTGCTGGCGGTAAACGTCCGAATCGAGTTTGAACTTCGTGCGCAGCCGAACAATAGAGCTCGGATCGCAGCTCACGATGAAGTTTACATAATAACCGGAATCGAGTGACCCGGCCATGTATGAAAAGTGGCGTTTGTCCATTTTTTGTACCTGCTCGACATGAGCGCCTTCCTTTTCGAACTCGGCTTCCAGGCGTTCGATCATCTCTTTTACATTATCTTCTTTGGCCTGCGTGTTTAATACCAGTAGCGCTTCGTAGCGGTGATTCATATTTTTTCAGGTTTGTTCACCCCGAACACTTTCGGGGTTAAAGTTGTTCATGGCTGAAACGAGACCTTTGTCAATTGCGCATTTCAGCGCTTCCACCGCCCGATCGATCGTCGATCGGACAATGACCTTTTCCTCATCGAAAAAGCGGCTCAGCACATAATCGATTGAGCCTTCGCGTGGCGCAGAACCGATACCGATGCGCAATCGCGGAATGTTTTCGGTGCCAAACTGCACGATGATCGATTCGAGACCGTTGTGCCCGCCTGATCCGCCGCCTACCCGCAATCTAAGACGACCCAGGGGCAGATCAAGATCGTCGAGCACAACTAGCATTTGCTCCGGTTCGATTTTGTAAAACTGTGTGACTGACAAGAGTGGATAACCACTGTGATTCATAAAGCTCAACGGCTTGACCAGAAGGACAGCGCCACTTTTTGCTAAAAGCGCGTCCCATTTTCCCGATCGCTCCCAGGTCGCCTCAAACTGCGCTGCCAGTTGATCGATGACAATAAAACCGATGTTGTGTCGCGTGGCAGCATACTCAGGGCCGGGATTTCCTAGGCCGGCGATCAGCCGGATTGATGAATTTGTTTCTTCCACTGAATCGTGCCGCTGTCATTCTGAGCGCAGGAGAGCGCAGCGAAACGAAGTCGAAGAATCATGAGGTTGGCCGCGGGATCCCTCAACTTCGCTGCGCTTCCGCTCGGGATGACGGCAATTACTTCTTCTCTTTTTCTTTTGTAGCCTTTTCTTTCGCCGCTGGAGTAGCGGCGGCTGCTGCTTCGCCTTCTTCCTTCTTCTCGGTGATCACTTCCGGTCCCGCTGCTGCACCTTCCGCTTCCGTGGCGACTCGTTCTTCCTCGACTACCGGCGCCACCACAGAGAAGGCAGTAAGATCAGACTGCACTTTTGGCGTTACGCCCGAGGGAAGTTGTACGTCGCGGACATGAATTGAATCGCCAATGTTCATTTGCGAAACATCTACCGTAATCCGGTCCGGCAAGTCCGTCGGCAGACATTCAATCGCCAATACGCGCAAGCTTTGCTCCAGCAGTCCGCCGAACGTTTTCACGCCAACGGGCGTGCCGACTGGTTCGAGCGGCACTTCGGCTTGAATCATCTCGTCCATGGAGATTGCGTGAAAATCGACGTGTCGAATGTCGCCTTTGACAGGCGAGTGCTGCACTTCCTGGACAAGGGCGGTGCGGCTCGGTGCCTCTCCTGCGATCTCGAGTTCGACCAAAACGTTTTCCCCGGAGGCCTGGCTCATCATTGCGTTGACGTCGCGAGCGGCAACTTGCAACGGCTGCGGTTTGTCTTTGCCCCCGTAAATGACCGCAGGGATGAATCCGCGAGCTCTAAGTTTGTTCACACCGGATCGGCCTATGTTCGACCGCGGTTCCGCCTTAAGTTTAACTTGTTTTGCCATTTTTTTCGCTCTCGATGTTAAACAGCGACGACACCGATTCGTCGTTGTGAATCCGTTTGATGCCTTCCCCGAGAAGCTCGGAGACGCAGAGCACTGTGACGTTAAATCCTTCCACAGTGCGCACCGGCGTGCTGTTGGTCGTTACTAATTCCGTAATCTGAGATTTTTGCAACCGTTGAATGGCCACGTCCACCAGCACCGCGTGCGCTACCCCGGCGTAAATATCGCGGGCGCCGTGCTTTTTTGCGATCGCGGCCGCCGAGGTGAGCGTGCCCGCCGTTTCGGTAAGATCATCCACCATCAACACATCATGATCCTCCACGTCGCCTATGAGGTAGAGCGCTTCCGTTTCGGTGGCGCTTTTGCGTTCTTTCGCCACGATTGCCAGGTTCGCACCCAGTGCTTCTGCATACGCGGATGCCATCTTCAGCCCGCCAAGATCGGGAGAAACCACCGTCGTTTTGCCTGTGAGCCGCTTACGCAAATACTTGATCAACACCGGCAGCGAATAGAGGTGATCCACCGGGATATCGAAAAAGCCTTGCACTTGTTGCGCGTGCAAATCCATCGTGAGCACACGGTTGACCCCGGCGGCGTGCAGCAAATTCGCCACAAGCTTCGCCGTAATCGGGACCCGCGGCTGATCTTTGCGATCCTGACGCGCGTATCCAAAAAACGGAATGACGGCGGTGATCCGGTCCGCGCTGGCTCGCCGCGCCGCGTCAACCATGATCAGCAATTCCATCAAGTGCTGATTGGTTGGCGGTGAAGTCGGCTGAACGATGAACACGTCGTGCCCTCGAATATTTTCCTCAATTCTCACGTAAGTCTCGCCATCGGGAAACGAGCTGATCGTCCCCTTACCGAGCGGCACACCGATATATTTGCAGATTCGCTCGGCCAGATCGCGGTTCGCGGAACCGCTGAAAACTTTTAGTTCAGGTTGAAGCGCAAACATCGAGAGCGCCTAACTTAGTCGGCGAGGGAGGACGTTGGCAATCCTCAAACTTGCCAATGGTAGCTTCCATGGCGAATATTTTATTGGAGGTTTTCCCGATGGGTGCCGACGTGATTCGAATAGAACGCCCAACTACAAATTCAAAACTGTTTGCGCATACGCGCTGGGACGCTGTTCCAGCTGCGGCAGGCCTTTTTCATCTCGCTTACCTTTTCGGGCTCTATTTTTTGTTTTCGCATACGCCGCTCTGGGTGATGCTGATTCTCGGTTTTGTTTACTCGCTGATGGTCAATGCGAATATCAACGGGATAGGGCACAATTTCATTCATAACGCTTTTTTCCGCTCGAAACCGATCAATCATCTGTTTGGAATCACGCAATCGATCGCATGCTGTTTCTCGCAGACCATGTACGACGGTGTCCACATGCAGCATCACAAGGGGAACTCGGATCGACAGGATGAACATGGCGACACCATTGATTGGCTGTCCATTTACAGGCACGGCCATGAGGGCGAGGCGGAAAACCCGTGGGCCTATGTTTTTTTAAGTTTCTTTCGCGACGATGTGGGCGCTATCCGGAAGGAATTGCGAAAACGCAACAACGGCGATCATTTCTGGGGCAATTTGGAATTGGCTGCATTCGCCGTGACGCTTTTCGTGATGGCCGTCATCGTGCCTACATGGCCGATTCATTTCTTCAATTGGCGGTTCATGCTGTTTTTTCTGCCCTTCTGGTACCTCGGACATTGTTTTAGTTATTTGAACGGTTACTACAGGCATTACGGCGCGAATCCGGACAAACCGATCGCATGGGGCGTGAGCAGCTACGGAAAAATCTATAACTGGCTATTCTTCTACAACGGCTATCACGCCGAGCACCATTTTCGCCCAAAAGTACATTGGACGAAGATGGAAAAATTCCGCCGAAACATCGAGCATCTGCAGAAAAAGGAAGGCGTTCGCACAATCAAGCATGCGCACATGCTAGGCTTTCTGGATCTGGATTTACCGAAACGCGGCCAGGGCGAGCCTGTCGAGGCAGGGGCGATTGACTCCAATCGCCCGCGGGCGGTTCGGTGAACCGCCCCTACCTATTTAGCAAAGCCGGTGCGGAGCTTTTCCTTCTTTGCTTCGCATTCGTCGTGTAACCGCCGCACTTCGGTGACGAGCTGCTTCTGCAGCGACTCGACATCCTCGAATTTGCCTTCGGTCTGCATTTTCAGAATTTGCCCTTTGAGGAAAAGCTCTCTCTCGGCAATTTTGGCGCGATATTTGGAATCGACCCCGGCCAGATCTTTTTTCTGGTCGTCAGTCAGCGAGAGCGAGGGCGATGCCTTTTGCAACCGTTCCATCGCAAGTTCGTAAGCCGATTTCATCGCGTTTTTGCACTCCTGAGGCAATCGACGCATTGTGCGTCGAAAATCAATTCTTAAATTGCCTCCATGGGTTCGCCAATTCAACTGCTCAGCATCGACTTTGATGGGACGCTCGTCTCACGCGCCTGCGGACCGGTATTTGACTCGCGTTGTATGAAATTGATTCGCAAGTTGCAAGATAGTGGCGCGAGCTGGGCGATCAACACCGGTCGCTCGGTCGACTTACTCGAAACGGGTCTGGCGGAGTTCGCGTTACCGATTCGCCCGGACTTCATTCTCACTACTGAGCGCGACGTTTTCCGCCCAGGGCGGAATGGCGACAACTGGGAGCCGTTTGGCGAATGGAACGACCGCTGCGCGCGAGATCACGCCGAGTTGTTTGTGTCTGCAAATTCAGTCCTGGCCGAGTTTGTGGATTTTGCGACGAATGAGACAAGAGCGCGTCTGATCTACAATTTCGCGGGACTTGAAGGATTGGCTGCCGAGAGCGAGGAAGAGATGGAGCGCATCACGGATTTTATCAGGCAGGCGCGAGCCCGGCATCCGAAGTTGCATTACCAGCGCAACGGAATTTACCTGCGTTTTTGTCACGCGGACTATCACAAGGGCACGGCGCTGGCTGAGTTGGCGCGTTTACTGGAAGTTCCGCGGGAAAACATCTTTGCTGCAGGCGACCATCACAACGACCTGTCAATGTTGGATGGAACCTTTGCCGCAATGCCATCGTGTCCTGCCAATGCCATTCCCGAAGTGCAACATGCCGTGCGTGCAGCTGGCGGTTATATCGCTCGCAAGGACCACGGCGCGGGTGTTCACGAAGCGTTGTTGCACTTCATCAATGGCGATTAACCGGTAGCCGGCGTGGGGCTGGAGTTTCGTGTTTCTCTAAAACAAATTTAGCTGCCGTCGCCAAATTTTGGCGCAGTCGCAGACGGGAAGAATCACCAGTGGACACTACTGGAGCCCATGGGTCCGGGACCGTAACGGTCGTCATCGGGCATTTTCTCTCCAGGGACAGCTGCGGCCGATTCCGAGGAAGACTGACTGGAAGCCGGCTCCTGAACGGATGACGCGCAGGCAGACAGTAGAATCGCAATCAGCAGAACCAGAGCGCCTGTCAGTGGGGGTTGTTTGATCACGAACGCCGAACGTATCGATGCTCACCTCCGATGCAACACCGGTGCTCTAAAGAACGACTGACAAACAGCCGAAACTGACGCTAACAAGCCAGCTTCTTCCGCAGTGCTCAGCCAAGCGACACTCCGGGAGAGCCGAAATAAGAATTCAGAATCCCGAGTGTGCCGAGCTTGTTCCACCCTCGCCGCTTGGAGCAAACGAGGGACGAGCGAAGTGGGCTTCCGCAGCCGTCGTCTTTTGTTCAGTTGATTCAGTTACCACACCTTCCTCTTTTGATGAGGCACACGCCGAAAGGAAGGATGCGATAAGTAGAGCAAGAATAGCGCACAATCCAGCACGTTTTTTCACCGAGGCGAAGGTATCGATTACATGGGTGGACGCAACTTCCAGAGGGTGCCCGGCGATTCGGAGACTGCAATGCCCACGAAAAGATTTTGCGCGCGAAGCGAAGCTCGCGTTTAGTTCCTGCATGGCCGGCGAATGGGGCGAGCCTGAACGCATGTGGGACGAATACGATTGGGAGCGGTTTCTTCAGCAGCAGGACGGCAAGACCGAAAAATATATGCAGTTGTTGGAAACCTATCTTGACGATCCTCGCCGCGACGAAATCATCGCCCGCGAAATGGGTTGGACACAGTTGCTGGACGCGAAAGATTGGAGCGCCGAGGTCGACGCTCTTCTCGACGAAAACGCGACCGAAGAGGATGAACACGATACCGATCCCCCGGGGGAACCAGGCGAAACATTTCAGGAGCATGACCTGTATCGCGCTGCATTCGATCTCACCTTATGGATCGATCAACTGTTCGATCAAAACCCTGTGCTCCAGAACGAGCCTGCAGCTGTCAAGCTGGCGACACACGCTGCCCTGGCCAGCGCCAAACTGGCTGCAGCGTTAAGTGGTGATCAACTGGATGAAATCGGGATGACCATCGCGTATCTAAAACGAGCCTTGAAGGCGATAACCACTTCGATGCATGCGGCGGCACAATTGCGAAAAGCCGCTGCACTCATTAGCCGGTCGGAATACTCAGTTTTACAGCAGCGACTGTTTGAAGTGCGCGACGGCATTGTGAGCTTAATGGGGGAGTATCGTGCCGAGTGGCGCCGCCGTTTCGGGCCCGACACCTTCCGGCGTTGAATGAAATAAGGGCGCGCTCCGTCCAATGATTGAAACGGAAGCGACTCTGGCGCAGTCCGATGTATCTGAATTGGACTTGGTGAAACGATGCCAGGCTGGGGACACCGAGGCATTCGACGCGCTGGTAACTCGCTACCGAACACGAGTATTCGGTATGATTTACAACATGGTTCATAGCGAGCAGGACGCCTGGGATTTGGCGCAGGACAGCTTTCTAAAAGCATGGAAGTCGATCGGACGCTTCCGTGGTCAGTCTTCTTTTTACACCTGGATTTATCGCATCGTCATGAACGTAACCATCGATTGGCTTCGCAAAAAGCAGGTCAAGGGTGGCGGCACCGAGTTCGACGACGCGATTCAATTAACACAGGTTGATCCCGCATCCAGAACCGTGCCAAAAACAGAAGCATTGCCCCATAAAGCGATGGAACGCGACGAGATTCGCGTCCGGATAGAAAAAGCAATTGCCCAGCTCTCACCGGAACATCGAGCTGTCATTTTGATGAAAGAAATCGACGATATGCAATATCACGAAATTGCGGAGGCGTTGGGATGCTCTATCGGAACGGTGATGTCGCGACTGTTTTATGCCCGCAAGAAATTGCAGAATCTACTAAGAGACGTTTATGAAAACGTTTGAGGAAAAATGGACAGCATGGCTGGACGATCAGCTTAGTGGCCCCGAACTGTCGCAGTTTGAGGCCTCGCTGCCTGACAAAACGGCCGCTGAAGCGGAAAAAGCCGGGTCAAAGAGACTTGGGGCGGTGTTGAAACGTGAACTAAGCACTCACCCGCTGGCGAACGAAGAATTCTTTAACCATCAGCTTCGCGAAAGAATTATCCAGGAAACTCGTGAGCCGGTTCGGCAGAGCACGGTGGAGACGGCGAATTATAAGTGGTGGACCGTTCCCCGGTTGCTGTGGGCTGGCGCAGCATCGTTGGCTGTTTTTGTCATCTTCACTTTCGGGGTTATGCACGAGAAAAATCCCGCTGAGGAATCGCAATACTTAACTCAAATTCTGAATGCGCGCGTTGATCCTGTCGTCAGTCCCAATGCGACGGTTTCGATATTCGAAGTCAAACAAGACCGGGTAACGGTGCTTTGGACCGAAGGCTTGCAAAGCCTGCCCGCAGATTACGCCGCGAAATAGGTAGTCATGCATCGCTCGCTGGCGTTCATAATCCCGGTTGTGGTCGTCATGAGTGCGCTACCGGCATCGCATGCTGCGGAGACGGTCTGGAGCGGGCTGGTGATAGCGGAGAACGTCGCGCACCCGCAGCCGATTCCATCCGAACTAAAGCGTATCGAGGGATCGCTGAAACGATTTTTCGGCTATAACCAATTTAAGGTGATCGGACAATCGCAAAAGATTGTTAGAACCGGTCAGGAAGATTGGCTTGCGACCAGCAAGTATTTCGGGTTGCACGTAGACGCACGTGGTGAAAGCAAGGGCGGCTATATATTGAACTTGAAATTGTATAAACAGAAAGAGCTGTTACTCGAAACCGAAGCCAAGCTGAGCAAGCATAGCCCGTTGGTGATTAAAGGTCCGCAGGTGGGTGGGGGACAGTTGTTGCTCGTCCTGGTCGTGCAGTAGATCGCGCAATTGGAGCGCTGACTCTACAACCGTGTCATGTCGAGCGAAGTCGAGACATCCCGTTGCGCCACGATTGAGATAACGTCGCGGGATTCCTCGACTTCGCTCGGAATGACTGAGTTTTTTATGCGCGGCATGCTCATTCCTCTTGTCTCGTTGCTTGTTTTGTTTTCGATAAGCTTGTTACCAGCAGCTGTGGAAAAACCATTTACCTTCAACGAGACACCAGGGAAACTTCCCAAAGAGGTTCTACCAACGGATTACTCCATTCGGATAGTTCCGAATATCGAGAAACTCACCTTCTCCGGCACAGAGATGGTGAAGCTGAACGTGCGCAGTCGCGTCCATCAGCTCGTGTTGAACGCGCTGGAACTCAAGATTGAAGCCGCTTCGGTTGATGGGAAAGAATTGCCTGTTTCCGCGATCAAGGTGGATCACGAAAATGAATTGCTCACGCTGACACTGCTGTCCGAACTGACTACCGGCCAGCACAGCCTGACCCTCCGTTTTACAGGCAAAATCAATGAACAAGGGCAGGGGCTTTTCTACATGCATTACCAGGAGCAGGGGACCGGGGCACGCAAGGTCATGCTTGGTACGCAATTCGAAGCGACGGACGCGCGGCGTTTCTTTCCCTGTTGGGATGAACCGGCTTTTCGGGCGCGTTTTCAATTAACCGTCGTCGTGCCGGAGAAGTGGCTGGCGGTCTCGAATATGCCGATCGAGAGCGAAACTCTGCTGAATGGTAGGGACGGACCGCCTGGCCGTCCGAGACTAGACACCTCAAGCGGCGCGCCCGGCGGTCGCGTTCTACCACCGCGAAAGCCGATGAAAGAAGTGCGTTTCGAGGCGACTCCGTCGATGTCCAGCTATTTGAATGTATTTGTAGCGGGAGACCTCGAATTCATCGAATCGCGAGTCGGCTCAACACAGGTTCGTGTGATCGCGACAAAGGGAAAAGCGGAACTGGGTCGTTATGCACTCG
This sequence comes from uncultured Verrucomicrobiae bacterium, assembly GCA_963753675.1. Taxonomy (GTDB): domain Bacteria; phylum Verrucomicrobiota; class Verrucomicrobiia; order Chthoniobacterales; family UBA10450; genus Udaeobacter. Next base: position 27,437 of record CAVWCZ010000009.1, on the reverse strand, counting down.
ACGCCTCGGCCCAGATTTTGCGCTACTACAACGATTATTTCGACGTGCCATATCCGTTGCCGAAGCTGGACCAGATTGCTATTCCCGGCGGCTTCGGTGGCGCGATGGAAAACTGGGGCGGGATCACCTATTACGAAACAGCGCTTTTATTCGATCCAAAAAATTCTTCGTCCGAGACGAAGCAAAACATTTATGAAGTGGTCGCGCATGAGATGGCGCACATGTGGTTCGGCGACCTCGTAACCATGGCGTGGTGGGACAATCTCTGGCTCAACGAAGGATTCGCCTCCTGGATGGGCAGCAAGTGCAGCGCGCATTTCAACCCGCAATGGGAAGTCTGGCTGGCGCGCACTTTACCGCGAGATCCTACGCGACGAATGGGAATCGCCCGGGAAGCGGCCATGGAAGGCGATGCGCGTTCGACCACTCACGCGATTCAGCAACCTGTGGCGACGGAATCGGAAGCCAACAGTTCGTTTGACGATATAACCTACAAGAAAGGCCAATCGTTTTTGCGAATGCTGGAAGGTTTTCTCGGCGAGGATGTTTTCCGTGATGGAATTCGCCGGTACATGGCTGCGCATAAATATTCGAATACGACCACCGCCGATTTGTGGAATGCGCTCTCGGAAGCGTCGAAAAAGCCGGTGGATGAAATTGTCACCGGCTGGACGGAGCAGCCCGGGTTTCCAGTTGTAAACGTCAAACGCGAGGCAGGACGTAAAGCGGCTCTCACACAAGAGCGCTTCACGGTGAATTACAAAAATGCCCCGGCACTTCTTTGGAAGATCCCGCTGACATATTCGGTCGTTGGCGAAACGCCTGCGACATTGCTGATGACCGGCAAAACAGCGGTTCTGGAAAACATTCCTGCAGATCGCGCACTCAAGGTCAACGTAAAGGGCGCTGGAAATTATCGGGTCGAATACGACGAGCCCTCTTGGAAATTACTCCTCGAAGCGCTGCCGAAGCTTAATGTCCAAGATCGCGTCAATCTCCTCAGTGATGCCTGGGCGATGGTGTATTCCGGTCGCAAACCGACATCGCTGTACTTTGGATTGGTCGAGAAATTGCCTGCTTCCACGGATCTCGCCGAGCGCGAGCAAATCATCGATGTTCTGGAATTCATCAACCATCTGCTGATTGGCACGCCGCACGACGAAGAGTTTCAGCACTACGCCCGATCGCTTTTGCAGCCGACTTTTGAGGCGCTTGGCTGGAAACCTGAAGCAGGCGAACCGACCAGCGCTGGACGGCTGCGCGCGAGCTTGATTAGCACGTTAGGCGATTTGAACGATCCGGAAATTGTCGCCGGCTGCCGTCCGCGTTTCGAGGCATATCTCAAGGATGCGACATCCCTGGCCCCCAATCTGCGTCCCGCAATTCTGGCTGTGGTCGGCCGCTATGCCGACGAGAAAACTTGGAATGAACTGCACGACCTCGGGTTAAAAACGAGCAGCATCGAGGAGAAGCAAAATTACTATAACGCGTTAGCCGAAGCGATCGATCCAGAGCTGATCAAGAAGACCCTTCCGATTGCGCTCACTGATGAACTGCCAACGAGTCGCGCCCTATTCCTGGTTGCCCGAGTCGCGCGTGATAGTGGTCATTCCGAGATTGCATGGGAGTTCGCTGCGGCGAACATGGAAGCGCTGCTCGCCAAAACCGATGCGGCTGGCACGAACCGGTATGCGCCAAGTCTGTTCACGTTTTTCACTGACAACTCCCGCGCGGTCGAACTAAAAACGTACGCGAAGGCGAACCTGCCACCGGCTACTGCGCGCGAAGTGGCCAAAGCGATCGATGAAATTCAGTTTCGGTCGGAATTCAAAAAGCGTCTTGCAACTCAACTGAACGCCTGGATCGACGGCAAGAATCTTACAAAGCCGCACTGAATCACTACTCGCTGCTTTCCGGCGGGGCGATCCACAAGCGCATCGGAATCATTGAAGACTCGGCAAAGCCGTGTTTTCGGAAAAACGCCTGCGCCACATTTTCCGGGCGATCGGTCAACAGTGTGATTCGGAGAAAATTTTTCTGCTTCGCGAAATCAATGGCGTGTTCCAGGAGTTTGTTCCCATAGCCGTGGCCTTGAAACTGCTTGTGGATCACAAGATCCTCTAAAAGAATGACGAAACCGCCTTCGGCCGTGCTAATGGTAAAAAGCAGGTTGATCATGCCCACGATCGCGCCGTTGTGGCGTAATACAAAAACGCGGCCGCGGCTTGGTTGTTCGAAAATGAGCCGTAATCCGCGGAGCTGTTTGTCCTTATCCGGACGGAAGTCGCTCTCCTGTGCAAACAACTCGCCGAGCATTTCCGACAGCTCGTCCAGATCGGCCTCGGTTGCCGGCTCGATCACAACATTTTCTTTTTTGGCCATTGACTCCGGCTCGTTATTCCAAAAATGCGCCCTGTTGGCAACTTTGTAAATTCCGGCTGCCGATCTAACTGCAACTGACGCAAAGCGCACTCGCCCTGCGCGAATGGCCCTGGTTCACTTCATCATGGCAGAAACAGCCCGATACCGGAGGCAAGTTTGGCCGCAGTGTCATTGACAACGCGGGGCTTGCCCCTACTGTAAGCGCTCTCGGACCCGATCGGGTCGCGGTTTTATGAAACGCACCTATCAACCATCCAAGCGAACGCGCAAACGCCAGCACGGTTTCCGTGCCCGGATGCGGACCAAAGCTGGGCGGGCAACACTCTCGCGTCGCCGCCAACGCGGCCGCAAACGCCTCCTGCCGAAAGGCGTTGACAAACACTACGCGCGTCACACGCAAGCTTGATCCAGCGGAGCGTCCTTCAGACCCGGATAAGCTTTCCGGGTAGAAAAATCTATCTGGGCTCTCGTGACCGCGCGGACGGTCGAAAATTACACGTGCCGTACGCTCGACGCACAGCTGTTGAATCCAAAAAGGAGAGGAGCTGCATCTCAATGAAAACGAAAAATGATCATTATGATGCAGGATTTCAGGTTTGCTTTTCGGCAGCTTCTCAAGACGCCGGGATTCACCGCGGTCGCGATATTGACACTTGCATTGGCGATCGGCGTTAATTCGGCCGTTTTTGAGCTGATCAATGGCGTGGTGTTGAAGCCGGTTGTGCCGGTCCGGCCCAATGAAGTGGTGAATGTTTTCACGGCCCGCCAGAACGCGAGCCACGATTATCGCCAGTTCTCATACAACGAATATCGCGCGCTGCGCGAGAACGGGGGAGACGTGTTTGGCGATGTTGCTGCGCTCGAGTTTGCCGTAGCCGGCATTGGACGCGAACACGAAATGCGGCGCAGCTTCGCGTTCCTGACATCGGAGAATTATTTTCCAATGATGGGGGTGCGGCCGTTTCGCGGCCGGTTCTATAACGCCGGGGAATGTAAACCGAACGCAAACATTGCCGTGGCGGTGACCAGCTACGGTTTTTGGAAACGTAACGGTGGCCGTAGTGATTTTGTCGGTAGCACCCTTCATATCAATGGGCAGCCATACACTGTGGTTGGTATCGCGCCGGACGGATTCAGCGGCGCAAACGCTTTAATCGCGCCGGATATCTGGCTGCCGCTCGGTGTTCGTTCGCAGCTTGGCTCGGCTTTCGGCGATTCCGAAACAATCCATGACCTGTTGAACCCGAAGAATTACACCTTCAATCTCACCGCACGACTGCGTTCTGGCCTAACGATCGATGTAGCAAAATCCCGTTTGCCGGTGTTGGCGCAACGACTGAACGCCATGCAACCGGAGGGCACCGAAGGGACGCGGGAGTTACAGATTCAGACACCATCCCGGTTCAGCCTGAGCACGCAACCGGAGGACGACGGCCCGATTGCGCTGGTCGCGACATTGCTCATGGCCATGGCCGGCGCGGTCCTCCTCATCGCATGTCTGAATCTCGCGAATATGCTGCTCGCCCGAGGCACGTCGCGTTCGAAGGAAATCGCGATCCGGCTGGCTGTCGGCGCGTCACGCTGGCAGATTGTCAGGCAGCTTTTGTGCGAAGGATTTCTGCTTGCCGTTTGCGGCGGGTTTATCGGTCTGATTCTCAGTGCCTGGTGCAACGATCTCCTGCTCCAACAGATGCATAGTCTGCTTGCATCCGTGAATTTTTCCTTCGTCGTCAAATTGCGTCCCGACGCGGCGGTACTCGCAGTCACATTCTTCTTTTGCCTGATCGCGACAATGCTCTTCAGCCTCGGGCCCGCGTTGAAAGCAACCAAGGCCGATCTGGTTAACGACTTGAAACAGCAGGTGGGCGAGCCGGCGCGCATCGGTCGCCTGGGTCGTTTCTTCGCGCCCCGTCACATTTCGGTGATGGTGCAAATCGCTCTCTCACTGATGTTGCTTTTCGCTGCCGGATTATTTTTTCGTGGAGCGCTCAAAGCGGCCGGCCTTAATCCGGGTTTCATCGCACGAGGCGATCTCATCAGTGAGTTCGATTTCAGCTTGATCAAGAAAACGCCAGCGGATTCGCGTCGCTTAATATTTGAGATGGTGCAACGAGTACGACAGTTACCCGGCGTAACGGCGTCGGCGAGCGGCACGATGCTGCCGTATTCCGATTTCACCACCGCGCGCCGAATTATACGCACGAAGGACAATATGCCTAACGACCCGAAGGCACCGGATCCAAGCGTCAACGCGCTCTACACCGCCATCACTCCTGATTATTGCGAGGCGCTCGGCATTAAGCTCCTGCGGGGCCGCGATTTTACCCAGAACGAATGCGAAAACAAAGATACACGCCGCGTGGCTCTCATCGACGAAGAAATGGCGAAGAAACTCTTTCCGAACGAGGATCCGGTCGGTCAACATCTTCGCTATACTCAACCTCCTAAGGACGGTTCGCCTAACGACATAGAAATCGTCGGAGTCGTCAGCAGGCACCGGCATAAGGTTCAAAACGATTCCCTCGTGTGCCGTTTGTTTGTGCCATTGGCCCAGGGATACAGCGGCCAAACATATCTCCATGTGCGTCTTGACACGAAAGATCGGCAATCTGTCGTGGCATTCATGCCAACGCTGCGTCAAACGCTGCGCGAGATCGATCCCGATCTGCCACTGCTCCAGATGACACCGTACGTCGATCTTATGGAAAAGTCTTCGGACCTTTGGATCGTGAACCTTGGGGCAACCCTCTTCGGCGCTTTCGGAGTAATCGCACTGATGTTGGCCGTCGTCGGCGTGTATGGCGTGAAGGCCTATGCAGTTGCATGCCGGACCCGCGAAATCGGAATCCGCATGGCATTGGGCGCACGTCGGCGGGAAGTATTCGCGCTAATCATGCGACAGGGCGCAATGCAAACGGCTCTCGCTGTAAGCGCCGGGCTGCTTCTCTCGCTGGGAGCAGGCCGCATCCTTGCCAGAATTCTGTATGACGTAAGTCCTACCGATCCGTTGGCGCTTGTCAGCGCAAGTTTGATGCTCGCTACTGCGGCGCTTCTCGCGTGTTTTTTCCCTGCGAGCCGTGCCACTCGCGTCAATCCGATAACGGCGCTGCGAACCGAATAATGAAAGCAAATCTAGAGCAACCATCGTTTACGTTCGGTCCCGGATTGGTTCCGGGGAGGGACCGCCTACTGGACTTGGCGTGTTCAGCGTGCCGGGATAGAGCTTCATTCCTATCTTTTGCTCGTAGTACGCGCTCAGTTTCTCGACCCACTGTCCAAAGTCGCCGATGCCACTCTCGACCCTACCTCTAAGAACTTTCATCGGCCGGTTAACTATGATTCGGTGAATCTTCGTAAAGTCTGGAGATTTCTGCTTTACAAGTTTTTGGATTCCGCGAGGCTTTATTGGCGTCTAACAGACAGAATGGAGCACACATGTCAGCCACGACAACGATAGAGAAGTCACCGTGCAGCGAAACATTCACCGACGAATGGTACCAGCAGATTCGAGCTGAAGTCGATTATCGTTGCAGTTTCTGCGACGCAATCCATACCGATGTCAAAGAGATGGAAGAAAAAGTCAGGTCTGCTTATGCGAAAACCGCCAGTTCTCTCAATGGTATTTACGACATCCGGGAAATTGCCAGGCGATGGTTCGGGATGCTGGCGTTTTCCACCGAGGTACTAGAGCACGCTAGGTTTCTTCAACAGACCAATCAAATTTGCGGCGTCGATCTAAGCCCATTTCTGGAGTACCGGAAAGAATCATTTGATCGGTTGCTTCTGCACTGTCCTGAGCTTGCCGACGCCTGTCAGGAAAAAGCCTAGACGCTAGGCGGAGGCGGAGGGCTTTGTATCTGTCTCAACACATCGGGAATAACGACAGCCGCAATATATTTCTCCAGGCTCATTTTATCTCTCAGGTCGGGCGGTTCCGCGTCGTACAGTCGCCGACACTCGCTATCAAATATTAATTTGGCTCTTCGTACCGCTGGCGTGGTCGGATCAGCGGCATACTCGTATTGCTCGTACAGCGAGGTGAGCAATATTAGTGTGCGGTGAGGAATCATTCGTTGTCGCCAAGCAAATGCTCGCTGTTAGCGCTGCCTTTTACAACTTTCCGTATTGGCGCGAATTAGACCAGCGCCCATCGACGCGCGTGCCGCGTTATCATTTTGCAATTGCCGTGTGGAGACCAAAAGAGGCAGAATCCGCCGCGTGAAGTACTGGATAACCGCACTGGCGATCTTAGCGGCGCTGTCCGTGTCAATCGTGCTCGCCGAGGACTTCAAAACCATTACCGGAAAAGAATACAAGAACGCCACGATCAGCCGCGTCGAGCCGGACGGGATTCTGCTCAGAACTAAATCGGGCATTTCAAAAGTTTACTTCATTGAGTTGCCGAAAGCGGTTCAGGAGCGTTTCCACTACGTTGTTCAGCAAACTCCGTTGGCAACACCGGCAGTTGTTTCTTCGGCCACGCCAGCACCGCATGTTGATTTTTCGGCTGCCCCTACGAAGTGGGCTTACTCTGAGTATCAAGACGAAATGGGGCGCGGTACGACGAAATTGGCGCAGGTCGTATCTTCAAATACGGTGCGCTTCGGATTCCCGTATCAGGGCGAAACGCGCGCTACTCTACAACTACGAAAGAGTCCCAAGTATGGGCAGGATGTCATGGTTAGGGTGGAACGCGGGCAATTCGTTTCGTCTTACACCAAGAATTTCGTAACGGTCAGATTTGACGACGGTGAATTGTGGAAGTTTGCCATTGGCGAGCCAGAGGATGGCGCAACCGGCCTTCTATTTATGCGCCCCGTTGACGCAGAGTCTTTCATAGATCAGTTGCGCAAAGCAAAAAGCCTGAAGATTGAGGCAGACTTCTACCAAGAAGGCCCACGAGTATTCGAGTTCGCCGTTCGCGGGCTGGACTGGTAAGGAACTCGAATCCGCGTGAATTACTGGGAAATAATCGCTGACGATCTCAACAAGGCCGGTTGGAGTTGGCGCTGTATCTCAAGCACGGATCGCAACGGGCGACAATTTTGGGTTGCGGCCGCAGAGCGTGAGGACGCGGGACGCTTTATCGTACACGCCGATGAAGTGCTGACGGCGTTTCTTGAACTGGAAAGGGCAATTTACGAGTTCGCGGTGGACGCAATCTCGTAACATCATTCACTCCGTACGTGATTCGATTCCTTCTCAACATATTCGATGAATAAATCGACCAAATGACCCGCCAGATCTTCCGTTGGGTACGATTTCTTGTCCCCGTCGATCCATACAAGCTCGTCTCCTGCGCGAAAAGTTGGCTTAAATTCGGTTTCGTGGAAAGGCGTCAACTCAGAAGGTTCTTGGAAACGATAAAATTGTCGCCGAAAAATCTTTGCTTCGAGGCGTGCGTTCCTTGCTGAGTTGTCGGAAAGCTGTCTTACACCGAGAGCCATGTGCATAGCGTGCACAGTGTGAATGTAGAAGAGGTTCAGCATTGGTCTCGCGAATTCAAATCGAAGAATAGTCGAGCTCTCGCCAACATCGCTTAATACACTCTCCATCGTTTCGCAGAGGTTTCGGAAGCCGTGCGATACCAGAGCAGCGCCCGCTTCAATTCCCAATAGCTGTTCAGAGCGCTGCTTTTCCGCAAGTGTTTGCTCCAAAGCTCTAGCGCGCTCTGCTGCCACATCGAGAGGAGTTGTTATTTCTCTCTTTCGCTCAGATACAGAAACTGCCAGCTTAATTTCTTCGATTACCTTGGGCAACCCCTCGGAGTCGGAAACGGCTATTTTACTCGCAAGCATTGGAGAATACTCCGCTACGTCGTCAGAAGTGACGCCCTTCCATACCGGCAGAATGATTTTCCCCCGTTTCAGTTCCAGCGCGAAAAGTCCGTCCAGTTCTTTCCGAGCCCACTTTTTCTTTGCAAAAAATGCTTTGCTTAGAACGACAATCCCAAAATCGCATCGCCTCAGCCCATCATCGATTTTCTCGGGCAAGCTGTCTCGCAGCGTTAATTCGTAGTCGTCGTACCAAACGTCATATTTCTCGCGAAACTCCGCCGCGAGAGGTGCGACGAAGTCATCTTTGTCTTCCGAAACATGACAAATAAAAAGGAGCATCCCGGACACCTAAAGCTGACTTTTATCGATTATCATCGACTGTTTAGAGACAGGCGTTCCCTCTGCGCGAACCCGGTGTCGTTTTAAGCATCATGGCCCGCGAAAATCACCCGCGTGCTCATGCATTACGATCACTTGCTGCTGCATCGTTTATTTCTGGCGGTCGATTCGCCAGTCAGAATAAGGAATGTCCACAACGCGTCCGCTGCCGACAAACGAAATCATGTGTTTGTCAGCACACGCCTTGAATGCTTCAAAGGCGTCGCTCTCGGTGATCGGCGTCTCCGAATAGACACGGTATCGGCTGCGGTCGGCCGGTCGGCTCTTGTTGCGGAACGTGAATCGAAGGGCTTTTTTGTTCGCCATATTCTTTTGAAACGTGACACTATCTGTTGCTCATGCCGATTCCCCTGCGAGAGAATGCTCCGGCTAGAACATCTCGGCCTTCCTGCATTGCGATGAGGTCAGAAACAGCGAGGAAAAGTATCGGCTTGTCTCTGGCGAAGTCGATGGCACCTCTGGAGAAGCCGCCACGGGACACAATGATTCCGAATTCCGCTCCGCAATGGTGTATCACGCCGTAAAGATCACGAACAACATGCGGACCGACACACGCGGTGTGCGCCTTGCACTGAACGACTCCCTTGAGACCATTCCTTGTTACTTCGATGTCGATGCCCCCGTCGCCTGAACCGGGCGTGACTCTAGGATTGAACTGATGCCGTTGAAGGACCTCCGCGGTCGCCCTTTCAAATGCGTAGCCATCGAGGAACTCCCAGTATGAGTGCTTCTTCCGCAGAAATGCTTGCTCAGCCTCGCGAGCGGCAGCCTTAGCCGCTCTTTGATACAACCAGTGGAGCCGGTCCGCCTGTTTATACCTCAAATACTCAGGATTCGGACGTCTGCGCTGCCAAGGCCATCTGGTAGGCAACTCTTCCTCGTAAACGGGCTCAGGCGGCTGTGCATATTGTCTCGTGTTAATGAGAGCGCTCTGATCGGCGGTCGGCAGTTTGTCGAACCGGAAGTCTGACTTTATGAAATGTACTCGAAGCCGTTCTACCTCGGATTTGTATTGCGGATTATCGTAGAGGTCAGCTCGGCGTTGAAGCCAATTCAGTAATCGCGGTTCTAACTTTGATTCGGCCTGAAGCCGGGAAAACCGTTCTTTGGAATAGGGCGGTGCCTCTAAATACCAGCCAAGAGAGTAGGCACCGGGAAGCGTTCCATGAAAAGCCAACTCGGTAACGTCATTTTCATCTAGACCTTCGAGCTTTGCGTATTCACTGGCTGAGAGTGGCTCTTCTAGGCCGCGGACATAAAGTTGGTGTGGCAACATATTAATCGAACCCTATCAGGATCACGTTACCCGGTTCATCGTAAACTCGAATCAAAGCATCATGTGGGCGGCTGTATCGTAGTCATCAGCCAAAACGTACCGCAACATGTTCTATCTTCTCCCATTCATCCCAAGAGAAATCCGGAATGGGCGCAGTTCTGAATTGCTCGCACAGTTTGGTCAAAGCCCGCCCATCGACAAGTGAGATCGTTGGGTCTTTGGCGGCGAGTGCGACCGCGTTGCTGGAAAATGTAGAACTCGTGACAATCCATCCCTGGGAGCAGCCGTAGTAAAGCTTCCCGGCCATCACCTCTTGAACGGCTTTGTTGCCGACTATACCAGTCCAACGTTTGGCTTGGACGGCGATCTTGTGATCATCCTTGCATAGAATCAGGTCGACACCCTGATCTGCGCCACTCTGTGTGAGTGACACTCTGTAACCAAGCCGCGTATAAAGCTTGCCGATGAATCGCTCGAACTCTGCCCCCGACATTTGGCTTACGTGGCGCTCGTCGAACATGCAGTAGTACCGCTCCCATAGATCGCGGGCGCGTTGTAATTTTTTCTGAGCGCGCTGCTGTTCTACCTGTTCCTCCACCCACTCTATCGCAGCGGGCCGCTCGATGCGGCGAGGAAATAGGCGGTTTAAGCCACTCGGCTGTCCGTGCTTACTTACATAATAGGCGCGAAGTCGGTCTTCAGGAGGAATCTCGCCAAAAAAAATGTCTTCCAGAGACAACGGGGGAGGCCACCCGGTCCACGTATTGCCCCAAGCCGCAAGCCTCTCCGGGGTACTATGATTAGCGTAACTGCGTACGTCGCTTTTGGATGACAATATATAGTCTGGCACGACCTCAACTTTCGTGCCATCAACGCGGGTCGCATGCCCTCGCCAGAGCAGTTTTACAGTATTGGAACAAGTAACCCACATAACGGGAGGGCACGCTTTAACAGCAGCGATGTAAGCTTCTGGCGTCATTCCGGCCTTCTTCTTCTCGTGCCCGACAAGCTCAGTTTTCTGCTCGGAGACCGTCGGGCTGGAATAGTCCGGCAATTTTTTTTCGACGCGCGCCTGGAGTCGTTCAGGTTCTGATTCGCGGTGCATGCCTTCTTGCACGTCTCTAGCTTTGTCACCACTATCATCAGTCTGTTCTTCTGTGACGGATAGCGAGTCTCTGTACGGGAAGAACTCGTCTGTGTCTTCGGCGGGAAGTCGCAGCCCAGCTTGTTTCCACGCCGCGATCGTGACGTAGGCGTTCACTTTGGTGTTCGCGAACATGGCCAACTGCAATACGAAATAATCGTCCAGAGCCAATTCCAAAAGCTCTTGTGCTTTGGCTATGTGTCCCGCTTCGACCAAACGGTTGATGGTGTTTGCGATCTCTTCGCACTCACTCATGATTAACAATGTCGTGTTTCGTCTGGGGCAGCGTTTCAATAAATGCAATGCTCATTCATTTTCTATGCGTGCAAGCATCGTCGATGACATCATGGCCGTATCATTTACCATCTGCCAATCAAAAAGGATTCTAGCGCGATCCTGCGATGCTGGGAACGCCGTCACGGGTTTGAAACCACGAAGTGTTAATTGAAACAGCGAATGCAGTTCGCAAAGGACGAATTTCGTCGTCTAGTAGCCTAGCCACTATGCCATCCAAGCAATTCTGGGGTGTGGTTGTGACCGCCGCATTCGCGGTCGCCCTGACTTTCACCCCAATGCCAGAGAACTGGCGTTTACCAGTCGTGATCAGCGCATGGATTATCACGGCGTTTGCTGGTGGTGCGTGGGTGAACGAACACAGAAAGACATCGGTTTTATCAGCTTTGGAGAAACGAAACTGCCTAGACAAGCTGATGAGCCGTGGCCAGGCGCTTTACGGTCAGTGGCTAGTCAGAAAGCGGCCAAGACTTCGCACTAAATTGTGGCATCAGACCGTTAGGAGTTTCGTCAGTCGCAACTTCAATATGACGCTGAACGACCAGTTCAAACAGTATTCAGTGCCGAAAGGCGGGACGATTTACAAAATTGAGTTTGCTAAAATAAAGGAACAGCTCTCACCAAAGATAGCTGACTCAGCCTTAAAGATTTCTGCACATTTACAGGGGCTGAAGTGGATTCGGAGAGAGATACGGGACTAACCAGGGAGCGGACTTCCTAAACGTGTGCAGAAATCGTCGATGACTTCATCCTGGATCATTTCCCGTCCGGCAATCACAAACAAGCGAAGTCACTTATTCTCAATCTCACTGGCAGGCTGTGTTGCCAGCACGCAGCGGAATCCGTAAATCACGTCACGCTCATTGCGATCGACGACATTTCGATAGGAGGATTGCATTTCGAGACGATTGCTTGTCGCCCAGGAGCCGCCGCGTAGCACTCCCCAATCGCGACCACTTCCGCTGCTGTCGCCTTTGTAAGTGTCCAGGCACCATTCCCAAACATTTCCGCCGAGATCGAACAAGCCTGTGGAATTCGGCTTGAACGTTCCAGCGGGCATCGTTGTGCCGCGGCGCTTTTGAGTAACGGCATAATTTCCTGCGCCGTTTGCCGGCGGCCATTGTTTGCCCCAGGGAAATTCGTTTTTTATTTTTCCGTCTCGCGCTTCCGGTGTCGTGCCGCTCTCGTTGGCGAGACCCACGGCCATGCTCCATTCAGTATCGGTCGGAAGCCGGTAAGCTTGTCCCTCTTCAATGAGATTTTCGTTGCGTTCTTTTTCGGATAGCCACTTGCAAAATGCCATCGCATCGAACCAGCTTACTTTTACCACCGGATCACTTGGGGTTTGATGGAAATCAGGGGGATCGTATCGTCGCCCGGTCGCGCGACAAAAGGCTTCGTAATCTTGCAGGCGCGTTTCCCAGACTGAAATCTGAACGTCTCCCAATGGAACGAACTTCATTCCCAGCGAATTCGTAAACGGCTGACCCGGCTCAGGACCCACGGTTCTTTCCAGGCGCGCAGCCAGAAATGTTTGCTGTTGCGGATCAACCTTGCCGCTAACCGAACCCCGCTTGTAACCGGCCAACTGCAGCTCGTAGGTAACATCGCCGGGTTTGACTTCCTCGATTACGAGGGGCGTCTGACCAAAGTCTTTGCCATTGGCAATCACTGTTGCCCCACCCGGTGCGCTGGTAATCTTCACGCTGCCATTGGCAAAAACAAAATGGGCCACATTTTCCCGTTGCGTGACGACATCGATCTTTTGTTGTTCGTTAGGCCAGCCATCAAGATGTGCCACCAGTTCGTGCGGACGCGCAGGCAGATCGAGGCGAAGCGGCGTCCGGCCGCGGGATTTTCCGTCGATAAAAATCTCCGCGCCGCCGGGTTCACTGGTGATATTTGTGGTCGCGCTGACAAAAGCAAACGACTTGTTCGCGGTCTCGCCACGCTGGACTTCAACGTCGTCGCGCATCTCCCAATCGCCGCGGCGAGCGACGATCGAATATTTGCCGGTTGGAAGATCGGCTATGCTTTGCGGCGTCACGCCTTCGCGGGAAATCCGACCGTCTTCACTTTTTACCCTGAACTGCGCTCCGGGAGGCTCGGATTGGATTTGGAGCGCACCCTTACTCCGAACCAGTCGAAAAGGCGGCAGATCCAGCGAGCGTTTGCGGGTGAAGTCCACACTCATCTCCACCGGATCGTATCCCGGGCTCATGATGCGAAGGTTATATTTCCGCGGCTCCAGCTCTCCGAATGTCGCCGGACTTTTTTGTGCATGATCGGCTAAAACAACAAGCGCTCCGGCCGGCTCGGTGCGGATCGTTGTTTGGAGGTGGAGATTAGCACCCGGTTGTGACCGTATTAGCCAGAAGCCGAGCGCAATGATCAGAAGAACCACCAGTGATACCGCAGCGATCCAAAATTTTGCGCGTGATTTTCCGGGGTGTTCACCGCGCTCGAGTGCCGAAAGGTCCCGATGCATCTCCGCTGCGGAGTCGTAACGCTTCTTCGGATCGTTCGCGCACGCCCTGATGAGTACTTCGTTGAGTTGAAGAAGGCGATCGCGATCCGGTCGCGTGCTCAATTGCGAATCGACCTCCGGAAAATCGAGGCGATCTTTTCCTGTGCAGGTTTCGTAAAGGAGTTTGCCGAGACTGTAAACATCGGCGCATGGCGTTCCAGGACCCTCCGGTGGCACGTATCCTTCAGTTCCAACGAAGGATTGCTGCCCGCTGGTCGCTACCAAACCGATGTCGGCCAACTTCGGCACGCCCTCGATGAAGATGATGTTCGATGGTTTGATGTCGCGATGCGTCAAGCCACGCGTATGCAACGCTTCAAGAGCTTCGGTTAGCGAAAGGCCGAGCCGTATAGACTCATCAGCGGAAAGCCGTTTGTGCCGCGTAAGATCGGTTTTCAGCGTCCGCGGTTCATAGCTTCCGATATCAATTCTACGCCCATCCAGATGGTCGTCGGCCAGCTCCATGCTGTAGTAGAGATAGCTGGTAGTCCGGCCGACATGTAAAATGTTGATGAAACCGCGGTGCGCCCGAGAGATTGGCTCGAACGCGGACATGCCTTCGAATTCCCGCAGAAACGAGCGTTCGCTTTCAAACGTTTTGCGGTAAACGATTTTGACCGCGCGAAACGCCCCCGTCACCGTCCGCGCCAGCCAAATTTCACCATAGGCGCCGCGGCCGATCACGCGTAGCAATTCGTGGTCGGGAATAATTGGAATCTGAGCGGTAGCCTGGTCCGGAATGGCTGAATTTTACACAAGCCGCGAGCGTGAGGCAATCCGCGGAACATAGGGCTCCGCCCTGTGCGCCCAGCGGAGTTGGACTCCGCTGTCTGGCAGTACTTACCGGCGTCAGCGGGTTACAAACCCGCTGGGCACACAGACTGCAAGTCTATGTTCCAGAAATTTTTTCCAGCGCTCTCACTTCTTTTTTTAGCAACGCGCCGACACGATGCCGCGCCAGATACACCTGGCCGACGCTGACTCCCAATCGCGCGGCAACTTTCGTAGCGCAGGCCATTCTTTACGCACGTAGCAATCGAACATTTGAAACTGTTTCGGCTCAATTTTCCGTTTCACTCTCGCAATAGCTGCCTCGAATAGATTCTCTTTCCATTCGGATTCCCAGATCGCGTCGAGATCGCCGCCACGCGAATCGGGGAGGCGCTCGATTGTTGCCGTTGCCCGATCGTCGTCGGAACGGCACGGTTTTGCATTGCCCGGCTCACGTTTCCGAAATTGATCGGCGATTCGCCAGCGCGTGATCTGCAACAGCCAGCCCTTAAACGAACCGATTGCCGGATCGTATTTCAACTTGTCGATGTTTTTCGCCACCGTGATGACCGTTTCCTGCACGACTTCCTGTGCTTCAGTATCCGTAAGACCCGATTTACGTGCCGCTGAGTAGATAAGTTTCCAATAGGTGTCGAAGAATTCCTGCCATCGCAGTTGATCTTTCCAATCGGCCAGCCGCTCGACGAGACTGCGTCGCGTGGCGAGCAAGCTGGGCTGTTTCATGTCCACGTTCTAACTAGAGATAGCACGATCAGCAATCCAAACGCGATCACTGGGAGTCTGGGGAGCGCAGGCTGCCAGCCTGCAAGTCTCGGCAGCTTGCCGAGACCGGGAATTGGCGTCGCCTCGGAATTGAATGTCCAAAGATGTAGCCGGCAGGGCTGCCGGCAACTACAGGCTGGCAGCCTGTGCTCCCCAGAACATCCCGTTCATCAAGATTTTCTGAAAGATTTCGGCGTCGCGCCCGTATTCCCCTCATGAAAAGGCCCGAACTTCTCTCAAAACTCACCAGACCCATGTGTCGCATCGCTGAGGCCCTGCGTCGATTTGGCCAGCTAATTTTCGGCAATATTTCCTGGCGACCCCCGGATTGGGTGAGTCGAACCGCCGACAGGTGGACTCGCATCGAGCGGGCCCATCCGAGGCTAATTCTGGCAGCTATCACGGCGCTCGTTTTGATTTCCTGTGCCGGAGCGTGGACCTGGAACTGGTATTCGCATCTGCCGAAACCGAAAAGAGTGTCGGCGGAGATTGTTCCAATTGAAGTCACAAAACTGGAGAAAGAACTGAAGTTTCCTCGACTAATAATTCATTTCAGCGAATCTGCCGCACGCCTGGAAGATCTAAAGAAGCCATCGGTACAGGGCGTACGACTCGAGCCGCATCTGAATGGTACATGGCACTGGACTCAGCCAGACACTCTCGTGTTTGAACCGGCCGAAGATTGGCCGGCAGATCAGAAACTCAGACTGATCTTCGAGAGAAAGTTCTTCCCGCGCCATATCCTGATGGAGCGGCTTGTCTATGAAACACAAACGCCGCCATTTTCCATCGCCGTCAAGCAACTCGAGATTTACCAGGACCCCACGAATCCGGCGCGACGCGAAATCAGCGCGACTTTAGAGCTGACGCACTCGGTTGATCCTGGCGAACTGGATCGATACGTCCAGCTCGCAATGACGGGTGGCTCAAACATTTTCGCGCCTAACGATCCGGCGCCACATTTCACAACCACCTATGGCTTGCATCGTCGTCTGGCGTATGTGCACAGCTCTTCGATCGTTCTGCCGGAGCATGACGATTTTCTCAAACTGACTGTTGCGAAAGGGGTCCGCACTGCCCAGGGCGGTGCGCAAACGCGCGACTCAATCGAGCAGAAACTCCGGATTCCCTCAGTAGCGTCAATGTTTCAGATCGATGCGATTCAGACGACTATCGCCCGCAATAAAAACGGTGAACCGGAGCAAATAATCGTCCTGAATACTACCGCCGAAATCGGTACACGCGAACTGGCAAAGGCGCTTCAAATCCGAATGCTGCCGAAGCGCAAACTCTCCGACACTGAAAAAGCCGCCGAGATCGAAACAGAAGGAGATCTCAATGAAACTTCCGAGGATTCTACTGCTTCCAGCGAAGAAACTGATTCCGATGAAGAGTCGGTTGGGTCACAGGTAAAGGAAACGGAGAGTTGGAAGAGTGCGACTGACGTTCCCGATGATGTTTTCGACGGTGCACGGAAAGTGGCATTTACACTCGTGGAATCCGAGAAGCCACAAGATCGCCTGCATGCATTTCGGATTCATGTCGAAACCGATGGGGAACTTTACGTTCGCGTAAACAAAGGCGTGCGTTCATTTGGCGGCTTTCCTCTTAGTGAGGATTACAACGCCGTTGTCGACGTTCCGGCATTGCCGCGGGAAGTTCAGATTGAGGGCCAGGGTGGATTACTCGCGCTCAACGGCGAACAAAAATTGTCGATCCGTTCCCGCGGGCTTGGCGCGATCGAGTATGAAATCGCCCGGGTCGCCACGACACAGATCAACCATCTTGTCAGTCAGACCGAGGGCGAATTCCAACATCCCCGGTTTCAAGTCTCTGACCTCTTCAACGAGGAAAACATTTCGCGGATCGCGCTCGAACATCAGGGGATCGCGCTGGAGAACAAATGGAAAGCAAACTATTCTGCGTTCGATTTCTCCGGGCATTTGCGCAAACCGGCTGACGATGGCAGCGAGCGAGGCCTCTTTTTTGTAACGGCCCGTGGCTGGGATTCAGCAAGGAAAAGATCGATTAAAGCTGTCAAAGACTCACGCTTTATTCTCGTCACCGACATTGGAATTCTGACGAAGAAGAACGCCGATGGCACTCACGACGTGTTTCTCATGTCGATCAAGGAAGGAGTGCCGCTGCCAAATGTGGCAGTCGACCTTTTGGGAAAAAACGGGATTCCTATTCAAAGCGCCAGAAGCGACGCCAATGGCCATTGCGCCTTTGGCTCAGTCGACAAATCAACGCGCGATAAAACGCCAGTCGCATTCGTAGCGCGCAACGGTGACGACGTATCGTTCATTCCGTACGCACGCGAAGACCGGCAGCTGAACTTTTCGCGGTTCGACATCGATGGCGTTGAGAGTGTCCTTCCGGAAAATCTCGATGCATTTGTGTTTACCGAGCGAGGCGTCTACCGGCCTGGCGAGGAGGTTCATGTTGGCATCGTGGTGAAGCAGCGTAACTGGAACGGCAAGCTAGAGGGACTTCCCGTTGAAACCGAAGTGGTCGACGCGCGAGACCACGCGGTTCAAACCAGGAAAATCAATTTGCCTGGCAGCGGATTCAGCGAGCTGACTTATCAAACGGGCAATGATTCCCCGACAGGTCTCTACGCTTTCAACGTTTACCTCGTTAAGAACAGCAGGCGCTCAACGTTGCTCGGCTCGACGACTGCAAACGTTAAAGAGTTCCTCCCGGATCGAATGAAGATCGAGACGCACCTTTCGCAAAATGCGGCGCACGGTTGGATCCAACCAAGGGACATGCGCGCCGCGGTTATGCTCGCAAATCTTTATGGAACGCCGGCAACCGATCGCAAGGTAACCGCACAAATCGACCTAACGCCAAGCGCGTTCTCCTTCTCAGATTTTCCAGGCTACGTCTTCTTTGATCCGCTTTTGGACCAGAAAAAGGAACGGCATGAACAGACGATCGTGCTTGGTGAAAACAAAACCGATGCCGGCGGCCAAACAGAATTCGATCTCCAGCTTGAACGTTTTGCCGACGCCACTTACTCAATGCGTTTTATCGCAGAAGGATTCGAGGCGGAAGGCGGCCGCAGTGTCACCAGCACGGTGGACGCCCTCGTTTCGGCTTTACCATATGTGATCGGCTGCAAACCGGACGGCGAGTTGCGTTACATTGAGACGAACAAACCGCGCGTGGTCGATCTTGTCGCAGTCGATCCGCAATTGAAACGCATCGCGCTTGCAAACGTGACTGCCAATGTGATCGCGCAGGAACATGTGTCCGTTTTGACCAAACAGGAAAGCGGCAACTTTGCCTACGAATCGGTTCTGAAAGAGCGCGTCACAAAATCGGAAAAGATTTCTGTTTCCGCCAATGGTCTTCACTACGTGCTCCCCACGGATGACCCCGGCAATTACGTTTTCGAATTGCGCGACGACCACGATCGGCGCCTCGCGAAGCTGCAATTTTGTGTCATTGGTCGCGGCGCGGTTTCGCGGACACTGGAAAAAAATGCCGAGCTGCAAGTAAAACTCGATCGTGCGCAGTACAATAGCGGCGACGAAATCGCCGTCAGCATCATCGCGCCCTATGTTGGCAGTGGTTTAATCACGATCGAGCGGGATCACGTTTACCAGCAGGAATGGTTCCGTGCGGACTCGCCCAGCAGCGTCCAGCATATTCGCGTTCCGGATAACTTCGAAGGCAGCGGTTACATCAACGTGGCATTCGTCCGCGCGCTTGATTCGAAAGAAATTTTCATCAGCCCGCTGAGCTACGGCGTCGTTCCATTTACCGCGAACAAAGAAAAGCGCCGACTCAATATTGAAATCGATGCAGCAGCGACTGCGAAACCGGGCGAACCATTGCACATCAGCTACAAAACGGATCGACCGGGTAAGATCGTTGTTTTCGCCGTAGACGAAGGGATTCTACAAGTCACCGACTATAAAACACCGGACCCGCTCGGATTTTACTTTCGCAAATGCATGCTGCGCGTCGACACCGCGCAAATCGTCGATCTGATTATTCCTGAGTTTTCGCTGTTGCGTTCGGTGTCGGCGTTCGGCGGCGGCGGCGACGTTCAACGTTTGAATCCGTTCAAGCGCGTCACGGACAAGTCTGTGGTGTTTTGGTCGGGTATTATCGATGCCGACAACACGAAGCGCGAAGTCGTTTATGATGTTCCGGATTACTTCGATGGCACATTGAAGATAATGGCTGTGGCGATCGCGGATGACGCGGTCGGCTCGGCCGAGCGCGAGGCGCTGATTCGTGGGCCGTTTGTAATTACACCGAGCGTCCCGGTGCTGGCCGCGCCTGGAGACGAATTCGAAGCCGGCGTCACTGTTGCCAATAACGTCGAGGCTTCAGGCCCGAACGCGAAGGTTGAACTGCGCGTTCAAACCAATGAGCGAGTGGCGATAACAGGGGACGCATCATTGATATTAAATATCGCTGAGGGTCGCGAGCAGACAGCGGTCTTCAGATTTCGCGCGACCGACAAGCCTGGCTCGGGAGAGATCACATTCATAGCACAGATCGCCGGTAGCGCAGGCTTCCAGCCTGTTGGGCGAGCGGGCGTCTCGCCTGCTGATTCGGCAGACAGGATGTCCGCCAGCCCCACAGCGAAGATGGCCGTGCCACGAACGACGCGTCGCGCCAGTCTCAGCGTGCGGCCAGCCGTTCCTTACATGACCGCCGTCCGCAGTGGCAGCTTCAGAGACAAAGTCGAAATTCCACTGAGCAGAGAGATGCACCCCGAGTTCCGCACGCTCGATGCAACAGTGTCAGCGCTGCCGCTCGGCCTCGCCCGCGGTCTCGATGCATATCTGAAAGATTTCCCGTTTGGCTGCAGCGAACAGATCACCAGCGGCGCATTTTGCCGGTTGCTGCTGGCTAATGAAGCCGACTTTGGTTTGAGCCGCGCTGAAATTAATAAACAACTGGAACGCACGTTCAGCATCCTCGCGAGGCGTCAAAACGAGCAGGGCGGTTTCGGCTACTGGGCGCCGGAGACTGGCGATTCAATCAGCTTTGTGTCGGCGTATGTGATGGATTTTCTGAGTGAATCGAAGGCGGCGGGTTTCGTGCCACCGGCGGACATGTTTGCGAGCGGCCTGCGCAACCTGCAAAAAATGGTGACACGCGATCCTGCGAATCTTGCTGAAGCGCGCACCATCGCCTACGGGATCTACACTCTTACGCGCGAAGGGGTCATCACGACCAATTACATTCTAAATCTTCGCGATTTCCTTGATAAAAACGCAAAGGATCAATGGCAAAACGATATCGCAGGCGTGTACCTTGCCGGCGCACTCCATCTCCTGCACAAGGACAGCGATGCCGAGCGATTAATCGCCAGTTATAAGATGGATAATCGCAAGGCCGTTGCGCGCGACGATTTCTGTCAGCCACTCGGCATGAATTCGCAATACATTGCAGTGATTGCGCGAGAATTCCCGGCGCGGCTGCGCAAAATCTCAGCTGACCAATTCCAAAACATCCTGAAGCCGATTGGGGACGGCGATTTCAATACACTTTCCTCTGCTTATGCAGTTCGCGCTTTGAAAGCGTACTCACGTCTAGTCGCGCAGAACCCGCCGGAATTGACAATTGCTGAGGTGTCTGGGAGCAGGAATGAAACCCGGCTAACAAGCGGAACAAAGCCGCTTCTGCGCGCGAAATATTCCAGCGACGCGACCGCTTTGCGGTTCGCGAGTAACCGGCAGCTGAGCGGGCCGGGTACGTTTTTTCAAGTCGTTGAAGCAGGATTCGATCGGCACATCCCGACCGAGCCGTTGACAAACGGCCTGGAAATTTACCGAGAGATTCTGGGCAAAAATAACGAAGCGATCACGGGAACGAATCTTGGGGAGCCGATCCATGTGCGACTGCACATCCGCAGTTTACAAGGGCAACCGATCACCAACGTCGCAATCATCGATCTCTTGCCAGGCGGATTCGAAGTCATCGATTCCTCCGCACGCTCCGGGGTCAGTTCTGTGCATGGCGTCGATTACGTCGATGTCAGGGAAGATCGCGCGATATTTTTCGTCACAGCGCCAACGGACGCGCTCGAGATCGATTACCAAATCAAATCGTGCAACCGCGGCCGGTTCCTTGTGCCGCCGGTATTCGCGCAGTCGATGTACGATCGGAACGTCAAAGCGCGCGGCGTTGGCGGCAAAATCACCGTGACCGAATGAGTGCCGCGCCGGAAACTTCTGGGGAGCGCACGCGGCCTCGCGTGCTGCCGCCGGCGCCCTCGCCAGCGGCTTCTTCGCAGCCGACGGATAGTGAACGTTCGGGTGTTCGGCGAGGCCGCCGAACACGGCACGCGAGCCGCGTGTGCTCCCCAGAAGTTTGCAATCTGCGGGGCGTGTTTCGTAACGGAATTGTTTTTTGCGCGATCCTCGCTGCCGTTTGGCTAGCGCTGCCGAAACCGCCACTGCTGGAAGGCATTTCGTTTTCGCAGTCCGTGCGTGATCGCAACGGAAAATTGTTACGGGTCACGCTGAGTCCCGACCAAAAATTCCGGATTTGGACGCCGCTCGAGAAAATTTCACCGGACCTCATCGCGGCAACACTCCGCTATGAAGATAAATACTATGCTCATCATCCGGGCGTAAACCCGATCGCACTCGCCCGGGGCGCGCTGGAGCTCCTTCGTTTGCATCGAGCGACGACAGGCGGATCGACCATCACCATGCAACTGGCCCGCCTTCGTTTTCACCTTCATACGCGAAGCGTTTCCGGGAAGCTTGAGCAAATCATGCGGGCACTCGAGTTGGAGCGCCATTACTCAAAGCGCCAAATCCTGGAAGCGTATCTAAACCTCGCGCCGTACGGGCGCAACATCGAAGGGATCGGCGCCGCGAGCCAGATTTATTTCGCTAAACCTGCCTCGAAATTAACCCGGCCAGAAGCAATCTCGCTCAGCGTGATTCCGCAAAGCCCAAGCCGGCGCGCTCTACATACCGCTCGCGACAATGAATCGGTAAATGTTGCTCAATCCAATTGGTACGATCGCGCCGGGATCGACACCGATGCAGGATTTTCAATGCGCGATTTTCGCGCGCGAACGCAAACGGACCGAAAACTTCTTGCGCCTCATTTTGTACAGCAAATCCTCGAGGCTTTTCATGGGCGCGACCAGATTCCGACCACACTCGATTTGGAAAAGCAGCAGGCGATTGAGCGAAGGGTGGGGGATTACGTTGCGACCAGTCGCAACAGGGGAATCGAAAACGCGGCGGTATTTTTGATCGATACGCGCACGATGGACGTGCTGGCCCAGGTCGGTTCGGCAGATTTCAACAACGCTGCCATCGAGGGTCAGGTAGATGGAACACGCAGTCTCCGTTCGCCGGGTTCAACCTTAAAGCCCTTTGTTTACGCGCTGGCACTTGAGCAAGGTTTGATTCATCCATTATCAATTTTGGCAGACGCGCCGCGAAGTTTCGGCGAATACAATCCGGAAAATTTCGATCGCGAATTTCTCGGACCGATTCGCGCCTGCGACGCTCTGGCGCGAAGTCGCAATGTACCGGCAGTGGAACTCGCCTCGCATCTTGTTCATCCTACGCTTTACGAATTTCTGAACTCCGCCGATGTGCATTTGGTCAAGCCGGAATCCTTTTATGGCCTCGCGCTGCCGCTGGGTGGGGCGGAGGTTTCGCTGCAGGACCTTGTGCGCCTTTACGCGGCACTGGCAAACAATGGCGAGTTGCGACCTCTGCGATTCATAACTAGCAAGGATGTTTCAAAACCAAAAAGAATTCTCTCGCCGGAATCGGCCTTTCTCACGCTGGAAATGCTTGGCAATGTGCCACGGCCGGAAATGAATTGTGCGGACGGGAGCCGCGAAGCGCCCGTCTATTGGAAAACTGGAACTTCACACGGTTTTCGCGATGCCTGGTCGATCGCGGTCTTCGATCATTACGCGTTGGGCGTCTGGGTTGGAAATTTCGATGGTCGCGGAAATCCTGCGTTTATAGGGCGCACCGCGGCTGGGCCGCTATTGTTTCAAATTATCGATACTCTGCGTGCGGCATGGCCTGAACCGACCGTACCGCACGAACCTCCGCCTGGAGCAAATTTGAAGCGGGTAGAGTTCTGCGCGTTGTCGGGTGATCTCCCGAATCGGTTTTGCACACAGCGTGTAAAGGGCTGGTTCATTCCGGGCGTGTCGCCGATCAAAACCTGCCGTGTCCATCGCGAAGTTCTCGTCGATGCCGCGAGCGGCCTGCGCGTGCCAGTCGATGATGGCACACGGCAGCTAAGACGTGAAGTTTACGAATTTTGGCCGGGCGAATTTCTAACGCTTTTCGAGCGCGCCGGCATTCCACGCAGAGTACCTCCGCCTTTTGTACGGGTACTGGCAGCGAATTGGCGAGTCGAGCCGGACAGAAACCGGTAATTGTCTCTCCAAGCAACAAAGAGATTCTGCTTGCGTCGACAAGAACGATTCCGTTACGTGTGAAAACCGATAGCGACGTCCGCGAGATCTTTTGGTTTGCCGGTAAGCAATTCGTTGGCAAAGCGGCACCGAATCAAGTTCTGGAGTGGGGGGCACGCGTTGGCGATTACGAAATCACTGCACTGGACGATCATGGCCGGTCCGGTTCGTATAATATCGTTGTGCGATGAGAACACTGCGACGTGAGGATGTTTGCCAGGCCAAATACATTCAGGCATTCACGATAAGACACGCCACGGCTAGCCTGTAATCCTTGACAAATCGAAGGTATGCTGTGCTAGAACGCTAGCGTCGGGCGAGCATCAGTCGCGGGTTTATGAAATCTTCGGTTCAAGGTTTTTTGTTCATTGCGGCCACTGTGTGGGGTATCGCTCTGTCTTCACACGCCCAGGTCAACGTGACGCAGGAACATAACAGTCCTTCTCGAGACGGCGTTTATATCGATCCAGGTTTTACACCTTCTAATGCTGCCGGTCTGACACGCGACTTGGATTTCGATGGCACGATTTCCGGGCACGTTTACGCCCAGCCGCTTTACCTCGAGCGCGGCCCAAACGGACCGATGATTATCGCCGTTACCGAATCGAACAACGTCTATGCTCTCAACGCTACGACTGGCAGTATGATTTGGGAGCGCACCGACATCGGTCGGCCCGTAACTTCGGGTCTTCCCTGCGCAAACATTAATCCTGTCGGGATCACTGGCACGCCTGTTGTTGATCTCGCTTCCCGATCACTTTTCTTCGACGCGTTGATCGATGGCCCAATCAAGAAGCACTTCATCTATTCGTTAAACGTGAACACCGGCGCTACGAATTCCGGCTGGCCGGTGGATGTGAACGCTGCTGCCACTTACAACGGCCTGGCCTTCAATTCTCTGGTGCAGGAAGAACGAGGTGGCCTTGCTCTCGTGAACAGGACCCTTTACGTGGCTTACTCTGGATATTCGGGGGACTGCGGAAGTTATCATGGCTGGGTCGTTGGCGTGGATATCGCCAATCCCTCCAACGTCGCAGCATGGGCTACTGGCGCGATTGGCGGCGGAATTTGGGGGCATGGCGGCGTTGCAAGTGATGGCGCCAACATGTTCGTCGTTACAGGCAACACGTTCAACACAGGCGGTAACTGGATGGGGGGAGAAGCAATCATTCGATTGCAAGCGGGTCCTGTGTGGACGGGTCAGCCGACCGATTACTGGGCGCCCACCAATTGGATAAATCTCGATAACAGCGACACAGATCTGGGCGGCATTAACGCGACGATGATCGATGTATCCGGAGCTACACCATCGGAGCTTGTGCTTGCGCTCGGCAAAGATGGCTATGCCTATTTGCTTGATCGCAATAACCTCGGCGGTATCACCGCTCCGTTGGTGCAAGCCAATGTCTTTGCTGGCGGGAACAGAGGTACATCCGCTGTCACGTACCGAACCAGCGAGGGAACATATTTTGCCTTTCATAACGATGGTGGCGGGCCGCTTGCCGCTTACAAAATCACGGCGACAAATCCCCCGACGGTCGTGGGAGCATGGAGCGTAAGCCAGAGCGGTCGGGGATCACCCTGGGTAACAACGCCGGATGGCATAAACAATTTTATTGTATGGGTTGTCGGGACTCAGGGGGACCAGCGTTTGCGCGGCTACGACGCAGACACCGGGCAGGTCATTTACGCAGGTGGTGGCCCTAACGAACTGATGAGCGGCACCCGCCAGTGGAACACGGGCATTGTTGCTCGCGGCCGGATCTACTTCGCTGCCGATAACAAGGTCTATGCCTTTAAGCTGCCAACGTCCGCGCCTGCACAAACGCCTCGGCCTCGACCCACGCCGGCGCCGCGCCCAACGCCGTAGCACATCTTCATCCGTCGAACCTGTCGCGACGGCTAAGAATTGAACGGCTACTTTAGGCCTAGCAGGAACATTTAGTCCCATTGCTTCGGTGGCTTTGTCCACATTCCGCTCACCACGACTTGGGTGTCATCCACAAGTGAGTTGTCTTGAATAAGTCGCGCCACATCTACTGACTCAATGCGTACACAGCCATGGGAAGCCGCATACTCGGGTACGCTTGGGAAATAATGAAGCGCAATGCCTCGGCGCTG
Organism: uncultured Verrucomicrobiae bacterium; assembly: GCA_963753675.1. Lineage (GTDB taxonomy): Bacteria > Verrucomicrobiota > Verrucomicrobiia > Chthoniobacterales > UBA10450 > Udaeobacter. Next base: position 1,526 of record CAVWCZ010000009.1, on the reverse strand, counting down.
TACAAACCAGGTAACGTAGGTAGCGCGTGAATCGCTGTTAAGCCTTCGTTGGAAGCCTTGCACTGGATGCGTTCCTTTCGGAGTACATTTGGAGCCCGAGCGCCGACTTGTGGCATCATCATCGCAATTTAGGCCGTTTAATCCTGCCCCGGGTGAGGTCCTGAATGGCCCTGTCTCCCGACTATCAGCCTTCGGCCCTGTCCAGGTGAGAGTGAGCGAATGATCCGGATCGTCCAGACTCACCGAAATTTGCTGTATGTACGTCTGCGGAAAATCATCATTCCGGAATGGATGAGACGGGTCCGCTGCTGGACTGCCAGCTTGCAGGAGTGCCTGCCACGTCTGACCGCCCGGCTCAATCACTCCATCAATTGAAATATTGAAACGGCTCTGAAAAGCTTCGATCGCGTTCACGGTATTCGAATTCCGAGGCGGCTGTGCAATTTTTCCATCAATGCCTTTCGGGTCCAGCTGCGGGGCTTGTAACTTTTGCGCTGCTGTTTCCAAAAGGCGTTGCACCGTTTCCACATCCGCCGGGAGATTGCGCGCGTTTTTCTCCCACCGACCGACGGAGTCGGTAATTGCTGCCGCAGGAGTGCCTCGAGTCTTTGGCTGAGACTTCAGCGCTCTTGCTCGCGAGACCTCAAAGACAGCTTTCTCTGCATCCAATGCTTCTAGCTTCCTGGCGCGCGCCAGGCGTTGCTTCAAAGTCAGTTTCGGCTTCGCTGATTTCTTTCGTTTTGGTTTTCGCGATCGCAGTGGGCGCGCGCCGCGACTTTTCGACTGCCGTTTCTTCTTTGCCATATATGTGTCGCATGGTTGCTTCGTCTACACGAATTTGAAATCCGAATGACGGCGCGGCGATCAGTAACCAATGCTAACACAACGAGACTTTCATGCTACCGATTTTGGCTGCACGAAAATGCACAATTGTGTAGTGTTAGCGTCGTAAAAACCCATTTGCACCGTTAGCTCAATTGGCAGAGCAAGTGACTCTTAATCGATAAAGCAATTTTTGCTCTCGTTAGCCTTCATTAGCTACTTCTTCCAAATCAGCAATTTACCGCGCTTTTCGCGATCAGAGCTTTAGCTAGAGTTAGCCATTTTTTGCCCGTTTTCCAAGCTAGCGTGTACAATCACGTGGTACAATTTCCAGTCGCATAAACGCAGCGTTGCGCGTTCGATTTCCCAAATCGCAGTGCTTCCGCGCGTGGCGAAAACACTCCATGAAATTCAGAATCGCGTCGTCTCCAGTTTCTCGATGAAATCGTAGATTCGATTGCCAGGCGGTCGCGATGGAAAAAGATCCTGCACCGGGATTCGCAAAACTTCGGCCAGACACAGCAGCGACTTGTCATCGAAATACGAAAGACGCGCTTCGATTTTCGAGACACCGCTTAACCTTCGTAGCGTGCTCGGAAAAAAGAGAAAAATTTATTCCCCTGCCATTGAACGTCGCTCCCAGCGGCGACCGAGAACCCGGCCACATACTCATTGCAAAGGCTGCAGAGGTCATATCTTGGACT
>CAVWCZ010000008.1:0-521366 GCA_963753675.1 uncultured Verrucomicrobiae bacterium | reverse complement strand
TTGAGCAGCCTTTCGGCCCTGTGGTCGTCGGCTGACGGGTAATCAGCGGTTAGGAGCAATGCGTTTTCCTGCATCAATTCTGATTTTGGTCGGCGTTCAGAGGGCGGAGAGAGTCCGTGACTACAAGGGTTTTTTGGCGACGACTAACGACCTCATCGCCCTGGAGCGGGCGACGGCGTTCAAGATCGGGGACAACGTCCGAAGCAGTCCGGACACGAAGGGGCCTGCAGAATGAGACACCCAGCAGAAATGTTCGCTTCTTAATACCTCGAAGCCTGCTTTGACAAACGGCGCAGTGTATTCTTCCAACGATGGGACGTAACATTGCTCCTGTTTCTTCCAACGGAGTCTGTTCTTTAGATCGCTCCGGAAAAATGGAAATCGATTGTTCATATCGATCACAACACACACGCCTCCCGGCACAAGCAGATTGAAAATGTCGCGGGCGTTCTCCATCTCCTTTTTCGCATCGTGACAATACCGAACGGTGTTTACCCCAAGGATAAAGTGAAACGAATTCAGGAAGGTTGATTTGTCTATCCTGGCTGACGTCGAAAGGTCGCTAATCAAGCTTTCATTTTTAGCGACGTAAAATTCAGGTCTGCATACGTCATCCCGCCGAAGATAGACCTTAGCTTCGTGCGTGGCCGTTTCGACCATCGCAGGCGAGAAGTCGGTGCCAATGGCCTGTGTAATGCGAATCCCTTTGCTGCTCAGCACCGAAATAAGATTAAGAAGATTCATCCCGCCTCCGCAGCCGAATTCCAAAATTCGAATGCCATCTTGCCGGGTTTGCTGAGGCAGGAGCCCGACTGCTTCAAGGTATACCGCCTTATAATCATGATCGAGAAGGTAGTTAATCCCGGAGCCTGCGGTGGCTCTGGTGTACTTCGAGATCTCATCCGCTGATGTGTATTGGTCTAAGAATGCATTTGTATCCATAAATTTGTCGTTGTTTGTAGAAGTCATTTTTTTATTGAGCTAGTCGAATTAAATACTTTTGCTGGGCGCAGGGCGAAAACTGTTCACTTTTTCGAATCGTAGAAGGGTGCAACAAATGGCTTTGAGTTTTTTCATCTGTTCATTCCGATGAAAACGCTGTAGCTCCGGCGATACAGCCCGCTGAACTCTTCGAAACGCCGCCCAAATATAACCCGATAACAGGGCAAGACCGCCCAGCAGAACCGGCTTCTTGCCCATCCTGTATGTGACGCGGAACAACTGCCATACTGGAGAACCACCGAGGTAATAGTCTTTTTCTCCGTAGGAAAAAAGTGCCCGCAAAGTCCCCTTTCCCGCAGTACCCAATGCCCGGTAATGATGAAACCGTTTTTCAGGAAAGGCTTTAACTTTCCATCCTTTCATCCGAGCGGTCATCACCGCAATCCAGTCAACGCCACCGGCTGGATTAGGCACATAGCCACCGATCTCTTGAAAACATTTATAACGGAAGAGCTGACATGGCCCGGCGACATAATTATCGCCTTCGAAACTGTCTCTAGCTGAGTCATAATCGCCATCCTGTGTAAACGGCGTTCCCGCAACACCCAAGTCTGGGTCATCCGAAAGTCTTTGCAGAAGGAACTCCATGTAACCAGACTCGAAGGAAATGTCCGCATCGAGATTGCCAATTATTTCAAATGCAAGCGATCGCACTTGATCCAGGCCCGCATTGACCGCCTGAACTTTTCCGGCAAAATTGCGGTCGAGGCGCCGCGGCCGGCGGAGCAGTCGGATCCAGTTAGAGCGCTTTGTATAGCTCTCTACGATTTCGGCGGTACGATCCGTAGAACCATCGTCCACGATGATCCAGCGCTCAGGCAAAACTGTCTGAGTAACTACTGAATCAAGCGTCTTTTTGATGAATGATTCTTCATTCCTAGCCGCAGTGATCAGGACGTATTTCACAAGTCAGATGTCAGAGATCGGAAGTCAGAAGACAGATGTCTGCGTTAAGAAGGCGACTTGGCTCGACCGCCGAACGAATTAGCGAAGCTTGAAGTAGCCGTACCGAGAAACATTTCCGCTGTTGCAGGCAAATTCTTACTTATTAGCGATCAGGAGCAACCTGTTTAGCCGTTTTGTTCGCCGAGTTTTCTTTCGCCCTGCCCCACTTCCACGTTTTTATCTTTTTATCCGTTCTTCCGCTGCTTTTCTTGAGATGACGCCCAGAGCTTGGAGACGCTCCGGATGGAGGCAAGGATTTAGTCAGCGGGTGCGGATAAGTATAGGGCTTGTATCCAGGCATCGGTGTATTGTTGTAAAAGTCTCGTCCTTCTTGGAGAACAGCAAATGCGCCTGATGCCAGAGTAATATCTACGCGTGCTCCAGTTGGGGTATAAATGTCGTTCCAGGAGTAGCACGGCTCCAATGTTTGATTCGGCCATGTACGGCTGCGGGTGTCGGAATTGATTGGCTGCTCGCCGGTTATCAGGTCGCCGGTCCCACGGCATGCCTGGTCCATGGCAATCAAGACCTTGTGGATTTGGTATTGATCCCCAGCCTGCCAGTTTGCGCCGCCCCCGTACCCTTCGTGGTAAAGAACCTTTAATGTGTTGTTGGTGTTATCGTAGATCAGGCCAAGCTTGCCGTCCGATGTCCTTTTCGCCGTGTATCCGTTCCATTGATGCGGCCTCCAGTTTTTTGTTTTATCGACGATGTTTTCTCTGTTTGTCCCTCCCGAACACGTCCCGCTCTCGAACAGATAGGGCGGATGCCCTTTAAGGTGTTTCCCATCCGGCTCGGTCACATTGTAGTCCCATGGGTTGTCGCCAGTTGCGCCGGTAAATGGGGCACCCACAAAGGTGAAGAAAACGCGGTATGCTCCGAGCGAATTTCCGCGCTCCGGCTGCACGCCATCATGCGTGTTATCATGGCTTATAAGTCCACCGGAACGTGCGCCGCCAATGTTCCTGGAAACCGTCCAATGGTAATCGTTGTTGTAAACCTCCATACAGCGCGCTCCGCGCTCACGACCAATCTCCGTTCCGTGCGTTTGCGCTATGGGGACATCGTAAACATGGTTATACCGCAGGACGTAACGCCCACCCCGCCAGCAATCAACCACTCCAGCAAATTCGTTCCCGCTTCGATTATTGAAGCAGTTGTCCTCGATGAAAACAAACTTCTCGCTACCATAATATGGTGGTTCGGCCCACGAACCATCGCCGTAGGAATGCCCGCCCCAGCCATCCATGTTGATATAAACCGACTGAATGGTGCTACCGGGACGAAAATCAAAGAGGTTATGGTCTATTACGCCGTAAATCGGACCCCATACCGCGATGTTGTTGTTCTCGTAACGCAAATCGTCGAAATGACAGTGATCGACCCGAACCGCCTGTGAATTGCCGCTTATCCGAATCATACCGTTGGAATTCACCTTTGATGTTTGCCCCGTTCGAAAAGTAATGCCGCTCACCCGATACGATTTACCGAGGGCAGTCTCCACCACCAATAGTGGCGTGTTTCCATCCGCTCCGGTATTCACTGAAATGATTGTTTGATCGTCAGCCCTCTTGTGCACCGGATTAGTCGTGGTCTGGCCGATAAGTGTAATGCCCTTGCTGATTTTAATCGTCGATGTCCATGCGGCTGTCCCTTTGGGAATTGTCACGGTATCGCCGTCCGCAGCAGAGTGAATAGCGGCGGCAACATCAGTCAGGGATGGGCTCGCAGCGTTAACGACTGCGCCTTGAGCCCCGCTGGAAACGACCAAAGATAGTACCGCGAAAAGCACAGTTAGAACGCGATTCAATGCTGACCTAAACGAAGAATCAGTAGGCCGATGGCCTTTCGGGCCAAGAGCAGCGATCATGTGACAGTTACCCTTCGACATAAGCGAATTCCCTATCCTCGTCGGATTTAGCAACGATAGAGGATTCTTCAACGGTGACGTAAGCTCTTGGGTAGTCTAATGCGATGAGATAGAAAACAAACCAGATAGGATTTACAGTTTTGAAGGCTGCTTCCGTCCAGTTGTACAGTATCACTGCTGCGAGAAAGCCCAATCGATACCGGCCCCATTCAAAATTTCGAAAAAGCTCGAGCCGAATTTTCCGGAATGTAGCGACAAACAGTCCAAGCAGTAGAAAGACTCCAATTGACCCCAAGGTTAAATACGTTTCCAGATAGCCATTATGGGCCTGGTTTGGAACAAAAAAGAAAATTCCTTCCAGCTTCTCTGGTCTTTTCCCCAACCAGAAGCTTTCAAATCCTGTTCCAAAGATTGGATTCGTATCCAACTTTAGGAGCTCAGTCCAAAGCAGTGTTCTCCCTGATAGGCCGGAGCCCCTGCCAAGGGCTTCCGAAAAACGCCCTGAAATCCCGAATATAAGTTCTGCAACGGCAAAGAGAACCAGTGCTGCCAACATGTAGGTTCCAATCAAATTCTTATTTACGGAGCGGATGCCGACAAACACGACCACCAGTACCCCTATGAGCAAAGATGTGGTTGATGTAGCACTGTGGGCCTGTGACAAAAGCCACCAGATACCGATCAAGAATCCAATTGTCAGTCGAAGCTCGTTTCGTCTCCAAGGGCCCCTTTCAGTTTTCCAAGTTTGCAGCAAATACCAGAAGAAAAAGAGGCCCAGAATCAGGCAGTCGGCACCTAGCGCGTTCTTATCTGTGGTGATACCTGTGTTCCACGGCTCTCCCGTCCACACATCGAATCCTCGTCCTAACTGAGGATAATACTTAATGAACAGAATTGAAACAGGAACGACCACATAAGCACACCTTTTCAATAGCCTTGTTACCGCTTCCTCAAGATTCGGTTCGGTGAGGATGATCAACGCCATGATCGGGTGGCCGAGGATTTTGATCCATCGCTTGAAAGCCACGAAAGGAAAATCGGACCAGATAATGGAAACCAAACAATACAGGAGAAATATTGTGAGCCATTGATTGTTGCCAACAATTTCTGAAAGACGAACTCCCTTCTTACTGAGGACATAAAGGCCCGCCGCAATCAAGATAAAGAAAAACCAGGCGTCCAGCGGACTTCCTTCTTCCACTGAAGTACCGCCACTTACTGGAAAGCCGAAGACGTTGAGCCATAAGGAAAGGCCTCTTGAGCAAGTAATTATGAGCCAAATAAGTGGGAGCCAGAGGGCGCCGGTAACATCGGGCCTTTCCCGAATGTCCCGCCTGAAAAGAAAAATAATGAGGCCGACCGTAAGCCACGACGCTACACTTGGAGGCAGTTGGAGCTGGAGACCCATGAATTAGACTTCGTTAAATCCGTACGCGGCTAGAACGGTTAACTTGCAACGGACGGAGAGACAGAACCTCAGTGCTTGCCACAACAGCAAGGTTTTTGGAGCGGGAAAGGGTCGAACTTCCGCCTTCACGTTTAACCGTGACGCTCTACCAATTGAGCTACCGCCCCTAATGTTTTGGAGTCCTAGAGAATTTGTCAGTGTCACTTATTTTCGCCAGCTGCCCGTCTAATTTCTGCAGGCCGCCAGTTATATCTGGATCTTTCCCGGGTGTCTGCGACGGGAGCAAGCATATGCGTCAGAGGTCATCCGCCTTTGCCAAGGCTACGGCGGACAAGGAAGTCAGCGACGCTCTGCAAATTGAATCACTTTCGTCGGGATGCTGTCCGGTTCTTGGAATTCCTTAAAGAAGCTCCCTATACACTCAACGGTATGAGTAATCATCTCTTTGGTCATTTCCGGATAGATTGGTAACGATAAGACGCGTGATTGGTTAAAGGAGGCGACTGGAAAGTCTCTTGGAATATGGCCGAGATGAGCGTAGGCGGGATAAAATGGCAGTGCCCTGGGGTAGTTCAAACCAGTGGAGATGCCTTCCTCGGTAAGGTACTTTCTCAACGCGTCCCGGTTTTCCGTGCGGATGACATAGAGATGGTAAACATGTTCGCGGCCAGGACCGACTTTCGGTGTGATAATATCGCCCACGTCTTCGAGAAGCTCATCATAACAGGAGGCAACACGGCAGCGTGCCTCTGTCCATGCAGGCAAATAAGGCAATTTTGCATTTAGAATGGCCGCTTGCAGGCCATCCAGTCGGCTGTTAATCCCTTCCATGATGGGATCGCCTTTTCCGCCGTGTCGGGCGAATGTCGTCATCCACTCGGCAAGTCGATCGTCATTGGTCACAACGCATCCGGCGTCGCCGTAGGCGCCGAGGTTTTTGCCCGGATAAAACGAAAAGGTCGCAGCGTCGCCAAAGGTTCCAACGTATCGCCCCCTGTATCTGGCAAGATGCGCCTGGCCACAATCCTCTATGACCCAAAGATTGTGCCTTTTGGCGATCGCCATGATCCCATCCATATCGGCCGGCTGGCCGTAAAGATGGACTGGAATAATGCCCACTGTGACGGGAGTGATCTTTCGTTGGATATCTTCGGGAGCGATGGTGAACGTTTCCTCATCTGTGTCACAGAATACGACCCGGCCGCCCGCCTGCGTGATTGTCTCCGATGTTGAGATTGAGGAATGTGCCGACGTGATGACCTCGTCGCCGGGCTTTACACGAAGTGCCCTCAGGGCGATGTAGATCGCGTCTGTCCCATTCGCACAGGAGACACAATGCTTCGCGCCTAGCGCGCTCGCCCATGCCTTCTCAAAGGCGTCTACGTGCCGCCCGCGAATGTAAGCCGATTCTGCGATGACTTCGGCAATCGCGCGGTCGATCTCTTGTTTGATCGTTAGGTACTGCGCGTGCAGATCAACAATCGGGATTGTCATGGATAGAGAATGGATGGCCAAAGACCGAGGACAAGAAGTCAGAAATCGGAGGTCAGAGGACAGAGGACGGATGTCAGTAGTCAGAGGTCAGCGGTTAGCGGGGCGAAATCAGAGCCGACGGAGAAGGCGTGCTGGATTGCCTGCGTAAATTCCGGGAACGGTAATATCCTTGGTAACAACTGCGCCGGCTCCAATAACCACTTGATCGCAGATCGTCACCGGAAGGATCGTGGCATTTGTTCCAACACTCACGCGATTGCCGAGTTTAGTCGGTCGCCAGAGCTCCGGGTTTTCGGCGGGTCCGCCGGTACCGAACAGATCGTTAACAAACATCGCGCCGTGGGAAATGAAGCATTCGTCCCCGATCGTTACGAGCTCACAGATGAATGAGTGCGATTGAATCCGGCATCGCTTGCCGATATTTACGCTCTTTTGTATCTCTACAAATGGCCCGACGAAGCTGCCGTCTCCAATCGTGCACCCATAGAGATTAACAGGCTGTACGACCGTGACGTCTTTACCGAACTCAACATCTACAATTCCTGCGCGACGGATCTCTGGCTTTGCCGCAAAGGTCTCCCCTGATGGCTGAGTGGAAGAAACCCGGGTAGTCACGAATAGACGTGGCGATTTATTCGGCACGGAGCCGAGCCAGTCTGGAACTGCGCCTTTTGGATTTCTTTCCGCGTGTGGATTTCACAGAAGTCGCTCATTTCTGGGCGAAGAGCGCCTCATACGCGGCCAGGAGGTTCTTGCCAACCTTTGCCCACTGCAACTCATCCTCAACCCGGCGCCGAGCATAAATCCCCATTGTTTTCTGAAGCTCGGGTTGATCCATGAGTTGGGCGATGGCTTTCGCGAATTCCGTTTCGTTGTTCGGTTCAACGTAGATGGCAGCGTCTCTAGCAGAAAATCGGGTTTCTTTCAGATCGAACGAGACGATCGGCTTTGCCGACGCCATGTATTCCATGACCTTGATCCAAGTGGACACGTCGTTCAACGGGCTGGAGGGGTCGGGGTCCACACAAATGTCCGCAGCCGCAAGGTTAGCTTGCAAGTCTTCATCGGAGATGAAGCCTGTTAATTCAACGCAACCGTTAAGTTGCAGGTTCCCAGCCAGAACACGCAAATCTTGCAGTGAGTCGCCGGTGCCCATTATTACGCAATGAAAATCTGAACGCTTCAAACCATGCAGTAAATGGCGCAACGAACGAAGCAGGTAATCGACACCATCTTGTGGATTTAGGCTGCCAACGTAGCATAGGATGGACTTGTTCATTGCTTTCAAGCGAGCACTCGGCTCGGCCGGAGTCATTCGCATCTGGTTCGGCCCATTCCTTACAACGAAGATACTGGCGGGATTCTTATTCGTCCGCTCAACTTGTATTTGTTTATACGATTCGTTCGTGGCGATCGTGACGTCAGCAAGTTTCAGGCTGCACCACTCGAACAGTCTTAGAAATCGGGTGTAAAATCCTTCCCCTGCGCTATACCGGGATCGGTAAAGCTCCGGGCAGAGATCATGCTGATCAAAGACAAATTTCTTTCCGAGTAGTTTGAAAGGCGCCGCCACCAAAAAGAGAGTATCGGGCGGGTTGTGGGCGTGCATTACATCGAAGCCGCGCCTCACAAAAATATATGTGCTAACAAAAAGGCAAGCTGAGGTGAAGTAAAGGTATTCTACGACATAACCAACAAAGGATTTCAGTCTAAGGAAAAGCAGATTCAATCGGCTATCATTTCCAGCCACTGTCTTTTTAAACAGCTCCAACGTCGGTACGCGATAAACTTCCATACCATTCCAGGTTTCGCGCGTCGCCTGATGCTGGTTCCGAAGTGCGATCACCGCGACCTGGTAACCCGCATCAGCAAGTAAGCGTGCCTCATTTACGACGCGAGTGTCCTGTGGGAAATTGTTTTCGACCCACATAAGGACTTTGGTTGGAGATCGCATCATGATTGTACTGCTTAGCCGTGCTACCAGCAGATGCCTTGATAATTCGGAGAGGCCTTCACGGTTTCGCGGGGTAACCGAATCAGATCAATAATCAACTTTGAATCGCTATTGTTGGCTACAGCTTCCTGAATCTTGGAATTATTTTTGCCAACTACGACTACATCACTGGCTTCGATAGCTTCCTTTGGAGAGGAAACCATCAGAGAGGAGATATGAGGTATTGCTTGCTCGATATAGTGCTTGTTCGCACCCACGAGTCTCGCCAAAGCAACTTCTTCGTCGTAGATAGCCAATTTATATCCTTTGCCGATCAAGGTTTCGATCAATCCGACGATGGGACTTTCACGAAGATCGTCGGATCCGCCTTTGAAACTGAGGCCCAAGACCCCAACGCGGCTTGTTCCTGTATGACGGATCAAATTGAAGGCTAGCTCGATTTGCTTTCGATTTGTTTCAAGCACAGCACCGAGAACCGGCAGTTCCAGATCCAGTTGCTTCGCCTTGTAAAGAATAGCACGAAGGTCCTTTGGCAGACAAGAACCACCGAAAGCAAATCCGGGTTTAAGATAATAAGGAGAGATGTTCAGTTTCGTATCTTTGCAGAAAATCTCCATCACTCTATGGCTATCAATACCCATAGCCTTACTGAGATTTCCGACCTCATTCGCGAAACATACCTTGAGTGCGTGAAATGCGTTCGAGGCATACTTAATCAACTCAGCTACTGGAATGGGGGTACGTTCCACAGGCGCTTTCACGCTGGAATACAGCGTAGCCACTCGTTCGGCAGCACGATCGTCACACGCACCGATGATCGTAAAGGGAGGATGATAGAAATCATAAATTGCCGTGGTTTCACGCATGAACTCGGGATTCATGCAAACGCCGAAATCTTTTCCATCCTTTTTACCAGATTCTTGTTCAAGCAAAGGCCGCACCACATCGTTTACCGTTCCCGGTAACACGGTGCTTCGGACCACTACGATGTGGAAGCTATCTGTGGTTCGTAGTAATTCGCCGATCTGGCATACAACCCTCCTTAGCTGGTCAAGACCCAGGCTGCCGTTGTCGTTACTAGGTGTTCCAACACAGATTAGAGAAATCTCGCCAAGTCTCTCCACGCGCCGAGTGGCCTTAAGTCGTCCGTCGTCAACCCCGCGGCGAATCAACGCTTCCAAGTCTGGCTCGATGATGGGACTTTTTCCCGAGTTAACGAGAGAGACCTTGATCTCTTGTAAGTCCACGCCGGTTACCGAATGGCCCATCTCGGCGAAGCAGGCTGCCGTTACGCAGCCTACGTAGCCCATTCCGAAAACTGTGATATCCATAGAAGTTATTTTATAGTTTTAGCGTTGAGCTAGCTCCTTGTGGCCTGCGTTATCCGAGCACAGAACTGAGCCACGTTTCTTGGAGTCGTATTCCAAAAAGCGCCGCTATAGCGTTGACTCACATAATCTAGAAACGATTTGTAGTGAGCAGCTGGATATTCCCTTGATGTTGCGGTCCCGTTATCAAAGCACAAATAGTCAGGATGAACGTCAAGGAGTGCCATCCCGCCGTGTTGAGCGATCCAATCGAGTTTTCGCATCCAGATTTCCGGTGTCTTTTCTTGTAACAACACGAAAAGTGTGAAGTCCTGGGGAAGGGTATAAGGGAGTTCAACGTAACCGTCGGATGAAGAGTTGATGGTTGATAGGTCGTACTCGGGTGAGTTACCGTTTGGGCATGGGACCCAGAAGGGAAAGATCGTGTGGCGACCCTGAGGCTGGGGTTCGAATGGGTCCGTGTCGAAGGTGGATGCATCGTATTGCACGTCGAGATCGTGCAGCCAATCGAGATTACGTAACATAAACCCCGATCTGAATCCCGATGCTCCCCATTCGCGTGCATAGCCGTTGATTCTCGCGGCGCGGCGTTTGAACCTCCGGCGCGAGGAAAAGAGGTGGCCATCGTGTTTAAGGTCGTGTATGCCAACCTCGAAGCCGTTGGCGGTGAGCTCCTGCCTCAATTGAGCTGGTACCCGGTAGCTTCCCTCGGGGATAAAATTAAAGGAAGAGCGGAAGCCGAGATTCAGTTCCAACTTCATCAAGGAGCGGCACCTGTCGAGCCCTGCTTCGCTCTCGACGTCGTGCGTCAGAACAAATGCAAATGTTTTGCCGTTCGGCCAACCCGGCCAGTTTTTCGGTATCTGCTCCGATCCCGGCATAATGGGCCATACGTCTCCGATTTGCTTACGTAACCGCATAGCCAGCTTTCGTCGAATCGCCGTTCGAAGGAATTGCGGAATGAAAGGCTTTAAGCCGTAATAAATTCTATTGCGTAACATGAGAGGATAGCGATCTCCGATACCAACGTCGGTATGGGCAGGAAGCCGGGGGTTTAATCTTGGGTTCCTCTCCTGGCTCGAGTCTTCAAAGCCGCGACGCCGATGTTCAGCGAACGCTTCTATCAACATCGAGGCCGACATCGGGAAACAGGCGGAATATGAGAACAGGCGGTAAAACAGCGAGTGTTCGCAGACTATCAACAGTCCCTGCGAAGGGGAATCTGTTCATTGTAAAGATCGCAACCGCCGTCGGCTGTTATTCCTGCCGCCCAGTTAAGACTCAGAATCAAGCCATTTCGGGACGTAGGAACGCGCCTTGTTTACCACGACTGCAACGTTGTTTCGCTCAGCAACTAACTTGCCGTAACTGCGCCTGATGACCTCGCGGTTATTCTTTTCTGCCTCGACCACGAGCAAAAGCTTGTCCATAAAAGCAGCCATTCCCCATGTAGGACTCGTTTGGTCCAACGGCGGCATGTCAAAAATGATGTAGTCAAAGTCGCTCGCCTTCATATTCGGCATCATGTCGAAGAATTTTTTTAATCCGAGCTGCGCCGGACCGCCGGAATTGGGGGATCCGACTGTAGCTAGATAGAGATTGTCCGCAGCCGAAGAAATGGAGTCAGACGGCTTAAGAGCTTTGTTCAGAGGATAAGCTGGTTTCCCCTTGAAAAAGGGATGCACTTCTTCCGGGCCCAGGTTCACATCGACGAGCAGCACCTTACCATCGTTGGTTTCCGAGAGTGAGGCAGCGAGCCCTGCAGCAAGTGTTGAAGTTCCCCCGTCTTCCGACATGCCGGTAACGCCAACTAGCTTAGGTTTATGCGTCAAATGATTGAGCTCGAAATAAAGACCGAGGCGATCCCTGATTGCATCACAATAAGGCCGGATGAAATGTTCGGATTCCCACGGCGCCAACTTGAGATTGCGCCGTCCCGTAGTAAGCGCTCCCGGACTCACTGGTGAACCATTACGAGGCAAGGCGAAGCGTCCGTTGGCATACGGGATCGAGAGCATCAGTGGAATATGCAACTGCGTCTCCAGTTGGAGCGGGCGGCCAACGGTCTGGTTCAAAACCAGGCCCTTTAGCAAGGCCAGGGCGACACCCAAGGCTATCCCGCCACCGGCCAGTGCCAGGGTAATCTTATTGAGGGTTTTCGTTTCCAACCCAGGTGGAGAAGGCCGCTGAACGGCACTGATGTTGGGGATTTTGGAGGGATCCAAGGCTTCATCAATCCGCGCCTTCTCGAGTGACGCTGCGAAGTATTTGTAATTCGCTTCATCCATTTCTTTCTTGCGTTCCAAGTCTTCAATTTGTGGGGCCAGCTCGGAGAGCTGCTTGGTTCGCCGCTGAATATCTTGAAGGTGGATTTTAAGCGCCTCGATTTTTGCCTGGATGCCGGCAACCTTTGCCTTTGGGTCATCTGCAGGTTTTTTCTTTCTCCAGCTCTTTGTTTCATTTCCGGCCTTGTGATTAACAAAAGCTTGCTGCTCAGCCAGGTCCGCCTGCGCAGCGTTCAGTTGTTCCTGTGTTTTGGCGAGCTCGGCGGTGAGGGCAGCTGAACCCTCTTTGAACGACGCAATCCCTGTTTTCTCCCTTAATGCCTTCAGGGCATCTTCCGTCTGATTTAAGCGCGCGCGGACTTGATCGGTTTGTTGAGCCACAAAATCGAAGGCGCCAGCCGAGCGATGCACCTCGAGGTGCTTGACGAAATAACGACTTAACAGTTCCTGCAAAACGAGCGGCGCAACCTCCGGATTGCGGTTCTTATAGGAAATGAGAATGATGTTGCTTCCTTTGTTTGCAATCACCTTCAGGCCTGAAACGATACTACTGGCAGCGTCAGCTTCTGTTGCCGATGCCCCGGAGCGCGGCAGCAATCGTTGCAGGCCCACTGCCCGCATGATCTTCGAGAACAGGTCTTGCGTTGGCGGCAGCACTCGCTGAGGACCGATTGCCCGGGCAACCTCCATGGCCAGATCCCAACTGGTCAGAATCTCGATTTCTGCGCCGATAACTCTATCCCCTTCGTTGTTCGATGCGGCGGCTGCTTTCTCTGCCTCAGTTGGGTCGACGGCACTCCTTTCCGTAACATAGCGCACTAACAACTTGGCCTGCGATTCGTAGGAAGGCGGATAAAGAAAATAAACCGCCGCCGCGGCGATAACGCCCACGACCGCGCATAGGATGATTGTTCGCTTGCGTTTAAATAGAGCGAAGAAAATGTCGCCGAGCTTCACTCCGGAGTTAGATTGGATTTCGCGTCGTATTTCAGCCATAACTTAAACCTTTTAGTCGAGATGTGGATATAGGATCGAGCCGGCCAGCCGGTTGATTATCAATGGCAATTTGCCAAAGATCCGTTTGTGCAAGCCGCCCTCACGGCGGACGGGAGGTAAACACTGCTGCCCCGAAAGATCAATCCGGAAGTAATTAATTATTTTTTCATTCGTGCCCCAGGAGAGTTTGAATCTCCGCAGACCGTCGTTTTCGCGCTCGGTGCGTCCAAAATGCAATTTTTCTACACCAGTGCGCGCCAACAACTGGATGCCGTGCCACATGACAAGATTGTTGGCGCGGAATTCCTGAAATCGTTTGTCAGAAGCACCGTACTTATAAACAGCGTTCTTTCCAAAACGGAAGAAGATCGCGGCGGCAATTGGGCGCGATTCGCGCAGTGCGAGAACTGTGAAACCCAGGCCGGTTTTGATGATGTGTTCGTAAATGTTCAAGAAAAAGGAGACCGGTTGCGGTGGGAGGCCGTGTCGCCGGCGTGTTTGAACGTGGAGCCGGTAAAAATCAACAATCGCCTGTCGGTTTCGACCGGCAAGCACGCTCATATTGCTGCGTTCGGCTTTGCGAATCGCGCGGCGGACCGAACTGTCGAAGCGATCGGCCAGATCCTCAATAGGCCGGCGCAAATCAAGAGTATGCCCGTAAAAATTCGCCGTCCCGTCCGGGGCGAATTCGAAAGATTTGCCCCCGCGTATTTCAAGGTATTTCCAGCGGCGCTTCTGCGTGAAGCGAAGAAGCCGATCTCTTACCAAACCCACCATCTCTTGATCGAAGATGAGCGGCTCGCACGCATCGCTAAAAGGAAGGCAGACGCCGCGGCGGCCGGTAAACGCACTGCGCACTTCCATTAACGGAACCAGCGCCGCCAATCTGCGTTCGCAAGAAAAGTAAAGATAGAAGGGCGAGTGACCATAAGATTGATGGAGCACCTTTGCCCAGGCACTGGTGTGAAAACAACTGGCATCGCGATGCAAAGCAACAATATGGTCCCACCCCGGCTGGTGGATAGGGTCGAAAATCCGCATTTGCAACGATTTGGCAGTAGTTTTCGGTTCCACAAAAGAGTAGTCACCCGAGACAGGCACCGCTTCCTTCGCTTCTGACTGGGTTGGTTGGAGAACCTTCAAAATCTTTTCACTAGGCGAGCGCTTCGACACCAACAGTTTCGCTGACGCAGTGCGCGACATATTCAATTTGCTCTTCAGTTAATTCAGGAAACATCGGGAGAGACAGAAATTCTTTGGCGAGATTCTCTGCGACCGGGAACGCACCCTCGGAGTAGCCGAAATTTCGCCAGGCTTCCTGAAGATGGATCGGAATGGGGTAATGAACGCCACAACCAATCCCTTTTGCCTCCAGAAATCGGCGGAGTTCATCGCGTTCCTGCGCCCGGACCGCATAAATGTGATAGACGTGCCGCGCGTAATCCGCCTCGACCGGCGTGGCAATGTCGTCGATGCCTGCAAACGCTTCATTGTAGAGGGAGGCACGCTGGCGGCGCAGCAGGTTTGCTTGTTCGAGATGGCGCAACTTTACGGACAGGACTGCGGCCTGAATACCATCCATCCGGCAATTCCACCCTATCAGGGTGTGGTGGTATTTTCGCGACTGGCCGTGGTCTCGCAGAATCCGAATTTTCTCCGCTAGATCAGCGTCGTTCGTCACGACCGCACCGGCTTCGCCAAAAGCGCCAAGGTTTTTGCCGGGATAGAAGCTGAAACAGCCAGCGTCTCCCAATGTGCCTGCTTTTCGGCCTTTGTACTCGGCACCGTGAGCTTGAGCGGCGTCCTCAATGACAAAGAGGCCGTGCGCGCAGGCGAATTTCAAAATCGGATCCATGTCCGCCGGTTGTCCGAAAAGATGAACTGGAATGATCGACTTGGTTCTTGCCGTGAGACTCTTCTTCAGCTCGGCCGGATTCATCGTGAACGTGTTTGGGTCCACATCCACAAACACCGGCCGAGCTTTGCAATAGGTAATGGCCTCCGCCGTGGCGATGAATGTGTTCGGGACCGTGATCACTTCATCGCCTTCTCCAATCCCAAGCGCCAGGAGAGTAAGCCAAACCGCGTCCGTGCCATTGCCCACACCGATGGCGTAACGAGAGCCGCAGAATGCCGCGAACTCCTCTTCGAATCTTTCCACGAACGGCCCGCCGGCAAACGCGCTGCTCTCGATCACCTGGCGAATAGCGCTATCGAACTCGTCGATCAGGGGAGCGTGATGCGCTTTCAGATCAAGAAATGGAACTTTCATCTGCCGCTTTGCGCTTCTTTCGGTTTCACCGTTCTCCGCCACAAGGCGGCTGTTCGGCTCATGCGCCCTTCATCCGGCGAATACTTCGGCTTGGAGGATCTCTTCCGCTCTGGCAGAGGCGAGAGCTGGTGCTGCACTACTCGAAGCGGAAAGTGTCACTGGGCCGCCGTTCATCCTAAGCGAAGCAGTAGCCCCTTCTAGGACCCTGACCATTTCTAGTCCCTGACGGCCGCTGGTTAGCGGTTCAGAACCCGTTTCGATGCAGTCAATAAAATGCTGGCACGCCAGCTTTAGCGGTTCCTCTTGATGAACGTATGGAATGTAGCTGTCCCCGTAATGGTACGAGTATTGAAATTCAGCAAACGTGTCGTAATGTGGCGGCCGTTCTACCCGCGCATCGTAGATACGGATTTTTTCGCGCATGCGCAAATCGTCATATACGATCATGCGCCGCGTGCCGACGATAGTCATCTCGCGCACTTTTCTTGGTTCAAGCCAACTACTCTGAATGGTGGCAAAGCGTTTACGCGGGAAAAACAGTGACATGTTGGTCACATCTTCTACCCCCGGCGTGATATGCGCGTTTCCCTGGCAGTTAACCGCAGTGGGAAATTCGCCGAGAATATGGAGAATGATCGAAATGTCGTGAGGCGCCAGATCCCAGGCGACATTGATATCCTTTTGGAATAGTCCCAGGTTAAGACGCCGGCAATTAATATAGCGGATCTCGCCTAGGTCCCCAGCTTGAACGATTTGGGCAATCTTCTGCACGGGCGACGAATAGAGAAAGGTGTGATCGAGCATCAAAACGAGCCCTTTGCGGCTCGCGATCTCGATCAGTTCCTCGCACTCGGCGGACGAAGACGCCATCGGCTTTTCGATGAAGGTATGCTTCCCTGCGAGCAAGCTTGCCTTGGCTAATGAGTAATGACGCTGCACCGGAGTGGCAATCACGACGGCGTCTAAACTTGAGCCGTTGAGAAATTGCAGCGGCTGAGTCATGCCTTGGATATCCGGATATAGCGTGGTGATATGCTTTAAGCGCTCCATATTGAGGTCGCAAATCGCTTCGAGCCGGCAGTCCGGAAGACTTCTGAAGTTGCGGACCAGTTGCGGTCCCCAATAACCGCATCCGATCACGCCTACAGTGAGTGGTTTTTTCATAGTTTCGAGAAGATTCCCGTCACGTGTGCAACATCTGCGTAGTGGCTGGACGACCGCCTTCACCTTGTTGCCCCAGTGCTTTGGGTGGGCGAGGGTCTCGCCCCTGACGATTGCGTTGCCCCGCCCGCCGGGTTTCGAACAGTTGTTCAGTGATGACGGCGAAAGTCTTGAGCATGATTTTGAGGTCGAGAAAGATTGACATGTTCTTGAGGTAGAACAGATCCATGGCGATCATCTCATTGAATGTCGTCTTGTTTTTGCCGTTCACCTGCCAGTTCCCGGTCAGGCCCGGGAGAACGTTGACGCGTTCCCGCTGCCACGGTTCGTAATGGGCAAATTCCTTTGGTGTGCACGGCCGCGGCCCGACCAAGCTCATTTCGCCGCAAAGCACGTTGAAAATTTGAGGCAGTTCGTCCAGACCGCTGGCGCGCAGAATTCGCCCAAACGGGGCCAGGCGGGGATCGCCGTGAGCATCCAGCTTGGTCATCGGACAATCGCTCCGCATCAGTTCTTGGAAGTAACGTTCATGAGTTTGCGTCTCCGCGCTCAACTTCATGGTTCTGAATTTCCAGATTAAAAAATGTCGACCGCCGAGGCCAACGCGTTTCTGCCGGTAGAAGATAGGCCCCGGCGAAGCAATTCGCGTCAGTAGCATCAGCAACAACATCAGAGGCAGCCAAATCGGTAGCGAAAGGAGAATCCAAACGAGATCGAGAGTGGATTTCCAGCCAGGCACTCTACACTCTGCTGCTGGCAGTTCGCCCGAAAAGGAAGGCATCGTGCCACTCGAACTCAAAAGGACAAGCTGCCGCCCTTGGTCATGCAGCTGAGTCGCCGCGTGATCTCCTGCTTTGATCTGATTGAATTTTTGCAACTCCTCTATCCCGCTAACTTTTGAGGACGATTAGAAAAGGACGAAACCGCATTTAGCTTGCCCCTTGTTAAACAACAGTAGTTTGGTTGGGGTCGACGGTTGCTGCGATCGCTCGGGGAAAGCGCAAATTAGAATCGGTCCTTCCATCTGTGTAGTTCTACGGAAGTTCCGGGGCGAAGTTCTCGGGCTACCGTCCTGACTGTGTCCCTGAGTTTCTACCTAGGCCGGCGACCAAACTCTCCTTAGGGAATCAGGCGAGTTGTTAACATGGTAGCTTTAGTAGCGTCTTTTAATAAAACGCGTCGTTCCCCTGCCTCTTTGTAGCGCGCGAGTGGTGTTCGGCACGCCGACTAGCATTCGCAAAAGTTGGTACGCACCTAATTCAACTTCGCTCAGGGCAACCCGTACGCGGCGCACTCGATGTGACAGTCTTACTTTCTCAATTGCCGCTTTGCGAAGAAGCCCCAAGCCAAGGTCCGGAGGGCGTCAAATTTTCAGTAGCCCATTGTCGGGCAAACCTCTTGAGTTCGCTCGCGCTATCTAAGCTCAGCTTGTGCTTTATTTTTTCGCAGTGGGTCTCGATTGTCTTGCGGCTAAGCTGAAATTGCTCCGCAATCTCTCGCGGGCTGTAGGCAGCACCCAATAGTTGAAACACCTGCATCTCACGATCGGAAAGGCGTTCGATACCGTTCCGCGAGGGCACGGGTTTCTCGCGCAAGGTCCGCTGGACTACGGCTGCGGCAACCCGTTCGCTAAAATACAATTCGCCTGCCAGAACTTTGCGCACCGCTCGCAGAATCTCATCGGTGGCGTTTTCCTTCATAATGTAACCAGAGGCACCCGCGCGGAATGCGCGCTCAGCAAAGAGCAACTCATCGTATTGCGAAAGGATGAGCATCTTCAGTTCCGGATGCTCAACCTGCACTGTTTTGATAAAATCAAGCGCGTCGCCGCCCTTTAATCGCAGGTCAAGAACCATCAGATCAGGAGTGTACTGTTCGACAAGCCGTTTGGCATCTGAGACGTTGTCCGCGACTCCGATACAGGCGAGGTCAGCTTGGGTATCGATTAACTGCTTTAGGCCGTCGCACGGTACTGGATGATCCTCCACTATCAGGACGTTCGATTTTCTTTCGGGTTGTGTTGTTAGGCTCATGAGATAGCAGGAGCGGAATGCCGCCTTTCCAGCGGCACACGACAATGAACGATTGTGCCTTGAGTGGGAGCGGTGCGCACTTCGCACGAGCCACCGATGCACTGCGCGCGATAGCGCATGATTCGAAGGCCCATGCCGTGTCTGTTGGTTTTCGTGTCAAAACCGGCGCCGTCATCTTGTATCGTCAATCGCATGTGGCGACCACCGAATGCAAGCTGGATCAGGACCTTGCTAGCACCACCGTGCTCGATGGCGTTACGCACTGCTTCCTGCGCGATTCGGTAAAGCTGAGCTGATACCGGCGCGCTAATCGACGACGAAGTGCCGTTGGCTTTGACGACGCTTTTGATACGGCAATTTTGGCTGACATTCATGGCCAGGGACTCCAGGGCCGTTTTCAAATCCCCCACTCCATCAGCTCCTTCGAGACTGCGTGCCGTGAGTCGTGCCTGCCTCGCCGCTTGGTTCGCAAGCTGCACGATGGCGGATGCCTTCCCGGCTTCGGCAGGCCGGTCTGGCCGCAACTGTTCTTCGAGCAGTTTCGCGCTTAAGGCGATGCTCACTAGTTGCTGCCCGACACCGTCGTGCAACTCATAAGCAATCCGCCGTTGTTCGCGGGCACAACTCTCGATCACCTCACGTTCGAGCCGGGCGCGCTCCGCAACCTCTCTCTCCAGAAATGCGGTCTTCTGCTGCCTGAGTTGTTCAAGTTCGTGGCGCTGCCTCAGGGCCAGGGCCTCAGCCTCTTTTCGGGCCGTAATATCCAGGCTAACTCCCGTAAGCCGCTTCGGTTTTCCATGTTCATCCGCCGACACCCGCCCGCGCGCGCAGGACCAGCTAACGCTGCCGTCCGCACGAACAATGCGAAATTCTGCCTGGTAATCTTTGCCGTCCCGGATCGCTTCATTCACTGCCTGATGAACTTTTTCCCGGTCCTCTGCATGCCAGCGGGAAATCAACTCTCCGAATGTGATTCTTCCGGAGGCAGAGAAACCTAGCTGCGCGCGGCGCGTTGGCGTGACCCAGATTTCATCCTTCTCAAGATCCCACTCCCACATGCCGAGGTTAGCGGAATCCGCAGCCAGGTTGAATCTCTTCTCGCTAATTTCCAATTCGCGCGCAAGATGCGCGGCTCGAGCCATGTCGCTACTCAGCTCATATCCCATCGCTGCAACAATCCCGGTATAGGTGAAGCCGAGGAAGAACGGGACATCGATAATTCCCCAGATTACCAAGGGGACGTGACACGCCAGAATCGCGCCAAAGATCATGCTGCCGCCGACCAGCAACGCGCGTCGGTGACCGCCGCGTCGCCACACGGTAATGGCGGCGTCCACCGAGAAGACAAGCAACAGGAGCAGACTGACCTCACTAAGAATGCCGACCGGATTCGGGACACCGACCGGCACCGACACCGTCTCGCCAGCCCATAAAAAGTGCCGAACGTCTGTAATTATTTTGAAATTGATACCGACCGGAAAAATAAAATTCAGGATCAGTATAAGCGTGCGCAGGCCGTAGATGCTCCACGCCATCCAGGCTCGTCCGGACTTGAGATAGAGGCGTATGAAGGCTACGAACGATATCGTGAACACCCACGTCGGGACATGTATCCAGCGCACCAGAAGTTGGTATTGCTCTACTGTCGTGGCATTGATCATCCACAACTCGAATACGGAGATCGCCGCCGCTGCCACCGCGCTACAGGAAAACAGCAAATGCATCCAATCGTCGCGCTGTTTGCACCAGACGACGCCATAAAGCACCGCGAGCGTTAAACACGCGGCGGCATTCATCGACCATAGGATGGTGATCCAACTCATCGCAATACAGCTGCAGCTGACTTCGGAACAGCATTTACTTCGGATTTTTGAGGGGTGAAGTTTCGAAAAAAGTTTCAATCTGCCTCGATTCCTTCCAAGGCCCAGTGTTGCCTCTGTTAATGGCGGGCCCCGTTGGTCCGCGACACTGAAAGAGTCGGACCACACGCGGGCTTGCAACATGATCTTCATCGTTGTGCCAGACCGGTATGAAATATTCAGACCCGGCAACGATCTTATCACCGGGCTTGCGGAAGCAGCGTTCAGATGACATCATCCCCCGCGGTGAAAGAGGACCTCCCCGTTGGCAATCCCCATGCTCGATTCAAGACAACACGCTGGAGCGTTGTTTTGTCCTGTTCGGATTCTGCCAGTGATGAAGAGAAAGCAGAGGCGGCGCTCGCCGAACTTTGCAAAATTTATTGGCGGCCAGCTTTCGCGTTCATCTGCCGACAGGGCCACTCCATTCCTGACGCGCAGGATTTGACTCAGGAATTCTTTGGCAGGGTCATTAAAGGTCGGCTCATTCAATCTGCTGATCGCAATAAAGGGAGATTTCGATCACTCCTGCTGAAGGCGTTGCAACGTTTTCTGTACGATGAGGCCGATAAGCGTCACGCGCGCAAGCGCGGCGGCGACTTATCTTTCGTTTCGTGGGACGATTGGATGACGGAGTCGCCAACTCACTTATCGATTCCAGAGCAGGAATCTGCCAACTGGTCGCCGGAAAGAGTTTTCGATGTGCGTTGGGCGGCGACGGTGGTCGAGCGCGCGCTGCGGCGTTTGGGCGACGAGTGTGAAAAGCGCGGCCGACGACGCGTCTTCACTGTCCTGAGTAGTTGTCTCGCTGCTGAGCGGGAAGACGTGTCGTACGCAACATTTGCTAAAACACTCGGGCTTCGTGAAACGGCAGTGAAAAGTCTTGTGCACCGGTTGCGTGAGCGTTATCGCACTCTGCTCCGTGAAGAAGTCGCTGAAACCGTGAGCGGATCGAACGAAATCGACGACGAATTGCGCTATCTCTGCGCGGCATTAAGCGCTGCCACATAAATTTCGGTCAAACCGGAGCTTCCCGCCTTCGTGGGAAGCGGAGGGATGGCAGACCCTTTGAGGAGCAACGGAGGCGCCCCATTTTCCGTGTCAAAAGACCCATCCGGCGCGTGCCGCAACTGCGTTCTCCATCTGTGTGCAGAAACAGATCGCTCTCGAATGCGAAGTCTGTTTGCGGTATGAATTCCGCTTTATCGAGATAACATTTTCAACACATGCGCAGCCCGGTGAATAATTTTGCAGCGATCTCTAAATTTAGATTTTGCAAGAATTGAAACTTGCTTTATCGTCGTGGCTCCCTTCATGATGTCGACAGTCGGTTCCACCCATCTCCAGAATGAAACGGGCAACTGCGCAAACTGCGGGTCCGCATCGCGCGTTGGTCGCGGACTTTGTCTGAACTGTCTTCTCTCCTCGGGCATCGACACCAACGGCGAGCATGCGCCGGACGAGCTAACGCTGGATGATTTGCTCGGCGAAATTGAGGGTCACGACGCGGATTGGCTTCTCGGTAACTACCAAATTCTGGAAGAAGTCGGACGCGGCGGGATGGGCGTAATTTATCGGGCGCGACAACGGCATTCGCGTCGGATCGTGGCGCTCAAGCGCATTTTATCATACCACGCTGATTCGCAGGATACGCTGATGCGCTTTCGGCGCGAAGCTCAGGCTGCGGCGAACCTCGATCACCCGAACATTCTGCCAATTTATGAAGTAAGCGAAAGCCACGACGGGCTGCCCTTCTTCAGCATGAAGTTTGCCGGCGGCGGCAGTTTGCTTGAAGCAGCCCCAGCATTGCGCGGCGATCCGCGTCGCGCAGTTGCGCTCATGGCCAAAGTGGCGCACGCCGTGCAACACGCGCATGAGCAAGGGATTCTTCATCGCGACCTTAAACCGGGAAACATTTTGTTGGACGGCCGCGGCGAACCGCTGGTCAGCGATTTTGGATTGGCAAAATGGCTGGAGCCAACCGGCCGTTTGACGCGCACACCCAGCGTCTTCGGAACGCCGGGGTACATCGCGCCCGAACAGGTGAATGGATCAGAGGGCAAACTTACGGCCGCGGCTGATGTGTACGGTTTGGGTGCCGTTTTGTTCGATCTCCTAACCGGCGGTCCGCCGTTCACAGGCGAGAACGCGCTGAAAACCATTCAGCAAGCGGCTGAAAGGCCGGCCCCGAAATTGCGCACTCTGGCACCGACGCTGGATCGCGATCTGGAAACAATCTGCGCCAAATGTTTGGAACGCGACCCACTCGCCCGTTATCGCTCAGCCGGTGAACTGGCGGATGACCTCGAACGCTGGTTGCACGGACGTTCAATCGTCGCGCGTCCTGTTTCGCCGCCTGTGCATCTCTGGCGTTGGGTGCGGCGCAATCCGCTCGTCGCACAAATGGCTGCGCTTTTGCTGGCGATGGTAACTTTAGTGGGCGTGATGATTTCGAAGGCCCAAACAGTCAGCCCATTTACGGCAAGTGGGATTGCAGTTTTGCCGTTTGAAACTTTGAGTTCAGACAAGGAAAGCGCGTTTTTCGCCGATGGCGTTTACGATGGTGTTCTGACCAAACTGGCGAAGCTCGCGAATCTTAAGGTGATCAATCACAACAGTGTCGCGAAATACCGTGGCGCGCACAATACCCGGGAAATCGGTGGCGCCTTGAATGTCGCGTATGTACTCACGGGAAATGTGCAGAGACAAGGAGCCAGCATCCGCTTAAATGCCGAGCTGATTGATGTGCGCAAAAACGCTTCCGTGTGGGCGGAGCAATACGATCGAAATCTGAGCGACGTGTTCACGCTCCAAGGTGAGATCGCGCAGAAAATCGCAGACAAGCTGGGAGTCGGCGTCTCACCCGCCGAGAAAACTGCGTTTCAAGATGTACCAACCTCGGATCTGATCTCGTACGATGCGTACCTGCGCGCGAAAGACTTATTGTGTGACATCGCATTGGGTACACGACAAACGAAAGATCTGTTTCAAGCGGTAGAACTGCTTGACCAGGCGGTGGCACGGGACCCAGGTTTCTTTGACGCCTACTGCCAGTTAGCCGGAGCGCATGACCGAATATACTTCGGCGTGTTCGACCACAGTGATGCGCGTCTGAAATTGGCTGAATCAGTAATTCAGTCGATCCAGCGGCTAAACCCTGAACGGGGAGAAACCCATCTTGCTCTGGCTCAGCATTATTACTATGCGTATGAGGATTACGACCGCGCTAGGCGCGAGCTCGTGCTTGCTCGCCTGACGTTGCCTAACGAATCCCGGATTCCACTTTTGGCAGGATACATTGACCGGCGTCAAGGCCGCTGGGAGAAGTCTCTCGATGAAATCACACAGGCATTGGAGCTGAACCCGCGCGATTTTTCCGTGCTCCAACAACTCGCTCTTACATACGAGGCGTTGGGCCGCTACAACGAGATGGCTTCCACCCTTGACCGCGTGCTTTCGCTATCTCCGAAAGACGTTCCCAGCCGAGTGCGCCGCGGCTTGGTCGATCTGGAGAGTCGGGCAGACGCTAAGGCTTTCGAAACGACAATTGACGCAATTTTGGCGGACGACCCGAATGCCGCGCTTGGGTTGGTTAATCCGTGGCTGCTGGCTGTCTTGCGCGAACACGATTCCGGTGGCGTCCAGCGTGCGTTGTCAAATATGGGTGAGGGCGGATGCTTTGATGAATACATTCCATTCCCTAACGGCTGGTGCGAGGGTCTTGCCGCTTGGGTGCATGGTGATCAGTCGGCAGCTCGCGCGGCGTTTGAGAATGCGCGAAAGGAACTCGCCGAAGAGGTCCACAACCAACCGGACTATGCCGCTGCGCTTTGCGCACTCGGTGTGGTCGATGCCGTACTTGGGAACAAGGAGGCTGCGATTCGCGAAGGCGAACGCGCAGTCGAGTTGACGCCAGTTAGCCAAAACGCCATCGAAGGTGCAACGCTGGTGCGATATCTTGCTGTGATTTACGCGTGGACTGGTGAAAAAGATCGCGCGGTCCAACGGTTGGCTGAGACAACGTACCTGCCAGGCAGCCACATCAGCTACGGCTATTTGCGTCTTCATCCACTTTGGGATCCGCTACGCGGCGATCCACGCTTTGAAGCAATCACCGCTTCACTAGCGCCGAAATAACGTTCAGACCGCGGCACAGGCGCACCTGCAAAGCTTCGCAAAGCTGCTGGCACGAGACAGTTTGCAGGGGGAACGCTCGCCGATGAACTCCTGGAGACACGCATTGTCGCATCCCGCTTTTGCGGACGTGTCGAGGATTTTTGAAATTTCGTGGTGAGACCCGGAATGATCGGTGCGACCGTGGACACCCCACTGGAATTTTCGCCGCACGAACAGGCCTGATCGCATCGAGGTGTGCATGAGAGGACGGCGTCCGTTGCTGCAAGCACTCGCTGCAAATTTGAAGCGAGTGAAGTTACAGAGGATTCACCTCGACTGGCTTGTGTTTCTCCAACTCGCATAACGAATTGATATCTCGCGCCACAAGGTGATTCTTGGTGATGATCGCCACCGGATCGCGAAATTTTGCCAGCCCCTTCGAGAGATTCAGGCGCATTCATTCGCCCCCGTGATTTTACTCTCAAAATCAGGGCCAGCAGAGAAACCGAGATATTCATGTCTCGGCCCCGCCTAACGATAGACGCAGCCGTCGTCGCAGCCCCGACATGGATTGAAGCGGTTGTTTCGAAACCGACGCGAGGCGAGCGCTACGTTCCAATGACCATTGAGATCTTCAATAACGCCAGCAAGAACGCAACGAAGAGAAATCCCTGTACACTGCAAAATTCACGCGATGGAAACTCGTGGTTTACGTTGCTTTCGCAGATCGGGCAAAGGGCAGGCGTTCGAGCGTTATCTCAATCTGTATCAGGTTTGCCAGAAAACTTTTCGTAGCGGTCTGCTCCTGCCGCGTCGTGGCGATTTTGCTTTTTACGCGAAAGAATCCTGTTTACGAAGAAAATGCACAATTCCTTAGGGAAATATTCGTAAGGCTAAATTAAAAATTGACAGTTACTCACAACTCCTGTAAACGGCAGTTTATGAAAAACATCCACCGCTTCATTCGCCTGCGTCTGATCGCTGCCCTGCTGGTTGCTGTGACTGTTATCGGTCTCAGCGCACTGGCAATGCACGCGCCTACTCGGAACCAAAGTTCGCTGACTTTGAAAAATATTCACACTGACAGGGCGGCAACCTTTTACGCCGACCAACGCCCAGATCGTGCCTGGTTTTGTGAGGCGGTCCTCCCAACCAGCCGCTTCGCTGATAATCGCGCAGGTCGCGCCTGGTTTTGTGAGGCGGTCCTCCCAACCGGCGACAGTAATGTGATGACTGAGAACTTGAAATCAGTCGCAGCGACGCTTTAAGCCTGCTGATTAGCTACGGAACGGAGTGCCAGTCTCGAGGTCGGGACTGGCCGCATTGCGTACCGAAATCTGCAGGTCTCTTCAGCGTTCGACCCTATCACTTGTCCACTGCCACGACGTTTGGGAAATGTATTCGAAACGAATTCACGCGGCGTGGTTTGGAATACACTTCTTTTTAGTAACCGCGGTCTGCCTTGAGGGGGTATTCTGGTTGATGGCGCAAGGGTCAACGATTTTACCCGCAGTTTGCAACGAATACGCGCGTAAGGCTGAGCTGGCGGCGACCTGGTGTCTGGGAAAGGAGGCCGGGACATCCAATCCGATTCGGAGAGGCATCGCAACGTATTTGCACGCCGCTGGCATTCAGGCCGGGTACAGCTTTTTTGCACCGAACGTTCCGAGCCATCATCGATTGATTCTAGAGCTGTTTTACGACGACGGACACATAGAATACGAGTCGCCGCATGTCCGAGGCAAAGCCGCCGCACTGCGGTTGGAAAGCTTGTTAGACCGGTTGGCCGAACAACGTTACGAGCCGGTTCGAGAGGCACTCGTGAAAAGACTGGCGTTCTCCGTCTGGCGGGAGCATCCTGACGTGAAAAAAATTCGAGCAACTTTCGGATCGGTTACTCCGCCTGGCATAAATGAATTTGAGCAAGGCAAAACAGAAATGTTTCAACCGATGTTCAGCTTCGATTTCAGCCTGCGCGAGGAGCAAAAGCAGTAGCGGAATCGTTGTTTACTATCCCTGGTTCCACTCTCTCCAAGCTTCTGATTCTGTTACCATCTAATCCGTGCAGTCCGTGGGTAAATCAGCCGATTTGCAAGCCAGCTCCTGGCTAACTCCGCTACAAAAATGCTGGCAGCGCCTCGCCGCCTTTTTATTTCCACCCGAAAGTGACACCTGGCTCGCCGCGTTGCGGATCGGCTTGGGTCTGCAGGTTAGCGTGTATGCGCTGTTCCTGAGAAGCGACTGGCACTATCTGTTCGCCAGCGGTGGCAAGGGTCTTATTGGTCGCGAAGTGGGAGAATCCATTAGCTCCTTCGATAGTCCGTTCATCCCGAAATTAGGTTGGCTTGTCGCTTTAGGTCGCAATCTCAACATTAGCGAAGAAACGGTACTTACCGTTGCCTGGATCTGCTTATTGTCCGCCGGTTGCCTTTTGCTGCTGGGCTTGTTCTGTCGACCAGCAGCGATCGCTGCCTGGTTCGTGCACATCTGCGCCGCTGAAAGCGGAGGATTACTCGCCTATGGTGCCGATAGCTTTATGACGACGGCACTGTTTTACCTTATGTTATCTCCCCTGCCCGACCGTTATTCCTTTGATCGCTGGGTAGCGGAAACAAAACCGAGAAATCCGCAGCTTTTGGGCTTCTGGCGACGTGTTCTACAGGTGCAACTGTGCTTCGTTTACTTTATCGGCGGGCTGGCAAAATGTCTTGGCAACGGTTGGTGGGACGGTTCGAATCTTTGGCGTTCGCTGATCCGGCCGCCTTTTACAATTGTGCCCCCCGATATTCTCGTCCGATTCAAATACGTTCTGCCTGCGCTCGGAATTTCGATCTGTCTGCTCGAGGTGAGTTATCCCATCTTCATTTGGATGAAAAAAACTCGTCTCATTTGGCTTGTTTGCATTCTTGCCATGCATGCCGCGATAGGATTGCTGATGGGCCTGTACCTCTTCGCGATGGTCATGATCATCATGAACATCGCAGCCTTCGGCGTCCCTTCCCTTAGCACGGGCGCGCAGGTCGACGTGAAGAAGGCGTAATTACTGAACCAGTTAGCGCTAAGAGTCGGCGCTCGGATCGTCTTCTTGACTTGACACAAAGAAGCAAACCGCCGCAAGCTCGATAAGCTAACGCCCGCGCCATATGAAACCGAACCTCACGAAAAATTTTATCGTTCGAAACGTTTTCCTCTGCGCCGCGGCCCTGTTGGTCACAAGTTGCGGCACTGCCACTTTTTCCAAAAGCGGAAGCGATGCCACGATTGAAAGTCTGCGCAACTTTGAGCTCGCATTCATTGACGAATTCGCGGTGCCTGGCAAGAAATTCAACTCTGCCGCCTTCGACGGCAGAGTTAACGAAGGTAACGCAAAATTTCAGCAGGCCATCGCCGATGACAAATTCACCGCGCGTCGTCCGGTCCTCGTGGATCTTAAATCGCAATTCGATGCTGACGCTACGCATCTGCGAAGTAAAGCCAGCCGCGGTAAGATTACTCCGGCCCTGGCGAGCGAGATGAAAAGGGACGTCAACAAAATTTACGATCATGCCCTCGGCCGGTAAGAAAAAGCGCAAAAAAACTTCGAAGAAAAAATCGGAGCTCGACTCTGCTCTCGACCAGGTCACCGACGAATCTGTCGCGGCGTCGATGAAAGAATTTCAGGATCTACTGAGGGACGCAAAAGGCGACACCTCAGAGGTAATCCGGCAAAATGCGGATGAGCTCGAACGGCGCCTGGTTCTTTTAAAAAACGGAGAGATCGACAAGGAGGACTTCGATTACTTCGTCGAAAATCAAAAGCGTGATCTACGGGTATTCGTCGATGCTCAGCCGGCGCAAGCGCAGGAACGCGCTGAAAAACTGACGTTGCAGGTGCTGGAGATAGCTGTGACGAAAGTTGTGCCCATTTTGATCGCAATGATCTAGCGCAGGCTTTCCCATTGGGTGTAGTGTCCGCTGTCTCAGCGGAGTTTCTCTTGATACATAAGGAATGCGCTGCGGACAGCGTACGCTACAGAATTGACTGTTGACGCGGATCGCCCACAGTCCGGTGACTACGGTCCGCCGCGCTCCGAATCTATTGAGCGGAAGCCCTTCATGAGTTCGCGCAAACGATCATGTGGCAACGCTTCGACCGAATGATTGTCGCGGCCAGTCATGGAATGATTGTCCACTAGCGCATTCACAACGGCTTCTTCCGTCGCTTGCACCACACCGGCAAAAAGCGGATCCAATAAATCATTGGGAATTGTCTCCACGTTATGTGTGACTTGATTCGGACTGGCGACGTTGGGATTCGCGGTCGAAAAGGCGATGAACAAATCGCCGGAGCCGTTTCCGGAAATCGTTCCCGTTCGCGCGAGGCCAAGTGATACGCGCCGCGCAAGCCGTTTCAATTGGTTCGGCAACAGAGGCGCGTCGGTCGCGACGACGGCGATACACGAGCCGCTCTCTTTTTTGTAAACTTCACCGGGAATTTCTTTGCCTACCGGTACGCCCGCAATCACGAGCTGCGGACGACGGCCAAAGTTCGCCTGTAAAAATACTCCTACGGTGTACGTGTGCGTCGGTTTTTGACTGCCGGATCCAGCGCCCCCGCCTGCA
Organism: uncultured Verrucomicrobiae bacterium; assembly: GCA_963753675.1. Taxonomy (GTDB): domain Bacteria; phylum Verrucomicrobiota; class Verrucomicrobiia; order Chthoniobacterales; family UBA10450; genus Udaeobacter. The sequence goes on along the minus strand of CAVWCZ010000008.1, from coordinate 492,041 downwards.
GCTATCGATACGATCCGCGATGCCGTCCCGTTTCCGCCCTTGAACTCGTAGCAGATCATTCCGGTTCCGCCGCCGACGCTCCCCTCTTGGACCATACCGCCGTGCGCAGTGTCCAGGGCGTGAAAGACGTCCTTCGGTTTCACGTGAAATCCGTTGATGTCATTGAGCCAGCCGTCCCACGTTTCGGCGACCACGGGAAGACTCCACCAGTATCCGGTAGTGTCCGCCGCACCGTGTTTTATTCGCCAGGCAATCACGGCATCGCGCGCCACGCCAACGCTGTGCGTGTTCGTAATGACGATCGGTCCTTCGAGAAACCCGCTTTCTTCCACCCATGCTGTACCAGTCATTTCGCCGTTGCCATTCAGACTGAAATACCCGGCATAAACCGGGTCGTTGAGAGAGTCGTGCCCGCGCGGAATGATTGCGGTGACGCCGGTGCGCACAGGGCCTTTGCCGACTTCAAGTTTTCCTTCGCCGCTAATCAACGTTGTGTAACCGACCTCCACGCCGGGCACGTCGGTGATCGAATTCAGTTTTCCCGGCGTGCCTTCAAATGGAACACCAAGATCGCGGGCGCGGATCTGTTTTGTTTCCGTCGGAGGTTTTCCCGGCGGCAGCGATTTAATCGGCTCGCGCGCGGAAGAATCGAGCGCGGCTACGGGCAACAGCACAGCTCCGAGGATCAAACGGCATGTCGAGCTTTTGAACATGAAAGAAACACCCAACGCTCAACGTTCAACGCCCAATGCTCAATCAAAATCCCGAAAAGTTTGTCTCCTGCCATCGTGCCCATTTGTGCCGATTCTTGAATGGAATTCCATTTTCTGTTTTCGCGAATGCGGCTGTGCATCTAGATTAAGCAAGTGAGTTACGAGGTTTTCGCCAGAAAATATCGCCCGCAAACTTTCGATGATTTGGTCGGGCAGACGCATGTCTCGCGCACATTGAAAAACGCGGTGGCACAGAACCGCCTTGCCCATGCTTATCTTTTCGTCGGGCCGCGCGGCGTCGGCAAAACTTCGACCGCGCGGATTCTGGCAAAGTCACTCAATTGCGTAAACGGCCCTACCGTGACTCCGTGCGGAGTCTGCGACAACTGCCTTGAGATCGCCGCGGGCAACAGTCTCGACGTGATCGAGATCGACGGAGCCAGCAACAACAGCGTCGAGGACGTGCGCCAGCTACGTGAGAATGTTCGGTATGCTCCGGCTAAAGGTCGCTACAAAATTTATCTTATCGACGAAGTGCACATGCTTTCGTCCGCTGCATTCAACGCCCTGTTGAAGACGCTGGAAGAGCCGCCGGAGCATGTGAAATTCATTTTCGCTACGACCGAGCCGCAGAAAGTTCTGCCGACGATCCTCAGCCGTTGTCAACGGTTCGATCTCCATCGTATTCCTGCAAATCTGATTGCGCAGCACCTGCAATTCATTGCGACAAAAGAGAAGATCACGCTGCAACCTGCTGCTGCACACGCCATCGCACGTGGCGCGGAGGGCGGCCTTCGCGATGCGGAATCGATGCTCGATCAGTTGGTCGCGTTTTGCGGAGAAAATATTGCCGAGAGCGACGTGCTCGATGTCTTCGGATTCACGAGCGAGCAAACGGTAATTGATTTAACCGGGCGGATTTTGCGCGCCGAAACACCGGAGGCTATCGATCTGCTCCATCAGCAAAGCGAGAACGGGAAAGACATGATGCGGCTCATGGCCGATTTGATCGCCTATCTCCGGGATCTGCTTGTGTTAAAAGCCAAACCCGATGTATTGACCGAGGATGTCGATCCTGACGTGCAGAAATCGCTCGCCGCGCAGGCGGAACTGATTTCCATGGATCGTTTGCTTGAGCTGATCGATCAGTTTGCTGCTGCTGAAGGGCGGATGAAGTGGGCTCCGAATAAGAAGCTCCATTTCGAAGTGGCTATCATCAAAGCGATCCAGAGTCTGGGACAGGCGACACTCGATGAAGTGATAGAAAAACTCGGCGAGCTTCGCGACGATGGTAGGGCGCGACCGCCGGGCGCGCCTCCCGCGAAAGCTGTAGCCGCGCGCGATGACCGCGGCGGGAACAGAAGTCGAGTAACGGACGGTGACTCGGGCGGGATGAAAAACGAACGAAAGACAGTCGGGGCCGACACCCCCGGCTACAGTGCAGCCAGCACGGCTGCATCTAAGGAACCGCGCATCGAAGAGAAGGCTACGGCGGTCGATCCAGAGAAGGTTTGGCAACAAGTGCTCGCGAAAATTCCAGCAAAGAGTTTCCTGCGAACCTTGACCGAATCGGTTCTTCCGATTGGAACAGATGGACGCAACTTCCTCCTTGGGCATTCGGCAGACGACAAATCAAAGATTGAAACCATTGCCAGCGCGAGCAATCGCCGCCAACTGGAATCGCTGCTCAAGGAAGTAAGCGGGCGCGATTGGACCGTGAAATTTCTGCCGAAAGAGGGGATTTCTTCGAGCCCCGCAGCCGAAACCACTAAATCAGGGGAATCATTCAAGGACGATCCGCTCATCAACGACGCGATCGAACTATTCAACGCTCGAGTAAGATCGTGATGCATCCTCTTGTCATCCTGAGCGGATCCCGCAACCGCGGGAGGAGTCGAGGGATCTCGCGGCATTACCCTGAGCTGTCGCAGCGGGATTCCTCGACTTCGCTCGGAATGACAAAGAACTGAATTATGAACCTCAATAAACTGATGAAGCAGGCGCAGAAGATGCAGGAGCAAATGACCAAAACTCAGGCTGAGCTCGAGCAAAAAACGGTCGAAGTGAGCGCGGGCGGCGGGAAAGTGAAAGTGACAGCGAACGGCGCGGGCGACGTCATCGCGATCAAGATCGACAAGGAAATTGTCGATCCGAACGACGTGGAGTTTCTCGAGGAAATGGTTTTGAGCGCGGTGAAACAAGCCATCGAACAGGGCAAGGCGCTTGCGCAATCGGAGATGACAAAAATCACCGGTGGCCTCGGGATACCCGGGCTGCAATAATGAAGAATCGAAATGCTGTAGAGTGCGCTGTCCTCAGCGCATTTGACATAGCTTTTCCGCTGGGGACAGCGGACGCTACAACTATCTGATCTCGGTCCCGCCGAAATAGGGCTCTAACTTTTCTGGTATTCGCACCGAGCCATCGGGTTGCTGATAAGTCTCGATCAGTGCCGCAAACAATCTGGGCAACGCCACCCCCGATCCATTCAAGGTGTGGCACAACCGGTTTTTTCCGTCGCGATCTTTGAACCGCAGCTGCATCCGGCGCGCCTGGAAATCTTCGAAGTTCGAGCAGCTCGACACCTCGAGAAACGTCCCGCCGTCCCGGGACCCGGGCGACCATACTTCAATGTCGTAAGTCTTGGCTGAGCCGAATCCCAAGTCCCCGGTGCAAAGTTCGACGACCCGGTAATGCAAGCCAAGCAGCTGCAACACGCGTTCTGCATCCGCCACTAATGCTTCCAATTCTTCGTACGATTTATCCGGTTCGACGATTTTCACCAGCTCCACCTTGTCGAATTGATGCACCCGGATAATCCCACGGGTGTCCCGTCCCGCTGCGCCGGCCTCGCGCCGGAAGCAGGGCGTATAGGCAGTGAATTTTTTGGGAAGATCGTCAACATTGAGGATCTCCTCACGAACGAGATTGGTTAACTGAACCTCAGCGGTAGGTGCCAGGAAGAGCTGATTGTCTTCCAGGCCGTACATGTCGTCCTCAAACTTCGGGAGCTGCGATGTTCCTGTCATGCAATCCCGCCGGACCAGGAAAGGCGGACTGATCTCGGTGTAACCATGCTCGCTCGTATGCAGGTGCAGCAAGAAATTGATAAGTGCGCGCTCCAGCTTCGCGCCTGCACCGGTAAAACAAATAAAGCCGCTCCCGCTCAGTTTCGACGCCAATTCGGGGTCGAACAGTTTTAGTCTGGTGCCGAGAGCAACATGGTCGTCGGGCTTGGATAATTGTGGTTTCTCGCCCCAGCTGCGAACGACTCGATTAGATCCCGGATCCTTTCCAATTGGAACGCTTTCGTGTGGCAAGTTCCCAATATTCAAAAGCAAATCCCGTTGCTCTTGCTCGAAGGCGTTCGCGCGCTGCGTCAGGGCGACGATCTGCTCACCAATGTTCCGGACTTCTGCTTCAAGTTCTTCGCTTGGCTCCTTTCGCGAACGTTTCCCGCCGATCTCCTTGCTCAGACGATTACGCTCGGATTGCAGGCGTTGCAGTTCCGTCTCGCTCTTGCGCCGTTCCGTATCGATGCGCAATACCTCGTCGATCTTCGCTTCATCGCCGTCGCCGCGCGTCGCCAGACGCTCACGGACAAAATCCGGTTTTTCGCGAATCAATCGAATATCGAGCATCGCGCCAGTATGAATGACGAAATCCGAATGTCTAATGACGAAGGAATGACGAAATGCTGTAGCGTCCGCTGTCCTCAGCGGAACACAGGCGTGTCTCGCATAAACTCAAGCGCAATGCGCTGAGGACAGCGCACCCTACAGCATTTGCGAGTCATTATTTCATGCGCGCGCAGCTGCGGCGTGACATCGACGGGTTCACACTGATATTAACCCGTGGAAAGATTGGATCTCCTCGCGGTTGCTCTCGGCCTGGCGGCCTTGGCTGGCGTCAATCTTTACCTGACCGTTTTTGCCAGCGGCCTTGCGATCCACTTTCACTGGATAACCCTTGCGCCGCAGTATCAGTCGCTCGAAGTCCTCGGCAACCCGTGGATTATCAGCATCGCCGGCGTTCTCTATTTCCTCGAATTTTTCGCAGACAAGATTCCATGGATCGATTCAATCTGGGACGTCGTTCACACCGTTATTCGGCCGATCGGCGGCGCGTTGCTGGCGATCCAGGTGCTGGGGCATCCGAGTCCTGCCCTCACGGTCATCGTTGCCTTGCTGGCGGGAGGCACCAGTCTCATTGCGCATACCGCTAAAGCCGCAACACGGCTAAGCAGCAACGCATCGCCGGAACCGTTTTCAAACATTGGACTAAGTCTTGGCGAAGACGCTGCTGTACTCGGCGGCCTGGCTCTGGTGCATTTCAATCCCCTGCTTGCTCTGATGGTTTTTGTGATCGCCATCGGCGCTTTCTTGTATTTTGCGCCGAAAATTTTGCGTGCCATGAAAGCGAAAACCTGGCTGGCATGGAAAAAACTGAACGGACCGGCAGATCACAATGTGCCGGTGCACCTGCCGGTGACGTTGCCTGCCCGGCTGGCGTCTGTTTTCGATCGTGAAAATGTTCTGGGGGAAACAATTGCCTGGACAGCGCGGTGCATTAGCGGACGTGGCCGGCGGATTCCGGCAAATCGTTTCGGCGCGCTGGTCGCCACGAGAGAGGAGCCGCGCAAACTTGTCTTCGTCACTCAGAAGTTTGCACGCACCATAGATCTGGAAGACCTGGTCGCAGTTCACGAACCGCGATTCCTGTTCGAAAGCCTGGTTCTTTCCCCGACTGCCGGCAAAGGCCCTAAGTATTTATTCGTATTCCCCCGCTCCGACGCCGCAATAGTCGAGCAGATTGTGCGCAATTTACGTGAGCCACCGAGCGAACCAGTGCCAGAGGAACAAGAGGCGGTCTCTCCTGGCGCGCCGTAGCCTCGGCGAAGGCGGCAGTCCGCCAATGTAGCACACGCGTCTCGCGTGTTGGTTTCGGCGTCGCGCCGAAACAGTCCGCTCGCCGGAGCGCGAATCAAACGCACGCGTGACATCTGCGCGCGTCGCTCTCATAATCCGAGCGTGAGCACGCTGGCAGAGCGGTACGCGCAAATCCGCGACACCACGCGCGTTCATGAACGCACGCTATTTGCGTCGCCGCGAGTTCCATCAGAGCTGGAGCTGCAAGCGCGCTGGTTCGCGGGCGATTTCGGAAAACATTTCGTCAGCACTACGGGCGATAAGGTCGACGTTGTTCAGTTCGGTGTTTGGAACCGTGAAGCCGGTCCGGATTTTCGCGACGCCGCAATTAAGATCAACGACAGCGAAGCAATTCACGGGTGTATCGAGATCGACGTGCTCGATCGCAGCTGGGAATCACACGGTCACGCCACCAATCCAAGCTTCGAATCGACGGTGCTTCATGTCTTTGTTGAGAGGAGTAGTCGCGCGTTCTTCACACGCACATACTCAAATCGCAACGTGCCGCAGGTCTGCATTGATCCGGCTAATTTACCGGAGGCGTTCAATCCAAACATCCCGCTGGCGCGGCCCGGTCGCTGCCAGGCGCCGCTGAAAAATTTACCGGAAGAGCACGTTCGCAGCGTCCTCGACGCCGCAGCGCAATTCCGGTTGCGGCAAAAAGCCAACCGGATTCGCAACAAAATCGACACGCACGGACGCGACGAAACGCTTTTTCAGGAAATCGCCACGGCGCTTGGTTACAAGGAAAACAAGCTCCCGTTTACGCTTCTCACCCAGCGTTTGTCGCTGCGATTGCTACGTCGAAACGTCGAAGACTGTGAGGCATTGCTCTTCGGCACGGCAGGTTTCCTCGAGACGCCTGACATCGACATCTATAAAAACGCCACGCGGGAATATGTACGTCAGTTGTGGGACCGTTGGTGGCCGCATCGTAATGATCTGCAGCGATTGATCCTGCCTGGAAAAGCCTGGCACCTCAGCGGTACGCGGCCAGTCAATCATCCACAACGCCGCCTTGCCGCGCTGGCAGTCCTCGCGTGCCAATGGGCGCGTCTTCAACGTGCGTCCGGCAAAAGCAGTGTCGCTGCAGCGAATGATTTCTTCCAAAGTCTTGAACATCCGTTTTGGAATAGCCATTACACGCTTGCGTCCGACGCCGCACCGAAGGAAATGGCGCTGATAGGCAAGTCGCGTGTCGCAGATATCCTGGCAAACGTGCTATTTCCATTCTGGCTGGCGCACGATCTTGAATCCTCGCCGTCAGCGACCACGCGCCTTGGGACGGAATACGCAAAGCTTCCAGCGCAACTGTCAAACCGGCGACTCGAAACCGCTGCCACGCGTCTCTTTGGAAGTGATCCACGCCGGAAAGAATTTCTGCGTTCTGTCGCGCACCAGCAGGGGTTGCTGCAAATCTACGAAGATTTTTGCATGCAGGACAATTCCGATTGCACGCAATGTCCGTTCCCGGAACAGGTGGCGAAGTGGACATCGTGAGTTAAAGAACTGAAAAGGTTGAACATCCGAAGAGACTTTCAGAAGCGCATTGCTTCAACCTTGCGAAATGACGGCCCTTATTTTTCAATCGCACCGATCCTTCGTTTCCTCCTGAGCTTTTCGGTTTTTCTCGCGCTGCTAGCACCGCAAACCGGGAATGCGAATTCCGCGTCGCCAACCCCGGCTGCAAATAACGCCGCGCTCGATCAATTGCTTCCGTGGTTGCTTGATGAAGATCAGCAGTTGCGCGGTGTTCCGTTCGGCAAAGTCATTTTTGATACCACAGGAAAAAGGGTGCTGCCGTTCGATGGGAACGATGCAGTGGACCAGCGGGTCGCAAAAGCGATCAGCGCCGCGTGTGATGAGACCACCAAGCGATTCAATGCGCCTAACAGCGCGATTCAAAATATCGATCGAATCAATGAGGTGAGCAGCCATTTCGAAGACATGTTGCGCGAATTGCTCAACGCGACTTCCGGCTTGCAGTGCGATTTTCCGCTCACCGCCACGGGAAAAGTGCAGCGCTCAGGTTATCCCGACTTGCGCGTCATCGATCTGGAGAGCAAGCGTGTGTTTTATCTCGACCCAAAACTTTACGCCGCCGGCAGTCGCGAGAGCACTTTCCGTGCGTTTTATTTCGAGCCGAGGAAAGCCACGAACAAAGTGCGCGACGATGCGCTGCATTTTGTCGTTGGATTCGAGCATTCATTACGCGAAGGTGGATCGTGTTCTCCGAATGCGGGTGGATCGGCTTCTCCGAAGACGATCTGGAAATTCACACGATGGGATCTTGTCGATCTTTCGCGATTCAGAGTGAAACTCAAAGCCGAATTTCAGGGAAGCAACCGCGATATGTACCAGCCGGATGCGATCGTCGCCACCAGCGAAAAGTGATCTTGCCCGGGCTGTTTGGGCATCGGCACGGGTAGGAGTTGCTGAACAACCCACCGGAAGTAATGGTATTATGCTCAATGATCTCACAGGCGGCGGAAACATTTCAGTTTGATGCGATTGATGACGCACTAAGCGACATCGCCAAAGGGCACATGGTTATCGTGACCGACGACGCCGACCGCGAAAACGAAGGCGACCTGGTCATGGCTGCGGAAAAAGTGACACCCTGAAGCAGTCAATTTCATGGCAACGCACGGCCGCGGCTTGATTTGCGTGCCCATTTCGAATGACCGCGCAGAGCAACTCGGGTTGCAACGAATGGTGACGCAAAATCGCGAGAAACATAAGACCGATTTCACCGTTTCCGTGGACGCGGCACGAGGCGTGACTACGGGGATAAGCGCCTACGATCGCGCTACTACAATCCTGGCCATTGCGAATCCGAAATCTGCTCCGGAAGATTTGAACCAGCCCGGTCACGTGTTTCCGCTTCGAGCGCAGGACGGCGGCGTGCTCCGGCGCACCGGTCACACCGAGGCGGCCGTCGACCTGGCAAAAATGGCGGGACTGCAGGCGGCGGGCGTGCTTTGCGAGATTTTGCACGACGATGGCACCATGGCGCGTTTGCCCGAGTTAATGGAGTTTCGCAAGAAACACGGGCTCCGCATTTGCACGATCCAAAGCCTAATCGCCTACCGTCGCAAGAGCGAGAAGCTGGTCGAGCTCGAGCAAATTGTAAATCTCCCGACCGATTATGGCGATTTCGAGTTGCATTTGTATCGCTCCCGGCTCGATGGGCAGCATCATCTCGCCCTGGTAAAGGGCAAAATCGATAAGAACAAACCGACGCTTGTTCGCGTACACAGCCAGTGTCTTACCGGCGACGTTTTTGCTTCGCGCCGATGCGACTGTGGCAATCAATTGCATGCAGCGCTTCGGCAAATCCAGGAGGAAGGCCAGGGCGTTTTAGTCTACATGCGTCAGGAAGGTCGGGGTATCGGGCTGGCGGCAAAAATCCACGCCTACAAATTGCAGGAGGAAGGACTCGATACCGTGGAGGCGAATGCAAAACTCGGATACCCGAGCGACCTGCGCGATTATGGACTCGGCGCACAGATTCTTTTCGATCTCGGTGTGCGACGGTTCCGCTTCCTCACGAACAACCCGAAGAAAGTTGTGGGATTGGAGGGCTACGGTTTGGAAATGACCGAGCAAGTGCCTATTCGAACCGAAGCCAATCCGCATAACGAAAAATATCTCGAAACCAAAAGGACGAAGCTGGGGCACCTGCTGTGATTGCCGATTGCAGGGCAGTTCAATTCAAGATCTGAATCCGATGTCGAACTTGACTCCGACGCGTCCGCGAGTTGCAAAAGGCAAACGCACCTTCCAGATAGTGGCCAGCCGGTTCAATGCGCAATACGTAGATGGACTCATTGATCATGCCACGAAGGAACTGCGCGCACTTGCGCCGAACGCGACCATTTCGCTAAATCGTGTGCCGGGCTCATTTGAGATTCCTGTGGTGGCGCGAGAGCTTGCGGCACAAAATAAAACTGACGCGATCATCGCGTGCGGCGTCATTCTTCAGGGAGAAACAAATCACGCGCAAAATCTGAGCCGATCGGTCACGGACGCCTTGCAACGCATCGCCATCGAACACGGAGTGCCTGTCATTAACGTCGTTCTCAGTTTTGATAATGAAAATCAGGCGCGCGCGCGTTGTCTTGAAACTGAAATCAATCGGGGCACGGAAGCTGCCCGGGCAGCAGTGGAAATCGCAAAAGTCATATCGGAACTTCGCGACAAACAGGGAGCGGCGGTTTCCAAACCGCCGAGGGAAGATGGGTAAACGTCGCCGAGCGCGGGAAGCTGCAGTTCAATACCATTTCTGGCGAGATCTCCAGCACGGGGATGGGCCGGAGAAGATTGATGACTTCTGGGAATTTTGCCCCGCGGCACCACGCGTGCGCGAATTTGCTCAACCGTTGATCGAAGGAATGGTGGCGCATCTTCCGGAAATCGACGAACGCATTCGCCGCTACTGCGAGAACTACGACTTTCGCCGGATCTCAGCGGTCGATCGCAACGTTCTCCGGCTGGCAATTTATGAAATGCTCCACCGTGATGACATCCCGCCGGTGGTATCGATCAACGAGGCCATCGAGTTGGCAAAGATGTACGGCGGCACGGACTCGGGTCGATTTGTAAATGGCATTCTCGATCGCGTGCGGAAAGACTTGACCAGACCGGCACGAGAAGCCGTGAAAAAAGAACCGTGATTCGGTCGAAGGGTCGAAGCGTAAATCGGAAATAGCATTGTCATTCTGAGCGAAGCGAAGAATCTCAATTATTCGTCCGGTAGTACTGAAAACAAATTAGAGATGTTTCGCCTCGCTCAACGTGACAGCAACGGCGCAATCCGCTTCAACTCTTCAACCGTTTAACTCTTCAACTATAAATTGAATTTTCTTCAATCGCTCGCTAAACAATTCTCGGGAAAACCGATCGATTGGGATGAACTGGAGGAAGGACTCATCCGTGCCGATCTCGGTGTGCCCATGACATCGCGAATTATCAAAACACTACAGGAACGCGAAGCCTGGGCATTACTCGGAATCGGCGACGTGGTCAAAGCTGTGCGTGAAGAAATCGCCCGCGTTTTGCCGCGGGATCCGGCACCAATTCGTCGCGCGACCGGAAAGCCCATGGTGATTTTGATTGTTGGTGTGAACGGAACCGGCAAAACGACATCGACCGCGAAGCTCGCGCAGTATCTGCTCGGTAGCGGCGGTTCACCTGAACCGCCCGTCGGCGATTGGGGTCAATCGCCGCTACCTCGCCGATCCGAGGTCATGCTCGCCGCGGCAGACACATTCCGGGCTGCTGCCATCGAGCAACTCGACATATGGGCGAAAAGACTCGGCGTCGAAATAGTTCACGGACAGCGCGGCGCGGATTCGGCCGCGCTTTGTTATGAAGCGTATGAAACGGCAGCGAAGCGCAAGATCGACTTTTTGCTCTGTGACACCGCCGGCCGGCAACACACGAAAGCGAACCTGATGGCGGAGTTGCAGAAGATAAAACGCACCCTTGGCAAACTCGATCCGGACGCGCCACACGAAACGTTGTTGGTGGTCGATGCGACGACTGGCAGCAACGCCCTCAGTCAGGCGCGTGAGTTTAACAATTCGCTCGGACTCACCGGCCTGATAGTCACGAAACTGGACGGGAGCGGCAAAGGCGGAATTGTCGTTGCAATTCAAGATGAACTCGGAATTTCCACGCACTTCGTTGGCACCGGCGAAAACATTGATGATTTTGCGCCGTTCGATCGGAAGACCTATATCGAAAATCTGCTCTAAACCTGCAAGCTACGTCATCCTGAGCGAAGTCGAAGGATCCCGTTGAATCCGGCGTGAAAATTTTGCCGCGGGATTCCTCGACTTCGCTCGGAATGACGGAGTAAGTTCACGCGCCCGTGGCCCGAACCGTTAAAGAATCAATCGCAGCGGAAGAAACTGTACCTTCCGGAGTAGCCACCGGGCTGCGCGGATTCATTGGGAAATTCACCGTGCTCCGGGGCGCGCAACGTGAGTTGTGGCTCACGTTCGTAATCAAGTTTTTCATTTACACGGCTTACTCGGTCACGAACAAAACGATGGTGCTGTGGTTGTCGAAGGACCTTGGCTTCAACGATCAGGCAGCGGGAGCATTAGTGGGCTGGGTTTGGGCACCCGCGATGACGATCTTTACGTTGCTTGCCGGATCGATCACCGACGCGATCGGATTGCGACGCACGTTCTTCCTCGGAGTCGCCATTTGCACTGTCGCCCGCAGTGTTATGATCGTAACCACGATCCCGTGGCTGGCGCTCGCCTGCGGGGTTCTTCCACTGGCAATCGGCGAAGCACTGGGAACTCCAGTGTTGCTCGCGGCGACGCGACGTTACTCGACGGTCGCTCAGCGGTCGATGTCGTTCTCGATCATCTATATGATCATGAACATTGGCTATCTTGCCGCGGGCTACATATTCGATTACGTCCGCCAACTGCATTTGCACGTTAGCTTTTTTGGTTTTGAGCCAAGCAGCTACCAGCAATTATTTGTGGTCAGTCTCGCCTTTGAGATCGTGTTGTTTCCCGTGATTTATTTTCTTCGGCGCGGAGCGGAAGCAACGAATGGAGGAAAAGTAATCGATCCATTACCACGCGAACGCAGGGCTGCTGGGACTTTCTGGAGTGGCATCTGGAAAACGGTGCGAAAAAGCGCGATCGACTCAGCCCAGCTTTTTCGGCGACTGATCGGCCAATCGGGGTTTTACCGGTTGCTTTTATTCTTCCTCTTCATCGGATTTCTCAAAGCCATCTTTTTACAAATGGATTACGTCTTTCCGAAGTTCGGCATTCGCGAACTCGGCGTGAACGCTCCGGTGGGGAAGCTCGCAGGAATAAACGCGATCGTCATCATTGTGTTAGCGCCGATTGTAGGCGCACTGACGCAAAAGTATGCGGCCTATCGGATGGTAATAATTGGCGGAGTAATCTGTGCCGCTGGTGTCTTCATCATGGCGCTACCGACGGAATGGTTCCAGTCTGCCGCTAACAGCCGCGCCGGCCAATGGCTCGGCTACGGATACCTCGGATTGCGTGGGAGCATTCACCCTTACTACATTATGACTGCGCTCTATCTGATCGTTTTCTCGATTGGAGAAGCCTTTTACTCACCGCGGGTGTATGAGTATGCAGCGGCAATTGCTCCCAGGGGACAGGAGGCATCGTACGGCTCGCTGGCTTACCTTCCGTTTCTCGTAGGTAAACTCCTTGTCGGCACCGGTGGCTGGTTGCTGGCTGCGTTTTGCCCGGCGCAGGGTCCGCGGCATCCCGCCACGATGTGGCTGATTTTCGCCCTCGCAGCGTCGGTTGCGCCGATCGGATTAATTCTGTTTCGCCGCTACATTCGCGTTCCTGAAGCCGGGCGATCGGACTGAATTCAGACTTTTTAAAGCATGGCCGCTGCTATTTTGCCTGCTTCGTCACGTCCACAAATTGGTCGCCGCTTTCCATGTTGATATATCGGATGGTCGTGCCACTGAAGTTCAGCTTCCGCAGATCGACCTTTCGGATGGCGAGGTTTTTGTAGGTGCGAAAGTAATAAATCTTATTCGTTAAGTCGCTGACCGTTACCCATTGCGTGAAGTCGTAATCCAGCCCGCCCGCCCGAGCTGGCGGGCTGCCAGCCGGCATTCCCGGAGGAGGCGCAGATGTTCTATCCGCCACTGGGCCGAGTGGAATATCTACATCGTTCAGAATATGAAACGCCAGGTTTGCGCCTTCTGCAGCGGTCGGGGGAGGAACTGCCGCATAGGCCAGGGCGGTGGCGCGCACAAATCGATGCGGCGGCGTGTAATCGCCGGGAATACCCAGTAAACCTGTCCCCTGCCCTATCGGTTCGATCGTGTAACTTCCCAGCTTCAGCGAATCAACGTTGAGATTCGTCAGGTTGATATAGTTGCGCAGGTTGGTCAGTTGCCATTCAAACGGCGGGCTGTTGGTCAGCACGCCAACGGGGTTATCGTAGATGTGGCGCTGCCCATCGACATACTCGATCACCAACGCATTTTTGCCGTCATGCACGGCGTAATGAAGCGGAAGAAAGCCGATCCCCGGGGGCTCGTACGCGAACACCGTCACATTTTGGATGGCCGCTTTTACTTCCTCCACGGTGGCGAAGTTGCTCAGGATCCAATTCCCGACGCCAACATGCGCGAGCGCGCGGGCAGTATCTTCCGAGGCAACCTCCTGGTATTTGGCAAAACCGGGCAACAACAAGAGATGCACCGACAGCCCCGCCTCGTTCAGCCCATCAGTGGCAACGTCAATGCCCTTGGCGTTCATGCCGACAAACCCGTATTTGGCCTGCCAACTCAGTCCCTGCTTCCCGCCGGGCGCGGGGCTCGTGAATCGAAAACCCCGGGGCACGACCATGATTGCGCTGTTTAACTCCACGCCAAACTCCATCGAGCGCCCGACCAGAACCCCGCCGTCCTTGCTTTTAACGCGGAACGACGTGCACGGGTCTGCGCGTTGCGCGAACAGCAGCGCCAAGATGAACAGGATTCGGACAACGGATTGCACTCGCCTTGGCATCATGCTTGTTCGATTTAGCAAAAAGCCTCTACCAAGTCAAGCAGTCCGCAATCTAAGGGCATCATCTCGGCGTGGCGGCGCTGCGAATTCGAGCGAAAAAATGCATGAGAGTGCAAATTCGCTGCCCAGCCAGCTTTGGTATTGGATGCGAATCTTATAAAAAGGGAATCCTGCGCGTTTGCCGAAGCACGCCGTTGCGCGTACCTTCGAGCACTGCTAAAGGGGACAATTCTCACGCGAGAAAACGGGGATGAGAGCGACGCGATTAACCTACGAACGACATTCACACAAGGCTCTCTTGTTTGGGCTGGCAGGTACACTCCTGGTAATTGTCGGCTCGGTCTTGTTCGCGTATGCTCAAACACAGAAAAAAGAAGCCGAGAAAATGAATAATCCGACCAAACCTGTTCCCACCGATGCGGAGTTGCGGGAGAAGCTAACGAAAGATCAGTACAAGGTGACGCGTCAATGCGGCACAGAAACCCCGTTTCACAACGCTTACTGGGACAATCACAAACCAGGAATTTATGTCGACCTTATCACAGGCGAACCGCTCTTTAGTTCCCTGGATAAGTTCGATAGCGGCACGGGCTGGCCGAGTTTCACGAAACCGATTAAGAAGGGAAACGTGACGGAAAAACTGGATGCTTCTTACGGAATGGAGCGCACCGAGGTCCGTGCAAAATCAAGCGATTCGCATCTCGGCCATGTCTTTGATGACGGCCCCGCGCCGACCGGTCAACGCTTCTGCGTGAACTCCGCCGCGTTGCGCTTCGTCCCTGTGGAAAAATTAAAAGAGGAAGGGTACGGCGAATATCTCGCCCTGTTTGAATCGCAGCAACAGCAAGGCCAACAGCAGAAGCCTAAATAATTGTAGGGCGTCTGTGTCAGACGCCATGGCGTTTCATAGAAACGCCCTACAATTCGTTATTCGTCATTGAGGTTTCGTCATTTACCGGGCGTATGCTTTTTTTTGAATACCGCGACGCGCAAGGTAGGTTCCGCCGATCATGACCCGCGACGATTTCGAATACGCGCTAGAAAATACGCACGTGATTCTTGCGCCCGAGCGGCAGATCGCCACGTTCGGCAGCACGAGTTTCAATTTCTATTTGATCTCGGAATTGATGGATCGCGTCAATCAGGTCCGGGTTCGTAACGGCAAAATCCATGCAGAACGTCCGCAGATTCTGACGCCCGAACATTATTGCCGGCTTTTACTCGAAGGCTTCGGAGACAAAGCGGAAAGATACGTGGACCAACTGCGCGAGCGAGCGCGGAACATGGCGGTCCTGCGTTACGGTTTCCAATTTCGTAAGACCGATTTGAACGAACAAACGTTGAGCGACTCTATCGACACGGTGATCCACCGGACCAAACGCCAGGTCGAAGGAAAGAACGAACCGCTTAGCGCGATCATCCAGGGCGTGGACGATGCGTGGGAAGTTTGTCTGCTCAAGTTCACAATCGATCTGGTGGAACGCTCGTCGGGCGGCAATCTCGGCGATTTTCACAAACGCGGTTTGCTGTAAGCCAGACGACGGCTGGCCAGGCCCGGTTCTTTGGCTACAGATGTGCCCGCAAGAATGCGCCGGCATTCGCTAGTGCACGTCGACCTGCTTCCAGATGAGCGTTCCACAAAGGCCACGCATGAATCATGTGCGGCCAGATCTCCAACGTCACGGCGACTTCAGCTGCACCGGCTTTGGCTGCAAGTCGCGTGGCATCGTCGAGCAAGGTTTCGTCGGCACCAACCTGGATTAGCATTGGAGGAAATTTCTCGAGCTCAGCGTAAAGCGAGGATACTCGGGGATCTTTGCGATCCACTCCAGCGGGCAGATACGCCTCAGCCAGTTCATTCAAATATTCTTTGTGAATGAGCGGATCAACAGCGGCTCTGCTAACCATTGTTGAACCAGACATCGTTAAATCGGTCCATGGCGATATGAGCCAGGCGCAAGCCGGAAGGTCATCGTTTGCATCCCGTAGCCGGCCAATCAACGCCATCGTGAGCCCGGCGCCGGCGCTGTCGCCGCCGACCGCAATACGCGCAGCAGAGATACCTTGACCTCGCAGAAATTGCCAGGCCCTCAGCGCATCCTCGTACGCTGCCGGGAACGGATGCTCGGGCGCAAGTCGATAACCGACGGCAAAAGTCCGCATCTTTGCGGCTCGACCTGCCTCATTCACCAGGCGGCGATGGCTCTGTATTGAACCGGAGCAATAGCCACCGCCATGGAAAAACATGAGCAAACGGGAAGCGTCGCTACCTGGAACAATTGAGTATTCGGCCGGCACGCCGTTTGCATCGACCGAAGTCAACTGCACATCGTCGGCTACAGGCCAGACTGAACCAACTTCATCCAGGCGCTTCCGCCGCTCAGCCCATCCAACCGGTCGTGGCTTGGATTTAAGTAACCGGCGGACAGTGTCGATCTCGCTTGGTGACATCGCTCTTTCGACTGGAAGATTACCACGACGTTAAATCAGCCGAAATTGAATCTCCTCTCGATATCGAAAGCCTTGACGACTCTCAACATCGTTGTTGCGTCATCACTATGGCGGCCACTTACGACGCCGTTGTCATCGGTGCGGGACACAATGGACTAACTTGCGCCTGTTACCTGGCGAAAGCGGGATTGAAAATTCTCGTCCTGGAGCAATATCACACCGTTGGTGGGATGACCGTGACCGAAGAGGAAACGCTGCCGGGTTTTTGGTCGGACATTCATGCGAGCGGTTACCAGCTCGCCAATCTCTCGCCAGTCCCACATGAACTCGATCTGCTCGATCGCTACGAACTGATCGAACCGGAGATTCCTTTTTCGCACGCTTTTCCTGACGGCGACATCATTAGTGTCCATCGCGATATTGAAAGCACTGTCGCCGAGATCGCCCGCTATTCGCGCAAGGACGCCGAGACATGGCGGACCTTGATGAATCGCTTCCTCGCAGAAAAACAGGCGATCACCGCAGCGATGTTTTCGCCGCCTCTTCCATTCCCGAAAGCAGCAGCCGAATTCGCTGGATCGCCTGCCGGCATGGAAGCCTATCGATTTAGCATGCAGAGCGTCAGATCGTGGGCGAACCAGACACTCGAAGCAGAAGCAACCAAAACGCTGTTCGGGTCGTTCGCCACTTTTCTCGGCGCGTCACCTGATGACGCCGGCGGCGCCGAACTCGGCTGGCTTTTTGCTTCAGTGCTGCAAAATGCCGGCAATAATTTGGTCAAAGGCGGGATGCACCGCGTCACGCTCGCTCTCGCCGAACATCTTCAAGCGCATGGCGGAGAAATCCGTACCAATGCGCATGTGGAGAAAATTCTGGGCGATCCAAAGCGCGCCACCGCCGTCCGCCTAACAAGTGGGGAGGAGATTGGATCGGGTCAACTGATCGTCTCCAATATCGATCCCGGTCACCTCGTAAAGGATTTGCTCGGCGCCGGGATGGTAGGAAAGAAAATCGTCGATAAAATGCAGCAATACGAATGGGGCGACTCGGTCTTCGTCATGTTCGTCGCGCTCGAAAGCCCGATTAACTACAAAGCCGGACCCGCCGCGCGCCAATCCGCGCATGTTCATCTCACCGAACCGTCACTCGATTTTTTTGCACGCGTCTATCTACAATGCCGCGGCGGTGCGCTGCCCTCCGCGCCAATGATCGTGAGCTGGAACGACTCCGCAATAGATCCCAGTCGGGCGCCCGCCGACAAGGCGCTGATGAAATTCGTAGTCCTGAGTGTCCCATATGTAATCAGTGGCGACGCGACCGGCAGAATTCAGAGACGTACTTGGCACGAAGCACGGGAACCGTATGCGGATTACCTTATTGACCTGATTACTGCCAACTACATTCCTGACTTGAAGGCAAAGATTCTTAAACGCGTAGCTCATTCGCCGGTTGATATCTCGCGCAAAATCATCAGCGCCGTTCGCGGCACGCTCGGGCATGGCGCGTTTCTTCCGTATCAAAGCGGTTCGCTCCGCCCGATTCCGGAACTCGGACAATACAAAACCCCCGTGCCTAACGTGTACCTATGCAGCTCGGGCAGTCACCCCGGCCCGGGCGTCTCAATGGCCCCGGGAAGAAATGCGGCGCAGGTAATCTTTGGCGACTTGGGGCTCGATTTTAGAAGTGTCACCTCACGGACAAGTGCACTGTAGGGTGCGCTGTCCTCAGCGCATTCGATTGAGCAACACAGCACACAGATATTCTCCGCTGAGGACAGCCCCGAACGCTTTCGGGGATACAGCAGCCCGGCAGCCCGATAACTTTGCGCTTTCTTCGTTCCGCCAGCCTTGGCATTCTGCCCGCTCGGACTTGGCGTGAAAAATTATCTCCGACTTAACCTCAGTCTGCTCTACTGGATTTTCGTTGCGCCGTTCACCGGGCAATTTTTCAAGATCGCGCCGATCTTTCGGCAAATGGTGTTCATCGGTGTCCGCGCGGCGCCGATGGTAGCACTCACGGCATTCAGCGTGGGCGTGACGCTGGCGATGCAGGCTGCCCACTCTCTTGAGAGCCTCGGCGCAGAAATGTACGTTCCGGATCTTGTGATGCTCACGCTGTTGCGCGAGATGGGACCGGTCTTAATCGCAGTGATAGTGATCGGACGGAGCGGTTCTGCCGTGGCAGCGGAACTCGGCACCATGAAGGTGTCGGAAGAAATCGAGGCGCTCCAGGTTATGGCGATCAACCCGGTGCAATTTCTGGTGGTGCCACGCTTCCTGGCCATGCTCGTTATGCTGCCGGCGCTCACCATTTTTGGAAATTATATCGGAATTCTGGGTGGTTGGGCGGTGTGCCGGTTTACGCTCGATTTTAACACCGCCGGCTATATCATGCGCGCCGTGGAAAGTGCGGACACCTGGGATTTGTATTCAGGAATGATCAAAAGCGTCGTATTCGCCTGGATCACCATCACGATCGCGTGCAACGCCGGTCTAAATGTCGAGGGTGGCGCCGAAGGCGTCGGCCAGGCAACTACGAGTTCGGTAGTGCAAGCTTTGCTTGCCATGCTAGTGATGAACGCGGTTCTGACAGGGGTTTTCTTTTTCGCGGCATGAGAAGGAATGACGAAGCACCAATGACTAATGACGAAGGAATGACGAAATCCGAAACACCAGGCGACGAGTCCGAGGAAGTGTTTTGGAATAGGAATGTTGCGTCGGTCATTCGCGAAGAACCTGACGTAGAACGTGTTTACGATTTGGAGGAACGAACGACGCGATTTGGCGAAGCGATCATTGATTTCGCGAAAGCGATTCCGCAAACCGCGGTGACGAATCGAATTATCAGCCAACTGGTCGGCGCAGCAACTAGCGTCGGGGCGAACTATGCGGAAGCCGACGATGCAGTGTCCAAGAAGGAGTTTTTAAAAAGCTTCGGGACGTGCAAAAAAAGAGGCAGTGAAACCAGGCACTTTTTACGCATGGCTGTTCGTGTTGTACCAGAACTGAAACTGAAGCTCGCAAGCTTTGGCTGGAAGCACGCGAACTGCATTTGATTTTTCGAAAATTTGGAGGAGCGGAAAAAATGAGCAGCGAAACCCCACAAATCAATAACCAAGGAACGACGCTCGTCAGTCTCGCTTCGTCATTAATTCGTCATTCGTCATTTGCCATTCGTCATTTCTTTCACCGTGCCTGAATCTCCCATCATCGAAGTTACCGATCTCGTCCGGAGATTTGGTGATCGCGCTGTCCTCGACGAACTGTCGTTCAACGTCCATCGTGGCGAGACTCTGGTGATTATGGGCGGCAGTGGTTGTGGCAAAAGCACACTGCTCCGCCATTTGATTGGATCGATGAAACCGACATCGGGGTCGGTGAGTCTTTTCGGGGAAGAAATTACAGGAATGAAGGAACGCGAGATTGAACGGGTGCGCCTGCGATTCGGAATGCTATTCCAATCTGGTGCGCTGCTGGCGTCTCTCACCGTGGGAGAGAATGTTGCTCTGCCGCTATTGCAGCACACCAACAAGTCGGTCGATGAAATCGAAGAAATCGTGAGAGGAAAGCTTGAGATGGTCGGCCTGACCGGGTTTGAGAATCTTAAACCAGACGAAATCAGCGGAGGAATGAAGAAGCGCGTCGGGCTTGCCCGCGCGCTTGCCCTCGATCCGGAACTACTATTTAGCGACGAGCCGACTTCCGGGCTCGATCCAATCATGACCGCGGTGGTCGATCAGCTAACGCAAAAGTTGACTCACGGCAGCCACATGACCGCGGTGGTCGTGTCACACGATATGACCAGCGCCTTTCGCATCGCGACACGCATGATTATGCTTGGGCATGGCTCGATTGTGGCGGAAGGCACGCCGGACGAAATTCGAAACAGTCCAAACGCTGAAGTGCAACAATTTATCAACGGTCGCGCCGATGGACCAATTCCGTTGAACCTTTCACAGGACGACCACGAGAATCATCAGCAGGTGAAACCGCGACCCTTCGTCGGAGCACGCGGCAGGTTCCATCGCAAAATGGGATGAGGAATAACTTGATGAAACCCGCTTTAACTCTTCAACAGTTTAACTCTTCAACCGAGGCGAAGCCATGAAGCGCAATCTCTCCGATTACTTCGTCGCCCTTTTCGTGATCGTTTGCAGCGTCGTCCTGCTGGCCGCCCTTACTTTTGCCCTCTCGGGCTATCACCTCAAAAAACCGACACGCACTCTGCAAATTAATTACGAGGATGTGACCGGCATCAAAGTCAATTCCGAGGTGCGCTACGCGGGCGCGCCAGCGGGACGCGTGATCGCGATGCGTCACCTTACGGCCAGGGAGCGTGAAGCCAGCGCAAACAAGAAAGATGCAGTGCAGGTAACGGTAAGCCTGGACGAAGGAATCCCGCCGCTGCCATCCGACGTAACCGCGACACTAAGTTCCGACACCATGCTCTCTCCGAAATTTGTGGCTCTTTCGGCGGGCACACCCGGTGGACAAACGCTGGCAAACAACGCGTCGATCGAAGGCCATCCAGCATACGGGCTCGATCAAATCACTGCAGCCGCCGGTCCGTTGTTCGATAACGCAAATAAATTGCTTAATAATGTGGACGTCACTGTCACAGGTTTGAAGAAAGATCTCGGTGAATTCCTGCCAAAGCTCGGGCCATTGGCCGATTCGCTGAAGATGGACGTAGACAATTTACAAAACGTGATCACAAACCTGGATGGCCTTTCGAAGAAGGCGGACTCAGTGCTTGGAACCGCCGACAACTTCATCGGCACGACGGACAAACAACTCAACGAACAATTGAAACAACTGCACGTCACGCTCTTGAACCTGAAGGTGGTCACCACGTACGCCAAGGAGCTCGTCGAAACGCTC
The DNA here is from genome assembly GCA_963753675.1 of uncultured Verrucomicrobiae bacterium. Classification (GTDB taxonomy): domain Bacteria; phylum Verrucomicrobiota; class Verrucomicrobiia; order Chthoniobacterales; family UBA10450; genus Udaeobacter. The sequence goes on along the minus strand of CAVWCZ010000008.1, from coordinate 470,526 downwards.
GCCCAAAAACCAAACCGCATCATCTTCAGCGGCAAACCCGCGCAACTCACCCCGGAATCAGAAATTCTCAAAAGCTCAAAACCGTTGCCGGCACGGAGACCGTGATTTTGTTTCTCCGAACTGCGTCCTCATTGCATACTGACGTTACCAAATGTGAATTTGGTCGGGCGGCGTTACTTGTCGAAACGGGCAAGATCAGGTGCCTGCTTGATAACGCCGCATCAGTTTGAAAAAACGATACGCGTCGCGCAGGGGATGGATCTTGCTCACCTGGTCGGTATAAACAGTCGTGATTGGAACCGATTCTATCGCGTATCCTTTGCGACTCGCAATGATGAGCACTTCGGTCTCATAATCGAACCGGTGCTCGCCGCCAAGCATCTCTGGAATTAGCTGTCGATCTAGCATCCGATAACCGCATTGCGTGTCTGGAATTTTTTGTCCACAAACACGGCTGATTTCACTGCTCATGTAACGGTTCACGAAACGGCGAATCAAGGGCATGCGGGCAGTGTCATTCATCCGGTTGCCGATAAAAAATGTGGGCCTCGTCGCATCGGTCGCCGCTAGTAGAAAGCGATCGATTTCCTCTGGAAGATGCTGGCCATCAGAATCGAGAAGAACTACCCATGTAAGTTGTCGGTCCACTTCGCTTGCCGCGGATCGCGACGCACTGTTCGCAGCAAGCCAGTGCGCCAGTCCTGTTTTAAGTGCCTCGCCTTTACCGCGGTTTTCACTGTGAACAATGACTTCGGCGCCGGCCTCCCGTGCGCGTTGGGCGGTATGATCAGTTGAGCCGTCATCGACCACAACGACGTGATCAAGCCGTTCGCGCGTTCGGCGGACGATATCGCTGATGTGTTTTTCGTCCTGATACGCTGGAATAACCGCCGCAGTTTGCGATCTAATGTTTTCTGTCATGTCGAGCGAAGTCGCCTGTCGAGCCGTAGCTTTATGCGAAGGCTGAAGACATCGCAATATCTAGTGCAGAGATTGATTCGCTCACTCCCCTACGCTCAACCTCCGGTCTTCCCGTCTATGTCGCGGCTTCCCCAGCCACTCCATTCCTCGACTTCGCTCGGAATGACAATGATTGCAAGCTTGATGCTGTAGCGTGCGCTGTCCTCAGCGCAGAACCTATCATATTCAGGGCGTGGAATCCGCTGGGGACAGCGCACACTACAGCCTGAAGTTTTTCGTGCGCGTTTCGTTTACCGGCGCATTACTGGATGAAAATCCGCTGCGTGGTACGAGCTGCGGACCAGCGGCCCGGACGCGACGTAGAGGAAACCTTTCTGGCGGGCGATGTCGCCGTAGTAATGAAACTGTTCGGGTGTGATGTATTCGATGACGGGCAAATATTTGGGACTCGGACGCAGGTACTGCCCCATGGTCAACACTTCACAGCCGACCTCACGCAAATCGTCCATCGTCTGAAAGAGCTCCGTCTCTTTTTCGCCGAGACCGAGCATCACGCCGCTCTTGGTTACAATATCAGGAGATAATTTCCTGGCCTGGCGCAACGCTTCCAGTGAAGTCCGGTACTTTGCCCGCGAACGCACCACGGGGGTTAGCCGTTCCACCGTTTCCATGTTGTGATTGAAAATATCCGGGCCTGCGTTGAGCACCCTCTGGATGCACCAGTCATGTGCGTGAAAATCCGGGACGAGCACTTCAATGATTATGGAAGGATCCATTTCACGGATCGCACTGATCGTCCGTGCGAAATGACCGGCGCCGCCGTCCTTGAGATCGTCGCGAGCAACCGCGGTAATAACGACGTGCTTTAACTTCATCCGCTGCACCGCTTCGGCCACGCGTTTTGGTTCGTCCTCTTCCAAGGCAAAAGGTTTGGCCGTCGTCACCGCGCAAAATCCGCACGCGCGGGTGCAACGGTCGCCCGCGATCATGAAGGTCGCTGTGCCCTGGCTCCAGCATTCCCAACGATTTGGACACTGCGCGCTTTCGCAAACAGTGTGCAACCGCAAATCGGAAATCAGCGCTTTTGTTGAAAAGAATACCGGATTCGATGGCAGCCGCACCTTGATCCACGGCGGCTTTTGCGCCAGATGCAGGGCTGGATCAATTTTCGCGCACGACATTTCGAAGAAAAGTTACAACGTTAAAAATGTTACAAAAGTTAAATCGCTGCGCATCGCCCTTACGATTGCCTACGCCAGATCACGCCGCGCACCTACTTGAACAATTTCGGTTTGGCTGGATTCAGTTGCGACGCTAACATTGGCATCGTGCCGCCGCTTATCCCCTCTCGGACTGCAAACTCAAGCCGGATTTAGACCTAGATTTTGGGTATTTCTCTGCAAATGCCGAAAATTGGATCGAATTCTCGTTAGGCGAGTGAGCGTTTGCGGCATGCAGGCGGGGTCAACGTAGAACGATTATGGCCAGAAAAAAGGAATTCAATGCGGCTCAAACGCGGGAGCATTGGCGAAAAGCGATTGAAGAAATCAAGTCCGCGGACGATCGATCGACAGTCATAGTGGGAGGATCCATAATCGAGAACTGTCTCACCGCATACATCCGATCCGAAACCATTGCGGGTAGAATCGCTGACAACCTGTTCGATAACGTCCTCGACAGTTTCGGACACAAGATTTCTGCTGCATACGTATTTGCTCTGATCGACAACCGAGTGCGCCAAGAACTGGACCTCATCCGCAAGATTCGCAATGCGTTTGCACACCGTATCTTGGCGGACGTTGAGGGTACAAAGAAACTGACCTTCGGCACACCACACATCAAAGATCTCTGTACAGCTCTCGAATACCCGAATTGGTTTCCCACTCCAGAATCTGATCCCAGGGAAAGATTCTGTCTATCGGTGCTGGCAATGTCACTAGACCTACATTCCGCTCATAATACCCATCCGCTGAATCGTAAGCCGCCGCTGGGATTCGCGGATCAGCTAGGCCGTTTGCTCAAAAGGAGGTAACGAACATCACACGCCTAACCAATCGATGAAGCCAAGCCAGCCAGTTGCGATGTACTTCAGGAAATGCCAGCTTTGTTTCAAGTGGCTGGGTGGCTTATCTCTTCCTCGTTAGGCGGTATTGGACGTCACGGGGCGTTGGTCCTGGGATTGCCGCTATCGATCACTCTCTGACATCGAAAAGGTGAAACTTTTCCCGAAAGCTGCTATTTCGAAGACCACAAGTCCGTGTTGATCCTCGGTTATTCCCCGTCCGTCACTGCAGTTTCAGCGGAGCCCCACCTTTGATGATGCCGTTTAGGCCCTGCTCATAGGGTACGCGTGTCGATTCGACGTAGCGAATGAGAAGATTGAACCACGATACCAGCAGGATGATCTCACACGCGCCTTCCTTGCCGAAGCGTTCGAGCATGGCACTGAGTGTCGCGTCAGTGGGAGAGAAAGTCTCGGTGATCTCTTCCGCTGCCCGGCACACCAAATTGCCATCGGCGCTGAGTTGCTCGACTTTTCCCTCAGATCGCAGCGCCGCGATCTCGGCGCCTGTCATGCCAAGCTGCTCCGAAAAAAGCAGGTTGTGCCGATATTCGTAGTAGAGCCCGTGTTTGATTGCGATCCGCAAATACATGTATTCGCGCAGCTTCGGGTCGATCTGGCCGGCGTGAAAGAGCTGATCGATAAGCGACGTGATTGACAGGAAGCACTGCGGCACGTTCGCGAACATCCGCAAATTGTTTAGCGGAGGCAGCTGCTCCAATCGGTGCCAGATTTCTGGAGCAAGTTCATCATTACTCGGCAACGGTACTGCAACCTTGCTTTTTCGGGGCTCGAGTGGTCGCGGCAATTGCATTCCCTCGCGTAAGAGACATTAGGACATGAGCCGGTTCCTGAGCATAGTCATTCTTCGCAACTCGTGAGGACGGCGCGTTATAATTTCGTCCTCCCAGACAGTGCCGCAGACAGCGTCAGTTCATCGGCTGATTCAAGACCGCCCCCGGCTGGAATACCACGGGCAAGGCGGGTGAGCGCGACCGGTTTGCTGTTTAAAAGCTCGACAATGTAGTTCGTGGTAGCTTCGCCTTCGACGTCGGCGGGCAGCGCAAAAATGATTTCGGAAATTTTTTCGAGATCGATGCGGTCTAATAATTCTTTGATTCGCAAATCCTCAGGGCCAACATGATCAAGCGGAGAAATTTTGCCGGCGAGCGAGTGATATCGGCCGCGGAATGCGCCGGTTTTTTCCAGAGGCAGAATGTCAGTCGGTTGTTCTGTGATGCAGAGCAAATCAGTGGAGCGGGATGGATCGGCACAGATTTCACAAATTTCGCCGGACGAAAAAAATCCGCACAAGCTACAGGCTTGAATTGAGTTACGCGTGTCCGTTATGGCGCGTGCGATTTGTTCCGGTTGATCACCACGCGCACGCACCATCCAGAGCGCAATCCGTTCCGCTGAACGTGGGCCGACTCCCGGCATTTGTCGGAGCTGCGCAATTAAATCCCGGATTGCCGCCGGATATTCCGTCCTTCTCAACATGTTCTCAGATTTGTTCCGGAGGCCACTGCGTTAACTGCAGCAGGAGTGGTTCCAGTCGGCGCAGATAAAATTGCAACGGCGCGTCCTCTTCCGCGTCAGAGCCGCGCGCCTTCTGAAATTCCGTATACGCTTCCGCCCAACGTTTCTCCCGATAAAGAACGACACCGCTCCAAAAGGAGTCGCGCTGCGCTACGCGCTCCGGGCCGGCTTCACCGGCAGGGCAAAGCGGTTCGTAAACTTCAACTCTGTCATGCGAATTCAGTCCGCTCACAAAATCAATCGGTCGCGCCACGACTGTCTCGGTGACTCGATCGAAAGTCAGCGTGTCCATCAGGGCCTTCGATCCGTAGAAACGGTTCAGAGCGCAGAATCTGCGGGCCAATTCGACGGGCTCGCCACTCGTCAGGAGAAGCGGGCGACTGTCGTCCTCTAATGCCCCGGCAATGATCGCCCCAGAGCTGATTCCGGCTCTGATGTCCCGGTTGGCAGCAGCTTCTTCGTTATCTTCGCCACGCTCCCGGGAATTCCTGATCATATCGAGAACAACGCGCACCGCTTTCTGCGTATGCTCAGCATCCGGCGCGGGAAATCCAAAAATGCCGACCACGCCTTCTCCATCAGCCGCCTGCAGGTAAGCGCCTTCCTTGATGAGGCGTGCGGCGGTGTCGCGAATAAACTTCGCTGTGGCTTCAGTGAAGGCGGCGGGCTCGGTGCCTTCCGCAAATGCTATTTTGTTACCGATATCGCACACCACGACACTCACTTCGTACGTCTTTGGCTCAGTTTCGAACGGAATTCTACGATCGCGAAGACCGCGAAATTGCTCGTTCGAAACGCGATCGGCAAATAACGTGCGGATTAAATGCGAGCGGTTCTTGCGTAGAAGAACCGACCAGCCCTCCGCGGCTGCGAACGCCAATAGAAGCGCAAGAGCTGACGGCGCCGGTTGAAAGAATACACGGTAAAGAGAACAGACCCACGCGAGACCAAATAGTTCCACCAGCAACAAAACGATTAGCAAACGCCCGCGCCATCGTCCCGCACCCGCGAAATTGATCAGGCTGAGCCAGGCTACGCCAAGCGCAACCAGCAGCACAAAAACATATTGCCATTTTTCGCCGACGACTCTCGTTGCGCCGGCATAATCGGTGACCAGCTGCGCTGCCGCGTTCTCAAAACCCGCCATGGATTTAGTGGCATGCAACGCTCCGACGACGAGCGCAACGGCGACGCCAATGACAATCGTGGTGATCACCCGACGCTTCATGGATTATCAGCCCTGCTGGGTCGTTGCAGCCGGGTAATACGACTGGACAACCAGGTCGCTCAAAAATTTATCCGGAGCGTCGATCGCCGCAGTGTTAAGAACAAACGTCGTTTGCCCAGTGTTTTTTTTGATCAGGCTCAAACCAAACTGGTAATCCTTAAACAAGTGCGCGCACAGGTCGCCCATGGTCATACGTTCGGCTTGCGCGCGCTCAACCAGGCGCTGCACCGCGCTCTCGTCGAAAGTGACTTCTAACCCATGCTCCCTACTGAATTTGTCGGCGAATTCACGCGCGCCGGCTTCAAGCATTTGCGCCTCGATCTTATGTCCTTCGGCCATCAATCGATCGAGAACGCGTTGCGGTTCCCGCACCAGACCCGCAGTGACGCGCAGCTGGGTCAGTCCCGACCCCGCCAGATGAAATTTGTAATCGCGAAATAGTTTTTCAAACACTGTCAGCAAGCCGCGCGCTCCGGTTTTTTCCGTGGCAGCAGCTTGCGCCAGCAGGCGTAGCGCTTCATCCTCAAAACTGATCTCCATGCCATAGGCGCGAAACGCGCGCTCGTATTGCCGGAGCAGACTGCCCTCGGAATACTTCATGATGTCGAAAAGATCATTGGCGTCGAGTTCTTCGCAAACTACGCGGACCGGCAGGCGTCCAATAAATTCCGGCTCGAAGCCGTACTCGATAAAATCCCGTGTGGTGACGTGCTGGAACAATTGGTTATCCATCACCTCAACCGGTTGCGCGCTGAACCCGATCTGGCCGTGACGAACGCGCCGGGCTACCTGTTCCTTCAGTTTTTCGAATGCGCCGCTAACGACAAAAAGAATGTGGCGCGTATTGATCGTGTCGCGTTTGGCTTTGCCGCGGCGCTGAAATTCGAACGCCGCCTGTAGCTGCGCCTGGAGGTCGTTCATGCTGCGAACAGGCACTTCCGTTTCCTCCATTAACTTCAACAGGGTGGTCTGAACGCCGCGCCCGCTCACGTCACGCCCTATCAAATTTCCCGTCGAAGCGATCTTGTCGATCTCATCAATGTAAATGATTCCGAACTGCGCCAGGTTCACGTCGCCGTCCGCCTTGTGCACCAGCTCGCGCACCAAATCTTCGACATCGCCGCCGACGTAACCGGTCTCGCTAAACTTCGTCGCGTCCGCTTTTACAAACGGCACTTCGATCAGATCGGCGATGTGTTTGATGAGATAGGTTTTTCCAACGCCGGTCGGGCCGACCAATATGACGTTCTGCTTGATGTATTCGATCTCCTGCGCGCGCTTCGGATCTTCCTTCTCGAGCTGACGCAGGTGTTTGGCGTGGTTGTAATGATCGCAAACCGCAATCGCGAGCACCTTCTTGGCTTCATCCTGTTTTATCACGAACCGGTCGAGATGCGCTTTGATGTCGCGCGGCAGAAGATTGAACTCGAATTCCTTCTGCTCGGTGGGTTCCGGCTTCTCTTCCTCTTCTGCGGTCACCGGCTCCGGCTCGGCGATCGTCGCCACCGATACTCCGTCGCCGAAGTTCTGTTTCATGAATTCGGTGATCTTCGTCTTCAGCTCTTCCGGCGAAGGAAATGGTGGTGGCGGTGGGTTTTGTGCCATGTTCAAAAACATCGTGCCAAAGAGGGTTCGTGGCAACGCTTGGTCTAAATCCGACTCTCGCAGCGGCAGTTTGTTCAGAAGCTTCAGCCGTTTCGGAAAAGCCGATTCAACGACCAGCGCGATGTGCGTCGATCAGTTGCAAACTCAAGTGCGCGCCGCGCTGCGTCAAGGTGCGCCAGTACATCGTCATAAGAGGAGAAACGCTGCGTCGGGTCAAAGGCGATCATTTGCTGTAAAACGCGCGCAGTCGACGCGGATACATCGGACGCGATGGCACGCAAGTGCGACGGGTGCTGTTTCAGTTCCCGCAATTCTGTAGCGGAATTTGTGCTGGTTTCTATGGGCGGCTTGCCCGCAACAGCATGAAACAGTGTTGCACCGAGGCTGTAGATGTCGCTGCGAACGTCTTCCGTTTGTCTGCACAATCTCTCCGGCGCTACATAGGCCGGGGTTCCCCAGATCATATGGTCTGTCTCACTAGGCTGCGGATGCTGCGTCGCGAAGGCAGCGAGCCCGAAGTCGCCAATCTTTGTCGCCTGTTCATCAACGAACAAAATATTGGCCGGCTTCACGTCTCGATGAATTAAGCCTTTGCGGTGAGCGGCGCGAAGGCCTCTTGCTATCTGGATTCCAATGTCGAGCATCTGGTGTTCAGGCACCCGGCCCTGCGACTCCATCAAATCATCCAGACTCCCCTGATCGATCAATTCCATCACCACGTAAAACTGGCCGTGGTCGGTCCCGAGGGAGAAGATCTGAACAACATTAGGATGATTCACAGAAGCCGCGACTCGTGCTTCCTCCTGCAATCGCTCGTCCGGGCTCTCTTCGCCGCCGAGATCTCTGCGCAACAATTTTAGCGCCACATAACGATCGAGATTTGTATCGCGCGCCTTGTACACTGTGCCCATCCCCCCGACACCGAGAGTCTCGACCACTTCAAAATGATCAAAGTTCCGGTGGATCAGCATTTTCTGACCGCATCTGCGACATAGGATGCGCGCCAGCGGTTCATAGCCGCTGCTATCTATGGGCGTGCCGCAAGCCGGACACGATTGAGTCACGAGAGGCTTTCGGTCAATCGACATGGAAATCGACTGTAACATCGGGGAAATTTGGAGCAAAAGAATGGCTATGGGGGTGCTGAAACCGACAAGCGAAGGAGCGAGAACGTTCAAATTCGTGGTGCCCAAGGAACATGCCCGGATGCGACTAGATATCTTTCTAGTAAAAACACTTCCGGAACTGTCGCGCTCCCGGATCCAGCAATTAATCCGTGGAGGCTTTGTTCGGCTGGATGGCACAGCCACGCGAGCACACCAGCTTGTACGAACCGGAAATCAGATCGAAGTCACACAGCCGCCAACGGAGAAGATCGAAACCAAGCCGGAAGCGATTCCGTTGGCGATTCTCTATGAAGACGACGATCTCATCGTGATCAATAAGCCCGCAAGCATGACGGTCCACCCGGGCGCGGGTCATAGCGGACATACGTTAGTCAACGCGTTGCTGCACCATTGCCCGATGCTGTCGGGTATCGGCGGGAAAGAACGGCCAGGCATCGTTCACCGGCTTGATAAAGATACAAGCGGCTGTCTGGTGGTGGCGAAAAACGACTTGGCGCATCGGGAACTATCGAAGCAGTTCGCAGATCGCACCGTTGAGAAGATCTATCTGGCACTGGTTGCAGGAAAATTACGCAACCAAAGAGGCGTTATCGAAGAAAAAATCGGTCGACATCCGGTTCATCGGCAACGAATGAGCGTGACTTCGAGGCGAGGTCGCGCGGCCAGAACAGACTACCGCGTTCTTTCTTCGAGCGGACAGGCAAGTTTGATCGAATGCAGGTTACACAGCGGCCGCACACACCAGATCCGCGTACATCTTCATCATCTCGGCCATCCTGTTTTGGGGGATAAAGTCTATGCACCGCGCCTGGCAAAAAATTTTCCGCGACAGATGCTGCACGCCTGGAAGCTTGGGTTTTGTCACCCGCGCACTCGCGAATGGAAGGATTTTGAAGCTCCATTACCGGAGGATTTCAAAATGGCGATTGGGCGCATAAGTGCGAAGGGCTAAGGGCAAAGCGCCCACGCCGGCGTCACAGCTTGCGAGAGAAGCTGGTAATTTTCCGGCTCTCTTCGTCACAGTCCCATAGCAGTTCATCCAGCTCTACACTTTCGAGTAAGCCGAGCTTTTCGAACACAAGCAACATGGATGCATCCTCGAATAATGATCGTCGGGTGATGTTTAGGAATTGGATGAACTCCTGCTTGTGTACGCTGCCCGATCGCTCCGCAATATTATTGGAAATCGACAGGCCCGCAGCGCGCAGCTGTTCCGCATACCGATAGAACCGACGCTTGTCGAGACGTTCAGCAATTCGGTGGAACTTTACCGCGAGATCCACCGCTCTGTTCCAAATTTCGAGGTCCTCAAAACGCCAATGCGGACGACGCGGTCGCACATTGTTAGGTTCTTTTCGCTCGATTCTGTCATCTTCCGTCTCATGTTTCGTACAGTCTCTTATAATCGTCTGATCGTGTTGTGTTGCGGTGCACGAGGTGCATTTTTTCTTTGCACTTCAACGCTTACCTCTTACCTCTTACCTCTTTGCCCTTTGCTGGTCTTGCCTCGGCACCATTGCGTTAGCCAGCATTGTTTGCACGACTTCATCGCGCTGGTTGGTGGTTACGTTGCGCAGGCGAATGATCCCGTAGGCCGGCCGCGACCGCGACGGACGCGCATCAAGAATCTCCGTCTCGACCGTGAGCACATCCCCAGGCCGAACCGCGTTGGGCCAGCGCAATTCGTCAACACCGAGACCGATCGCGCCCTCGGCAAAATTCAACGTTTTCACAAACAATCGCATGGTCATTGCCGCAGTGTGCCATCCGCTGGCAATCAGTCCCTTGAAAATCGTTCGTTCCGCGCCCCGTCGGCTGAGATGAAACATTTGAGGATCGAACTTGTGGGCGAATTCAATGAGCTCCTTCTCCGTCACGGTCAACGGTTCGGATTTGAACCGGTCACCCGCTTGCAAATCATCGAAGTGACGTTCGTTCATCACAGTCAAAACAGAGAGCAGATTGATGCGCCAGAGTGTGCGACTGAGCAATAACTAAATGCTTCGCCGTCACAGCAGGCTGCGATCCGAATTCTGCCTCGCGCACTTGAAAGGCACCACACAAGGTTCAAACTTATTTAATGGCCAAGTTTCCTCCGCGCAGTCCAACCGAAAAAGTAGGGGGACTTTTCTATTTCGGTCGGATGCTCGATAAAATCCGCCAGCATGCCAAGGGGGAACTGCCGCCAGATTATCATGCCAACCTGGGAAAGGGCTTCGATGAAAAATGCGTGAAGTTTCTCCGAGTCGATTACGATCAGCTCGTCGAGCGCGTGAAGCAGGGTGGTACCGATAAGGAAATCCTGGAATGGTGCTTAACAGTGGGGCACCAGCCGTCCGGCGACGAGATTTACGTCTGGAACGAATTCATGCGGAAATTCGGTTGGAACGACGAAGTGTCGGCAATCGTAGAGCGCCGCAAAGCGGAGGCAGGAATGGCTGACAGATCCGATATCCAGACTTCGTTCCAATTTATCGACGCCGACGAAGGTCGTCTGCCAAAGTTTGGATAGGGTCGGCACGCCGCGCGACGTGGAATGCGCAGCGTGCCGTCCCTACCCTTGATTATTCCTCCAAGGTATCGATTCTTTCAGCGAGACCGAAATCGAGCTCCGTCAACCCGCCCTTACTATGAGTTGAAAGCGCCAAACGGACTTTGTTGTATCGGATATCTATATCGGGGTGATGCTCTTCTTCCTCAGCCACCTCCGCCACTCTGTCGACAAAATCGATCGCATCGACAAAATCATCGAATTCAAACGTGCGCTCGATCTGGTTTTTTTCGAGTTCCCATTCCGGGACCTTCTTCATTCGATTCTTGAGTTCGCTTTGTTTGATCAAGTCAGCCATAACGGGACAACGAGTATCACCCGAAAATCGTTTTGCAACGCGAAATCGAGCGGCTACAAATCGAGTATTCGGCGGAGATTTCTAACTGAATCAAAAACCTCCACAGCGCACTGCCGCGCTTGTCTCGAAAGTTGCGACCAATTCTGCATCACTTCGCGGACAGCGGCCTCCGCCTCGGAAAGAGACCCAATAAATCGGAATCCATTCTTGACTGGAAGATAACGGTCGACGCCCGTGTCTTCGGTAATTACGGGCCGACCCAATGCTAAAAAGGCCGCAGCGCGATCACTGATCCAGCCCGTTTGCCATGCGACGTCCACGCCCTTGATCGCGGTAAACTCAGCCAGAGCACTGGCGAGATACCGAACGTACGCGGAAGGCGCGCGCGCGACACGATGCGGATCAACAATTTTCCAGCCGAGCCGTTGCAATCGTGCTCTTTCGGAATCCCCTGCAGCGATGTTCATCGCCAGCTCAAACCGTGCTTCCGGAACGCGGGCGGGCAGATCGAGATAGGATTCGAACGCAAACTTCTTCGATAGATCTGGAAATTCACCTGCAACCTCCACCGCCCCGCTCCAGTACCATTGTCCAACGGTTGTGAATTTTGTTCCGTGTGGACGCCGTTGGCGCCGGAAAAATTTCGTGTCCGCCAATGGATAAAACGTTTTCCACTTCAGCCGCCGCTCTGTAGCCGCTTCCCTATGGGAAATGAGACCTTGACCAGTTAGGGACGCTGAGTTCCGCACGTCGCTCAGCGAAGCAGCGTTTTTCGGCAGCAGACAATCGTTGCCATCTACATTGAGCCCAATCGTCCAAAATTCGTGATGGTACGACTGCCCCATCTCCATCTTGGTCATCCAATAGAAGATTTCGCTCGGATCGAGATCACAAAAAATTCGCCGCTCAAATTTGAGCAGTAGCGGGGGATGAATTGAATATGCCAGATTGAGCAAGACATTCGGTCCGGCCAACCGATCGAGCAGTTCGCGTTTTGAGATTCCGATGCAGTCTATTGCGTCCAGGTCATGCGCGTCGGCCGCCGGTCGTTGACAGAGCAAACAATAACGGCCGGCCAATCCATGCGCCCGTGCCTGCCTCTGGAACTTGTCTATTTTAAGTCGATCAGCCGCGGGATCGTCCGAGGCTGGCAATAACTCCAGCCAGATCGCATCCAACTTGAGTCGCTGCAACCCAAGCATCCATTGGAGTGGCACGGAAAAATTTCCGCCACCCTCACGGTACTTTGCCGCAAACCCGCAGCCCAGGAAGATCGTCATGGCGGAAAATTCGTCGTTGCGACCGGGTTAAAGCACAACTATTTGGCTTGTCTGGTCCACTCGGAGTAAGGAAACTAGCGATCACAAAAAAGGAGATCAAATGCCAGTCCGCATCGCAGCCAATCAAATCCAAAATCCTCAGCAGATCGAAGCCATAGTTTCCGGACCGGACGACGCGAACCGTCTTTTCGTAATCGATGGACAGTTTGACGGAGGAGTATTCGCCGGTTCGCAGGGTTCTGGTTTCGTACAACAAAAAGAAATATTTAGTGTGCTGGTTGGCCCGGTCCTGACCAGGAAACAGTTCTGTGGCGCGGTGGCTACAGCCTCCCTGGCGAAAACCAGTTATGGTGTTTCTACGGTGCCGGCAATTTTCGGCTGGCAAATTTTAAACGTTGATGCCGATTGGGACGATGAGTCGGGACAGGTTGAACTAACGATCGAAGCAATAGCGACCTGTTCTGGTCAAAACAACAACAGTCAAATCAACGGCTTTATATTTCATGCGACGATTCTTGCGAGCGTTGGGAATTAGTCGGAGATCGATCTCGGGAGCCTTCGCCGCAAAACCGTAGCTTTTATTGGGCGCAGGTGATCGATTATTTGACGCTCGGTTTCTCTTCCCGCAAATTGACTGCCTTTCTCAGGCGCCCGTAGCTCAACTGGATAGAGCATCTGACTACGGATCAGAAGGTTAGGAGTTCGAATCTCTTCGGGCGCGTTTTCTCTCAGTCCTGCTCGTGCTCCTGTTCCTACTCGACGCCGAAAACGCTCACTGAAAATACGGCCGGACCCGCGCGTATTTTTTGTCGCCAATCCCGCTCACCCGCCTTAGATCGTCAGCGCTGCGGAACGGTCGCGCCGCGATGATGCGGGCTGCCATCACATGTCCGATGCCCGGCACAGTGGTTAGTTCTTTTTCTGTCGCCGTGTTGATGTCGATCATACCGAGCGGTGTCTTTTTCCTGGCGTGAGCTTTGTTCTTCTCGATTAGATTGCCGCGCGCACTCGAGGCGATCGGCTGCCCGATGGATGAAACAACAGCGGATGAATCTACAGGGGCGGAGCGTGATCTCGCCTTTTGTCCGGGAACAAAAGAACTGAAACCCGATGGCGTTTGTGCATGTGGGTTCAATCGTCCGGCATTAATGCCCCACGCTCCAATCCTTTCCTGCCTAGCTTGATCCTCCAGCTGTTTAAGCTTTGCCGATTCTTCTCGCGAATTGTTTAACCCAGGCGGCACCGCCTTGAATCCGTAAGTCCTGGCTAACCCGTTGCGCACAAGTTGCTCGCCGAGATCGCCCTCGTTCGTTTGAACGAATGCATAAAAACGTTCGAGCCTGCTCTGGCCCATCGCATCAGACATATGCGTGAACACCGTGAACGGCGCAGAGAGTTTTTGCCGGGTGAACTCTTTCGCTACACGACCTACTTCGATGGCCTGGGGCACAGTGATCGAAAAATATTGCGCCTGTTGAACGAGCCGAGTCGGAGTCATTTCATCCGTTTCGGGTGTGTCGACGAAATAAAGCCGAAAGAGGTACTCTTTCGAGCTCACACTCACGTGAAAGCTATCGCCGTCATTCGCCGGGTTCGGAATGAATCGGCAATTCTTGAGGACGATCCATTCTTTTGATTTTTCTCTGGCGCCAACATCGACAGCCGCAGTCCTAGCAATAACAACCGCAATCAGCGCGCTGAGACTGAGTCGTGAGAAAATCGAAAAGCGAAAAATCAAACGAACACCTCGAATTAAGCGGTTAGTCTGAATAGCGCGCAGCGTTCGCTCAAGCAATTTTAAGCCGTGCCAAGTGCGCTGCGTACGTCGCGATTAGCGCGCCCAAAACGCTGCCCGCGATCACGTCGCTGACAAAATGATAATTCATCGCCACAAGGCTTACGAGCATCGGGACACAAAGAACACCAGCTACAATTCGAGTCGCAGGCATGGCAATCATCCATACACCAGCAAATCCGAAAATTCTGCAGGCGTGCCCCGACGGAAAGCTGCCGACATCGTCGCCACGCTGAAAAGGATGAAAGCCGTATGTGCCGGTGCCGATGAGCGACGGATTATCATGGGTCCATGTTTCCGGCCAGTAACGGCCAAAGACGTCCCCTAGCGAAATGCGAAAGTCGTCGGCAACGATCAAGCTGATGCACGCGACGAGCAGCACTTTCTGCCAGCGCAGAAATGGTCCCCATGCCCTCCGAATCATCAGGATAGCCAACACTAGAGCCGACCAATTTTGCACTTCCGGCGGCGGATAAGTAAACCAGCGAAAGACTTCAATCCCGTTGATGTGATGGTTATAAACAAAGAACGCAACGGGGCGATCAATCCAGAAGTAGCAGATTACCACCGCAAAAACGCACAAACCAGCGGAGACCAGGCTCCAGCGTAGCAACCGGCGATATTCTTCGTTGTACCCCATCATTCCGGAGGCGCCTCGAACTGGCTCATGCGCTTGAACGTTTCATAGCGCTTCTTGATGTCCTCCATCGAAAGCTCGCGCAAACGCTCGAGGCTAAATGCTTCCACGCAAAAGCTGGCAAGCACGCTTCCATAAATCATCGCTCTGCGTAGATCGTTGAAATGCACCTTCTTCACTGTGCCGGCGAGATACCCCGCCATGCCGCCGGCGAACGTGTCCCCTGCCCCGGTCGGATCGTGAATGTCTTCCAGCGGATACGCACCGCAGCTGAAGAACTGATCTTCCTTTCCGAAAAGCAGTGCGCCGTGCTCGCCTTTCTTTATTGCTACGTACGACGGGCCCATTTTCTGAATGCGACGACCGGCCTTGATTAAACTCGTTACCTTGGTCATTTCGCGCGCTTCGCTGTCGTTCAGAATGAGTAGATCAACGTGCCGTAGCAGCGCATCGAGGTCCGCCCTGGCTGTCTCGATCCAAAGGTCCATGGTGTCGGCCACAACAAATCGCGGACGTTTCATTTGCTCGAGCACATGCGCTTGCAACGAAGGGGCGATATTCGCCAGCAAAACGAAATCGGTCTGCCGATACGTCTCCGGCAACATCGGTTTGAAATCTTTGAAGACATTCAGATCGATGGAGCGCGTCTCGCGGGTGTTTAGGTCCCATGAATACTCACCTGACCAGCGAAAAGTTTTTCCATTTACCTGCTGGACCCCCTGCGTATCGATCTTCCGGGATTTCCAGAAATCGAATTCCGATTTTGGAAAGTCGTCGCCGACGACGCCAACCAGCCGCACCGGCGAAAAGAAACTTGCCGCAAGCGCGGCATAGGAAGCGGATCCCCCTAACAAATTTGAATGCTCCTCGACCGGTGTCTTGACCGCGTCAATTGCGATTGATCCAACAACGAGAACAGACATGATCAGAATGACGAATTGCGAATGACGGATGACGAAGTAAGCCCGAATGACAAATGACGAAAGATACGCACCTGGTGCTTTGTCATTTGTCTTTTCCACTCCTCCAAATCTTTGCGAAGATCAGGTGCAATGCCCTGGCTTCGAGCCATAGCTCTCGTGCGTCAGATTTCAGTTCAGGAACAGCGCGAGCGGCCATGCGTAAGAAGTGCTTGCTCTCACGCGCTTCTTTTTTGCATGTCCCGATGCTTTTTAGAAAATCCTTTTTCGAGACAGAATCATCGGCTTCGACATAATTCGCACCGACACTTGTTCCTGCTTCAGCCAGCTGACTAATCAGGCGGTTGGTTACTGGGTTCTGTGGAATTCTTTTTGCGAAATCAATTACTGCTTCGCCAAACCGCGCTGTGCGCTCTTCCAGATCGTAAACGCGGTCCTTGTCCGGCTGTTCATGGACCACCCACTCTGACTCCTCATTCCGGAACGAATCTTCGGCGCTACCCGGCTTATGAGCTTCGGATTTCGTCATTCCTTCGGCATTCGTCATTCGAGCTTCGTCATTGATCAGTATTCCTTCGGAATTCGTCATCCGTCATTCGCCATTCAGGCCAGCATATCGGTGACACAGCGGGCGTAATCAACAATGCTGTGCGCCTTCAGCAAGGCTGAAACCATCACAACGCGCTTCGCACCGGCGTCGATTATGCTCTGTAAATTGTCGATGTTGATCCCGCCGATGCAGAAAATCGGCAGGCTTACTTCGGCGTGCACCCGGTTAATATCCGCAAGGCCGATCGGCACATAATCAGGTTTCGTAGGCGTGGCGAAGATCGGGCCGAATCCGATATAATCCGCGCCCTCGAGCTGCGCCGCGCGCGCTTGCTCAATGTTATGCGTCGATTTTCCGATCAAAATGTCGCGAGCCGCTTTCTGCCGCGCGACTTCCACCGAGTCGTCGTCCTGCCCGACGTGTGCGCCCTCAACCGGGACCCGGCTGGCGATTTCGACATGGTCGTTCACGATAAGAGACGTGGAAGCTTTCGCTGTCAATTCATGCAACTGCGCTGCGAGATCGGCCAGTTCGTTGATTGGTTTGTTTTTTCCGCGTAACTGAATGAGATCGACGCCTCCTTCGATCATTTGCTCAACAACGTGAGCGGCGTCGGACGGTTGAATGTACCCGAGGTCAATGATCCCGTACAGACGGCAATCACTGAGCATTCTCATCGCCTGCTGTAGTGTCCGCTGTCCCCAGCGGACTTCCGCCGCGTTAAACCCAATGCGCTGAGGACAGCACACGCTACAGCACGCTGCACGTCATTCATGAAGACGAAGTGGACGCGATTGCAGACTGAGTTTACCCGCGGAAATGAGGCGATCGAGCAACCCTGTATCGTAGTTTCCGTCGCGAAAATCTCCGTTGCGCATCATCGCGGCCTGAAAGGGGACTGTCGTTTTGATGCCCGTAATGTAATACTCGTCCAAGGCGCGGCGCATTCGATCGATCGCATTAATCCGCGTGGAGCCTACGGTAATTATCTTTGCAATCAGCGAATCGTAGTAAGGCGGCACGGAGTAGCCGGTATAAACGTGTGAGTCGATCCGAACGCCACGGCCGCCGGGCGCATAATAAAAATCGATGCGGCCAGGCGTGGCCTGAAAATGGTTGGCGGGGTCCTCGGCATTGATGCGGCACTGGATGGCATGCAACCGGGGGACCGCGCGGGCGATATGAGGCGAAAGCGGTTGACCAGCGGCAATGCGAATCTGCTCCTTTACGAGGTCGCATCCATAAACCTCCTCGGTAATAGTGTGCTCCACCTGGATGCGGGTGTTCATTTCCATGAAATAAAAGTGCTTATCCTGATCGACCAGAAATTCGATCGTGCCCGCGTTTTGGTAGCCGACTGATTTTGCCAGTTTCACCGCAGCGTTGCCCATTTTTTTACGCAGACCCGGCGTCATCAGTGGCGACGGACATTCTTCAATGACTTTCTGGTTTCTCCGTTGAATGGAACAATCGCGCTCGCCGAGATGCACGACGTGCCCATGACTATCCGCCATGATTTGGAATTCAATGTGATGCGGATTGATGATGAGTTTTTCCAGATAAACCTGATCGTCTCCAAACGCTTTCTGTGCCTCATGACGCGCACTGTGGAAGGCCGATTTGAGGCTGGGCTCATTATGCGCAGCGCGCATGCCGCGGCCCCCGCCGCCGCCAGCGGCCTTGATCATTACGGGGTATCCGAGTCTCCTTGCGACTTTCATCGCCTCTTCCTCTGTCTCCACGATTCCATCGCTGCCTGGCGTTATCGGCACGCCTGCTTTGCGCGCAGCTGCGCGGGCAGCATTTTTATCGCCCATCGATTGCATCGCGTGGGAGGGCGGCCCAATGAATTTGATGTTGCAGCTTTCACAGACTTCCGCAAAATGCGGATTCTCAGCCAGGAAACCGTAGCCTGGATGGATCGCGTCGACGTCACCGATCTCGGCTGCGCTCATGATCCGATCGATTCTCAGATAACTTTCCAAGCTGGGCGCTGCGCCTATGCAGATCGTTTCATCCGCAAGCTGCACGTGCAGCGAATCGACGTCTGCTTCCGAATAAACGGCCAGGGTACGAATCCCGAGTTCTTTGCAGGCACGAATTACCCGCAGCGCGATTTCTCCGCGGTTAGCGATCAGGACTTTCTCGAACATGTGGACGTCCAATTTGGCGCGCACAGCGGCCGCGCTCTACCTGTTTGTGTTAGCGGACCTTGAAGAGTGCCTGGCCGAATTGAACCGGCTTGCCGTTTTCTGCGACCACTTCGGCAATGACACCTGCGACCTCTGCTTTGATTTCATTCATCACTTTCATCGCTTCAATGATGCAAACAACGGTTTCTGCTGTAACAGTTTTACCCACTTCAACAAAGGCCGGCGCATCGGGCGATGCAGCGCGATAAAACGTGCCCACCATTGGCGACACGATCTCTTTCGTTGACGCGCCTTCGAGCGGTTTCGGTGCGGAAGGCGGAGTTTCAGCTCCTGAAGTCGCAGCCTTGGCCGGATCGACAGCGGCAGCCGGTGTAACAACAGCTCCTTGTGGCGCCGAACCGCCTCTCTGCAGTTTAAGACGAAACCCCTCTTTCTCGATCTCGAACACCGAAAGATCGTGTTTCTTCATCAAATCAATGATGGCTTTGATTTCTTTGATGTCTTTAATGTCTTTATCTTTGGCGTCCAAAGGTTGCTCCCGGTTAGGACTGAGACGTTTAGCTAAAGCAGTTTTGCTGCGAAACGTCAAGCGCGGGCTGAAAGGATGCCCACTCCGGGACAAAGGGCGGTGAACGCCTTTGAAGAACGGACGTTCGCTAGTCCATTACTCCATTACTCCATCTCTCCTCTTTAAAATCGTCGACGAGACTGATGACTACGTCGTCGTTGACAAACCGCCCTTTCTTCTGGTTCACCCGACAAAGCCGGGCGGAACGCCGACTCTCTGGAAACAATTGCGCGACCTGCTCGCATTCGAAATCGCCAGCGGCGGCCAGGTTTCGATTGTGAACAGACTCGACCGCGAAACCAGCGGGCTGATTTTGGTCGCAAAAACCTCGGCGGCCGCACGCCATTTTGGGCTCTTGATGCAGCGACAGCAGTTTCTCAAAGAATATTTTGCAATCGTTTGGGGCTGGCCCGAATGGGAACACAAAATCGTCGAGGCTTCTTTGGATCGTCAAAGCAAACATCAACACTCTGCGATTTGGCTTAAACAAATGATTCACTCTGCGGGCGCGCCCGCCGAGACCGAATTTTTTGTTGAACAGCGGTTCAAAAAATCCACCTCGTCCGGCGATCGTTTCAGTCTCCTTCGCGCCATTCCGCGAACCGGCCGAACTCATCAGATTCGCGTGCACCTCGCCTCGATCAATCACCCTATCGTGGGCGACAAGATTTATGGTCCCGACGAGCAGCTGTACCTGCGTTTCATTGAAACCGGGTGGACTCATGAGCTTGAGGAGAAACTCATTTTGCCGCGCCATGCTTTGCACTCGGCGAAACTGGCAATCGCACTCGGCCGTGAATGGACGAGCCAGCTTGCTCCGGATCTGACAGAATTCTGTAGCGGCGGTCTCTGACTGCCGGATGGGAGTTGCGTTTCAATCTTTGATCGATGCTCAGAGAGCGCCGCCACTGCAGGATTGCAAGACAATGACTGACCGGTATCGTAAGCGCGCCGGATGAAACCTCTTCGCATCTGCATTGTTTGCGTCGCTCTTTCAATCTGCTCGCAGATGTTCGCCGGTGCTGAAAGGCAGGTGACTCTCGCCGATGAGGAATTCAATCCGCACCAAATCGAATTCGCACTCGAGACCGGCTACTTGTTTGGCGCGATTAATCCGCCTGCGGATTATCAAGTTGGTGCGCTGTTTCTGACAGAACGTATCCGGTGGGGAGTCATCCGAAGCGATAGCTGGCTTCGCGGTTATCATCAATTCTATATCAGCGCGATTGCGGAGCCGATTTTCAAAGGAATCGAGAATCACTACTTTGGATTCAACGTGGGGTTCCGTTACAACTTCGTTCAGCCACACTGGCGATTGGTTCCTTATATGTCGGGCGGCGTCGGCGCCGGTGGAATCGACAGCCACCCCGGAGTGCCCGGGGGCCAGGGACAGGATTTCACATTCAACATTTTGTCAGCGGCAGGTCTTTCGTACAGCGTGAATGATCACTGGAAACTAAACGTCGGTGCGCTCTATCAACATCTTTCGAACGGCGGACAAACCGATCCCAATCCCAGTCTGAACCTTTTCGGCCCGCAGATCGGCGCGACGTATTCGTTTTAACGTCTCTGTCATGTCGAATGAAATAGCGCATTGTTTCGGCCGATGAGCGTGCCTAACGAGAATGTTCTCGCCATCCGACGGGAACTCTTCGATCAACTTGGCAGCTTTCAAGGGCTCAACTTCGAGCCGCAAAAATACCTCGACGCGTTTCTATCACGGGGAAATAATTTTTATCTCCCGCGACCTGAAGCGGAAATCAATCCTGCGTATAAACAGATCATTCCTTACGCGCTAATCGCGTTTGAGAACAAACTGGCCTATTACATCCGTGGAAAAAAAGCGGGCGAACAGCGCCTCGTTGCAAAAGGCTCAATCGGCATCGGCGGTCACATGAACGAATCCGACGAATCGTTGTTTGCCATGGATGAACAGGCATATCGCGCCGGCGTGGAGCGCGAAGTCAATGAGGAGATCAAGATCGATACTCCATTTGAAGATCGAATTGTGGCACTTCTAAACGATGACACCACCGAAGTTGGACGTGTGCATCTTGGCATCGTTCACATTTTCAAATTGGCTGAACCGAAGGTGGAAAAACGTGAAGCGATGATCACCGGGTTAACATTTCTTCCGAAAAAAGAATTGCTTGAGCGCCGCGAAGCCATGGAGACATGGTCGCAGATTTGTCTCGATTCGCTCGACCGGTTGCTGCTGTAGCCGATGCCCGCCAGGCGGGGCAGTAAAGCTTTGTTTAGCTACCAGGTGGAGGCGGGGAAGTCTCAGCTGCTGGCGAAGTTTCGGTTGCTGGCGAGGTCTCCGGAGCTGGCGAAGTCTCGGTCGCTGGCGAGGTCTCCGGGGCTGGCGAAGTTTCGGTTCCTGGCGAACCGGCTGCAGGAGCAGAAGCAGGTGGAGGTGCTGCCGCAGGAGGAGGAGGAGCAGCGGCTACCTGCTGTGGGATGAATGCAATTTCGTCAATTTGCCACCGACCAACCGGGTGCGAGATAGTGATGTCCATATCGGCGTATCTTGCGGGATAATATATCCGCGTATGGAACGACCCGTGCGGCTCAAAAAACTGTGATTGAAATTCAATCTTGCCCTGGACGTCGACTGGCCGAACAGGCGCTCCGAGCTTTACAATCTCATTCATGAATTCCTGTTGCGCAGACGCCGGGAAGTTCATGCGCGCCTGAGGACTAAGCCGCGCGTTAAAGAAATTTAGATCGTGCTGGACCGCGATCTGCTCGATCGCCTGCTTGGCGAAAGCTCTTCCTTCTTTGGCGCTCGCCTGCCTCTGGGAGTTAAGCCACCACCATGCGCCAAAAAGCAACGCCAGCACGATGATGAGCACAACAACGACCTGCCCGGATGACTCCCGGTTAGAATTCAATTTTAATTGTTTCATATTGGTTTAGTAAGCGAACCCCATGCTCTTAATCACTTCGCCGTTACGGATTAGAACGGAATGTTTTTGCTTCCCTGTATAAAGACCGAATTGGTTTCGTGCGTTCACTGTAAAGTTAACGAGGTACCCGGAGACAGCTTCGTTTTCCCTGCCAAGGTCGGTCGGTTTTGGTGCATCGTTCCACTCAACGCGCGCGCTGTCAGGATCGGCCAATTGTTTGTTCAGCCATTGCATGATGATCTGTTTATAGTTTGTCGGGTACGGGCCGTATCGCGCTGTGTCCGCGGAGGGCGTTTGGGCATTTAAATTGCCCCCGATACTCAATCCACCTGCGACTGCCCAAACCAACGACAGCGATACCAACGCTTTCATGTTGTCTGTTTACCATCGGTCGAGGCGGTTAGTCCAGCTTAATGAAGCGCCGGCTGTCAAGCTTTTGAGCGATAGCGACTAAAGTTACTTCCCGACGGGGATATCACGCCTCCTGTGGGTCACAGTGTCGAAGGGCGCCCGGGTTCCAGAGTGCGGTGCTGCCACGTCGCTTTCATTGTGCACCGAGAAAATAGCGTGGCATGATAAGGCCGCCTTTGTGAAATGCTTTGCGTTTCGAGCGTTGTGCATATGAAAAAATCCTTGCTTTGTTTTGGCTTCGTCACCGGGGTGTTGGTAGCATCGATACCAATTCTTCACGGCGAAACGGGAACCCAAAGTTCGAGTGTCGCGATCGGAGAGACGGCCGCGCCCGGGACCAGTGAAACCGCCAGGTCCCCCGTGCCGCGACAGGCGCCGAAGCTTGATCCGGCTGCGGCGACACAGGCATTACTGAACAGCGTGCCACAAGAGAAGCGCGAAAAATCGAACGCTTATTTCGAGGGCGGCTACTGGCTGATTTTATGGGATTACCTTCTGGCTGCAGGGATCTCGATTTTTTTGCTGTCGTCCCGGGTTTCAGCACGGCTACGCGATTTCTCGGAAGGGTTAACAAAGTCGAAAACGCTGCAAGTGGCCTGCTACAGCATTCCCTATTTGCTGCTCGTTTATGTCCTCAGTTTTCCGCTCAATCTCTACGAGCACTTCTTTCGCGAACATCAATATGGATTGGCGACGCAGACTTTTCCTGCGTGGTTTCAGGAACAGTTGATTGGACTGGGGATGACAATTATCGGCGGCACTATCTTCCTTGTTGTGCTCTACGCTGTGTTGCGGCGGGCCCCGAAAACGTGGTGGATCTGGGGAACTATCGTTGCCGTTGTTTTTTCATTCATTTTGCTCTTTATAGCTCCGGTATTTATTGAGCCCGTTTTCAATACGTATAAGCCGCTGACTAACCCTGAAATCAGCGAGCCCATTCTGGCGATGGCGAAGGCGAATGAGATTCCGGTCAAACAGGTGTTCCAGGTAGACGCGTCGCGCCAGACAACACGTGTAAGCGCGAATGTTTCAGGAATCTTCGGGACCACGCGCATCGCGCTGAACGACAATTTGCTTAAACAATGCACGATACCAGAGATCCGCGCAGTGATGGCGCACGAGATGGGCCATTATGTTCTCAATCATGGTGCGAAGTTGCTGACCTACCTTGGGATTTTTATCCTGGTCGGCTTTGCGCTCACTCGAATTCTTTTTGACGCCGCGGCCAGGCGCTGGGGTGGCGAATGGGGCGTGCGTGGCATTGCCGATCCGGCCGGGCTTCCACTGCTGGGTTTGATTCTTGGCACTTTGATTTTTCTCGCCACACCGCTTCTCAATACAGTGGTCCGCGTAACGGAGCGTGAAGCGGATGCTTTTGGAATCAATACTTCCCGTGAACCCGATGGGATGGCACAAGTGGCATTGAAGCTCGGCACTTATCGCAAGCTCGATCCAACCACGCTCGAGGAGTTCATCTTTTACGATCATCCCAGCGGCCGCTCCCGCATTCGCATGGCGATGGACTGGCAAGCGGCAAATCTTCCCGCAGGTAATTCAACAACGAGCGGGAATGGCCCCACGATTCCTGATCGATAACGAGACTCCCGCCCGGACTCAGCCCAATTCGCGAGGATGCTGCGAAGGCGCGGCCGCGGTGGCAGCAGACTTCCCCTTTTGGATTAGCATCAGGTTACGAATGTAGATCAGCGAGTTAGGGAGATAGGCGAGAATGCCGACTGGATCGCGTTTAAAGATGAAATAGAGGCACATGATGATGCTGCCGAAGATGCTCCAATACCAAAACGAGACCGGGATCACGCTTTCACCCCGACGCTCCGAGGCGATCCACTGCACAAGGAAACGCATGGAAAATGTGGCGTTACCGATAAGGCCAAGTATGACGAGGTAGCTCCAATCCAACCCGATGAATCTGTATTCCTTGCCAACCCAGGTGATTGCAATAAGTGCGAGTGTGTTCATAGGCAGTGTTCCCTAACGCGTTAAGATACAAACGACGGACAGCTTAGGATGACGCTTTTAGGCGTGTAATCAAAATATCGGCGATCGCAGCTGGCGTTTCTGCGACTGCAATCCCTGCGCTTTTAAGCGCTTCAATCTTTCCTGTCGCGGTTCCCTTGCCACCCGAGATGATGGCGCCTGCATGACCCATTCGGCGACCCGGCGGGGCTGTTTTTCCCGCGATAAATGCGGCCACGGGTTTTTTACCATTCGCTTTGATCCATTCCGCAGCTTCTTCTTCTGCTGATCCGCCGATCTCACCGATCAAAATCACCGCATCCGTCCCGGGGTCCTCCTCAAACAATTTCACGCAATCGAGATGCGACAGACCATGTATTGGATCCCCGCCGATGCCGATACAGGTCGACTGCCCATAACCACGCGATGTTAACTGCCACACGGCCTCGTAGGTAAGCGTACCAGAGCGCGAGATCACGCCAATACTCCCGGGCTTGTGAATATATCCCGGCATGATCCCGATCTTGCATTGGCCAGGCGTAATGATGCCCGGGCAGTTCGGTCCAATCAGGCGCGATTTTTTTCCACGAATGAGAGCTTTCACGCGCATCATGTCCATGACCGGAATTCCTTCCGTGATGCAAACCACCAGTTCAACTCCAGCATCGACCGCTTCCAAAATCGAATCCGCCGCCGCGGGAGCAGGCACAAAAACCATCGACGCGTTACATCCAGTTTTTTGTCGCGCTTCCCACACGGTATCGAAAACCGGCACTTTCCCGTCGAACATCTGGCCGCCCTTACCAGGTGTCACGCCGGCAACAACTTTTGTCCCGTAATCGATGCACTGACGGGTATGAAATCCGCCCGCGCTGCCGGTAATTCCCTGGACTACGAGTCGTGTGTTCTTATCGACGAGAATCGACATGATTGGAATAACGAATGGCGAATGCCGAATGCCGAAAAAATGACAAAGCCTGGGTGACGATAAGCTCGAAGCGCGTGCCGACCATCCTTTCAGGCTTCGTCATTTGATCATTCCTTCGACATTCGTCATTTGAGCTTCGTCATTGTTTGCGCTTGTGAATCACGAGCTTGTTGCCGTCCGGATCCCGAAATTGCGCCATCCAACAAACTGGCGTCTCGGTCTTTTCGATGTCGAAGGTCACGCCGCGCTCTGTCAATTTGGCGACCGCTGAATCGATGTCTTCGACCTCGAACGCGACGGTTGTGCCGTCGCGCGAAGGTTGCCACGCCGGGTGACATCCCACGCCGATGGTGATCGGACCAAGGTCGTACTCGACCCATGCGCCATCCATCTGCGTGCGTGTAGGCTTTAACTCCAGTGTCTCTTGATAAAATTTTTGCGCGCGTTCCTTGTCAGAAACAGCAATGGCAACAAAGGCCACTTCATTGGTAATCATTTGCAGACTCCTTTCTGGTTTTCGGGTTTGAGCTTGTGAATTATCAGTTTGTTGCCATCGGGATCTTGCACCACAGCCATGTGGCAGCATGGCGTCTCAAAAGGTTCCGCGGCAAAACGCACATTTTGATTGTTCAACTGCTTGATCGCCTCGTTGAAGTCCTCGACCTCAAATGCGGCGGCAGTGCCCTGATCGGACGGCGTCCATTGCTCGCCAACGTTCGCGATAGCCAGCGTCTCGTTGCCAATCGCATATTCCACCCATTGTCCGGACATCATTTCTTCGACCACATCCAAGCCAAGCACTTCTTCGTAAAACTTTCGCGCACGGGCGACATCCGTGACTGGAATTGCGACAAATCCGATTTCCTTGATTTTCATCCTGCGGGGTTCCTCTGTTGTTGTTTCAACCAATCTGTCATGGTTCGAATAATGTTCGGATCGAACGGAGCTTCTTTTCCAGCGAACGCATCAGCCATGCTCAGATAATGCTGCCCGCCATGTCCCGTCTCCGGTACTTGGATAAAACGCGCCGCGCCGGGAAGGTTTGCGTTCACATATTGCGCAATGAGCTCGGAATCCTCGCGGCTCATGATCCAGTCGTACTGCCCGTGCAAGATTAACGCCGGGACTTTCACACGGGACCACGCGGCGGCCAGATTCAGATTCTGCAAGTCTTGATAAAACTTCAGTGGTCGCCCGTAAAGGTGCGTTTGATCCTTTCCCTCGGGCCAGAGTTTTGCGAGCTCGGGCTTTTCTAAGATATCCGGAACGCTGCGCCCCTTGATCAACCAGTCATAATAAAGCGTGGTCGCGGCTTTGATTCGGTCGGTCACTTCGCCGGGCGATTTTTTCATCAGGGCAAAACGCCGCCGCTCAATGTCCAGCATGTGCTCAAACCAGGTTTTAACCCAGCCGCCCATGGTGATGTAGCCGCGAACCTGCGCCTGTTCAGTCGCGGTTTCCGGAACTAACGGCGCGAAGCCGCCGCCGTTGCTGCTGCCAAAAATGTACACCCGGTCTGAATCAATGAAGTCGTAGTTTTTCAGCGCGCGGAATGCGGCGCGGTACGCGGCAAGCTCTGTGTCGAAATCTGTTTGCGCACAATCGCCTTCGCTGTCGCCGCAACCCGGTTTGTCGATCTTGAAAAGGCAAAACCCGGGCGTCTGCGCGAGCCCGCGAAGAATCAGGCCGGTAGCATCTTTGGTGTCGGCTGGCGCTTCCACCGAATTGCAACTCAGCCAACCGACGAGAAAAATGACCGGCAACTTTCCTTTTGCTTCGCGTGGCTTGGTAATAATGCTGCGCAAACGTTTGCCGTCAGGCATTGTCACCGAGTCGTAGATTACATCGACGTTTGGATAATTCTCGCGCGGCGCTTTCGTCTTGCGTGGCAGTTCCTCCGCCGAAACTGCTGCAGCGAGTGCAAGGAATACGATTGCAGAACACACCTTCATTTGTCTTTTGCCGCTGCGACTACCTTTTTCGCCGCATCGGCGAGATCGTCGGCTGCGATTAGGGCGAGGCCGCTTTCCTTCAACAGCTGCTTGCCCCGGTCGACATTTGTTCCTTCAAGACGAACGACCAGAGGCACTGTTAGTTTCAGCGTTTTCGCGGCGTTGATGATGCCTTGTGCGATTACATCACATTTCATGATCCCGCCGAAGATGTTGACCAAAATCGCTTTCACATGCTTGTCAGCGATCAGGATCTTGAACGCTTCGGTCACCTGCTCTTCAGTAGCGCTGCCGCCTACATCGAGAAAGTTGGCTGGCTCGCCGCCATAAAATTTAATGATGTCCATGGTGGCCATGGCCAGTCCGGCCCCATTCACAAGGCAGGCGATGTTTCCATCCAGCCCAATGTAATTCAATCCATGTTTTGAAGCTTCAACCTCGCGCGGATCTTCCTCCGCGACATCGCGCATCGCCGCGATCTCCGGATGGCGATAAAGCGCGTTATCGTCAAAGTTGAACTTGGCATCGAGCGCCAGGACTTCGCCCTTGGTCGTAACAACCAGTGGGTTGACCTCAACCATCGAGCAATCAAACGCAAGGAAGGTGCGGTAAAGTCCCTCGAATAGTTTGGACGCGTTTTTTAACTGGGAAGATTCGAAACCGAGTTGTTTTGCCAGCTTACGCCCCTGGTATGGCTGCATGCCGGCTAACGGATCAATTGGTTCCCGGGTAATTTTCTCGGGCGATTTCGCAGCAACAGCTTCTATTTCCACTCCACCTTCGGTGCTGGCTACAATCAAAGGCGCAGCCGTTGCGCGATCGAGCAGAACGGCAAAATAGATTTCGCGTTCAATATCCGCCGACTCCGCGACCAGCACTTTGTTCACTTTGCGGCCGTCCGGACCGGTCTGATGCGTCACCAGAATCTCTCCGAGCATTTTCGCCGCTACTTCGCGAACGTCCTTCGGCGTCTTGCGAACGTGAACCCCGCCTTTAAAGCCGTTTCTGAAAGTCCCTTTGCCGCGCCCGCCCGCATGGACTTGTGCCTTAACGACAATATCGATATCGCCCAGCTCTCGCGCGATCTGCTCCGCCTCATCAAGTGTGGCAGCTACTCTGCCGCGCGTGGTAGCGACATCGAACTTTTGCAACAACTCTTTGGCTTGATGTTCGTGGATATTCATCCCGAGAAAGAGGCGTTTTCAGTCCGCCGCCTGTCCATTTAAGAGAGTTTGGAATAGCCCGCGAAACGCGACTCAGCAACGATTTTTCTTTTCCGAATTCACTTGCCTTGCCAAAACGGGGCCGACTACGGTGGCGGCCATGAAAACCTCTATGAGAATCTTCACAATAGCTGGCGCACTTCTGCTCGCAGTCGCCCCGGGCATCGTGGCGGGCACCCCCGCGCAGGAAAAAGCGTTCACAGACAAATATAAAACAGCAATGGAAGGAAAGGACACTGCGACCCTGGAGTCCTTTCTTTACACAAAGGGCTCCGACCCGGAAATCCTCGAGTTTTACAAAATGATGCAGTCGGGGGGAGCCGGAGAGAAAATTTCCTCGATTGAATTGGTGAGTCTTACACCGGACGACGTTAAAAAAGTGGGCGCTCCGATGGAGTCCCCTGGCGGCGGAAAGGTTTGTCTGCCACTCAAGCCAACCAAGAAGCTCGTCATCAAGGTTGAAAAGAAGGACGGCAGCGGCAGTTCCAGTAGTAGCTCGGAAAACTTCGTCGCCGAGAAAGACGGCAAGTTCGTGATCCCTGTACCGGGACCGTGTAAGTAACCGGCGCGAATCGCGCGTGCGCTAAAACGTCATTGCCCTTTCGCATGGAGTGCTCATAAGAGCAATGCGCAGGCGCATTGCTCTTAGACCTTTAAAGCGCGCTGCCTCAGAAACGACCGAGCGGCTCTCGGTTACTTCGGTTCCTTTCCGAACAATGTGCCCACCGTACGCTGATCCGCCGGTGGTTCGAGTGCATTAACAAAATTGCGAAAACGCTTGGAGAAAACCTCGGGCCGAAGTTTCCAGTAATGAGCCATCCCTGGCGCGACGACATAATGCCGAAGGAGTCCATGCCAGCCTTCCCACAGGTCGGTGTCCATCATTCCGTAAACATGGTGAAAATGAATCGTCTCAAATGCCTTTAAGAACTGGTAACTGGCATGGAAAAATCGCGCCCGCTCTTCGACTGAAAGCACACTAATATCCTCAAGTCCCATACGCCAGATTCGTTCCAGCTCGGCGTTTTCCATCAAAGGTTTGGTCACGTCGCGCAAGGCGGTCGCCGCAGCGTCTTGCATGGCGAGCTTGGCCACGCGCGTGCTCTGATGCACTTGGACAGCCAGATAGAGCACGGACAAAACAACGGCAAGCGAGCCGACCAACTGCGAAATCGCGCTAATCGCATCCCAGTTCATCCTCCAGTTATAGCATTAATCGGTCGCTGGTTGCTACCCCGGTTCTTCTGCGGAGCTCACGACCGACCTTCACACGCGGGAACGCCACTTTCACGTCTGCGAGACTACTCGCGGAGATCGGTGTTATTCATATCTGCGACATCGAAACTGCCAGGATCGATTTGCCTCAATGTGGGGTAATTACTGTTCTCGTTAGGTCATCACATTTCAGTCCCAACTGACGCAGGTGGAGACATGAGCACAGGCAAAAATTCAGGCGGTACGAAGCTCGCCCAGACATCATAATCCGGGCCGAACTGCCGCAGAAACAAGAGCGAAAACGCGACAAGCGTCACCGGGACCGGTAAGAGTATGACCGTGCCGACATAGGGAATTGCAGCGATGCAACAGGTTACGCATGCAACGGCACAACTGATCACCACTACCGCGACGGCCAACGCCAGAAGAAACAACACATATAGAAGGATCGGACCGGTATCGGTGGTAATTAAATCCAGCGCCTGAGCAAATGCCAGCCGCGCAGGGCATCGTTGCCGGTACATGATGGGAACCATTAATTGGGAGGCCATGACCCAAAAGAAAGCGAGGAAGACTGCAATGAACACGAATAGCGGCAACCCGATCCAAAATCCTACTCCAGGCTGCGCCTGAACGCCTCGAGGAATAAGCGGCACAAAGAGGGCAAACCCTGCGATGGCGACAGTCGCGATGAGTACGAACACGACGACAAGTGAGAACAGAAAAAAACTGTTTCCTTCAGCGCGGAATTCTTTCCACGGTTGGACAATCGCCGCCCGATTGTGAACGATGCAGTCCACAAAAATAAATCGCCCCCGCGCGCGCAGCCAGGCAAATAAGACAATGAGCAGGAGGACGACACAAACCAAAATACAAAGGCCGGTAATGAGAACCGGTTGCGGAATTTGCGCGATCATTTTGTTCAATTCTTGCGACTCTTCATGCCGGTTGTTCGAGTAATTGAAACTGCCACCTCCTCCGCCGCCGAGATTCGCAAGCCATGCTGCAAAACCGATCACGAGCCATTTCTTCATATCGAACGGCTGAAAAAGGATTTTTTTCATCAATTCGAATCCTTCCCCGAACGGCTTGAAGATTTCGATCTTTGGTTCGCCCCCATTCATGCGTGGCATTCTGAGCGGATTCCTGGAATTTGATCAAGCTCCCGCTAACGATTGCCGTTCATTTGCTGCAGACTCCGCTGTCCTCAGCGGAGGATTCGACGGGTCCGCAAGAAATGCGCTGGGGAAAGCACGCTACAGTTGGCTCTCGTCATTGTTTAGTGCGCCGGGAGCGCCATGTTATTTCCTGATGTCGCACACAAAACGTCGCTATCCGATCGGGGCAGAGCTGATCGGCGAAAACCAAACGCATTTTCGAATTTGGGCACCGAAGGCGCGGGAAGTTGATGTTGTTTTAAAAGACGCTGACGGCGGAAAACCAACATATTGCGCGCTTACAGCGGAGCCGGGAGGATATTTTTCTGGCGCGGCCAGCGCCGGTGCGGACACGCTCTACCAATTCCGATTGGACGGAGGCACGGATTTTTATCCCGATCCAGCCTCACGTTTTCAACCGGATGGGCCACACGGTCCCTCGCGCATTGTCGATCCAACGAAGCACCCCTGGAACGATACGGAATGGCCCGGACTGAAGCTGAAAGGCCAGATCGTTTACGAAATGCACGTCGGAACATTGACCGAAGCGGGGACCTGGCGCGCCGCGGCCAAACAGTTGAGCGAGCTCGCCCGCATCGGAATCACCGTTATCGAAATGATGCCGGTGGCTGAGTTTTCGGGAAAATTCGGCTGGGGCTATGACGGTGTCGATTTGTTTGCACCTTCACACTTGTACGGAACGCCGGACGATTTACGTGCCTTTGTCGATGGTGCCCACTCGTTGGGTCTGGGCGTAATTCTCGATGTCGTGTATAACCATTTCGGACCGGACGGAAATTACCTGGGACTCTTTTCCGACGATTATCTGGTCCACGGAAAAGGTCACGAATGGGGAGACATAATCAATTTTGACGGGCCAAACTCGGGACCAGTTCGCGAATTCTTCATCACCAACGGACGCTACTGGATCGAAGAATTTCATTTCGATGGTTTCCGCTTTGACGCGACGCACGCGATTCGCGACGAGTCTAACGCATACATCATTGGCGGTGTCGGTCGCGCAGCGCGCGAGGCCGCAGGAAAACGTTCGATCATCCTCGTTGCCGAAAACGATCTGCAGGAATCAAAGATGACGCGACCTCGGACTGCGGGCGGCGACGATTTGGATGCTATGTGGAATGACGATTTCCATCACAGCGCCATCGTTGCATTGACTGAGCACAACGTCGGGTATTTCGGTGACTACACCGGTAAGCCGCAGGAACTTGTTTCCGTCGCGAAGTACGGTTTTCTCTATCAGGGACAGGCATTTTCGTGGCAAAAGGTGTTGCGCGGCACTCCCAGCTTCGGCATGCCCGCAGAGGCGTTCGTTTGTTTCATCGAAAATCACGACCAGATCGCAAATACCGGCCCGGGTGATCGGCCGCGTTTTCAAACTTCGCCCGGACGATATCGTGCCATGACGGCTCTTCTTTTGCTCGGACCCTGGACACCTTTGCTCTTTCAGGGCCAAGAATTCGGCGCATCGAGTCCTTTTCTCTATTTCGCAGATGTAGGCGATGCGTCTGTGCGCGATGCGACTCGCAAAGGTCGAGCTGAATTGCTGGCGCCATTTTTGTCGCTTACAAAGGAAGAGACGTTGACCCGGTTGCCGGCGCCGGATGATCCGGAGGCATTCTCTCGATGCAAACTCAATTTTTCAGAGCGCGACAGGAATCGGCCGTGGTACGATCTGCACATCGATCTGATGAAATTACGCCGGGAAGACTCACGGTTTCGACAGCAAGGTTTCGGCGGAATCGACGGCGCGGTACTCGGACGTTCAAGCTTCGTCCTCAGATATCTTTCCGATCAAAATGATGATCGGCTCTTGTTGGTAAACCTGGGAGAACGCCAGGTTTTACATCCTGCTGCGGAGCCTTTGCTCGCTCCGCCGCCGAATTGCAGATGGAAATCGCTTTGGACAAGCGATTCGCAGCGTTATGGGGGAACAGACGCGGCAGCAAGCGCAACTCCGGAGGAGTGGATTTTGCCAGCCGAATCAACCGTGGTCTTGCGACCGGTGCTGTAGTGTCCGCTGTCCTCAGCGGATCTTCCACGAGCGTATAGCGCGGCTATTGAATGCGTTGAGGACAACGCACTTTACAGCGCCAGCTTGCGGATCGCGTTTGCGTCGTGCAATTCACAGCGCATAACTTTCGCCCAATGAAATTCGTTCTGCCCATTGTCGCATCTGCCTTGATGCCCATGTTTGCGCACGCTCAGGAGACGCCGACGCCTACTCCGCCACCGAAAGTTTATCCCGTCGCCTTGCCCAACTACGATGAAGAGACGGCTACGCGATTGCAGATTTTTTTGGACAACAACGATTTCGGTCCGGGAAAGATCGATGGAAAAATGGGCGAATTTTTCCGGAAAGCGCTCATCTCCTACAAGCATGCGCACGCGATGCCGAAGACCGGCGCGGTCGATCAATGGATGCTCGACCAGGTGCCGGAGACTTACGCCACCTACACAATCAGAGAAGAAGACCTGAAACAGATCGGCGATGTTCCGGGCAGCCACGCTGAGCAGGCAAAGTTAAAATGGATGCCTTACACTTCGCTGCTGGAATTCGTGGCGGAGCGTTTTCATTCTGCCGAAGCCTACATTCAGAAGCTCAATCCCGGGATAGACTGGGAACACCTTAAGGTCGGCGACACGCTCAAGGTGCCAAACGTGTTGCCGTTCGAAGTTGAAAAATTCACCGAGGGCAAAGTCCCTGAGAATTCTGCATTCGCCGCACGCAAGATATTTGTCGATACACACGAGCATCTTCTCGAAGTATTCGATGGAGACCAGTTGGTTTGTGTTTTTCCCATCACACCCGGCTCCACGGCGCTCCCGGCGCCAGTGGGCACATGGAAAATCCTCGGTGTGACCGTTTGGCCGTGGTTCCGCTATGACGAAGGCATGCTTAATCACGGTGTGCGCACGGAAAATTTTTACAATCTTCCGCCCGGCCCGAATAATCTGGTCGGCGTCCTCTGGATGGGCCTGAATAAACCTGGCATCGGCGTTCATGGCACAAACAATCCCGAGACCATCGGCCGGGCCGCGAGTCACGGTTGTATTCGACTCGCCAACTGGGACGCTGCGCGAGTCAAGGATCTTGTGAGCGCAGGGAATACCGTGATTATTTTTTAGGTGGTACGCGTTGTCCTCAACGCGTTGGCAAAAGCGGGCGGCTTTGCCACCAATATTTGCGTTTTGGGCGATCCACTTGCCATCGCTTTCGGAGAAGCCGATCCACCTCAGCCAGGAATGTTTCGCGCGGAATAGCGATTTCAAAGTAGCGCATGCGTCCCGCTTGCGATCAGGCACCACTCGCAAGCCGGAGGCTCGCGCTACCGTAAAAAAATTTCGCGCGGAATCGCGTGGTCGAACGTCTAGGCTTTAGATCGACCACCTCATGGATGCCAGCGAACGCGAACAATACAGGGCCGCCATACGCGGCGATCGAGAGGCATTTGAAATGATTATCCGCAGTCACAGTCGGATGCTCTTCGCCATCGCTTACGGGATTCTGCAAAACCGCGAGGAAGCCGAAGACGTAGTGCAGGATTCGCTGGTCAAAGCCTGGAAAACGCGCTGGCGCGTGCGCGATCCCGAGAAATTTCCCGCCTGGCTGGCGACCATCGCGCGTCACAGGGCACATGACATCTTCCGAAAACGCCGACCTGTTCCCTACCCTAACGAAAAGATTGAACTAAGCGAAAGCGCCCCGACCGACACGACCGCTGTCGATCAAAAGTTGCACTCCGCACTTGCTACGCTGCCGGAGCTCCATCGCGCAGCGCTGACGCTGCGTTATTTCCAAGAGATGGATTATCGCACAATCGAAAATACCCTTGGCCTGACCAATGGCGCCTTGCGCGGAATTCTCGGGCGCGCCCTGGCTTCCATGCGGAAACAGCTTCGGCCTGCTCTCGCTTCAATGGACTAATCGTATGGCAACCCTTCACAACGAAATTGATAACTGGCTAGCCGCCGATCTCCACGGCGAGCTTTCGGCCGACGAACGCAGCGCTCTTCATGCGCATCTCGTCGATTGCGCCGAATGCCGAAAAACTCATCAGGAAACCAAAGCCATGAACAAAATCCTCGAAGAAACTTTCGCTCAGGAAAAAGCTGATCCGGCTTTTGAACAACGAATGCTGACCGGCTTTCGGCAACGTATTCCTGAAAGAGCAGGGCTGGTGAAATTCCTTGCTGATCTGGTCCGATTCCGCGCCATACAAATCACTGCGGTCGCTGCGGTGTTGCTCGGACTTGTGCAACTCGGCCGGATGATCACCGGTGAAACTGTAATCGCGCCACGAACCCGAGCTGACTACGCAAACGAACAGTTGTTCCGGCAACGATCGCCGGTCGGAGTGCCGGAGCCAGCTCAAGCAGTTGCTGGTGGTTTGGCCAGCTCGGACGAACTCGCTGCAGGGAAACAGAAAGAGCTGGCACTCCCGGCGCCGCCGCCATCCTCCGCAACCAGATCAGAACTCCATAAAGACTTCAAAGCTTTTCCAGAAACCGTCGCACCGGCCCAGCCAGCGCAGGCGGAAATCGCGGCTAAGGAAACCGGCACCGCGTCGGAAGCGATGAACTACGCAGCCGAGCAGAACTCAGGCGAAACGCCTGCGCCGGAACTGGCGAACCGAAAACTAATTCGGAACGCTACCATCGAACTGGAGATCGTCAGCTTTGAGGATGCTGTTCAGAAAATCACAGCGTGGGCGAAGGAAGAACGCGGCTATGTGGCGACGACCGAGTCGCAGAAACAAGCAAACGGCAAGTTGCGCGGCGAAGTTGTCATTAAAGTGCTCCCGGAAAATCTGGACCGATTTCTGCAAAAGGTTCGCGGGCTTGGTGAGTTGAAAAACCAGACGCTCGGCACAGAGGACGTGACAAAAGCTTATTTGGATACCGATGCGCGGCTGAAGAACGCACGCGTAATGGAGCAGCGTTTGATCGACATGCTGAAGACGAAGACCGGCAAGGTCTCGGATTTGCTCCAGGTGGAAAAGGAACTCGGCCGGGTGCGCGAAGAAATCGAAAAGATGCAGGGCGAATTGAAGTATTGGGATTCGCGGGTGCAATTCGCCACAGTGACGATTTCACTCGCGGAAAAAGACATGGAAGAACCGGCGGCGTTTCTGCTTAAAGAGCGCGCTCAACTCGCGCTTTATGCACCGGACGTGGAGAAGACTTACAATGAGATCAAAGCGCTGGCGTCGTCCCGCAGTCGCGGGATGCAGATCACAAATGCGCAGCTCAATCGCGATTATTCAGGACACATCTCTGGGCAGATCAGCATGTTGATCGCGCCGGAAGAAAGCGACGCCGTAATTGGCCGCATCAAAGGCTTCGGGCGCGTGGAAAATTTTCAAACGCAAACCGAACGCATCGCCCAGGGCGGCAATCCCGCAGCCGCGGGATTCGAAAATGCGAAAACCAAGCGTGACAAGGTTGAGCTTAACGTCACCATCTCGCGCGAGGAACAGGAGCAGGCTTTCAGCAAACGAGCCTGCGGATTCGTACGTCGTCAGTAGACGAAAAGGCAAAGCAGCTCAAAACCGTGGCTGAAAAGCAAGGCGGACGCATTCGCAGCTCCACCTTTAATCGCGATTCAGACGGACGCGAAGGGGCGAACGTGTTTCTGCGGGTGCCGATGAAAAATTATCCGGCGCTGATGCAATCGCTCGATTCGTTAGGCAGACTCGAGAATATCACGGTGCAACGCCAGGATCGCACCGGCACACAAACCGATGAAGCCAACGCACCGGCCGACATCTCGATTCAGGTTTACAGCCAGGGCAATATCGTTTCCCAGCAGAGCGGTGCCCTCGCTACGCTGCGACGCACCGTGGCGCAAAGCGCCGGAGCAATCATGTGGAGTGTCCGCATGATCGGCGTAGCGATCGCATTCCTCGCGCCGTGGGCGCTGGCGATTGCCGTGCTCGTGTGGATTACCAAACGCGTGATGCGCGCAAAGCGAAAGTAGCGCATGCGTCCCGCTTGCGTGCTTGAATGGATTTGCAAGCCGGAGGCTTGCGCTACTTTACATCGAATCGTAAGTTATATTTGCAATCGAGGCCCCCGAATGAAATCTCAAAGTGGTATCAGCTACAACAACGCGGCAGTGGCCAGTTGCCCAAAACATTTGCTCCAGTTCGCAGTCGATCAGCGCTACGACGATTACACATCGGTCGATCACGCGGTCTGGCGATTCATCATGCGCCAGAACATTTTTTTCCTGAAGGAGTACGCCCATAAAGTTTATTTCAAAGGACTTCTCAACACCGGCATCTCCTTTGAGCGGATCCCGCGCATTCAGGAGATGAACGACATTCTCGCCAGGATCGGCTGGGGCGCGGTAGCCGTGGATGGATTCATTCCGCCGGCCGCGTTTATGGAATTTCAAGCCTACAAAGTGCTGGTGATCGCGTGCGACATGCGGCAGATCCAGCACATCGAGTACACGCCTGCGCCGGATATCGTGCACGAAGCCGCGGGTCACGCGCCAATCATTGTCGATCGCGAATACTCGGAATATCTGCAGCGGTTCGGGGAAATCGGCGCGAAAGCGATGTCTTCAAAAAGAGATTTCGAGTTGTATCAAGCAATCCGCCATTTATCGATTTTGAAAGAACGCCCAAACGCCGATCCAAAGGAAGTTGAGGAAGCGACCAAACTGGTTGAACACGGGCAAAAAAACCTGGGCGAGCCTTCAGAAATGGCGCTGCTATCGCGCATGCATTGGTGGAGCGTGGAGTATGGGCTCATCGGCGCCCTTGAGAATCCAAAAATATATGGAGCCGGACTCCTTTCATCGATCGGCGAGTCGGTCTCATGCCTCGAGCCGGCAGTAAAAAAGATCCCCTACTCCATCGACGCGCAGACTTACGCATTCGATATCACCACCAGGCAGCCGCAACTTTTCGTGTGCCGTGATTTTCAGCACCTGAAAGATGTGCTGGAAGAGTTCGCCAGCACCATGGCGTTTCAGGTGGGCGGACTCGAAGGCATCAAGAAGGCCATCGAATGCCAGAACGTGGCGACCTGCGAGTATTCATCCGGCCTTCAAGTCAGCGGGGTTTTCAATGAACTCATTGCGGACGAAAACAATTCGCCGGTCTATCTCCGAACTAACGGTAAGAGCGCGCTTGCGTTCCGCGACAAGGAGCTCGAAGGGCACGGCGTCGATTATCACAAAGACGGATTCGGCTCGCCGGTCGGCAAATGGAGTCAAACGCCCGCGCTTCCGGAGTCGCTTACGAACGATCAATTGCATGCGCTGGGAATTGTGGAAGGCCGAAAAGCAAGAATCGAATTTGTCAGCGGCATTGTGGTTTCAGGGAAAGTGGAAAAAATCCTCAGACGCGACGGGAAATTGCTGCTGATCACGTTCTCGAACTGCAGCGCGAAATATGGCGACCGGGTTTTGTTCGATCCTGAGTGGGGCGTTTACGACATGGTTGTCGGCGAGTGCATCAGCTCCGTTTTCAACGGCGCCGCGGACAAGGATGCGTACAACCAGGTGGCGCTGGTGCCGAAGGAACGCACCATCAAAATTCCGTCCGATGCAAAACGAAAGCGGCTCGAAAACCTTTACGAACAGGTGCGGAGAATTCGCGAGGGCAAAACCGGTTACGAACGACTGGGCGAAATTTGGGAAACACAGCAGGCTGAGCATCCTGAAGACTGGCTCTTGTCGATGGAGATTTTCGAGATCCTCGACATGACCGATCAACAGCCGGAATTGAAAAGGAGAGTCGAAAAGTTCCTGAACGAAAAAAAAGCGAAGACCAAAGATCTCTCCACGCTCATCGGTTGGGGCTTCCGTCTGGTCGATTATCACAAAAAGCCGGAATACCAGGCGGTACTTCACGCCTCGCCGCAATAAGGTAGCGCGAGCGTCCTCGCTTGCGTAGAGATCTAACCGCAAGCCAGAGCCCAGGCGGCGCTGCATGCTTCCCCCGAATAGGTAGAGTCGGCGCGCTGCGTCGACCCGGACGCCGCAGGGCGGAGTCCATACAACGTTTTGTCATTCCGAGCGAAGTCGAGGAATCTCTGATTATTTGCTTATCCATTGAAGATCCCGAGATCTCTCGACTCCGCTTGAGATGACAAATTAAAACTGGAGCAGAAACGGGGTATCCCCACCACCTGCGGCGTTCAAACTGCTTCGTCCTTGAAATGTCGTTTGCCTTTTAGCGCTTTGGCGTATTCGTCCTTGCTAAGAATGTTTTCGTCGAGCTGCATATCGGTGCGAAGAAAATTTTGGAACCACGCTACGATTCGCTCACGGTCCTGCAGCACCTGGCCGGTGATGTAATTCGCATCGATGTTGATACAAATGGCGCCCACAATGCCGAACTCTTTTCGCTTGATCGGGATTGTCGTGCATTTGAATTTTCGCGCGCCAATGTTCAGCTCGTAATTCAATTTTTCCTCATTCAGGAGCTGCCGCCGTTTCAGGTCGATTAGCAGATTCGTGGTGCCGTCCCGCAAATGCCGACCGGTCACATTGTTCTCCAGCGTAATGAGCGAGTGCGCCGGGTCAGCGAGATTGTGCAGCAGAATCTCAATTCCGGTGTTTGGAAACGATTTACCGATCAGACGCACGACGCGCTCGTAGTTTTCGAGGAATTCGTGCGTGTCATCAGTAACCTTTTTACCGTCGTACTTTTCGAACAGCTGAGCATAAACCTTTTGCTCGGCAGGTTCGAGCTGTGCGCTCACATTGTTTTGCTCACCGATAAAAATTAGCTGCCGCGCAGCAGTATGATCTTCGTTCTTGAGGAAGTAATGCATTCCCAGGCGAAAATCCTTGAGACTGAACTCCCCAAAGTTTTCGCGAGTGACTGTGAATGGATAGAAATCTGTACTCTTCCAGATTTCTGCCAAACTTCCGCTTTCGCTCCTTATACTTTCCCCAGGCAAATCCGAGAGCGAGGAAAAGTGCCGACACGATAATCGACGCGATAACGTTGATACCGAGTTCGCTTTGGAGCGCTTGAATCATCAGTGTGAAACCTTGTCAAAAACAGCAAAATATATGGTATTCAGAAAACGAAAGCGATGCGAAGCCGCATCACAGATGCCCGGCCAGATTCGACAATGTGATATTTTCGATCAGCGTCTCGGTCGGTCGAGACAAAGCGAATGAGACGGCATCAGCCACTTGCGCCGCGTTCATCATTCGCTCGCGCGGCCATTGACCCTCCACCTGGCTCCATATGTCAGTGTCTGTCGCCGCGGGATAAACGTTGATCACGCGAATTTTGCGGTCGCGCAATTCTTCGCGCGCGCAGCGTGAGAACCCTTCCAAAGCAAACTTGCTCATACAATAGGCGCTCCACCCTGGGAACGCGGTTTTCGCTGCCACAGAGAGCATGTTGACGATGCTGGAACCCGGCGGCATTCGAGGTGCAAAGCGCTGTGTTAACAGGAACGGAGCGGTAATGTTTACGCCAACGGTCTGCTCCCATTCGATCGACGTGATCTCGGTGAATGGTTTCACCACCGCGATGCCTGCGTTGTTAACGAGCAACTCGATCGGTTCACGGCCAACTTCGGAGATGAGATCGGAAACACCCCGTGCCGTTGCGAGATCATGAATCAGCAGTGTGACCCTGCCGCATTGAGATTCCACAGCTTTGCGCGTTTGTGCCAAGGCCACCGTGTCTCGCCCGTGCAAAAGCAACTCTACATCTTCGCCGGCTAGCTTTTCTACGATAGCGCGACCTATGCCACGGCTCGCGCCTGTGATCAGATAACGTTTCATTTGTTCGCAGAAACCGTCGAACGCCTAACGCTCAACGTCCAATGCCGAATCCAAATTGGTAGGGCGCGACCGCCGGGCGCGCCGCGCGCTTTAGCGTCGGACAGCTCGGCGATTCGTCCCTACCAGTCACGTTCGGCGCAATGTAAAAAGATTGTTCGTCGTTTCCCACAGACGCAATCGAACCAACCGTTGGTTTACACGAT
The DNA here is from genome assembly GCA_963753675.1 of uncultured Verrucomicrobiae bacterium. Taxonomy (GTDB): domain Bacteria; phylum Verrucomicrobiota; class Verrucomicrobiia; order Chthoniobacterales; family UBA10450; genus Udaeobacter. The sequence goes on along the minus strand of CAVWCZ010000008.1, from coordinate 429,533 downwards.
TATCGATCTTTCGCCAAAGGGCACGGACGATGTTTTCTCCAGTTGAGGGCGCCCGTCGGAAATCCTTCGTTTCAAGATCGAGATGACGATTTTGCCACGGCTTCAGCGATTCGTGCACCGCATCGTTCAAGGCAATGAAATCGTAGAGCGTTCCGCTGCGCGAATCGTAGTCACCGCCGACAGTTGTTTCAACCAGGTAACCGTGACCATGGCCGCGTGGGTTGTTGCATTTCCCGTAGAGTCTCGCGTTATCGGGATCAGAAAGTGTGTCTGCATGCAGTCGGTGCGCGGCTTGGAATCCGGTCTGCAACCCGAGGAAAACCCTTTCATTTCCCCATGCTTCCGCAAAAAAATCGTGCCGCTCGTGCAAGCGGACGCGATGCAGCGGCTTCATTGTATTCACACGCTCGTAAATGTATCTCGCTAAACTTTCGGTCGTGATAGGGCGTTTCTTCAATCCTATCACCTCATTGAGATACCGGTGGTCCAGCTCTGCTTGTAACGCGCAAATACAGGTATCGATTTCATCGTAACGGACCAGTGGGACCTTTCTATCCGTTCGTTGCGATCGAAACGTCAGCCGGGCGCGGTAGTTATGCCCGTGAATTGAAGTGGCCGGTCCAAACAGCCGGGCGTTCTCCTCTTCGCTCAACAGCGGCGACTTGGTCCTCCGCGCAGCTGAGAATTCGAACCAGTAATTCGCCTCGCTGACGCCGTGTGAATAATAAGTCGCGCTCCGTTTCGGCGACTCGCGTACATGGCAAGCACACAGCTTTGCTTTCACGTCGGCAAACAGCGGTGCCACTTCGTTCCAGAGCTGCCGGGCCACATTCTCCGCAGTCGGTGGAACATCGTGGAAAGACGGGTTGTCCTCGTTCAAAAACTTGTGATCAAAGCGTTCGCGCACGATCTTGCCCGCGAGCTCCTTAATTTCGCTGATGTTAATGAGCATTCCCGTGCGTTGATCGACTGGGCCGCTGAAAACGAAGTAAGCAACATAATTGCGACCGCTTCCATACCGCGCGGTGGTTCCCGGACCGAACGTGGCCAGGTTTTGCCCTTCGCTCCAGCTGTTAACGTGCAGCCGCCGTGAGGCGGAGAATTCGAGACGTTTGCTAACTGTTAGCAGCATCGTGCAAGTAATTGTAGGCCGTCTCTGCGACACGGCACCTAAATTCCAGGCGTCTGTCACAGACGCGCTGCCATCAATCTTTTAGGAGTGACAGGAACTCGGACCGTGTTCGCGCGTCTTCCTTAAAGACGCCGAGCAGACAGGACGTTTTCATCACCGAGTTTTGCTTTTCCACGCCGCGCATCATCATGCACAGATGTTTTGCTTCTACAACGACGGCAACGCCGGATGGTTCAAGACACCGCATAAGCGACTCGGCAATTTGCGTCGTGAGATTCTCCTGAATCTGTAAACGTCGCGCAAACACATCCACAGTGCGGGCCACTTTCGAAAGGCCGATCACTTTTCCGTTCGGGATGTAAGCCACGTGCGCCCGGCCTATAAAAGGAAGCAAATGATGCTCACACATTGAATAAAGCTCGATGTCCTTGACCAGAATGATCTCGCTTGCCGTGGATTCGAAAATTGCACCATTAATGATTCTTTCGAGGTCCTGCCGGTAACCTTGGGTAAGGAATTCCATGGCGCGCGCGGCGCGACCCGGCGTGCGGCGCAGACCTTCGCGTCCAGGATCTTCGCCTATCGCGTCGAGCAGTTCCCGATAGGCATTGGCGATTCGACCGAGGTCCTTTTCCTCCAAACGATTCCTTTCCCGCGTGAGTCGTTCTTCCAGATCGAGATCGGGGTCGGAGTTGCGGCGTTGAATCATGGGTGCTGACTGAAACTAATCCAGCGCACGGCCCATCACAAATGGGCTGTCATGTCGAGCGAAGCCGAGACATCCCGTGAAACTACCCAACGGTTAGGACACGGGATTCCTCGACTTCGCTCGGAATGACACGTGTTTAGTCGAGCCAGCTCTGCGGATATTTCGCGTCGTCGAGGGCGACAGCCTGCTCGGTGAGCTCCAGTGTGTGTTGCGTGTCAAACATGACAGCCAGTTCTTCAGTGCGGGTTGCATTTTTGCTGGCCACGATCGTGCCGGGATGCGGGCCGTGCGGAATTCCGCGCGGATGCAATGTAATCGAAGCCGGCTCGATGCCGCGGCGCGAACCGAAATTCCCCCGCACGTAAAACAAGACTTCGTCAGCTTCGACGTTGTCGTGTACCCAGGGAATTTTTACCGCCTCGGGGTGAGTATCGAGAAAGCGGGGCGCGAATGTGCACACGACATAACCGCGAATTTCAAACGTCTGATGAATTGGCGGAGGTTGATGAACTGTCCCGGTGATTGGCTCGAAGTCCTGCGCGTTAAAAGTAAACGGATAAACGTAGCCGTCCCAGCCGACGATATCGAACGGATGATGCGCCATTGTTACCTGAGTCCAGCGCGGTCCGTCCTTCACTAAAATTTCCGTGTCTTCATCCTTGTCGATCGTCAGCACATCGGTAGGCCCATGCAGGTCGCGCTCAGAATAGGGCGAGCCCATTTTGATTTGACCCTCTTTGTTGAGGTAACGTTCCGGAATACGAACAGGCCCGACGGATTCGAGAACCAGATAATCTTCTTCTTCCACATTATCCGGCACCAGCTTGTAGGTAATCCCGCGAGGAATCACAATGTAATCTTCAGCACGGTACCGTTGTTTCCCGAAAATCGACTCCAGTGTGCCGCCGCCTTTGAACACAAAGATGATCTCGTCCGCGCCACCATTGCGGTAGTATTCAAAATCGCCGTATGCCTTCGCCGGCCGCGCGCGGTACGCGATTACGTCCTGATTAAATAAAATCGGGATCCTGCCGGTATAGAGATCTCCTTTGCGCGGAATCTCCGCCGTCTTTAGGTGATGATGCCGCAGCGGACTGTCAGTAGCCTTCTTCAACTCCTCGCATTTCAGAAGCTTCACGTTGCGGACGCGAGTGGGCGGACGCAGGTGATACATAATAGAGAACGCTTCATTAAAGCCTTCAGTTGTAACTACGTGCTCATAATAAATTCCTTCGTTCTTGTACCCGGGCCCCGCGCCATTGCGATGGAACCAGATGTGATGCTTGCGCGGCATCTCGCCTAATTTTTGATAATACGGCATTGCTAATCCTCCTCCTTTTAAGATTCGATCAACTCCTCACCCTCCCCCTCTCCTCTCTCTTGAGGAGAGGCGACCACGTAGCCCTCAACGTGATTGTAACGCGCTCCTTTGTCCGCCTCGCCCCTGCCAGGGGAGAGGATGGAGGTGAGGGTTCAATTCTGTGACGATTCATTTTACAAATTGCCTCTCGCGGCCTGCTCGCGTTCGATCGCTTCGAACAGCGCTTTAAAATTGCCTTTGCCAAAGCTCTTTGCGCCTTTGCGTTGAATAATCTCAAAGAAGAGCGTAGGCCGATCCTCCACCGGTTTTGTGAAAATCTGGAGCAGGTATCCTTCGTCATCGCGATCGACGAGAATCCCAAGCTCTTTGAGTGCATTCAGCTCTTCATCGATGTGACCGACGCGATCCAGCAGCGTGTCGTAATAAGTTGAAGGCACTTTCAGGAAATCAAGCCCGCGTTGCTGTAGCGCATTTACCGTCTCGATGATGTTGTTTGTGCCCATCGCGATGTGCTGCACACCTTCACCGTCGTAAAAATCAAGATACTCTTCCACCTGGGATTTCTTTTTACCTTCCGCCGGTTCGTTGATCGGAAATTTCACAAAACCGTTTCCGTTGCTCATCACCTTGCTCATCAACGCGGAATATTCCGTGGAAATATCCTTGTCGTCGAACGTGAGGATGTTGCGGAACCCCATCACATCCTCGTAAAACTTCACCCAGGGGTTCATCTGGTTCCATCCTACGTTTCCCACACAGTGATCGACGTGCTGCAATCCAGTCTCCGTCGCGCGAAACACCGGCTCCCACTTCACAAAACCCGGCATGAACGGCCCGGTGTAATCGTCGCGCTCAACAAAAACGTGCACCACTTCGCCGTAGGTGTGAATCCCACTCAAGACGATTTTGCCGTGCTCGTCGCTTAGAGTCTTCGGTTCCAAGTAATTTTTCCCGCCGCGTTTCGTGGTTTCTTTCCAAGCGGAAGTAGCGTCCTTCACCTTTAACGCGATCGCCTTCACGCCATCGCCATGTTTTTGAATGTGATTGGCAATCGCGTGGCTTGCACGAATCGGCGTAGTCAGCACAAAGGTGATCTTGTTCTGGCGAACCACGTAACTGGCGCGATCTCGCACACCCGTTTCAGGACCGCTGTACGCTACCGGCTGGAAACCGAGCGCACTTTGATAAAAATGAGCGGCTTGCTTCGCGTTACCGACGTAAAATTCGATGTGATCTGTTCCTTCGAGTGGTAAAAAGTCGTCCTGGACTGCCGGAGCTTTCCTGGATCTTGGAGCAGCGACTGTGGTTGGCATAATAACCTCCTAATTCTCTGGCGCTGATCGCGCCTTCTAAATATAAGATCGACAATCGCCTGTCGCAAGGTTGCGTGGCACACGCGTCTTGCCTGTGGGGGCTGACGGGCGTCTCGCCTAGCGAATTGAACGTTGGACATACAGCCATACAAGTAATATGGTGTTCCATATGAAGACGACGCTGAACATCGACGATACCGTCATGAACCGTCTCCGCAGAGAAGCGGCCCGACAACATAAAACCATGTCCGAGCTCGTAGAGGCGGCGCTGCGTCAGTTGTTTCACGAGCGGCGTTCGGCGAAAAAGAAAAAGCTTCCGGCGTTGCCGACGTTCAACAGCGGAGGCTTCTTGGTCGATATTGCCGACCGGGATGCCCTCTATGATGTGCTCGATCGCGAACACGATGATCTTTATCGACACTAATATTCTCGTGTACGCGGCGGACACGCACTCGTCTTTTCACGCCACTTGCCGATCTTATCTCGAGCGTCTGCGGAGCGGCAGTTCGCCCTGGTATGTGTCGTGGCCCGTTTACTACGAGTTCTTACGCATCTCGACACATCCACGCTTGCCGAGAAAGCCCTGGTCAATTGCCGAGAGTTGGCGATTTCTCACCTCATTAGCGGCGAGTGAATTCGCTCACTTCTTGGTTCCAACCTCACGTCATCGCGAAACGTTGGCAGCAGTGATTGACGAATTGCCGCATCTCAAAGGCAGTATTATGCACGATGTACATACAGCTGTGCTCATGCGCGAGCATGGCATCCGAGAAATCTGCACTCGCGACACCGATTTCCATCGTTTTCCGTTCGTTAAGGTGATCGACCCCGTCGCCGGCTAATCTTCATGACTGCCGAAAAATCATCAGTGCTATTTGTTACCAGTCTTCATCTCGGATTGAGAGACGAGTTTTTGAAAATGCGGATCGTTGCGGAGAGGATCAAACATCGGATCGAGATGGAGCAGCACGGGAGTAAGCAGTATGTTTCCCGCAAGTGCGCGAAGGCCGGTCTCAAGAAGGGAACCGGGGCAACCTCCTTCCGATGCATCGGCGGGAATTTCTGCCCCGCACTTCGGGCAAATTCTGAGTAGACTCATTACGGCCGCTTTTCCTCGCAGAGCTTCTGGAAAGCGGGATCGGCGCGCAAAGGGTCCCAGATCGGATCGAGCCTAAGAAGGGCCGGCGTAATGGGCGCTGGGTGTAAGAGCCGCCCCAATATGGCGTTTGTAACAGCTGGGTGAGAGTTGCGATCGCACGGCTGTTCTCGCCGACGATCGTCTGAATTAACGCCAGGTTCTCTTCATAAACCGGTCCGACCAGCGGATTTTTAGTACGGGGATAAAGCATGATTGCACGCTCCGCTGCCTTGAGTGCCGAGTCCTTCTCCCCCATCACGGCATAAGCTAGAGACAGCGATTCCACAAGGTCCGGGTTGTCTGGTTGATCTCTGTAGAGCTGCTCGAGTGTATTGCGTGCCTGTTCAGCGGTAACCTTTGCGCCAGCCGTATCGCCAGCAAGGCGCTGTTTTAGAGCAAGCTCCACTTGATTACCGGCCTTATCGTCCTGAGAATCAAAATGGAATTGAGCCAGTCGGGCTTGCAGCAATCGAACCGCCTCACCGTAATTTCGCTCAACTTGCAACTGAGTGATCTTGATTCGGCGGGTGTACCCAGAAGGAGTCTGCCCGTTTATTTCTGATAACAACCCGGCAGCTTCTTGCAGGCGCCCCTGGGCCTGATAAATACCAGCCTTTGCCGCCATTGCATCCGAATCGTTTGGCGTAATGTCCAGCGCTCGATCATAGAGCCTGAGCGCGGCCGGGAATTGTCGAAGCATTGCGTAAGTCTCAGCCGCGTGGATGAGTAACTCCACATTACGTGGGTCAAGGGCGAGGGCTTGCTCCAAGCAGCTAATGCTTTCGTCCCAGTTTCCCTCGCGTCGGGCAATAAAGCCCAGGGCCTTTGGTATCTCGCTGCTGCCTGGTAACATCTTGCTGACGCGACCGAAGGTGGTCTTAGCAGGCCCGTAATCACTCAGCACGTGGTATTGATAATAACCCAGGGCGAGGACGGTTTCAGGCGAGTTCGGCTGGAGTTTCTGCGCATTTTCCAACGCTCTTTTCGCCGCCATCGCGGCTAGCAGCGGCAGTAGTGTCAAAGTAGAGTTGCGCGTCCGCGCGAGAAAGCCGTGCCCAAGCAAGGGCAAAATTGGGATCAACCTGCACCGCCTGCTCAAAAAAACCACTGGCTTTCTCTAGAAGCTCGTTTGTAAGTGTCCGCCCAGAGGTGGGAATCGGTTTGCGCGTTAATCAACTGCACATTGACCCGCACCTGATCGGCCGCTTTTTGCACGCTACCCTCAAGAATGTTCGCTACGCCAAGCTGCTTCGCGATCTCGGCGAGATTGCCAGGTTTGCTCTGATATTGCTGCGTCGAAGTGCGCGAGATTACTTTCAAATCAGCAATCTTCGCCAAGAGCGTCAGGATTTCTTCCTGAATACCATCGGCAAAGTATGCGTTGTCAGGATCGCGACTCCGGTTTTCGAACGGAAGAACTGCGATGCTTTTTTCCGGAACCAACGATGTCGATGTTGCAGGTTTTCTCGAAACGAGAACGAAAGCAGTTGCAATCCCACCGAGTAGAAGCAGCGCAGCTGCCACTTGGGCCCAGCGCACCCGCGAGCGCTGCTTCCTGAGCGCATGAAACTTTTTTGGAAGCTGGCGGTTACCGACATCGTCAGACGCAAGATTTACAACGGCTATCCGTGCGCCGTGTTTTACTTCGCATGGGCCCAAGTCGTGTAGCAGCGGGCGCCACTCCTCGTATTCTTCGAGATCTTCAGCGACATGTTTGGAGAGCAGAATGTGGCCGCCATCGCCGCATTTCATGACGCGCTGCGCCATGTTTAACCCGGCGCCAGCGAGATTAGTGCGACCAGTAACATCGATAACTCCACTAACTGGCCCGCTATGGGAACTGAGTCGTGCGCTCAATGACCACCAACAGTTGCAGCTCAGAATGGGCATCCGTTCGTGCGACTGAGCAGTTTCAAAAAGCCGAAGCAGCTGAGCGTTTGATTAAAATCGCGACCGGCGACGGCATGGCACTTGTTTTCTACACCGGCCTGGAAGCACCGGTTCGCTGCGCGATGGGGGGCCGGGCCCTGCATCCAGCGGTAAGAAGAGCCTACGTAAGACCCGGAATCAGCCGAGACGACGCAGTCATCACCGGTTGTTAATCGTCAGTCCGCCCCCGCCGACGATTTCAATGGACTTGAGCAGTAGGCAGTGCAGCGAGTCCGACGAAGATGATGATGCCATCGCCGCCCGGATTTTGGCCGACGGTGTCGATGTCGAAATCGGGTTTCCAGTTGTTAATGAACCAAAGGTTGCCTGCCTGATCTATGTTGACCTCGGTAACGCATGGCTGGGATGAAGCATGGCGGCGCTGGTGGTGGACCGTACAACGGCTCGCCGTTGTGCAAAAGCACTTCGCTACCCGCAGTGGGCACGGTGTGGCCCGTTGGCGGTGATATTGGATCGCCGACGTTATGCCCCGGAGGAGCGTTGACCCCCCAAAGCTTGGTGAGCCGGCCCGTGAAATTACTCCCGAGTTCGAGAGGACCGAAATTTTCGACCCATATGTTGTCTTCTCCCTCGACTGTCAAACCCCAGGGATGGTCATGCCGCCGCCGTTAAAGTGGCCGATCTCTGCACCTTCCGGTCGAAGCGCATACACGAAGTCGTCCCCCTATGAGGCGACCCAGGCATTTCCGTGAGAATCGAGCGAGATACCCATGAGTTGGTCGCCTAACAAGTGCCGAAATTGATCGTAAGGGGGATTGGTCGCCTTCTATCGTCGCGATTCTTGGATGGTAAAGACTCTTCGGAAATTTTGCGACCGGCGACAATAATGTTGCCCTTGTAGAAAATGGGCACATAAGAACTAAGCGAAGAATAGGAAGTCCTCAGACATCAGGAGGTAGAAATGTTTCAAAAATCTTCAAAAGACGGTTTCTCGTTCAAGGTTTACCGCGGCGCGCAGATGACGTTGCTAACAATGGACCTTGCCCAGCAGCCCGCGCCAGGGACCTTCGCGGGCTTCACGCTCGAATACACCGGCCCAAACTCGCACCGAACACCGATAAAAAATCTGCTCAATTTCGCCGGCACCGACGCCGTTACCTCATCGGTCGATTCGCCATTTCAAGCATTCAAATGGGTGCACTTTCCGGGCAGCTATTCGCAGAAGCCGGTACCCTTGGGCAATTGGGATTATCACGCCACGCCGCGGTTCTTCGATGTCGATCGAAAGCTCCTCCCGCTCGATGCCGGCATGACCATCACTGTCACGGTCCCCGTGGGCGATTTTTCCAAAGGCGGACTCGAGATTGGTTTCACCCGCGCGTTTTTAAAATCGCAGGCTTACGCCAGCCATTACGGGGCCAAGACAAAGCTCAAGCCCGCTGGCGATTGGCTTTTCGACATGACAAAGAAGGCCGGAGCAATGAACGGCCGCGATTTCACTTATCAAGACATGTATCTCTGGCTCGGTTACACGGCCCGACGCCAGGTTTACGAAATACTCGACGAGGCATTGAATGATAACGCTGTCGAGGTCGAGATGTTCGCCTACGATTTGAACGATCCCGGCGTCGCTCAGCGATGCCTCGATCTCGCCGCCGCGGGCCGGATCAGAATCATTCTTGATAATGCCGCGCTCCACACGACGCAGGCTGGAAAGCCCACGACGGAAGAAGACGATTTCGAGGTTAGATTTAACACCGTTGTCACTGCGGGCGCCGAGGTCTTTCGCTGCCGGTTCGGACGCTATTCGCACTGCAAGATTATCATCCTGAAAAAGAACGGAGCTGCATTTCGCGTCCTGACCGGCTCGACCAATTTCGCTATCACCGGCATCTGCGTCAACGCAAACCACGTCCTTCTCTTCGACCGCCCGGAAATTGCGACGCATTATTCCGATGTCTTCAACAACGTCTGGCAGGTGGGTAAAGCCGCGCCTTTCCGCACCACAGACTTCTCAACGAAAACAAAGAAATTCACCGCCGCCGGATCCCCACGTGCCGAGATCACATTCTCGCCACACGACAACACACGGGCCGCCGAGGTCCTCGACGAGATAACCGCGTTAGTCCAAAAGCCTTCGACAAAATCGGTTCTTTTCGCCGTCATGGAAATGGGCGATACCAGCACCGGTACGCTCATCCGCGCGCTTCGCGACCTGCACAAAAACGACGCGATCTACACATACGGCGTCACGGACAATTCGAGCGGCGATATTTCGCTCTACAAACCCGGCCGCAAAAACGGGCTGCTCATCGACGCCAAACAAGCCAAACGCGAGCTTCCACCACCATTCAAGACTGAGGCATCGCTGCCCGGCCACGCCATCCATCACAAATTCGTGATCACGAATTTCAATCGCTCGACGGCGCGCCTTTGGTGCGGTTCCTCGAATCTTGCGCTCGGAGGCGAAACGCAAAACGGTGACAACCTGATTTGCATAAAGGACCAGGATGTCGCCACCGCCTTCGCCATCGAAGCGATGCGTCTGACCGACCACTACAACTTTCGGTCGGTCCGTGAACCCGACATCGGCCCGGCAAACAAAACGCCGAAGGCGCTCGACGACACTGGCGTTTGGGTAAACAAATTCTTCGATCCCGATGACATCAGATGTGTCGAAAGAAAGATATTGGCGTAAAGCGATTGTTACCCGGAGCCGCATCCACTGGTCGTTGAACCAGCAAACGGATACCGCCAAGGCGGATTCATACCCGATTACGAGAAGCAGTAACGCGTACGCCCGATTCCGCGCCTTCCATGGTCGCGATTTTTACATCGTACAGGCTCTTCGGGCTTTTTGTGGCCGGAGACGATGTATGTTGCCTTTGTAGAGCTTTAGCCTAACGAGTCCCGGTCACGGTTCGTTCCGTCATCGGTGATGAGCGCCTGCAGCGCCTCGCACTCCGGCGAGAACCAGAAACGGTTGTAAACCGGTTCGCTGTATTTCGAAAGTGAAGACGAGGCTCGACTGCATTCACATAGCGCCATTACTACCGCGGCGGTAGATGAATCGTTGCGATCATACAGCGCGCGCTGCCGCCGCCAAGCTCAATGGTAGGGAGTTCGACCGGCACGAGCCGCGCGTGGCGGGTCAGCGTTTCTCGTTGTTCGTCAGTCAATGCGTGATCGGCGCGGCTGGACAGCACGAGCAGTTTCTCGTCATGCTCATTGCACAGTTCAATGGCATTACCGGCGAAGTTTGCGATCTGATCTGCCGATAACTCCATGATCTCCTTTTCCGCCTTCTCCAGGCGTGCCCGCACCTTTTGCCGCTCGGCTTTGTTCGGGATCATCTCCAGACCAACCATCGCGAAAGTGGTGCCGATGCACATCATCACGTTGGTGTGATAGACCGGCTCGCCATTGGAGCCGATGCTGGTGAAGACGACAGGCTCGTAGCCGAAATCATCGGCAAAGCGTTGGATCATTTTCGGATTCGAGCGATTCGAGAGCGAGACGTAGGCAATGTTGTTCAGTTGATCCAACACAAGGCTGCCTGTGCCTTCCAGGTAGCAACCTTCATCCTCGAACGGCGAATAATCGATCACCTCGGTGACCCGATACTGATTACGTAGTTCTTCAACGATGTCTTGCCGACGCTCGCGCCGCCGCAGGGGTGAATACATTGGGAAAAGGGCGATACGCGCATCATGATGCGTTGAGATCCAGTTGTTGGGGAAAACCGCGTCTGGCTTTTCAGGCTCGGCTATGTCGTCAAAGATATGGACGTTTACGCCGGCCGCGCGCAGCGTCTGCACGGCCGCGTCGAACTCGTTTATAGCGACCAGCGACAACGCTTCCACGTCCCGATTGGCATCACGTTGGAATGCATTATCTGCCGCCGTTTCCGGGTTCGGATAAAACCGAGAGGGGCGGATCATCAGCACCGAGTTAGTGCTTTGTGCGTGCGCAGGAGTTTGCGTCATTGAGCAACTGTACAATACCGTACTCGGCTCGACACCGCACTGGCGGGGTGCGCCACGCGAGCACTGCTGTAGCGTCTGCTGTCCTCAGCGGATTCCGCGCGCTGCACCAACTGCGAGTGCGATGAAGACAGCGCATCCTCGACGCAAAAGCGGAAACACGGTGTTCTTTCGCAAAGCGAAACTAGAGGAACTTCTTTGGGTCGCCCATCCGCCCGGCAGCTGCCCATTGATCGTACAGCTGCCACCCTCGTTGCAGTAACGCTGCGCCTTCGTCGAATCGGTTCGGGCTGCCAAGGAGCACGACCATTAAATGGCGGGGATAAACGGTTTCCGTCTGACCATTGCGAACAACTTCGGACTCGCGATCTGCATACAGGATCAAACATTGTCCCGATCGAGCTGACGTGCCGGTCTTCACCCCGTTGATGCCCATTTTCCCAAGCAGTTCGTTCGTATTTCGAAGCACGTAATTAAGCGGCTGACCCGCGCGGTAAAAGGAGATCTGGCGTTGTTTTTGCGATACAAAAAAGCGAAAACTCGGTTTGTTCATGGCGTATCGCGTGAGACGCGCCATGTCTTCCGCCGTGGAGTACGGCAGCGGCTTTACCTTGTAATCCATGCCATGTGGATTAACGAAACGCGTCCGCTCCATCTTCAACTGTTTGGCCAGCGCGTTCATCTGGGTAACGAACATGTCCACTGCCGTGAATTTTCCGCCTGCGTCAGGCGAACCCAAATGCGAACCAACCTGATAAGCCAGCGTGTAGGCAGCGACATTGTCCGATTGCACAAGCGCGGCATAAAGCAGATCGCGCAAGGTGATGCTGTCGCCCGGTTGAAAGCCGATATGGTTTTCGGTCACTCCTCGAAAGGCTTCCTGCGGAATGGTCACCATGGCATTCAGATCGCCGGATTTCTTTTCTGACCAGTCCAACACCACGCATGCGGTAGCGATCTTGGTCAGACTACCCACCTGCAGTTTTTTCCTGGACTCTTGTTCTTCCAAAATGTAGCCGGTTTGGGCGTCGGCGATCAGGTACGCCTCCGCCGCAGCCGCGGATCGAAGTGCCGATGCGCTTGCAAGAAACGCTGCGAAAAATATCAGAAAGCGACGTAGTGAATGCATAAAATCCCTGGAACCGCAGCACCTTAATCGGCACATTCTGATTCGCAAACGCTCACGACTGCTTGAGGACAGCCATTCCACTGTGCCAAAAAGGTGGAGCGACCTCAAAAAATGATACGAGGCCGCCGAAGGCGCAATTATTCGGTCTCGAAAAACGCCACACTTTCCTGCCAATGCCTTAAAATTCACAGCGCCACCGGGCGATCTCAATCGACCTTGTGCGTTTCTCTGGCGCGGCCGATCAGCAGGAGCATCAGAAAATAAACAATAATCGCTGACGGGACCGCCAGGAAGAGTGAGCCAACGAACGCAGGCCAGAAAATTGGCCACACCACGCGCGAAAAGACATGCCAATGCAAATAGTCGCGCAAACCGAACTGGAGAAAATGCACGCGGTGGGCAGGTGAACGTTGCAAGGTCCAGCACCCGAGTTGGTATTCGGCAACATAAATTGCCGGCATCGCCCATATCAAAACATCGTGCAGCGTCACGGCAATCGCCGCTGCAATCTTATTGCAGCGTAAAATCCAAGCCACTCCAATCGACAATAAAGTTTTCAATGGATACAGTGGCGTGAATCCGAAGAAGATTCCGATGGCGGATCCTAGAGCGATGGAATGCCGCGTGTCAGCGATATTTATCAACGTCATGTGATGCGCAACCAACCAATCCTTCAACCGCGTCAGTGGTTTTGGTAATCGTCCGTTGTTAACCGGCTCGCCCTGTTGATGTGATTCGCCCACCATTCGAAGATAGAGCAGAACAGATTTTTCGTCTGCAAGCTATTGCCGTTTAGCTCATCCACATCGAGATGGGTTCGTTCCGCTTGCAGCGAGGCACAGCCGCCGCTACAACCAAGACGCCTATGGACCGATCTGGAACTTCGCAGGTCTACGCAATTCACGGAGGGCTGGAGGGTAAAAAGCGACTCGATTTACTTGCCCGCGTGATGCTGCCAACCACCAGACAGTTACTCGATCGCATCGGTTTGATCGGAGGAATGCAATGCCTCGATGTAGGCTGTGGTGGCGGCCATGTGGCGATGTTAATGGCCAGCATGGTCGGGCCGGAAGGACGAGTGATCGGAACCGACACGGACAAAGAGATTCTCACGCTGGCAAAAAAAGACGCCGAGGCCGCGAATATCGGCAACATTGAATTTCAGCACGTGGATGCATGTGCGTTTGTTTGGCGCGAGAAGTTCGATTTGATTTACAGCCGCTTTTTGCTCTCGCATTTGAGTGAACCCGAGAAGTGTCTCGCGGTAATGACAGAAGCGTGTCGCGTGGAAGGAATGATCGTAATTGAGGACACTGATTTCTCCGGCAGCTTCTGTTATCCCAGTTGTGCGGCCTACGAACGTTACAAAGAGCTGTACCAGAGGATCGTGCTGCGCAGAGGCGGCGATTCAAACATCGGTCCCAAACTGCCAGCAATGCTGCGCAAGGCCGGGGTGCGCCAGATCGAACTTAATGTGGTTCAACCCACGCACATAGCGGGCGAAGGCAAATCGATGGCGTCGATGACAATGTCGCGAATATCAGACAACTTGATTACTGACGGCCTTGCCTCCGAATATGAGGTGAAACGAATCCTGGCTGAGCTGGATGCGGTGGCAGCGGACAGCGAAACCGTCATGAGTTTGCCGCGGATCTTTCAAGTCTGGGGAAAACGCGCGAATGGAAACTGAGTTGCTCAGCATGCCAAGATGCGGCGCGGTCAATGGTTTTGCGACTAACGCGCCGATGGAAGACTGTTGAACGACGAGACATCCTCAATGTTTGGAGTTCCGCGTTCACGCGGCTCCAAGGCAAGCACCGCCTTAAGGCGGAACTCCAAACCCAATGAAGCGATGCGGTTTTCTAACGCGCGCTGTCTAGAATAACTCGGGTGTTTCCGGAGGCGCATTGACGATCTGGCCGAGCGCCTTGCGAAGCCGAAGAGCCGCGCTCGGCGCGTAATCAAGATTGTTATTGTTGAAGATCGCGTGCACTTCGCGTGCTTGTTTTGCCAACTTTCTGCTACGCTCTGCAACCTCCATGATTTCTTCCTCGTTGTAATCGTAATCGAAACGCGCGGCCACAGTTTTCCCGGTAACATAAGCCTTGGGGTTTCGTCCGTGCAGGCGCAGATAAGCGACGCGCGGGTTTGTCACTTCGTCGAGATCCGATGGCATCACCGTGAAATGGTCAGATGCGGGCGTATCCACGTTCACAAAAATTGCGCCATGCTCCCGCACAAAATCGATCGTCCCCGCCAGCTGATCGCCAATAGTCCAGTTGCGGTTGCGAAACTCGATTGCAAGTTGGTAGCCGCCCAGCATCTCGATCAGCGGCTGGAGTTCACTCAACTGATGTTTCCGCGGCGAAAAGGCCGGTGAAAGTTGCAGAAGCAGGACGCCCAGCTTTCCGGCAGCGCGAAAAACAGTCGTCCCGCGCAAAAAAACTTTCAGCATCGCTTCCTGCATGTCTGGCGTTGATTTGACGTTCCCTTTCGCGTCCGTCTCTGCGCGCCCTTGCAACTCCGGCGGCAAAAGCTTCACGCGTGTCGAGTGAAATGAAAACAGCTGGTGCAATTTTACGTCGAACTTGAAATCATCCGGCGTCACAGCGCACCAGCGCTCAACCATTCGCGGCTCCGGCACGGAATAGAAGGTTGAGTTTACCTCAACCAAATCGAAATGCTGTGCATACCAGGACAACCGCTCTCCTGCCGGCAGCTTCTTCGGATACCAGCGCTCCACGAACCCGGGGTCCGACCAACTGGCCGTGCCGATTAGAATTCGCCCGCTCACCTGTTCAACGAAGTCGGCGTGCCACCGAAAGCAAACGCCTTGAGGCCACTGTAAAGATCAATGCTCACTGGATATTTAGGTTGGAATGCCTGTCAACAGACATGCGTTCTCGTAAATTTTGTCCTAAACACAATTTTGACCGATGATATGAACACGCAGCTCGAACACTTGCGCGGAAGCGGTTTCAGTCGCATGTGCTCCACTTCCACTCCCGTGATTTTAAGTGATTAGATGAGAAATAACCCAAAGCCGATCCCAAAAGCCGACGGTTCCGTCGAGCAAATGGACGAGGATGTTCCCCATATAGGGTTGGTTCGTCTTTCGATTCTGGCGCTTGTTGTAGGCGTGGTGACAGGCTTTGGTGCAATCGCGTTTCGCGATCTCATTGGTCTATTACATAACGTTTTCTTCTTTGGCCAATTTTCACTGCGTTATGACGCCAACCACTTTACGCCGCCGAGTCCGTGGGGCGCACTGGTCATTCTTGTGCCCGTGGCAGGCGCTTTGATAGTTACATTTCTCATCACAAAGTTCGCCCCAGAAGCCCGTGGTCACGGCGTGCCGGAAGTCATGGATGCCATCTATTACAAAAGCGGTGTGATCCGTCCGATCGTGGCGGTGGTAAAGTCTCTGGCGTCGGCGGTTGCGATTGGAACCGGAGCAGCCGTAGGCCGTGAGGGACCGATAATCCAAATCGGATCGGCTCTCGGTTCAACATTGGGCCAGCTGGTCAAGATGCGGGCGGGACAGCGAATTATTTTGGTTGCTGCCGGCGCAGGAGCCGGTATCGCCGCAACCTTCAACACGCCAATCGGCGGCGTCATGTTCGCTATCGAACTGATGATGCCCGAAGTAAGCGTCCGAACTTTTCTGCCGGTAGCATTAGCGACCGGCACGGCGACATTTATCGGTCGGTTCTTCTTCGGTCCACAACCTGCATTTAGTGTTCCCCAACTCGCTCCCTTGAGTGCTAACGCCAGCTCAGCGCTTATGCTCTGCCTCTATACATTGCTGGGCGCTATTACCGGAGTCGCGGCAGCCGGATTCGTTCGTGGTCTGCATTTAGCCGAGGACCTTTTCGAAAAGATCAAGGGAAACTACATGCGGCACGTGCTGGGTATGTTGCTGGTAGGTATCCTCATCTACGCCCTTCAACAAGGCTTTGGCCATTATTATGTTGAAGGCGTGGGCTACGCCACAGTCCAGGCGATCCTGCTCGGGCAATTAACCGCGATCGGTCTACTCATCCTGCTGTTCCTTTGCAAAGTGCTCGCCACTTCGTTGAGCCTTGGCTCTGGATCGTCGGGCGGGATCTTTTCACCTTCGCTGTTCATGGGAGCGACTATCGGCGGCGCGTTCGCCATGCTGCTGTCGGCACTTCATCTACCGTTCCCGGTCAATGTCCCATCTTTCGCCATGGTCGGCATGGGCGCCATGGTCGGCGGTGGTACGGGCGCCGTAATGACTGCAGTGGCGATGATCTTCGAGATGACGCTGGATTACGACATCGTCCTGCCACTTATCCTGGCGGTTGCATTGAGCGTCGGCGTGCGACGACTGCTCTCCCGCGAAAATATCTACACCTTGAAGCTCTTCCGGCGTGGGCACGTCATACCAAAGGCGTTACATGCAAATATGTTTCTGGTTCGTCGCGCGAAAGAGGTAATGGAAAGCGATGTAGTCGTCGCTCCGGGTGACATGAGTTTCGACGCATTCCTGTCCTTGCCGGATAACGATGGCCGCCTGCGTCATGTGGCGGTCACCAAAGGCAACCGCATCGTTGGAGTGCTGCGGGTGAATACGGCACTTCGACGCCCTTCGCCGCAGGAAGCGCATTCCGGAGTCACGTTACGGGACATTGCGAGCCGCGACTTCACTGTTGTGCGCGAGGACGATATTGTTTTCGATGTGATCCAGCGTGTCTGGCGGAAAAATGCCAGGATGGCACTCGTCCTACGTGGTGGCGGCATCCCACGACCAGAAAATGTCGTGGGCGTGATCACCAAAGAGCACGTCGCTGATTCTGTCGCCAGCAGTGTGAAGGTGTACCCCGCCTGAGCAGACCTGCCATTCGGTCCAGCGTTGTGTTGTTTTACCCTTTGCTCAACATCTCCAGACAGACCAACGTAAAATTTGCCTTCGCGGTTTTCGAGAACGTAAACGCGATAAGCGCTTGCCATTTGGCGAGAAAATTGGTTGCGGGGGCTGGATTTGAACCAGCGATCCCGCCTCGGAGGCGGGATTATGAGCCCGGGGACCGCCGAACTCCAATAAGATGAAACAATCCTTGGCCGCCTTTCTGTCGCTTTAAACGGCTTTCCAGCTTTCGCGCCTCTGAAAGAGATGACGCATCACTTTGCCAAACAAGCCCCCATGGACCGCGCGCCTTTGTCCAATGAGATTGTCCAGCGTTGTGTTGTTTTACCCTTTGCTCAACATCTCCAGACAGACCAACGTAAAATTTGCCTTCGCGGTTTTCGAGAACGTAAACGCGATAAGCGCTTGCCATTTGGCGAGAAAATTGGTTGCGGGGGCTGGATTTGAATCAGCGATCCCGCCTCGGAGGCGGGATTATGAGCTCGGGGACCGCCGAACTCCAATAAGATGAAACAATCCTTGGCCGCCTTTCTGTCGCTTTAAACGGCTTTCCAGCTTTCGCGCCTCTGAAAGAGATGACGCATCACTTTGCCAAACAAGCCCCCATGGACCGCGCGCCTTTGTCCAATGAGATTGTCCAGCGTTGTGTTGTTTTACCCTTTGCTCAACATCTCCAGACAGACCAACGTAAAATTTGCCTTCGCGGTTTTCGAGAACGTAAACGCGATAAGCGCTTGCCATTTGGCGAGAAAATTGGTTGCGGGGGCTGGATTTGAATCAGCGATCCCGCCTCGGAGGCGGGATTATGAGCTCGGGGACCGCCGAACTCCAATAAGATGAAACAATCCTTGGCCGCCTTTCTGTCGCTTTAAACGGCTTTCCAGCTTTCGCGCCTCTGAAAGAGATGTCGCATCACTTTGCCAAACAAGCCCCCATGGACGGCGCGCCTTTGTCCAATGAGATTGTCCAGCGTTGTGTTGTTTTACCCTTTGCTCAACATCTCCAGACAGACCAACGTAAAATTTGCCTTCGCGGTTTTCGAGAACGTAAACGCGATAAGCGCTTGCCATTTGGCGAGAAAATTGGTTGCGGGGGCTGGATTTGAATCAGCGATCCCGCCTCGGAGGCGGGATTATGAGCCCGGGGACCGCCGAACTCCAATAAGATGAAACAATCCTTGGCCGCCTTTCTGTCGCTTTAAACGGCTTTCCAGCTTTCGCGCCTCTGAAAGAGACGTCTGATCACTTTGCCAAACAAGCCCCCATGGACGGCGCGCCTTTGTCCAATGAGATTGTCCAGCGTTGTGTTGTTTTACCCTTTGCTCAACATCTCCAGACAGACCAACGTAAAATTTGCCTTCGCGGTTTTCGAGAACGTAAACGCGATAAGCGCTTGCCATTTGGCGAGAAAATTGGTTGCGGGGGCTGGATTTGAACCAGCGATCCCGCCTCGGAGGCGGGATTATGAGCTCGGGGACCGCCGAACTCCAATAAGATGAAACAATCCTTGGCCGCCTTTCTGTCGCTTTAAACGGCTTTCCAGCTTTCGCGCCTCTGAAAGAGACGTCTGATCACTTTGCCAAACAAGCCCCCATGGACGGCGCGCCTTTGTCCAATGAGATTGTCCAGCGTTGTGTTGTTTTACCCTTTGCTCAACATCTCCAGACAGACCAACGTAAAATTTGCCTTCGCGGTTTTCGAGAACGTAAACGCGATAAGCGCTTGCCATTTGGCGAGAAAATTGGTTGCGGGGGCTGGATTTGAACCAGCGACCTTCAGGTTATGAGCCTGACGAGCTACCAGGCTGCTCCACCCCGCGTTTTTAGTATGCTGATTGCGACCACGAAATCAAACCGAAAAATGTATTTCGAAACAGCGGGCGCAGGTTTCCGGAGAGTGGCTCCAGCGGTAGTATTTTGCCGTTCCTTCGCCCTCCGCTTGAAGCGGTTCAAACGCAGTTTACCCGGGTAATCAAGCAAACTCGTCAGGTACTCGCGCGAACTTTTCGCTGCAATTTGCTGGCAGTTTTTCGTAATTCGCCGCCGGCATTGGCGATTACAAATTTGTGACAGGCCTTTGCCCTGGAGGTAAAGAGCGCACGCGACGGTTGATGTCGATCGTGCGGGCGAAGCGGTTCGACCCGACGCTGCTGTTTACGCACCGATTCAAGCTTGATCAAATCATCGAGGCTTACGATCTCTTCGGCTCGCGTCGCGACGGCGTTTTGAAGGTCGCGCTCATGCCATAGTTCTACCGGCTAGCTTTACTAAAGGACGAAGAGCCGTACACTTATAATTTTCGAGTTATCGCAGATGAAACGACGAACTGCATCAGGTCGACGCCGCGTGTCGCCAAGGATGAAATGGGAATGATTGAAGACGAAATGCATGTAGTCGGAGTGAACCGGGCTGAACTCGAAGCGCAGGTTGTGGCGCAACCTTTTCTGATAGATCTCAGCACGGCGCATATTCGGTTACTCGCTGATTGCGCAATGCGTTCGGAGTTCAAAGCCGGTCAGGTCATTTTTCGCAAAGGCGAAACCGCGAACCGATTTTATTTAATTACGCGCGGGAAAGTAGCGCTTGAATCGTCAACCGGCGATTGCGTCGTTAAAATTGACGAGGTCGGTGCTGGGGATTTGCTGGGTTGGTCGTGGATTTTTCCGCCCTACATATGGCACTTCGATGCTCGGGCCATCGAGCCAACCACAGCTATCTTTTTTTATGGAACGATATTGCGGGAATACTGCGAAGCAGATCCCGCTCTGGGTTATGAGCTGTTCAAACGCATGAGCGAAGTGATGATGCGGCGATTGCAAGCAGCTCGGGTGAGATTGACTGAGGCTATGGCGAAAGCGCGGTAACAAAATGTTCTAGCATTCGTTTTTCGACCGCTTCTGGCATTTCTCGGTTTTCGTTCGTGCCAGTTGGAGAAACCGCTGACTTCAAGCCTTATAAATTTTGGCTCCAGCGGTAGGATTCGAACCTACGACCAATCGGTTAACAGCCGACCGCTCTACCACTGAGCTACGCTGGAATACCTACTGGAAACCGGGAGTGCATATCTTCGCGCAGGATTGGCTTGAGGCAAATGTCAATCCGGTTATATCCCCAGCCGGCAGACGCATACGGCATTGTTGTTACGATACTTTAAGTATGATGAAAGCGTTGTTTTCACTCATTCTCGCGTTCGCTGTTTGCGTTGGCAGCGTTCAAGCGGGGCCTGTCCGAACAGCGAGGAACGTAGCGAAAAGCACGGCGATCACAGCGAAGAACGTCGGGCACAGCGTAGTGAAAGGCACAAGAAGAGCAGTGCACACTGTTGTCTATACGCTGACCCGATAATCGAAACAGTAGTCCTGGGCGGCAATAAAGTTCCGACCGCGTCCGGAGTTCGCATCGGTATGGCGATGTAAAGCGGCGGCGAAAGTCTTCCGACGCGCTGAGTGATCTGCCAGGGATGCAAAGGCGACGCGGCAAATAAAAAATGCGCTTCCAATTGCAGGCGCCCCGCGAGTGCGGATAGTGCGGCAATGCTTTTGTCAATTGATGCGGCCACCGCTCAGGCGAGGGGCGAATAAGCTAAACACAGTTTCGAACACAAACTGGTAAGAACTGTCGAACGGGTTTCTGGTTTTCTCTTGGGGAATGATCTCGCAACTACTCTTTGATCCCCAACTTCGTTCGGCTCGAGTTCGTAAATTGATCGTGGCCGTCTTCGCAGGACTGTTGATTAGTGCGATTTTTGTAGGTGGAATTCAGTTGCGCCGCTGGGTAGGCGAAAACACAAGGCACGTGCGCTATCAGCACGACGTGGTCAACGCTCTTTACTGGGGCAACGAGACGTTGAAAGAAGCGCGCCGATTATCGCCCGACGAAGCGACTGCCAACTCGTGGGCAGGATTCTTGCGTGGTTATGTTGGGCTCTACGATCGCGTAAAAGACGAAGCGTACGAGAAGGCTTACCACCTCGATTATCCGCCGCTGCGACTCCTGCTCATGGCAATCTGGGCCAAACAAGTGCAGGACCAATTTCCCGGTCTTGATGCCGGGCACCCAAAGCTCGTCAACCCGTTATTGAAAATTAATATCGTGTGCGAATTGCTTTCTGCAGTGGCGATATTCTTCCTGGTTCGCACATGCCTGCGCCGCTCCTCGGCGGCAAGCAAGTTGAGTCCGGTGAGCGGTTTCACACTCAAAGATCGCGCTTCCATTTGTGGGCTGGCGGCTGCGGGCGTGGCCTGGCTTGAACCGTCGATGATCCTCGACTCACACGGCTGGCCGCAATGGGACGCGCGAATCCTGCCGTTTTATCTTTTTGCCGCGCTCGCAGTCGTGAAAAATCGCTGGTTTACGTGTGGCTGTTTGCTTGCTGCGGGCGCCATGTTTAAAGGGCAATTACTGTTGGTCGCCCCCTTTTTTCTTCTTTGGCCGCTCTTGCAAAAGCAATGGATCCCGACACTCCGCATGGTCGCCGGCTTCACGGCAACATCGGCGTTGATCGTTTCACCGTGGCTATTGCGTAGTTCCGCGGCCTGGATTGCCATCGCCGCTGTTGCTGCGCTGATCTGTTTCTTGGTCTGGCGTTATAAATTGCCGTATCGAGCAGCATGGCTCGGTGGAGTTGTCGGGTGCGCCATGTTCGTCATTGGCGCCTTTGCTGGCGGCAGTTTTACCTGGTTGGAGATCGGTTTTATCTATGGCAGCGAACATTATCCTTATCTGTTTATCAGCTCATGCTACAACCTTGCATCACTGCTCTCTGATCATGGCTGGTCATTGAAAGATTCTCTCTTATCTGCACACTTGGGGACACTGCATTTGCGTCTTACTTTGCAATGGGCACTGCGTCTGGTGTACCTCAGCACGCTGGCGTTGTGCGCCAGCGGGGCGGCACGGCATTTGCGCAATCGCGACCCGCGCGTGCTGATCGCCATCGCGACACCCTGGTTGCTGATGTTCGCGCTCCTTGGTCAGATGCACGAGCGTTATCTCATGTGGGGCGCGGTCGTTAGCGCTGTCGCGCTGGGAGTTAGCGTGCGTTTGAGTATCATTCATTTCATTATTTCAGCCGCGAGCACGGCAATGATCGTCCACGTTATGCTGGTCGATAAAAAACTTCCCGCGACGCTCCGGGTGATTGATGTGCTTGAGGCCATTCGACCGTACGCGTCGGTCCTGGTACTGGCTTGCGTTGCTGTTTACCTGTGGGATGCGCTTGGTCTGCGCATTCCCGCCTTCGAGCGTCGAGCCGCCAAATCCGCCTCCAGACCTTCCTTGCCGCTCGCGCCGGAACCTAAGGAAGCCTGACTTCGCTAACCCATTCGGCTCCGGACAAACGCGAAATACAATATCAGCACAAGCGCAAGCACGTACGTGAGCCAGCTGATCTCGCGTGCGCGACCGCTAAAGGCTTTGATGACGGCGTAGCTGATGAATCCAAGCGCCAGACCGTCGGCGATCGAGTACGATAATGGAATGCCAACGATTATCAGAAAGGCCGGGATCGATTCGGTGTAATCCTTCCAGTCAACCTTCGATACATTTTGCATCATCATGGCGCCGACGATCGTCAGCGCGGGCGCAGTAATCGGTGGGTACGCGCCGATCATCGCAATCAACGGACTAAAAAACAGCGCAACCAGGAAGAGCGCGGCGACCACCAGCCCTGTCAGGCCTGTTCGTCCCCCCGATTCCACACCGGCAGCGCTCTCGATAAAACTGGTAACGGTGCTGGTGCCCAGCGCAGCGCCTGCCACCGTTCCAATCGCATCCGAGACCATGGCCTGTTTCGCGCGCGGCAATTTGTTTTCACGCATGAATCCGGCCTGCTCGCTTACACCAATCAACGTGCCGATTGCATCGAATGTGAACATGAAAAGAAAAACAAAAACAAACGGCAACATCGCCGGCGTCAGAGCATGTCCGACGTCCATTTTGAGAAAAGTCGGCCCAAGCGACGGCGGCAGCGCCACAATCGCTCGTGCAAATTCGAAGCGTGTAGCGAGCATCGATTCGGTCACCACTGGCGCCGCGGAAATTTCCGGGGGCATGTGAGGCAATACAAGCTTGATCAGACACGCGAGCAGTGTCGCGATGACGATGCCCCACAGAATCGAGCCACGGACGCGCCGCGCATGCAGGACCGCCGTCGCCAGCACACCGACGAAGAACACAATCAAATCGGGCGACGCGAAGTGTGGATTTAGCCTAACGGCCGTAGCAGGATCTTTCACGATCACACCGGCCTGCTGCAATCCGATGAATGCAATGAACAGGCCGATCCCTGCGGCGATCCCGTTTTTCAGGCTCGGGCTAATTGAATCAAAAATAAGTTCCCGCAACCCGATCAGCGACAAGATCAAAAACAACACGCCAGAAACGAACACTGCGCCCAGCGCAACCTGCCACCCATTAGCGAAGCCCGCTGCGGTGGCTGCCGGAATCGCTGAGAAAACAAAAAAGAAGTTTTCACCCATTCCGGGAGCCTGCGCGATCGGGTAACGCGCATAGATCGCCATAATCGCTGTTGCCAGCGCCGCTGAGAGACAGGTTGCCGTTGTCACCGCGCCGAAGTCGAGACCCGTGTCGATGCCAAACATTTTTCCCGAGAGCACCGCGGGTTGAACCACGATGATGTAAGCCATCGTGAGAAACGTGGTCACACCGGCCAGCGTTTCTGTCCGCGCATCGGTCTTGTTCTCCGATAATCTGAAGAGGCGCTCGATCATACAGCTTCGCGGCAGGGCTGCGATTCTAGCCTGTCAACGTATTTGGCGTCCAGTCGCACCGCAGCTGATCACGGGTGCCCGCCGACAGGGTGGTTTGAGACAATTATTGGCGCGCGAGACGACGGAACAAAAAGGCGCCTAGCACGATGAAGAGGACGTTCGGAAACCAGACCAGCAACTCCGGATGTGCGTGCGGATTTCCCCGCAACGTATCGCCGATAATAACGAACAGAAAATAGGTTGTGGCGACGATTAAACCCATGGCAAATCCGATTGAAGTCTCACGTCGATGCGCCGTGACACCAAGCGGCACGCCAATAATGGCGAATGCAACGCAGGCGAATGGAAAGGAAAAGCGTTTGTTGATTTCCGTTCGGCTGGCGCTCTGTTCGCGTTTGTTTTCACTCTTTAATTGCTCCAGCAATTGCGCAATCGATAGAGCGGAACGGCTGGGCCGTTTCTTTTCTCTATCGTAAAGCTCTTCGAGACTTATCGGCAACGTTCCTTCCTTCATATTGATGCCGTCGCGTATCTTGTGCAGGTTGAGCGGGTTCTTGGGATCGCGCTCCTGGTAGCGCGCCGCATACAGGTGCATCAGGATTTGTTTGTTCGCCAAATCCGTCTCAAGCATACCGCTCTTCGCATAGGTGACCTTTACCGGCAGCGCTCTGTCGTTCATCTCGAAGACTGTGATGTTCTCGAGTTTGTTCCCTTCCTTTTTGCCGACGTAAATCCTTCGGCCGGGGAACTGATCGATGACCTGATCGCTTCCAAAAAGCGCCATGGGGTTGCGCGTTGCCAGATCGAAAATAGTGCTGCGCAATCTCTCCTGAGCCGCCGGCGCGGCCTGCACATTGAGCCAGAGACAAATCAGAGTGCAACCAAGCGCGATGCCCGCAAGCGAAACAGAAATCCGCGTGATACTCACGCCGTTGGCGCGCAAGGCGATCAATTCGTTATCCGCCGAGAGCCGGCCGTACACGAGCAGAATCGCCGTCAACAAGCCCCACGGAATGGTGAAGATGAGCGAAAACGGCAGCACATACGCAATGAACGTGATCAAATATTCCATCGGCACATCGTGATTGACCAGCAGCGGCAGCAGCTTTCGAAAAATGTTCCCGACCACAAGAACCAGGCTTAGCACCGCGATCGCGAACAAAACGTTCACGATCAGTTCGCGGCTAATAAATCGATCGATCAACTTCATCCGGTACCGCAAAAGCTAGCACAAATTGCTGGCGACGCCGCGCTGCAGCGCCCGGCCGGCACAGCGCCCCGACCCTACCCAAGTGCGGATAATTTGCTAAGCTCAACACTGAATGAGCAGCGGTGTTTACGATGTCGCAATCATCGGAGGGGGACCAGCCGGCAGCACGGCCGCAGGTCTACTCGCGCGCGCTGGACGGCGGGTGATTGTTCTCGAGCGCGAAAGGTTTCCGCGCTTTCACATTGGCGAGTCACTGTTGCCGTTCAGCATGAAAGCGTTTGCCCGACTCGGCCTGCATGAAAAATTTCTACGCGCCGGGTTCCAAAAGAAATATGGAGGCGAAATCATCGGAGCCTGTTCCGATACGGGAACCAAGTTTTACTTCAAGGACGGTTATCGCTCGCAAACCGATCACGCTTACCAGGTCACACGCGCTGATTTCGACAAGGTGCTGCTCGATCATGCTGCCGAATCCGGCGCGGAGGTGCACGAAGGAACTCCGGTCAATGGCGTAGAATTCTCCAATGACGGCGTCGAGTTGACGGTCAAATTTAATGGTTCGCCTCAATCGATTCAGGCGCGGTACGTCGTCGATGCCAGTGGACGCACCTCAGTTCTTGGCAGGCAATTCAAAATCAAGAAGACTTACGATCATCTGCAGAAGCTTTCCATCTTCGCGCATTACGACGGTGTCTGGCGCGCAAAAGGAATCGACGGAACATTGACCGTTCTACTTCGTGCTGCCGATCGCTGGTTCTGGTTAATTCCTCTTGCCGGCGATCGAACCAGCGTCGGAGTGGTTCTCGACAGCGAAACGTTTCGCAAGTCGAAACTCGGCGCCGAAGATTTTCTGGAGCAGGCGCTGGCCGAGCAGCCAACAATCGCCAAACGGATGGAAAACAGCAGGCGCATCTCGAAAGTCTATATGGAAGCGGATTTTTCCTACAGGAGTGCGCAGTTGTACGGCGACCGGTGGTTGCTTACAGGCGATGCCGCCGGATTTATTGATCCGATCTTTAGCAGCGGCGTTTTCCTGGCGGTGTTTAGCGGAGAAAAATGCGCCGATGCCCTGGCCGAAGTGCTCGATCACCCGCGGAAGGCCAAGCGCGTGTTTACGCAATACGAACGATCGGTGAATCGCGCGATGGACGTTTACCTTCGATTCGTCAATGCCTGGTACACAAAAGAGTTCATCGAAGTTTTTCTCGCGCCGCGAAGCGTGCTGGGTCTTGCACCAGCAGTGAACGCGGTGCTTGGCGGAAATGTAGGCAACAGTTTCCCGATTCGCTGGCGAATGTGGGTATTTTATTTTCTGGTTTGGCTTCAACGCCATCATCCAATTGCGCCAAGGCTTACGCTTGTGCCAAAGAAAGAAACGCAGGTTTCGCGGGAAACCCTGCGCACGGCATCATGAGGGCAGAGGTAGCGGCGATTCACCGAATCGCCTGCGTATTCTTGCGTTTTAAGCAGGCGATTGAGGGCAATCGCCCCTACCTGGTGTCCATCCTGGCCGCTTGCTACCTAACGAGTTGTGCAACAGCTTCACATCATCAATTTGCCCAGCCGACTGCGGGATGGCAAACCAGGGCCGGCCAATTGATGTATCGAACCCCGAAGACGACGCTGATCGGCGAGGCGGTCGTGCGCTTTTCAAAAACGGGTGATTTTGAGTTAGCGGTATCAAAAGGACCCGGCTTCAATTTGTTGTCCTTGCGGCAGGATGCGCAGTTTGCCGAGTTCAACGCTGCGTTCACAGGTCAGCATTGGTCCGGGTCTGTGGCACAGGCGCCGCCGCAGCTGCGCGGCTGGCTCGGATTGCGTGAGCAATTTCTCAGCGCGCCGGATCAAAAGGTGGTGCGGTACGCTGTGGGCAACGAGACGTTTGTATTCCGGTTTTGAGTCCGATTCTCCGCTGAGGACAGCGGACGCTACAGCATCGGCCTCTGCAGGGCGTTCGCCGCAGCGAACGGCTCACAAACGGCGTCTCACAGAGACGCCCTACAACTCCTGCCGCAGCATTGGCATCTTCGCGCCGATTCGTGTTGAATGTATGGCCTGCTCATGCGGATCAGCGACTTCATTGCCCGAACCATAACCCGGCGTCGCCCGCTGGTCTGGCTCGGCCTGGCTGCGCTAAGCGTTTCGTGCATCGCGCTTCTTGCGACGTCGTTGCGACTGGATTCCGAAATTTTCAATGTTTTGCCGGGAAGATTTTCATCGGTGCAAGGACTGAAAATCTACGATCACGATTTTGAGCAAACGCGTGAGCTCACGTTCGCCCTGGTGGGTGATCCGCAGGATGTCGAGAAACTGGAGGAATTCGGGCCAGTGTTCGCAGAACGCCTGCGCCAGCAACCGTGGTGCGAACGTGTGCTCGCCGGTTCGCCCATGGCCACACCCGAAGGCATTCGCGACCTTCAATCAATCGCAGTCCCGCTGCTTCTGAATCTGGAACCCAGCGCCTTTGACGAGGCGATGTCGATTTTACAACCGGACAAAATTCGTGAGCGCCTTCAGCGACTTCGTCAACAGATCGAGGCGGGCTCGCCACGGCCGCAGTTCGAGCTGTCGTTCGATCCTCTTGGTCTGATTGCGCCCGCGCTCAAGCCTTTTGCTCAAAGCACTGCGATCGAACAGGAACAACCCCTCACCTCGCCAGATCGCACGATGCGAATTTTTCTGGTGGTGACGAACCAAACTTCCATCAGCGCGTTTGAATGCCAGCGTCTGATGCGACGGGTAAATGAATTTCGAAAAACCGCAGGCGAAGGGTGGGACGGCGGACGCCCACTGCAAATTCTCGTGACCGGCCGATCAGCATTTGTGTCCGAGATCTCACTGAGCATGCGCTACGACGTCGTGGCGACGTTGCTTGGTTCCGTCGTGCTGGTGGGCACAATTTTCTTCGTCGGATTCCGGCGATGGCTGCCTCTGCTGGGGATGGCGTTGTGTCTTCTTCTCTCCTGTCTCGTAGCGCTTACGGCTGGCCAGCTTTTGTTCGGACGACTGAGCATGATTAGCGTCGGCTTTTGCGCCATCCTGGTGGGGCTGGGAGTCGATTTCGCCATTCTGACCATCGGACGCTATGACCAGGCGCGGGCTGACGGCGAATCGCATCAGCAAGGCATCGCCACCTCGGTGGCAAAGCTTGGACGCGCCATATTCTTTGGTGCGCTCACAACGGCGGTGGGATTTCTCGCTCTGGTGCTTAGCGGCGCAATGAGCTTTTCCCAGCTCGGGGTTCTCATAGCCATCGGGATTTTCGTAGCCGGCCTGTTCATGTGCTCGATTTTGTTTCTTTTCGTTCGCGAAGGTCGTCGTAGTACAGACATCCTGTCTGTGGGGCCGGCGGGCATCTTGCCTGCCGGTGATGCGAATTCGCACCGTGGCGAGCCTATCAACCCAATGCTAGCAGGCGAGACGCCTGCTTGCCCCACAGGCATGATGCCTGTGCCACAAAGTGACTGGTTGTTCGCAGTTGTTCGAAAATATGTCCGCTCAACAGTGCGCAAACCTGCGCCCGTACTCATTATTTCAAGCGCGATCTTCTTATTGCTGACTGCCATCGGCTTTTCTCCTGTTCCCCCACTCCAGTTCGAGGCCAGCACGCGTTCACTCCAGCCGAAAAACATTCGGGCGGGCGAGGCTCTTGATACCATCATGAACAAAATGCCGATCCGCTGGGAACCGGTTCTGGCGATCGTTCGTGCCACAAACCCGCAGGAATTGCATGACTACTGGCAAAAGCTTTCTGCGCACTGGCGAAAGCTCCAGGAAGCAGGCAGGATCAAGGGGTTCTCCACGCCGGCGGCACTATGTCCGTCCCCGATCTGGATGGAACAAAATCGCGACCGTTTGCGCACGGTCAACTTTCAGGCGGCGCGCGACACGTTGAGCCAAACTCTAGAGAACGAGGGATTCAGAGTGGAAGCGTTCGCTCCAGCGTTCGCGCTGCTGGACGATTTGCAACGCATGGCTGATCCGAATACTCCATTGCCAAATTGGCGGACACAATTGCCGCAATCATCCAGCTGGTGGTTTTTAATCGATCGTTATTTTGGACGAGACCCGCTGCTAACGACTGGATTTGTCACGACAAATCAAAGGCTGGCGACGCACGTGCAAAGCGACGAATTGAAACGCGACCTGCCGGTATCCGGCGTTCCCATGGTTCTCACCGGCTGGACTTATGTGCTGGCCGATCTTCAGCCGTGGTCCCACCATCAACTTCTCTTGATCAGCGCGCTAATGGCGATGTTCGACCTGTCGCTGTTGGCTATTTTGTATCGCAACCTGCGGCTCTGGCTCATCCAGGTGATCACCCTCGCCTTCGGTATCGGCGCGATGATCGCCTCGATGAAACTATTCCATATCCATTTGAATTTGCTCAATGTGCTTTCGTTTCGTCTGGTGCTGGCCATTGGCGTAGACTACGGAATTTACGTTGTGCTGGTCTGGCAAAAAACGCGTGATACGGAACACGACGTGGCCGGCGTGGTGAAACCTGTTTTGCTCGCAGGCCTGACGGCCATCAGCGGCTTCGGTTCGCTTGCTCTTGCGCGAAACCCGGCACTCACCAGCCTCGGTGTTACCTGCGCTATTGGAATTTTCTGGAGTTTGGTCGCCACAATTTTTTTCACTTTACCAGCCATGGCAGCAGCTAAACCGAGTCGTAGCACAGAGATCGAGTGAGCCGCGCAAAGTTCCGGCGGTTTCCGTTCTGCTAAAGACCTGTTAGACTAGAAGGAAAATGCGCTGGCTTGGACTGTTGTGCCTAAACGCGATTTTCTTCCCGTTTCCCGCTTCACTTTTTGCGGGCGCAGTCGTGGAAGGACGCGTTGAACTACCGAAATCACATTCAGCTCCTGTTCAAGCTAAACGCTACGAGATTGTCACTAAAGGCGGCACTCTTTCGACGCAACCGCCACTGGCGGTGGTCTATCTCGATGGCAAGTTCCCGCGACAAGCTTCGTTGCCAACGAAGGAGGTTGCGCAAAAAGATTTAACATTTCTTCCTGCGCTCCTGCCAATAGAAGTGGGAACCAGGGTTACGTTTCCAAATCTCGACGACACTTATCATAACATCTTTTCTTATTCGCCTACGAAGCGATTTGATCTGGGCCGTTATCGTCCGGAGGAGCGGCCCGTTCCGTCTGTCGTTTTCGATAAACCGGGTCTGGTAACGCTGCGCTGCGACATTCACGAACACATGCGCGGACTGATCCTGGTATTAAAGACGCCGTATTTTGTGATGACTGACACTGCTGGTCGGTTTCGATTGGAGAAACTTCCCTCAGGGCACCATACGCTGAAGGCATGGATCGATAGCCGAACTACGCGGGAAAAACCAGTAGACCTAAAGGACGGCCAAACGCTGCACGTGGATTTCCCATGAAACCCGCAGGTGAAGCGAGGAACAGAGAAGTGGCGAGCTTTCGCGGCCGCTTGTTCACCGCAATCATGGTCATTATAGCAGCATTAACCGCCCTCGGCTTTTATCTGGCACAGCGCAGAGTCACGGCGGATGCGGAGCGAAATTTGCAACAGACGTTTCAGAGCGAGCTTTCTTCGATGGACAAACTGGAGGAACTGCGTCACGCAACGCTCGCCGATCGCTGCAACACCCTTGCGGCGAAACCGCGGATTCATGCCGCCATTGAGGACGATGCCATCGATCTACTCTATCCGAGCGCAAAGGACGAGCTGCGTAACTTGATGGAAGGTGAGAAACCACCACCGGAGCAAGCGGCACGATCTTTCCACGCTGAATTTTATCGCTTTCTCGATAGCACCGGCGCAGTAATCGAGCCGCCGGACCCTTCCGACGTGGGCGAACTTGACGCGGCCACAGAAGCCCAGCTTTCGCTGAAAAAGTTGCCGCTCACCCAGCAGATCGGGTACATCCAATCCGCAGATCAGATCCAGGAAGTGATAGCCGTGCCGATCTTCTCGACTGCCACGGGAGATTTGGTTTCCGCACTCGTGATCGGCTTCAAGCCACTCGAAGTGGAAGACGAACACACAGGAATGCAAAGCGGTATCTGGGTAGATGGCCACCTGTATCTTCCCGCACTTCCGCCTTCAGCGCGACCTTCTCTGAATGAGAAAATAGGAAGCGCGCTCACCAATTCCAAGTCAGAACAAAATTATTTCCGGGTCAAGATCGCTGGTGCGCCGCATCTTTTGTTTTATAAAAGGCTAAACCCGGGCTCGGTCTTTCCACCCGCGTACCAGGTTTGCGTTTATCCACTAGCCTCATGGGCAGCCCAGTTGAACCGACTCCGATGGCAGATCGCCGGCGGAGGTGTACTTCTTTTGTTAGGCGGTTTTGTAGCAAGCCATTTTGCCGCGCTCCGCTTTTCGGCGCCAGTTAAAGAACTAGCCCTCGATTCTGCAGAGAATCGCGCGGAACGCGAACGCGCCGAGGCTGCCCTGGCATCCACCACCGAGGAGCTGGAACGATCTACAAGGTATTCGGCCGATGCGTCGCACCAGCTGAAAAGTCCGGTCACCGTCTTGCGCATAGGACTCGAGTCGCTCCTGGAACGTGAAGGGTTTCAGCCCGCAATTTACGAGCAATTGTCCGCACTGCTGCATCAAACACATCGGTTGACCGGTGTAATTGATGACTTGCTCCTGTTGTCTCGGGTGGACGCCGGTCATCTCCAAATCGCGTCTGCCCCGGTGGATCTTAGCCAACTCGTAGAGGAATGGTTGGACGATCTTGCTGCGCTGCCCGATTCGCCGGACGTAAAGATTGAAAAGAAATTTCCACCCGGCCTCTTTGTGGCCGGCGAAAAGCGGTACACTTCATTGATCGTGCAAAATCTGTTGGAAAACGCGCGAAAGTACAATCGTCCCGGCGGACGGATCCGAGTCAGTGTGCGCGGCAATGGCCGCGATGTCGTGCTCACCATTGGGAATACGGGCCGTACCATTTCCCCGGACGAAAACATTTTCGAACGGTTTCATCACCGCTCGACTCCCTCTG
This sequence comes from uncultured Verrucomicrobiae bacterium, assembly GCA_963753675.1. GTDB lineage: Bacteria > Verrucomicrobiota > Verrucomicrobiia > Chthoniobacterales > UBA10450 > Udaeobacter. Next base: position 397,097 of record CAVWCZ010000008.1, on the reverse strand, counting down.
CCACGTCAGGTCACGGCATTGGTTTGAACCTGGCGCGCGAACTGACCAGACTACACGGTGGCGAACTGCGCCTGGTGCGTTCGGAAAGTGATTGGACGGAGTTTGAAGTGCGCTTTTTCACCGCGGACGGTGTTAATGCAAATACATGAAGTTGCATGCTGTCAGCCTGTGCGTTTTAGCGTGTTCAGCGTGTGCTTTCAACATTGACGATACTCTCGACCGCTTAGACAACACGTTGACGATGTCCGCCTTTCAAGACGATCTTCGTGCTCGATTGAGCGGCACATTCGATCTTGAATTTTACAACTTCCGACAACCGGCGCCCGGTCTGATTGATTCAAGTACTGACAATCTCTTCAATCCGCGTCTGACGCTGTTTTTGGATGCGCAACTCGGCGACCATGGATATTTCTTCGCCCAAGCCCGCGTGGACCGAGGATTCGATCCCAGCGATCACGGCGCCGAAATTCGTTTGGATGAGTATGCCTTACGGATTACGCCATGGCAGGACGGTCGCTTCACGTTGCAAGCCGGCAAATTCGCGACGGTGGTCGGCAATTGGGTTCCACGGCATTTATCCTGGGAAAATCCATTTATTAACGCGCCGCTGGTTTACGAGAATGTCACTGCCATTCAGGACAAATACGCACCTTATTCCCCCGGCTATTTTATCTACGCACCTTACTACGAGGGAAAGTACGCGTTCAATCCGGTGATCTGGGGACCGAGTTATGCGACTGGCGTCTCCGTCTCCGGACGACTGGAACAATTCGATTACGCCATTGAAATGAAAAATGCATCGCTCTCGTCGCGTCCGGAATCCTGGTATATTACGGAAACAGGGTTCGAAAATCCGACCTTCAGTGGGCGCGCAGGTTATCGGCCAAATGAAGCTTGGAATTTCGGGTTCTCAGCTAGTGAAGGTCCATATTTTCGGCCCGAAGCCCAACCGTCTCTCCCACCTGGAGCCGGCATTGATGATTTTCGAGAATTTGTTCTTGGGCAGGATGCGAGCTTCGCCTGGCATCACCTGCAAGTCTGGGCCGAGTTTTACGAAGCGCGGTTTCAAGTACCCAACGTTGGGGACGCGGACACATTCGCGTATTACTTCGAAGCCAAATACAAGTTTACGCCGCAATTATTTGGCGCCCTTCGCTGGAACCAGCAACTGTTCTCGACAATCAATAATGGCTACGGTCATGATGAACACTGGAGTCCAGACCTCGAAAGGATCGATGTGGCCGCTACCTATCGCTTCACCACGCACGCCCAGCTAAAATTCCAATACAGCTTTCAGCATGAAACCACCGCTCCCGGTCAGGACAATCACTTGCTGGCCACACAGTTCACCCTGCGATTCTAGTCTTCCACCTTTCAAAACAATCTGTGCAAATTCTAATCGTTGAAGACGAAGCTATCGTGGCGCGGCAAATCAGTGCGGCATTGACTGAAGATGGTCACGATCCAAAAGTAGTTCACAATGGCGAAGCTGCTTTGGACGAAGTGAGCAAAACGGCGTTCGACTTGATTATCCTGGACGTTGGACTGCCTGGAATTGACGGCTTCGAACTACTACGACGCCTGCAATCACAACATCTGTCCAGTCGCGTTTTGTTGCTGACTGCACGCAGCGCAGTCGATGATCGAGTAACTGGTTTGCAACTTGGAGCCGATGATTATTTACCGAAGCCATTTGCCATGCGTGAGTTAGTTGCACGCGTCCGCGCGCTTGGGCGTCGCTACCCCGAGGAACCGGTAATCTCGTTGCGTGTCGGCGATCTAACCTTTGATCTTGTAACCCACGAAGTTCACCGCGGCACGCAGCGGATTGAGCTTTCTCCACGTGAATTGATGTTGTTAAAGGTGCTGATGCGCGAACCCGGTCGAGTGTTCACGCGCACGGAATTGTGCGAACGGGTTTGGGAACACACGCACGAGTACGATACCAAGCTGGTTGAAGTGTTCATCGGTCGGCTTCGAAAAAAACTCGGCGAACCGCCGCTGATTCAGACGGTTCGCCATGTCGGTTATACCCTCCACGGTTCAGAAGCTAAGGTTCCCGCACGCCGTGGAGCAGGGTCTAGACGGGCCTGACCCGTCAAAACGAACGCATTGCATTCATAGACAGCGGCCTTTGAGTTTCCCGCCGCTGACCAGCCGAGGCGTCGAAAGTAACAACCGCGTTACGTTTGGTCTATTGCATCTTGCGACCTGATAGCCCCAACTGCATCTCGTGATTTCTATTTGTGCAAATAGACAGTGAATACCATGAGAACTTCTTCCTTCCGTACGATACTATTGCTAGCAACGATTGTTTTCCTGTTTGCTTTCGCAAAGCAGGTGGGCGCTACGACGGTCAACGTGACTGTAGCCCCGAATGGTACCCTTGTTTTCTCCCCGCCATCCGTAACGATTCATGCCGGGGACACCGTACGATGGACTTGGGGCGCAACGTTCCACAGCACCACCTCGGGTATCCCGGGGGCGCCCAATGGAATTTGGGATTCTGGAATTCTCAACCAGGGAGCGACCTTCAACCGTACCTTTAACAATACCGGCAACTTTCCCTACTACTGCACGCCACACGGCGGGTGTTGCAACATGGTCGGTATGGTGAACGTGGTTGCTGAAACTCCCACGCCAACGCCACAACCCACCGCAACTGCTACGCCACGTCCCACCGCGACCGCTACACCACCACCAACCGCGAGTCCCACGCCAAGACCAACGGCAACCCCAACCCCAACCCCAACCCCAACACTGGCGGCCAGGCTCGATAACATCAGCACTCGCTCGTTTGTTCAGACAGACGACAATGTAATGATCGGTGGCTTCATCGTTCAGGGAGCCCAACGGAAGACAGTGATCATTCGCGCCATCGGCCCCGAGCTGACTCAATTTGGCGTTCCCAATGTGTTACTTAATCCGACGTTGGAACTGCACGATGGCACCGGAGCTCTAATTGCCTCCAACGATAATTGGCAGACGACAATAATCGGCGGGATTATCATGAACAACCAGGTCCAACAAATCATCAATAGCGGTCACGCTCCCATGGATCCTAGAGAATCTGCCATTATTGCAGGTCTCCCGGCTGGCAGCTATACTGCCATCGTACGCGGTGTGAACCGCACCAGAGGAGTCGCACTGACGGAAGTGTACGATCTTAGTCCCGGAAGTAATTCCCATTTAGATAACATTAGTACTCGCAGCTTTGTGCAGATAAACGACAACGTGATGATTGGCGGTTTCATCGTTGCCGGGAACAGACCCAAGAGAGTGATTATTCGCGCCATCGGCCCGGAGCTCACTCCATTCGGGGTTCCGAATGTCCTGGCCGATCCGACACTGGAATTACATGATGGTATGGGAGCTCCGATTGCCTCCAACAACAATTGGCAGACCACAATAATCGGCGGAATTATCATGAACGACCAGGTCCAGCAAATCCTCAATAGCGGACTGGCTCCGACAGATGGACGGGAATCTGCGATTATCGCAAATCTACCAGCGGGCAACTACACGGCCATCGTGCGAGGTGTTAATGGCACCACCGGAATCGCTCTCGTTGAAGTATATGATCTGCAATAACGTCGCGGTCTCATATGCCAGCAACGTGCAACGAGCAGCCTTCGTCGTTGCCGCAGTACCTAAATTTCGGGCGATCCATTTCTCTCGCTAGCAGCCACCAGCAGTGCTGTGCTACTTGCAAGCAAACCCCCACCACCCCTGTCATCAGGACGCAAGATTGAATAACACCGCAGGACGCTTAAGCCGATCCAAAGGTAACAAGCGCGTAACCTTAGTCTTATGGCACTACTCGCTTTTTCACAGTAGACACAGCCATGTTGATTAGGCGAATCTTAATTCACAGATTACAAATTGTTTTGTTCCTGCTTTGCGTCTTAGCACTGCTCACATCAGCTTACCCAGGAAGCCCGGCGCAGGCAGATTCGATGTCTGGAAAGTGGCTTGGTTCTGAGCCGATCACGGCGAAGAAGAATCCAATCGCGCCCACGCAGGGCTCCGTTGCCGCGGGACAGAAGCTCTATTCGAAGACTTGCGCGATGTGTCATGGAAAAAGCGGGGAAGCCGACGGGCCGGCCGTAATCGAGCTGAACATTCACCCTGCAAAACTCTCCGACCCGCAGCTTAAAACGGAGTCCGACGGGGCGTTGTTCTGGAAGATTACGACCGGCAAAAAGCCGATGCCTGCCTATGGCAGGCGACTTTCCGAAACAGATCGTTGGAACCTAGTCAATTACATTCGAACGCTCCCAAAGAATTGAGTGTCAATCCCACGAGGTCGGTTTGCTGGCATTCTTACCATTTGTCGCTTCGGATCTTCGCCGACTTGGTTCACCTCTTAGTTTTAAACCAGCCGCGGCACTTTTTAGAAACTCGCGTTAGAACGGTTAACACCCAGCGTGTCACGCGCGGTAACAACCGCGTTACCTTTACGATGCGGAAACGAACGCGAACTGCTGCGATGTATTACAAAAAGGAAAAACATATGAAAACGATTCATGCTTATAGAACAATCGTCCTGCTATTATTAGGAGCAGCGCTGTTAGGGGTCGCGTCTGCACGCTCGGATACATACTCGTGGACAAACTTTCAGTCAGACATCCCGGGTGTCGCGCAGCACGTCGATCCAAACCTTGTCAATCCGTGGGGCATGGCAGCCTCGGCGAATGGCGTCATTTGGGTCAGCGATAATGGCACCGGCGTCTCAACACTGTACAATCAGGATGGCACAGCCCGTTCTCTCGTGGTGGAAATCCCAACTGCCGCGCGGAATAGAGAGGGCGGCAATCCTACCGGAGTTGTGTTTAACAATACGGCCTTCTTTCAAGTGACAAAGAATGGAAATTCTGCTCCGGCGGTTTTTATCTTTGTCAGTGAAGATGGCTCTATTTCAGGTTGGAACCCTGCTCTGGACCAGACGCATGCGATCATCGCGGTTGATAACGGTACAAACCACGGCGTTAACCGGGCCATTTACAAAGGCGCAACGCTTGGCGTTGCCAACGGCCACAATTTTCTGTATGCGACCGATTTCCACACGTCAAAGGTTCACACCTTCGATGAGAATTTTCATCAGGTGAATCCAAACGGCTTCGTTGACCCGAACCTTCCATCTGGCTATGCGCCGTTCGGCATTCGCAATTTCAACGGTGAGATTTTTGTCACTTACGCCAAACAAGATCACCGACAGGAGGACGACGTCGCCGGTCCGGGATTTGGTTTCGTCAATGTGTTCGACACCAGCGGCAACTTCCTTCGGAGGTTGATCTCAAACGGGAATCTCAACGCACCCTGGGGACTCGCTCTGGTCGATGGCGAACTTTGGGTCGGCAATTTCGGGGATGGTTTGATCAACAATTACGATCCAAACACCGGCGCTTTCATCGAGACGTTGATGCGCGCCGATGGCACCCCGCTTCAATTTGATGGGCTGTGGGACCTCCTTCCGTTGGGCGACGGCGTTTACTTCACCGCCGGGATCGCGGACGAAGAGCACGGCCTTTTTGGGCTTATTACTGAGGACGAAAATTAGGGACGCTACAAATTGGGGGCGCACGCTTCCTTGTCCGTTGCCAAAAGGGTGTTGTCCCGGCAAAGGCGTGCGCTCACCATCCCTGCTCCAGTTCGTTTGGAGACTCCACAATTGTTCCGATGAACTGGCGAGCGAATGAGCCTGCGATCAACAGCTCATGAAAAAGTCGCTGTCCCGCTTTTAAATACGGTCAACCAAGCCGTCCCCGGGTGCTGACCCATTAGAAACGCGAGCTACTCAATCTCCGCAGTAATCTTACCGTTGACGTCCTTCAATGTGACCGTGTCGACGCCTGTCAGCCTTACCTTATCGAAAGTGACTAAGAGTCCCTCGTCGTCTACCAGATTGAAATCCCAGGTTTCCGATTTTGCGTCATTCTTGAAGCGCACCTGGATCCTTCCTCCGGCAGCCAGCACTTTTCCGTCGAGAAGGATATTTGCGTCCCAATCCTTGTTGTTGGAGTCGGTGATGTAGAGACCTTCAAAGCTTCTGGCTGTCTGGTTCACCAGGGTGAAATCGAGATCGGACGCGAATGCGTTTGCGATTCCGAGGAGGATGAAAAGAAGGAAACGAAATTTCATGAGTGCGACTACTTCTTTTTCTTCTTGTGAGAGTTCTTTTTGTAACCCGTGTTGTTGTAATTCTTCTTCTTGTGAGAGGTGATCTTTTTATAAACCGTGTTGCCGTACTGGTCCTTCACCTTCGTGGTCTTGAAGACCTTGTTTCCTTTTCGCTTCTTCGTTGTTGATTCATAATAGCGCGGTTGGCGATAGACTTTAGGCTGGTTGTAATAGGGATCGAAATCGCCCGGATAAGGCCGGTCGCCCACATACACGACGACTTCGCCCGGGAGAGTCGAAGCATGGCTCAGTTCGGGCCACGAGAGGGCGAGAGAAGCAATCAGCACAATCAGTAGGAAGAAACGACGAGTCACGTTTTTCGTCTAACAGGAACGCTTTACCGAGTCAAAGTGAAATTGACCGTGAGCAAACATCTCCTGTTACCAATCGGGATCTCGCCCATTTTATTCGAACCGCTTGACGCCGACGATTACGCTCCCGGTAACGGTTGTTGAGTTCGGCTCTGGTCTCGATCGTCTCGGCGCCGAGACAAAAAAGGAAGGGGCGCCCAGCGAAAATTAGTTTGACGACATCCCCGGGCTTTTCGCAGTATCGCGCCGCGCCGAGTCCGTGAGGCGTCTTATCTCAAAACTCCCAGAAAATCCGCTAAAAGTCATTGTCGCTGATGAAAAGGAAAATCAGGAACCTAATCGTGTTGGTTTGCTTACGGCAGCATCGCTCACGATGCTGTTTGGATCGCCAAATTTACAACCAAACAATAACCCTCGGACTGATCCAGAAGTATCAGTATCGGGCATCGTTTCGACCAACAGCGGGAATGGAGGTATGCGTACTCGGGCTGACGTCGATCTACCTAGTGGAGTGCGTCTAACGCTTCTTTACATTTAGCGATTTTGGCCATGATTTGTTCGAAGGAGGCGGTCCATACGAAGACGCGCGAATTCTGATTGGTGTTCTGGATGTAGTCAGAGATGGCTTTGATCAGAGCGGGAAGGTTGTGGAGGCTGCCGCGGCGAATGCGTTTCTGGGTGAGTTGGGCGAACCAGCATTCGACCAGATTGAGCCAGGAACTGGAGGTCGGAGTAAAGTGCATGTGGAAGCGGCTATGGCGCCGGAGCCAGGATCGCACGCGTGGATGTTTGTGTGCACTGTAGTTGTCGACGATGATGTGCAGGTCTAATCCTGCCGGGGTTTCGTGATCAATTTTTTTGAGAAAGCGAATGAATTCCTGATGACGATGACGAGGCATGCAGTCGCCAATCACCTTTCCATCCAAAAGGTTGAGGGCGGGGAAGAGGGTGGTGGTGCCATGGCGTTTGTAAACATGGGTGAAAGTGCCGCATCGGCCCGGCTTCATCGGCAATCCGGGTTGGGTGGGGGTTGGGGTTGGGGTCAGAGCCAAGTATTGACACTACTTAATTAGCGCAATGGTAAAGCCGATTTGATACATGCGTCCAGGTCCCCATGTAGAGATTCTCTGCGATCCATCTTAGGCTGACCGCTGTCTCCTCACGCAGCCGTCGCGCGAGCGCCACCTTGGCCTCATCGCCTTTGCGCCTTCGCTTCAACTCCGACTTGGTCCAACCTAGTCTCTTGAGTTCTCCCTGCACGATCCGCAGGGCTTTGGCCTGTTCGGTCTCATCCTGCTCCCGGCTGGGATGCGCTTCTTTGGTTGGCACTTCCATTTTATCTAAAATCCAGTCCAGAAAATCTTCAGCGCCCAATTTCCAGCCGCGGCGAATCGGCTGCAGGTGTCGCGGGCTAGTGGCCTCCTGGCGCAAACTCTCCATCCTGCGGCTGAATTCCCGGCGACTCCGCGCGCTCTCGCTCGCTAACCCACGCTCGCCTATTAATCGATCTGTCCTGAGCCAAGTCGGACGCTTCTTCTTGGTCGTTAGATAATGAGCGCAACTGCTCCAGCGATAGCGATGCACTTTCTCTTTGTCGCCCAAGATCCCGGCGCGCACAGGATTCAGATGCACATAGTCGCAGACTCGCCGTAGATATGCGCCCCCTAGGCGGCCGTCCACCAGAAGCGCTTTGTAACGGCCGCCAAAAGATGACCCCACAAACGATGCCGGCGATTGAATCGCTGCGTGTAGGAGCCCAGCAACCATTGCATGCCTGCGCTCAGGTTGGCGCGCGGGGTTTCTACAACCAAATGAAAATGATTATCCATCAGACAATAGGCGTGAATCTGCCAGCCGGTCCGCCGGCAGATCTGACCTAATAGATCCAGAAACAGTTTTCGATCTGCCTCAGCCCGGAAGATTGCTTCGCGCCGGTCCCCTCGGCTAAGGACATGATAGATTGCCCCCGAATACTCGATGCGCAACGGTCTGGCCATTGGGCTAAAGAATGCACCCAGTCGTAGTTTGTGTCAATACTTGGCTCTGACCCTATCCGACCTACATCTCCCCCGGCTTGGGTACTTTTTTCTTTCCAGTCAGGCCGATTTGGGCAACACGCCCTTTAGATCTGACCCCTCCTTCCTCCTCCTTTCTTTCCTTTCAGATTGAACGGCACTTAAAATTTCACCACTTCGCGGCGGATCTCGATACCACGCAACCTCCGCTGTTTATCGAACTTCCAAAACGCTCGAACGACTACACTAGACGGGAGGTTCACACGATCGGAAATATGCAAACGAATCTCTTCCTCGCTCGGTGGCCAAGATTTCGTGACTTTAGGCTGCAAGACCGCCTTAGGATAACTACCGATCTCGATCCACACGTCGCCTTTACTACGATGCACCTCTCTGTAAAGGTGCGATTGCAAAAGGTCATAAACCTTCTCGATGGGTGTTCCGACAGGGGTAAGCCGCAACAATTGCTGTCTAATCGCAGCGTCTGATAAATGATCGATTTTAATCTCAACTATGTCGGGAAGTACCAGACTTGCAGCAGCAAACCGCACTGAGCGCGTCAATTCCTTGAGGCTATCAATCTTCGACGCAATGTCCTTGATGTCGGGCGCCCCGAGCTCAATTGTCACCAGCACGTCGCGCTGGGCAATCAGAGTCGCTAATTTCTCCCTTCCAGAAGGACAGCGGATTCGCCAAATCGTTAGGTCGCCAAAGCCTTTAGTTTGGAAAGAGCCAAAGCGGCTCACGACGACGCACGGCGGGCCGCGTGGACTCAGGTCCTGGGGTTGCTCCGATTTCGCAAGCAAATCGCGAAGTCCTGCCTCAATGTCAGGCTGGCCCCGTGAGTCACGGCCTTTGGTATCTAGCGCCAAAAAAGGGCATTCTAGCCCTTCGTTGCAACTCGGCCGATGGAATGACACCATGTTCTGGAGGAAGCCCTTGCTGTACGCGTCTAATCGTTTGATGCGGTCCCAGGAATGCGGCTCGTCCTTCCATCCTTTCCAGCCGGTTGGAGCAGTGCAACAGACGATAGTGTCTGCCTGAGTGCCGCCTACCTTGCCAGGCCTCAGGCAGTACTCCGCTGCCTCGGCAGACAAGCACATTATGTAAATGAGCAGACCAGCTAAAACCGAGGTGACAATCGAGAAGCAGGTCACAATCAGCTCCCTGAAACATTGAATTGGCGGTCAAGGTCTGAAAATGCGAGTCGATATCCGAAATGCGACATCTTTCATTCTCCTAGTGGTATCGATACAGTGAGGCATTCATTTGCGCCTTGACCCAGCACCAGCATTGTGAACCAAAATGCTGTTTGCATAATAAGTGTGGCCGTTCTTACCTTGCCCTTCCACGTGCAGATTATACGTTTTGCACGTCTCTCTGCGCATTCGCAAGCTTGTAACCTTTACCGGCTGGTCGTAGCTGTCTTGGAATGTAATCGGTTTTCCCTTTGCAAAACGCGCCGCCAGGTCATCGGTAAACTTAAAGTCGCCATCTTCTACCACGTACATTGGGTGGTTCTTGTTGGTAGTAAATCGTCGGCCATCTTCAAGTTCGATATCGAAGAGGGTTTGCAACTTGTCCTCGTGATGCAGAGCCTTCACGACCCGTGTGAAGAACATCTGTCTCGTCTTCTCGTTCCATGCCAACACTTCTTCACCAACCTGTATGCTCTCGATTGGCTTTTCGCTTTTATCCGCCATGAGAATCGGTGTGCCAGCGACAAAACACTCGCCGGGCTCCATATTGCCCACCGGGTTGCCCTCATAAATATGGCCGAACGCTGACGTTGGATCGAGTCCGTCCATCTGATTCCTTAAATCCCAAGAACTACCGCCACCGTATCTGAGCCCGGCTATGCCACCGGCAAAGTTGGTCGTGCGCGTGCTAGGAAGATATCCCCAGTATCGATTAAACCTACTGGCCAATCCCAGCAATCCATTAATTTGGGTTTGCTGGTCGCTAGTTAGAGCCTCGGAATTCGAACCGCCGCGAGCGTTTGGGTCGCTAGGAGGCATGGAAGAGGGTCAGATCTAAACATTTAACATTTCTGTAACGAGATTGGAGCTTGCCCGCGCGCTGTGCGCGGATCGGGTTCGGCGAATCCGCTGCGCTACCGCCGCATAGTCCAAACCCCCGAAAAGTTCGCCGATTTCACGCAGCGATTTGTTGCCGCTCTCCCAGATCATCCACATCGCCACGTTCCTGGCTTGCAGCCGCCTTTCGCCCGGCGCAACCAAACGCTGCCAATCTACCCCGTATTTCCTTGCCACCCTTTTGAGTATCTTCTCGGGCTCAATCGAAGGCAGCGCCCCGCGCAGCGAAGTAATCTCCCGTCGCTGCTTGTGCAAACCTTTAACTCGATCCCGAAGCTTCTGCACAAGAGATTCATCGCCTAAAACCGCCTGCCAGCGCACCGCCTCGAAAGGGTTCTCAATTTCCCTCAACAAGCCCTCTTCAACAAAACGCCGGTAACGCAATCGCTCCGCTCGTCCAGGGCCGCGCAACTCGCCCAGCACCATCGCCTCTTGCACAAAGGGCAACGGCGCACTCAAACCCGCATATCCGCGGTAAGTGCTCCATTTGAACGCGCGCAGCCGTTTCCGCCGTTCGGCAGGTGTGCCTCGCCCCAGGCTCACGCCCCGCACCGGATTCAGATGCACATAACGGCTTAAAACCAACAGGTAATCGCCTTCCTGCACCAGCAAGCTCTTGTACCGGCCCTGAAACAAATGACCGCTGGAACGATGCCGCCGGTTGAAATACACCGTGTAAGAAACCAGCAGCCAATGCATCCAGCGACCCAGGTTTGGCCGACGCGTTTGGGCGAGCAGATGAAAATGGTTGCCCATCAAAACAAAACACAGCACCGCCGCATCAAAACGTTGCGCCGATTCGCTCAGCAGCTTCACAAATCGAGCACGATCTCGCTCATCACGAAAAATCGCCTGGCGCGCGTTGCCTCGTGCGCAGAGATGATAGATCGCATCTTCAAACTCTATGCGCAGCGGCCGTGCCATCCCTCCCACATAACCGCTTTGCTTGCCAATGTCAAATATTTAGATCTGACCCCTCCCTCCCCTCAAATCGTGAATTCCACTCATTCGCCACAAAATTGCCCGACATGCGAAATGTAGATGGGCTCAGATCCCTTGCGCGTGTTACCTCGTGCAGCGAGATAGATCGCATCCTTGAACTCTACCCGCAGCAGCCGCGCCATTCCTTTCCCCTAGCAAGCAGCGTCGCCAATGGCGAACGTTTAGATCTGACCCTTCTTTTGCCTGCTGACCCTTCTTTTGCCTGCAAGTAATTAGCGCCTGAAACGGAGCTGACATTTTGCGACGGAAGACCATGCGCCTTTCAGGTTAAGCCGTCGGGCGATGTGCTGGCGTGGGGCGGGGCCTCGGCGTCGGAGTCGCTCTAGGGGTAGTGCTCGGCGTGCTTGTTGCGGTAGCCGTCGCGCTGGGGCTGGGGGTTGTTGTCGCGGTAGCCGTTGGGGTAGGTGTCAGCGTAGGAGTTGGCGTTGGCGTACCACCGGTTTGCACTTCAAAGGAGCCTTTGTCGATGCGCCCGTTCACGACGCGAGGATAACCGGGCCCGCGTTGGTCGTCGAATGGGGGTGGCGTAAAGCTTGGATCGCCGGTGTCGATAGCCGGGCTGCCTGGTAACAACGCGTGAGTGAACGTCGGCCCGCCGTTGTTCTGCAACGGACCCAGCACCGGATCGGTGTTGATCTGGTCGCCGGGGCCGGTCAGATAACCGCCGGCGTTATCGCTGCTGATGTTATAGCCGAGCGAACTCATTGTGCCTCCGTCATTAACAAAATTCCCGGACACGTTGTCCTTAAAGATCGTGTTGGCAAAAGTCGCTATCGCGTCGCCCATCCCAAGCTGGTCGAAATTATAGATGCTCTCCCCCGACGATTTCGCTACATTCTCCGAGAACGTGCTGTTCGCAATCTGCACCGTTGCGTTGCCCGAAGTGCCCTGATTGTACACACCGCCGCCGAAGTTGCTCGCGATGTTGGCGCTGATTGTGCTATTGAGAAGTTGCACAGTCGCTGTGCCATTATCACCGAGGCTGTAAATCGCGCCCCCATTAAATCCCGATTCGTTATTGCTCAGTGTGCTGCTGTTAATCTCTACGGTTGCGGTGCCCAGACTGTCACCGAGATTGTAAATACCACCGCCGCCATTACCGGTGGCTGAATTTCCGCTGATTGCGCAACTGTTAAGTGTTACCTCACCGTGATCATTGTAGATGGCGGCGCCGTCGGCACTCGCGAAATTGCCATTCAAAACGCTCGTCGTGATATCCACAGTCGCGGAACCGGAATTGCCGTTATTGTAAATGGCGCCGCCATCAAATGCTAAGTTGGCAGTGAGAGCACTGCCGTTTATCATTGCATTCGCGGTTCCACTTGAGCCGTCACTGTAGAGTGCGCCACCTGTGTTGTCCGCAAAATTGTCGTTCAAGGTACAATTGTTAAGCGTCACGGTGGCGTGGTCGTTAAATACGCCTCCGCCGAATGTGAATGCTGAGTTGCTGTTGATCGCGCAATCGCTCAGCGTGACTGTTGCGTGGTCATTGTACACCCCGCCACCGCTGTCATCGGGGAAAGACTCTCCGTTGGCATTTCCATTTCTGATCGTCAAGGCGGAGATGGTGACGGTCCTTCCTGGGGCGACATGGAACACGCGACCATCAGTGTTGCCGTCCACAGCAAGGTTGGCCGTTCCCGGCCCCGAGATCGTGATGCTATCGTTCACCAGCAGTTCTCCGCTTGTCAGCGTGATTGTGCCATTGACTGCGAAATTAATAGTATCCCCGTCGTTGACTACACTTAGCGCCTGGCGCAACGAACCTACCCCGCTGTCGTTTGTGTTAGTCACCGTGACGACGTCGGCATGAGCAGTTACTGGGGGCAAGCAGAGCAGGACCACAGCAACGGCAGCCAGTCTAAAGCACGATATCAAGGAAGCACGAGCCATGTTTCCTTGGTTTTGTCTTTCACAAGAATGTTAAACTCCCTGAAGCCTAAGTCCGCGTCTTTTTCGCTTTTGTGCCGATAATTTACCCACCATCCATCATCGGCGGCATCGTACTTGGCCTGTGATCGGTGATACTGACGAAGATCACGGCCGAGAGATTGAACTTTTAGATCAGCTAGTCGTGTTGCTTGGGCAGAATTGAGCCGAGGGCTCGCAGCGGGACCGGCGCATGCAACTTGCACTAGCAAAACCATACTAAGCAAAACGGCAATTAGAAGACACTGATGATTGCCTGCCGAGAGATGCTTCATCTTCTTAATGCGAGGTTAGAAACTCCATATAGCTGTCCGCGTTTTCGAGTCTCTGTTCAGGCGTTAGCCTCTCATAATTGGCTCTTTGCCATTCGTAAACGTCAACACCTGTCTTGCCTGGGAGGCCCGCGTTATGCCCAGACTCATGACCGGCTGCATGTGCTAGAGTCGAAGGTTCGCCGAACCTAGAGTGATCCACATTTATCCAAATGTTCTTCCCCCCAACAACTCCGAGCCCCAGGACACTAGAGTCACGAAACCACGAGCCTGGCTTACCATTAGCTAGTACCCTCTTGAACCGTCATCCCGCAAAGCTGTGATCATCTTTCTCGCAACCTGTGACACTTTCGACAGGTTTTCAAGCGTGGCTTCTTTGTGGAACACCTTCTGGAAATCTTTGCTGAGCGATTTGAACTCTTTACTGTCCTTACCGGCTTGGCGCGCGAGTACGATTCTGTTGACCGCTTTCTCCAGTTGCAGCGCCTCGGTCTGCTGCGCCTGATCGAATTTCTTCCACTTCTCGGGAGTCCACCCGTCGCCTTCCCCGTAAAATCCCATCGGATCCACGAAATCGATCGGATCGTTTTTACAGTAGCGGAAGAGGTTCAATTCCGCCTCGTCTGGATGAACCGAGAAGGACCAATCAGAAGGTGATGCCCCCAAGCTGATACTACGCACGAACCCTTTCGGGTCTTCGCTCATGAATCGGCCTAATGTCGGGTTGTAGGCTCTGGCGCGATATTCGTAGAAGGTGAAGCTTTGGGTGTAGATCTCTCGGTAGGTGGCCGCGTATTCGCGTCCGGTGAACAGGAAACGATTGTTGTAGGCTGTGCCATTAAGCTGTGTCCAGCTACCGTCATAGAAGGTCGGCGCGCCAAAAGCATCATACTTGTAACGCTCGATGACATTGCCGGTTTGGCTCGATGGAGTGCTGCGCCCGTCCAGCAGATGCGTCACGCTTCCTTCGTGGTCGTGTGCGTAGTAGACCCAGTTACCATCGTTGATTCCAGTCTCTTTTCGCATCAGGATTTCATCGATTCCTTTCCCGTACACATTACGAGCGACGATCGTGCCACTGGAGTTGTATTCCACAATCGGCTTCTCCCCATCGTAAATGTAATACGTCGCCGTGCCGTTAAGTATACGCTTCACACAGCGTCCCAGCGCATCGTAAGACAGATTATACGTGTTGGGGCCATCACTGACCGTCTTCAGATGTTCGTCGTTGATGTAAGTGTAATGAACCTGCCCGGGATCATTGGGCCCTCGAAATTCGCTTACTTCATGCTCGGGGCCGTTACTGATGCTGCATCCACTCACCGAACTGTACTGGTTGATGTTGTTTACCATGTATGTGGCAGTGGGAGAATCACTATCGGTGATCTGTTGCCGGTTGCCTGACCGGTCCACGTAATAAGTCACCGAATGGCCACCCGGTAAAGCCGGTGGAACGAACCCGCCGACAGGCGGATCGCTGTAATCCTCTGGCGGCGGCGCGGGCTCCGGTTCCTCCTGGTCCGGCGGCTGGTAGCCAGCATTAGGATCAATCGTGTCGGTGGTATCCAAATCCGGTTCTTGTCCTTCAGTGTAAGGGGCATGCGGTCCGCCGCCATATTGGGCGGAAAGTAGTTCGCCGCTCCAGTAATAACCAAACTCGTTGGCCACACCTCCCTGGTTCACCTCGGTGATGCGGTTCATATGATCGTAAGTGTACGCTTCCGTCGAGAAAGTTGTCCCGTTCTTTTTGACCACTCGGCTGCCCATTCGGTTCAAGCTGTCGCGATAATAATGTTGCTGAATCTGCACGTTGTTAGGAAGGTAAGCGTAGCGATCGGTCTCGTTGGAGGCGGGGTCATACGCGTATTGGAACTGCACCGAGCCGTTGCTGGTGAGCTTGATCCCCTCGAATCGACCTGCCAAATCATAGCTGTAGGTGTAATCGTAAGTCGCGCCCCCTACGTTCACGTTGGTGAGCCTCCCGTCGTCATCGTAGCTCGGGTAATTGACCGTCTTGGTGCTGCCAAGCCCGGTGACGTTTTGCTGCTCCCATGCGAGACGTCCGGCAGCGTCATATTGTCGCGTGATCACGGAGTTACCGTTATTCGCATTATGTAATCTGCTGTCGTCATAGTAGGTAAAATGCGCCCAGTCGGCGCTGTTGTCCCAACTCATATCCGTCTTACGGTTCCGGTTGTCGTAATCGAAGCGCTGAATCTCTGATGCTCCGCGGACTGTCGTCCTGTTTTTGAGGTTACCGGCATTATCGTAGGCCCATTGTTGCGTCTGTCCATTGCGGTAAGTCATCGTGATCTTTCGATCCGAGGCGTCATAGGCGAATGTTGTGTAGTTCCCCTTGGGATCGGTGATTTTGTCAATGGTGCCCGATGGATTGTAATCGTAACGGGTGGTCAGGTCGATTGTACCCTGCTGGCCTGGCACCTGTCTGGGCACAGTGTGCCAGATCATCCGGTTGAGCGCGTCATAACCCTTCGTTTCGTGTTTTCCATCAGGGCGATCAATTTGATTGATGTTACTAGCGGCGTCGTAATGCCACACTGTATGCGCTTCCACGGGTGTGCCGTACGCCTCCTTTGTGGATGTTTTGCGGTTGCGATTATCGTAATCATTATGGGTGATCTTGCTACGCGGATCCGTTACATCGGTAAGGTTACCGACATTATCGTACGCAAACGACGTCGTGAGATTTAGAGTGCCGGATGCAGCAACACTGGAGGTTTTGCGCCAATTTTCGTCGTAAACGTTTTTGGTCTTGATGCCGCTCGGCATGGTGATCCAGCGGGCCGAGTTGGTCGTGTGCTGCCGGTTCTGGGTCGTGTTCCCCTCCGTAGGAGCGTAATCGTATTGCGCGGTTTTGCCAAGTGGATTGGTCACGGTCAGCAGCCGATTGTAATCGTCGTACGTGTAACTTGTGCTTTTGCGCAACTCGTTATCTTGCCATCGTTTGTTCCCGTAAGCGTCATATTTGAACCGCTGGTATTTACCGTCGGCGTGGTTGATCTTTGTCACCAGGCCGCGTCCTGCTACAGCTGCGCCATTAAGGTTTGTGATGCCGCTGCCGTCCAATGCGCGGTCGTACTCATAGGTCTCGGACGCGACATTACCGCTCACGTTGGCCGGAAGCGTCATCGTTTTCACCCGATCAATCCAGCCGGGCAGCCCGTCGGCGCCTGTATAATAGCTGTAGTGTGTATGAGGATCGGTGCCGCCCGGAACGCCGCCCTGCTTAGGATTGTACTTGTCGGTAAGCAAACCGCGACTGTCGTAGGTAAAACTCTCCCAGGCGCCGTTTGTGAGACGATGTGTGAGCACCTGGCCGAAACCGTTGTAGGAGAAGGTTTCGTATGAAGCGAGCGTATTTGCGTCTTGAGGATAATCGATTCGGGTGACAAGGTGCGTCGTCGAATTGCGGGTATAGGTAGTTGTCTTGTGCCGCTCATTTCTGATGCTGTGCACATAATGACCATGATCATCATAGGTGTAATCGATCGTGCTGCCACCGGGATGCGTGACTGTCAGAACTTCACCAATGCCAGCAGGCGGAGGCGATCCGCGAATATAATTGGTGGTGTGCATATTGGCGTCTCTCATCAAATTGACATACCGATTAGGATCGTAACCCAGGTGCGTACTGTTTCCTTGAAAATCGGTATAGTCCGTCAGGAACTGCTGAGGAGCCGGGCCAACGTAAGTTGGACAAGTGTCTCCCTCGAACGAGCGATGCAAAAGCAGATTGGTATAGGTGAAGGTCCGAGAAGGTCCATCGCCACGATATTCGGTGTAGGATGTGTTGAAGACCGGATCGTTAACGATTGGCGAGGGTGCAGGCGGATCGATTCTAGAGACTGACACGCCGTTAAGTTCATGCCCGGGGACTCCGTCCCAGTACCGCTCCCTTAAGATCGCGCCATGAGGTCCCTGATTCTGATACTCGTAGGCGATTCGCCGCATCGCCCCGCTGTAACGCACGTCGTCGCAGCCGCTGACGAGGGGATATGCCTTGATAGAACAAGGACAGGGCGGACCCGGATGCTCTGGAGCGTTATCACCCTGATAAGTGTAGTAAGCGTGCGTGCCGTCGCTGTAATCCACGGACGTAAGGCACTGAACGGATGGATGCCCGCCACCAGGCGCCTTTGCCGTATAATGGTAAACGACGTAGTCGATCTGATTTCCCCGCCCATCGTATGCATCAACCCGTGTTAGAAGGTAGGATGCGTCGTAAGTAAACAGAAGGTACCTTCCACCGGGCTCAGTTACGCGGGTTATCCGGCCTAAGTTAGAGTCCAGCGTGATATTGGTTATCTGGCCGTAGGGATCAATGATTTTCGTGGCAACAGCTGTCCAACGTGCATCGCCAAAGACTATGGTGCCGCCGTCGGACAGACGGAACGCGGGCGAGCCATTCCAGGTGGTAGGCCAATCGGAGACCCCGAGAGGACCAGACAGGTTCCACACATATGTACAACTGTTATCCCAAACGTTTCCATTTGGATAGTAATACTTCTGGTGGGGACTGTCGTAGAACCACCCATATTCATTGCTCCACCCATCGCCGTAGCCGCGCCGGCTATTGTAGTAGCGAGTCATCTTGAGTCCATATTTTCCAATCGCGCCGGGCACCACGATATCGTCTATTTGCCGAGTGGCATTGTGGCTCAGCACGTTGTACGCCCCCCCAGTCGTAATGACGCCTTCGAACGCGCCGGTCACGCCGATTGGATTGTGATCATCGAGAGCCAGCAGTCGCGGGCAGAGCGCCGGAGCGAACAAGAGTGCGATCGAGAACAAAATCACGATTCGTGCAGCAGCGACAGTTTTACGGTTCGAAGTCGTCCGGTGGAGCCATGTTTTCATCTTGCTCCAAAAAATAGGCGGAGGGCTGCCTGTTTGTCTGTCGGGGCAAATCCCTGAATTTTTGGCTTGGCCTTTGTCGGACTTCGCCCTACAAAGCGGCATGTAACTTAGGACAAACCTCTTAGGCCACCCGATATGCAGAAACGCAAAAACAGGCGGCTCGCTGCACGCGCGTCGAACTCGAGACGCAAGACCCGAAAAAAATCACGGCCAGAAAAGAGATCTGTGTACCGATCAGAAAAATCCCTGACGGAAAAACCCGACGAAGTGTCAGGGAAACGACCCGACAAAAGCAAAAGTGCTCGTGGTTTATCGAATAGGGTTTCGTTCGCTCTGGTGTGCTCTCATTGATTGCGAAAAGCATGCAATTTATGGTGTGCGGCGAAACCGACGAAACGCCTTTGGCCCGCGAATTGTTCGTTCGGCACCGGCCGGACGTTGCTATCGTCGGCATCATCCTACGCGGCGGCGACGGCGTACAGCTAATCAAGGAATTTCGTAGTCTTAATCCGGCAGTTGCCTTAATTGCTCTTGCCGAGCACCCTGACGCGTTGTCAGTTCAACGAGCGTTCCGGGCAGGTGCGCGGGGATACCTGGGCATCGACGATGCACCCGAACTTCTCAGCGCCTTGAATCAAATCTCGGCTGGCTACTCGTACGTTGGGGCCAGCGTTTTGCCGCTGATTTTAGATAATTTTGCGGCGCGTAAGAAACGGTCGCGCGGCTCAAACATGAGCATCCTAAGTGACCGTGAGCTGGAGATTTTCTCATTCATCGGGAGAGGGGTGAGCATTTCGGAATTAGCTAGTGAATTGCATGTAAGCGTCAAGACAATCGAGACCCACCAGATGCGCATGAAGGAGAAACTCGCGCTGCATAGCGCTGCTGAGTTGCGACAAAAAGCTCGGGAATGGCTCGCGAGATCTGCCGTGAACCGAATACGCGAAGATCCGGAATCAGAATAAGGCGAGCGATCGCGTTCTGCGCTGCTTCCAAAAAGGCCGCGTTCGCCAGCAGCAGCGACAAGGACGCACTTTGAGATTTCGACATGGCCGCCTAAGATAATCAGGTGCGCGTCTTCATGTGTGCGATCGTCGCGGTTATCGCACTGACGTCTGTCACCAAGCGCGTTCGGTGCCTTTAACCGGACGCAATCGTGCGCTTGAAGTACGCGGCGGCACGCGGGCCAGCCATTCTGGCCCGCATGACATCAAACGCCTGCCGCGAAGAACTTCGATGCTTAACTCAGCGCGCCGGCATTGCATTTCCCCATGCCGAGGGCGACGGGTTGAGTGGAGTGACCAGCGACCGGGAAACGTTCGCCTTCATTTCCGGGCCCGCCGGGGTCGTCGGCGGTGTGCCTTTGGCGCGAGCTATGAATCCGTGGGCAATGCCGGAAGCATCGGTGTAACGACCACAGATATATCCCTGCGAATTGATTCCGTTCAACGATGTAAAGGTCGATCCGGGATAATCGAAAGTGATAAACGTGCCTGGCGGGACAAAGAAGAGTCCATGTGTCACGCCTGAGCTGTCCGCATATCTGCCTACCACCGAGTTTTTGTTGTTAAGTCCAAACAGGATTGTCGCCGTGGAGCCGGGAGGATCGATGGGGAAATGCAGCGCCTCATTGGCGTCCCGGGTACTGACCGTGAAGGATTCCCGAGCCGTCTATATAGTATCCGACAGTTAGCTTTTTGTTGTTATTGATCTCGTAAGCAAAGGTCCCTGCAGCGCCCGGGACGCTATACGACGTTATAATTCCACCACGGTCGATGAACGCCTGGAAAACTCCGCTGCCGTCGGAATCAAACGCGCCGGCAAGGTCGCCGGGCTCGTTTATCCCAAGCAGGTTGGTCTGCACCGTGCCGGGAACATCGTATTCTGTGAAGGTGTCGCCCGACAGTAAGAACGAATGAACTGTACCATCGCTGATGACGTAGTCACCGACTACTGTGCGTGGGTTGTTGATGCCGCGTCCTTCGGTAAAACCGACGGTGTCGTTAGGATCGACGATCGGCGCACTAAAGCTACCATCGCTGAACCGGACAAAACCGCGCACCACTCCGCTCGAATCGATGTACTCGCCGACGATGTCGCCTCTTTCGTTAATCTTTTGCGGGAGGGTTAAATTTC
The DNA here is from genome assembly GCA_963753675.1 of uncultured Verrucomicrobiae bacterium. Lineage (GTDB taxonomy): Bacteria > Verrucomicrobiota > Verrucomicrobiia > Chthoniobacterales > UBA10450 > Udaeobacter. The sequence continues at coordinate 376,278 of CAVWCZ010000008.1, read as the reverse complement.
CGGTCCCGGGATAATCAAAACTCGTGATCACTTCGATAGAGAATGCGTTCGATGCCTGCTGAGCGGTCCCCATCAATGGGAACACGAATAGAACTGCCAGAATGCTGATGATTATTTGTTTTGGTTTCATGATGCTTATTGCTCCTTGGTTGAATTTGCATTCCTAAAACGCCGATCCGGCGTAAGCACAATGCCCAGTTGGCGAATTTCGATGTGGCCAGTTTGTGTGTTATCCCGGTCCACTATCAACGGCAGCATCTCATCTTGAGAAAGCATTCTCTGGATGCGAAAGTCGTATCGGGAAAATGAACGGCGCGATCTACGGACGCACAGGCTCACCGGTCCCAAAGCGGCGTCGGCGCCATTTAGTGATGTCGTTTGAAATGGTGCGATTGGATCGCGGGTCGCCCGAGCCACTTTACCAACAACTGTACCGCCAAATACGAGAAGAACTTGAGAGCGGCAGTTTTGACTCAAGCGCTTCTCGTGTGCCGTCCTCGCGAGTTGTGGCTGCAACCCTCGGGATTTCCAGACCAACGGTAAACCAGGCGTTTTCAAAGCTGCTTGAAGAAGGCTATCTTCAAACCCGGAAACGGTCTGGAATGTTTGTCGCCGATAATTTACCGGCAACTTTTCTGAAGGCTGCCAGACCGACGATGATTGTGCACACCGAGCGTCCACCGCGTGTCGCTGAACGAGTGACCAGAATGACCGATTTTCGCCGCGGCCGACAACTCGATGTCGGAATTGGCGGCCCACCGAACGTTACGTTCGTCGCGGGGTTGCCGGCCGTAGATGAGTTCCCCATTGCGGTTTGGGAACGCTTGCGTGCGCAGGTTTTGGCAAAAAAGGGAGCGAATCTGTTGCGTTATGCATCCAGCCGTGGCGAGACCGAGCTACGGAAGGCAATCGCTACTTACCTGTGCGACTTTCGCGGCGCCAATTGTCATCCCGACCAAATCGTCGTCGTGGGGGGCATGCAGCAGGCGATCATGGTATGCGCACTCGCGTTAATCAATGAGGGTGAAGCAGCATGGATCGAAGATCCCGGCTTTCTTCAGGCACGTAATATCCTGGCGTTTGTCGGCGGCAAACTGGTCCCGCGCCCGATCGATCGTGAAGGGCTGGTAATCGGGAAGTGCTCACGACAAAATTCTCCCAGACTCATTTTCGTCACACCGTCCCATCAGTTTCCCTTCGGTGTGACGATGAGCCTGAAGCGGCGGAAAGCTCTGATCGAGTTCGCGGAGTCGCGCGACGCCTATGTCCTGGAGGACGATTATAATTCTGAGTTTCGTTTCGATGGGCCGCCGCTGCCGTGTCTTCAAGGTTTGGACAATGCGGGGCGCGTGATTTATGCCGGCACCATGAGCAAGATCCTTTATCCGTCGCTACGCCTCGGTTTTCTGGTCGCACCACCACAACTTGTCGACACCCTTGTCAAGGTGCGCGCTGTCATGGACCAACATTCCCCGGCGATTGATCAAGCGATCCTGGCGCGTTTCATCACCGAAGGATTTTTCCTCAGTCATGTGAAACGGATACGCGAAATCTATGCCCAGAGACGCGTGTTCTTTATTGAGCAATTTCAAAAATGGCTGGGCGACTATTTCGATCTGGAAGTAACGCCGGCAGGTTTGCACTTCATCGCCTGGCTGCGGCGGAGCGAGGATTTACCGCTACTTATGCGTGCTCGTGAGCAAACCGGCGTTTGGCCCCGCCCTCTATCTTTCTTCTGCATCAAGGCCCAGTTTCATCCCGCATTCGTCTTTGGATTTGCGGCCTGGTCGCAGGCACAAATTGAACAAGGTTTGGCAAAACTAGCTTGCGCGGTTGAGCAACTGAAGCAGCGCGGCGCGGAAAACGGTTCATCGTTTCAAATCCACCCTTTCTCACCTGCCACAAATCCATACTGGCCGTCGACAGTTGTCCCATCAAATTAATTGACTGACGAAGGCGTGGTTGAGCAAAACAGCTGAGCCTTTTCAAGTTCCGCACGACAATCAGAAAGACTTGCAGACACAACCGGGCGCTTGCGGCTCACCGGCGAAGCGCGCCGTCGTCCACTTGAAGAGCGGCTCCTCGAGCGGCGTACCGGGCTGAACAATCGTGAGGTGATCCCAGCCTGTGAATCTCCAATACTCGAGTTGTTGACCAGCAGCACAACGCTCTTCGACGTACGCATCGGTGGCAGGCGATGGAACGACGATGTCCGAGAGCCCTTGCGCGATTACCACGGGAGCGCTTATCAAACTGTCCGCCGTGTTCTGGTTGAGGCGAGCCTGAAGCGCTTTGTTCGAGCTCGTCGCCAACGCTGGCCCGTCGAACGTCCCGGCGAGTGCCTCAATGCGTTCCGGATCCCCGGGCGGGAGGAAGTCGCATAGGTTTACGATCTGACGCGCAGCATCGAGCGCCTCTGGCCGAAGCGCTTGCTCGAATACGACGTCAGCGTAGAACCGGCTGTACGACAAGGCTAGATACGGTCCAAACCGCTTATCCACTTCGACATTCATCGCCAGAATCTTCTTAATGTTTGCGGCCGGTGCGATTGCCGCGACGCCGAGGATTTCGAGATCCGGCGCGTAGCACGGCCCGACAATGCCGGTCCAAAGTGCTGCATGTCCTCCCTGGGAGTAACCCCATATCACGACGCGTTTGTCGAGCCTAAGCTCGTACATCTGTCGCGCGGCACGGATCGAATCGAGCGCCGCACGCGCTTCGCCTTCGCCGATCAGGTAGGGATGTGGGCCACCTTTCTCTGCGAAAGAGTAATCTGTCGCGACGACGATCCAACCAGCCATCACGATCCGGCGACACCAGGGAATACCCTTGGTAGGCGCCGACAGGAGCGACGGCATGCACTTCTGCAGCAAGCCAGTCGTTCCGTGCTCCCACGCGATGACAGGACGTGCGCCTGCGGGAGGATCGCTCGGTGCGAACACGGTCGCGACCGCCGTCGCCGGCGTGCTGTCGTTCACAGTGGTTGCATAGAGGATGCGCCAGCCTCGCATGCCGGCTGGCAGGATCACGTCTTTGAGCGGCTCGCTCCGTAGCAATGCGCCAGGCCAGCGCGACAAGTCCGCCGGCGGATCGTAGAATGTATCTGGCGCGTACGCAGTGATGCTCGCGCGAATTCCTGTGGGTGTCGGCGCAGCACTCGACTCTGACAACGCTCGTTTGGGCCGATTGCAGCCAGCTCCGGCCAGCAGGACAAACAGCACCGCAGAGCAAATCGAACGAAATCCGACAATCTTCATAAGCCCCTCCTCCTGGCAAGCTTCGATCAGCTTGCCATCCGGCGTCCAAAACGACCTAAGTATAACCAGGCTGGACCTTGCAATCCATTCCTGGCCTTCCCGAGAAACCCGCACGACGGCAGTCAGAATATGTAAACGGATCGCGTCTCCGTAGCTTAGAAAAAGGCCGCGTTGACCGGAAGTGAGACAGGAACAGGACGAGGTTTTGAGAATGCGATATCGCCGTCTAAACTTATCGTATGCGAGCCTTCAAGTTTGGGATGCTTGCGCTCGTCGCGGCGGCGTCTGTGGCAACTAGTGCGGCGCTTTCCCAAGCTGAGCTCACAAATCTTCTGGCAGCGATCCGGCAGAACCGGAGCACGCAGGCTGATTTTCATGAGGAGAGAGTGATTCGATTGATGAAAAAACCGATCGTGAGCGCTGGTACGGTTTGGTTTCAGCCGCCGAATAAGTTCCGACGCGAAGTAAAAGGCAATTCGCCCAGCGTCACGGTGAGCGATGGTCGCGATCTGTGGATTTATTATCCGAACTTCAAGTCAGCGGAGCGTTATCCGTTAGGCAAAGGATCGCCGCTGGATGCTACCGTAGCGGCGATCAATTCCGCGCTGAACCTGGAAAATATCGAAACGAGTTTCAAGATCACCGCAACAAGGACCGACAACGGACACGAGCTGCAACTGCTGCCGCGCACTGCGGCAATGAAGCGAGTATTTCAAAAGCTGGATTTGGGGATCAACAATGAGTTTCGCGTTGAACGCACCGATATGCTGTTACCGAACGGCGACCGCATCGTTACTACCTATTCAAATCAGAGACGCGCGCCGATTCCGGCGTCCACTTTCGAGTTTAAGCCGCCGCCGGGAACGGAAGTGACGACGCCGCTGGGACAGTAGCGGTAACCCTCATCAGGAGACCAGGGACACAGGAAAAATCAGAGGTGGAATCGGCTCGCCGCGGCGAGCCGATGGCGCGCGGTTCCAACCCAACGCGTTGAGGACAACGCGTTTCACCTTCCTAGCTTCCTGATTCAAATCTTCCCAGGGAGGATCCAAACGTTGAAAACTTGCATCTATTCTCGACGAAATGATGACAGGTCACGACGCTGCTCGAAGCATAGTCATACCAGTACCCTCACCCTCCCCTCTCCCTTCCAAAGGGAGAGGCGACCTGCGTCGTAGCCTATTTATTCCGGAGCATTCGGCATTGCGGAACATGCTCCATCTATTCTCGACGGAATAGCGGCAGGCGTGTAAAACGAGCACCGGTGCTACGGATCTTATTGGCGTTTGGCATTGCAACTGTCATGGTCGCCGTTGCGTCGGGGGAGCCGTCGCCGACACCAAAACAAATTATTTCCCGTATTCCGCGGCAACCGGTTGAATCGAGTGCGATCGCAAAGATCGGTTACAGCAAGCGCCGGCACATTCTCGAAATCGAATTCGTAAACGGCGCTGTTTACCGGTATCTCAATGTGCCAATTGACGTTCACCGCGACTTGATGTCCGCGGAATCAAAAGCGCGCTTTTACGATTCAAATATCAGGCGGCATTATCGCTCGGTTTTGGTTCGGTCACAGCAGAAGAAACGGGTCAATGAATAGATCCGCAGAATCGCCGCGCATCAGCGTGCGGAACCTTCAACGAAAAATTTCGGTGGACGCCGCCGAACTCGAAAAATTCGCAGGTAGCGCGTTGCAACATTGTTTTAAATTGCGAAGATGGAAACGAACTGACCTGCGCAAGTTGCGCGAGGTCTGTGTCTGGCTCGTTTCCGACAGGCGGATCGCGCTTCTGTATAGGAAATTTATGCGAGAATCGGGGCCGACTGATGTGCTCACATTTCATCACGGCGAAATCTTTATCAGTGTCGAGACGGCACGGCGACAGGCCCGCGCATTCAAAAGTTCGCTAATTCGCGAACTGAAGTTGTACATTGTCCATGCACTCCTACATTTGCACGGGTTCGACGATCAAACTCCAAGTGAGGCGCGAAAGATGAAAATGACGCAGGAAAGAATTCTTCGCTGCGCGCTGTCATGTTGAGGTTTCGCAAACACGAGAGTGATTTTTGGTGCGGGAATGACATAGTGTGGCTTGCGGCGGCAAGTTGGGGTGAGCGGAACATAGACTTTCAGTCTGTGCGCCCAGCGGGTTTGCAACCCGCTGATTGGGGACAGCGGAGAACATCTCCGCTGGGCACACAGGCCAAAGGCCTATGTTCCGCCCGGCGCATCACCCAGCCGTGTTCATTAGCAGCAAAGCGAAACATCTCTGATTTTTGCCTCGTGAGCTGGAAAAAGATTCCAGAGATCCTTCGCTCCGCTCAGGATGACAATTTCATCATGGGCTATTGGCGCTTGGAGTCTGACGTTCCCCGTAGGTTTGAACTGAGAGCCGCCTATGTTAGCATTTTTGTCATGACCGTAGAGCCACGGAGGGAAGTGGCGATCCCCCTGATCGACGGAACCGCAATCTTCCCGAAGGATGCGGCGCCGTCCACTGTTGGCGCGCCGACGATTGAACAAGAAACGGATACAGAGGAAGCGCTCGATGTTCCGTGGCAGGTGGTGGTCCACAATGATCCGGTGAATTTGATGAGTTACGTGACCATGGTTTTCCAACGCGTCTTTGGTTATCCACGCGACAAAGCGGAAAAACACATGTTGGAAGTGCATCAACAGGGGCGTTCCATTTTGTGGAGCGGCATGCGGGAGCGAGCCGAACTTTATGTGCAGCAACTGCACGGATATCTGCTGCTCGCTACACTGGAGAAAACTGGTTAGTCATGGAGATTTGCCGACGCAAAAACCAGATCGAAATCTCCGAGATCGACCCGTTTCTTGCCGAGCTGCTCCGGCAAATCCCTGCAAGCACCAATCCGGACGGCGCGTCCGCTGCCGAAGAACGCATCTTCAGTCCGCCATCAAATGGAACGGACACGGAACTTCGCGCCGAGTGGAAAATGTATGTGGAACCTGAATTGCGCCGTCTTTTTCAAACCGCCACGCAGACTGTGTCGGCCGATCTCGAGCAGTTAAATGGGAACGAAAAAAGTCTCGCAAACCGCACGCTGCGCATTCCCGCGAAGCACGCCGACGCATGGTTGAGCGCGCTGAACCAGGCCCGGCTCGTCATCGCGGCAAAAAATAATTTCAGCGACACCGAACTGAACGATCACCTCCACTCCCCCATCGGATCGCGGCGGGACCTGAGCTTGTTCCAGGTAAACTTCTACGGATTTCTGCAGGAATTTATCCTGCGGGAAATGGATAATTGGTAGGGGCGATTGACCTCAATCGCCCAAGGCGGTTCAGGCCTGCCACGCCGTAGTGTGACGAAGGGGGGTGAACCGCCCCTACCTATTCGCGACCACTCCCGGCGCGTCTTTTCTCGCTGCGAGTTGAGCGCTTACCCTTTGGAGACCGGAGGTGAGAGCTTCAATCTGTTCCTCCTGTTTCGCGAAGCGCTTCCGCTGCTGCGCGACCGTTGACTTCAACTCAGTGATGGTCGCTTGCTGTTCCTCCACTTTACGGTGTTCTTTGAGGAACTCGTTGAGCAACATGGCGTTGATGTACTCGTAGCGGACCGATTCAGGTTGCCCCTCTGGATTGTGCGCTACCAGGTCGGGGTTCACCCTTTCCACTTCCTCGGCGATGAGGCCAAAGGCAGGCATCTGCGCGGGATCAATTTTCTTTTTGTAGCGGAAGGTGACCGGCCTGAGCGCAAAGAGCGCTTCGCTGGCTTTGTCCATTGGACTGATATCCTCTTTGTAACGGCGCGAGGAGGAAAGGTAGCCAAGCTTGGTGCCGCCCACAAATTCTACATAGACAGGGAGCCCGGCGGGCAGCGGCGTCGAGCCGATGTTTCTGATGCGAGTAGTATTGTTCTCGGCAAGACCCTCAACTCCCGCCCCAATGCAGACATCGCCGCTGCTGTTGATGATGGAAAAGCCGGCTCCAAAACCCAGGCACACGTTGTCGCTGCCGGTGCTGAGCTGAGCGAGCGCGTTACCACCGACAGCCACGTTGTTATCTCCACTGACCTTCGACAAAAGCGCAGAATTACCTACAGCTGTGTTCTGGTCGCCGCTGATGTTGTGCAGTAGCGCTTGAACGCCAACGGCCACATTGCCGCCACCACCGACGTTGTTAGCGAGCGCGCGATACCCAAACGCGTCGTTTCCAATTAAGTTATTTGTGACAGTCGCATTGGCGAGCGCTTGAAAACCGACAGCTGTGCTGGCGCCAATTTCTTCGAAGCCCGGTGGCCCGGAAACAAGGCTGTGAAGTGCTTGATATCCCATGGCGGTGTTGCCGCCGCTGATCGTGTTACCCTGGAGGGCCTGATTGCCTACCGCCGTATTAGGGCCTCCAGTAGTGTTACTGAGCAGTGCATTAGAACCAACTGCCGTATTTGCGTCTGCAGTGTTGTTCCGAAGCGCTAGAAAACCGATGGCCGTGTTGCCGCCGCCCGTGATAATGGCGAAGCCGGCTGCGTAGCCCAAAGCCGTATTGCCGAGGCCCGTGGTATTGTCATGCAGCGCACTGTCACCGACAGCGGTATTGAAGCTGCCTTCGAGAATACCTCCGGTGTTCGATTCCAGCGCACCAGCACCCAAGGCGCTGTTGTGGGAACCGGCGGTATTGCTAAAGAGGGCAAATGCTCCGTTGGCCGTGTTCTCTTCTCCTTCGGTGTTGCTCAGAAGCGCTCCGGCGCCAGTGGCCGTATTTTGATCTGCGGTGTTTACAAAGAGCGTCCCGGCCCCGAGGCCCGTGTTGAACTGGCCCTCGGTGTTGCTCAGGAGCGAATACAATCCAATCGCAGTATTGTATGTACCGGTCGTAAGGCTCAAAAGGGCGTTTTGCCCCTCCGCCGTGTTGCCCCCGGGATAGCCTCCGTCCGGCGCCGGAACAACCCCGAAAGCATTCGACGGTACGAGCGCTGAGGAGGCAAGCGTAAGTCCGACGGCAATGAAGCTCGAACGCAAAAATGATCGCTTAATTGAAGCAATGATCAGTGGAATCGTAGTGTTCATATTCTTATTCCCGATTGGTTTTTTTCAGGGGTTGTTGAGGACCATTTGCGGCGCAGGTTTCGCCGCCTCAAGTCCGCCACGGGATGGACTCGCTGCGGCGAGCCGCACACTTACTCTCTGGATTTGCGCGGCCTGCTCTTTCAGGCTCGACGTGAGATCCGCAATTTGCTTCTGCTGCTGTGCGATAGCAGTCTGAAAGTCCTTCTGCTGCCGGGCGATTATCGCTTCCTGGCTGGCCACTGTGGATTTCAGCTCCTGCACCGTCTTGTGCTCTTTAAGGAACTCGTTCAGCAGCATCGCGTTCACCTGATCGTAGCGTACGCTGTATGGCTTTCCTTCCTTGTCACGCACGACCAGAGCAGAATTTACGTTTTCTACTTCTTCGGCCACGAGTCCAAATTGCGATGTGCCTCTCGGGTCAATTTCTTTTTTGTAACGGAACGTGACCGGTTTTAGCGCGAATAGCGCTTCGCTCGCCTGGCCCATTGGCTTAATCTCCTCTTTAAACCGCCGGGAGGAGGTGGCCGTGCCAAGTTTGCCGTTTGAATCAATGAACACGGTAATTCCTCCGACAGAGGCTGCACCGAAGATCTCGCCGATATAGCAACTGTTGCTCACGTTGGCACCAGAGGAGCCGATACAGATCACGTGATTGGCCGTGGTGACAGTATTGCCGGCTCCGGGGCCCAGGGCCGTGTTGAAGTCGCCGGTGGTGTTGCCGGCCAGTGCGGAGTCACCGATCGCCGTGTTGTGGAAGCCTTCGGTGTTCATTCTCAAGGCACCATCACCGGTCACGGTGTTGTCGTAGCCGGTACTGTTCTCAAAGAGCGCACGCTGACCGACCGCCGTGTTGCCGCTGCCGGTGATGTTGCTAAACAGGGCGAACGCTCCATTGGCCGTATTGCGTGTGCCGATGGTATTGTTCAAAAGCGCCCCCGCGCCTGTGGCCGTATTTAAGTCTGCGGTGTTGGCAAGGAGTGTTCCAGCGCCGATGGCTGTGTTGAAGCTGTTCGTGGTGTTGCCCCCGAGGGAGAGAAAACCGACGGCCGTATTGTAACCGCCGGTCGTAAGGCTCAAAAGGGCGTTTTGCCCCTCCGCCGTGTTGCCTCCGGGATAGCCTCCATCCGGCGCCGGAACAACGCCGAACCCATTCGACGGCACGAGCGCTGAGGAGGCGAGCGCAAGTCCGACGGCAATGAAGTTCGAACGCAAAAATGGTCGCTTAATTGAAGCAATGATCAGTGGAATCGCAGTGTTCATATTCTTATTCCCGATTAGTTTTTTCAGGCGTTGTTGAGGACTATTTGCGGCTCTGGTTTCGCCGCCTCAAGTCCGCCACGGGATGGACTCGCTGCGGCGAGCTGCACACTTACTCTCTCGATTTGCGCTGCCTGCTCTTTCAGGCTTCCCGTGAGATCCGCAATTTGCTTCCGCTGCTGTGCCATGGCAGTCTGAAAGTCCTTCTGCTGCCGGGCGATTATCGCTTCCTCGCTGGCCACTGTGGATTTCAGCTCCTGCACCGTCTTGTGTTCTTTGAGGAACTCGTTAAGCAACATCGCATTGATGTACTCGTAGCGGCCCGATTCAGGCTGCCCCTCTGAATTGTGCGCTACCAGCTCGGGGTTCACCTTTTCCACCTCCTCGGCGATGAGGCCAAAGGCCGGCATTTGCCTGGGATCAATTCTCTTCTTGTAGCGGAAGGTGACCGGCCGGGAGCGAAGAGCGCTTCGCTTGCTTTGTCCATTGACCTGATATCCTCCTTGTAACGGCACGAAGAGGGAACGTAACCCAGCTTCGTACCGCTGCCGGTGCTGTTGAGATCGAGTGCACCCGCGCCGGCGGCCGTGTTGTCGAAGCCATCGGTGTTGGGGGACAGCGCTGCAATACCGGTGGCTGTGTTGTCGAAACCTTCGGTATTGTTGAGAAGCGCCCTAGCGCCGACGGCAGTATTGGATAAGCCGGTGGTGTTGAATAAAAGCGCCGCCGCGCCAATGGCTGTATTTTGGATTCCCTGGAACGTACCTTGATCTCCGATATTGAACACGAGCGTCCCCGCGCCAACAACAGTGTTGTAGCTGCCGTCGGTATTGCTAAAGAGCGAATACCAACCATTTGCTACATTCACGACGCCGGTAGTGAGGCTAAGGGCGTGGTCGCCGTCCGCCGTGTTGAACCCCGTTAAAACAGTCTCTGGCGCCGCTGGTGTCTTGTCTGGAACTGCTTGCGCTCCTGGCAAACACGCAAAACAGGCAAGCACGAAGGGAATGAGCAGGAAAGATAATTTTGTGTTCATAGATGTGGGCCCATTGTTTTTAGGTTCGTAATTGGTCTTCTGCTGGGATAAACGAAAAATAGGATTGAAACCGATCATCGGATTCGAAGATTTTTCGGGAGAACGAGGGATTACGCTGATAGCACGGATAGGAAGCGGGTTGTGGGACACAAATTTCACCCGCCTTCGCGCAAGGCTACGGCGCGCCGGGCGAACCCACACGAATAGATGATCGGAAGCCGGGTCCGTGAGCTTCGTGATAATTGGTGTAATTCGTATCTGAGATTGTTCTGTCGCTTCTTGAAAATTTCTTCGTTATCCTCGTTTCCTTCCGTGAGGTTTCCCTCCGCGCGGCAGTAAACGTTTACGGATGATTCGACACGACTCTTGTGGTGAAATTGCCAATCTCAACCTGCTCGCTCACTTTCTGGATTTGCGCGGCCTGCTCTTTGAGCTGCGCTGTGAGGATATCCGTTCGTTTCTGCTGCTGGGCGACCGTTGACTTTAACTCTCCGACGGTTGCTTCGTATCTTGTAACATCCGATTTCAGTTGCGTGATGCTTGCGTGTTGTTCCTCGACTTTTTTGTGTTCTTTGAGGAACTCGTTGAGCAACATGGCGTTGATTTGCTCGTAGCGAACGGTCCAGATTTCGCCGTCCTTGTTGCGCACCACCAAATCGGGATTTACTTTGGCGACTTCCTCGGCGATCAAACCAAAGCAGGGCGTGTTTTTAGCATCGCTCTTGTAATGGAAGGTCACCGGTTTGAGCGCTAGAATCGCTTCACTGGCTTTGTCCATTGGTTCAATGTCGCGCTTGAAGCGTTGTGACGAGAGCACGGTGCCCAACTTTCCGTCAGCATCGATTTGCACTGTGGTAGCGGTGGTGAAGTCAATAGTTTGCCCAAAGATCTCGCCAATATAGCAGCTGTTGCTTACGTCGTTACCTGCGGTGCCGATGGCGATAACGTGATCGGCCGTGATAACACTATCGCCCGCGTCTCGGCCCAGCGCGATATTCTCGAAGCCGGTATCGTTACCAGAGAGGGCTGAAAAGCCGACTGCCGTGTTGCTGTCGCCGCTGGTATTATTAAAAAGCGCGCGACTACCGATGGCGGTGTTCAAGACGGCAGTGCTGTTGTTCTCGAGCGCTGAGGTACCGATGGCCGTGTTCTGACGACCGGCGGTGTTGCTAAAAAGCGCGAACGCTCCATTGGCCGTATTGCTGTAGCCCTCGGTGTTCAATTGCAGCGCACGAATACCGGTGGCCGTGTTCTGAACACCAGTAGTGTTGCTAAAAAGCGCTAAGGCTCCATTGGCCGTATTGCTGTAGCCCTCGGTGTTCAATTGCAGAGCACCAATACCGGTGGCCGTGTTGTCGCTTCCTTCGGTGTTGCTCAAGAGCGCGAACGCTCCATTGGCCGTGTTGGCTATACCGGTTGTGTTACTTAAAAGCGCCCCGGCGCCAATGGCGGTATTATTGTCTGCGGTGTTGAGCACAAGCGCCCCCGCGCCGACGGCGGTGTTGTAGCTGCCGTCGGCATTGCTAAAGAGCGAATACCAACCAAATCCCGAGTTTGCCACACCGGTGGTAAGGCTAAAAAGGGCGTGGTCGCCGTCCGCCGTGTTGAACCCGGATAAGGCAGTCTCCGGCGCCACCGGCGCTTTTTTCGGAGCCGCTTGCGCTCCCGGCAAAAACGCTAAACAGCTGAGCTGGAGCGTTATGAGCAGAAAAGATAATTTTGGTTTCATACGTCATTGCATCCTTTTTTAGGTTTTGTAATTGGTCTTCTACTGGGATAAACGAAAAATAGGATTCAAACCGATCATCAGATTGGAAGATTTTTCGGCAGGAACCACGGATTACGCGGATGGCACGGATAGGAAGCAGGTTATGGGATATGAATTTTCACCCGCCTTCGCGCAAGGCTACGGCGCGCCGGGCGAACCCACGCGAATGGATGATCGGAAGCCGGCTCCATGAGCTTCGTGATAATTGGTGTAATTCGTGTCTGAGATTGTTCTGTCGCTTCTTGAAAATCCCTTCTTGCTTTCGTTTGCTTTTGTCAGTCGCCTTTGTTCCTCACCAGTTGGGCCGCGGGTTTATTCAGTTCGATTCGCGCGCTCACCTTCTGGATTTGCGCGGCCTGCGCTTTGAGCTGCGCTGTGAGGACCGCTATTCCTTTCTGTTGCCGGGCCAACGTTGACTTTAATTCAGTGATGGTCGCTTCCTAATTCTCAATTTTGCTCTGTTGCATTTCCACTTTGCGGTGTTCTTTGAGGAACTCGTTGAGCAACATTGCGTTGATCGCGTCATAGCGCACGGCCCAGATTTCACCCTTCTTGTTGCGTACCACCAAGTCGGGGTTTACCTGGGCTACTTCCTCGGCGATTAAACCAAAGCACGGCGTGTTTTTCTTGTCGCTCTTGTAGTGGAAGGTCACCGGTTTTAGGGCCAGGATGTTCTCGCTGGTCTGGTCCATTGGCTTGACGTCGTGTTTGAACCGCCGGGATGAAGGCATCGACGCCGCGGCCGTTAACTTTCCAGTGGCATCGATTCCTACGGGGACGGTCGAAGCGGGGTCACCCAGCTGATTGTAGATGCCGCCGATATAACAGGCAGAGTCCCCCTGTGTGTCCGGCAGATTGTCACCGATCCGGATGGTGTTGTTCTCGCCGGCGACTCCGGTGACCCGCGCGCCAATACAAATGTTGGAGTTGCCGGTGATGTCTTGCCCGGCGCGATCGCCGGTGGCGGTGTTGGCGTCACCGCTAGCATTGCCGCGAAGTGCTTCGTAACCGGTGGCCGTGTTGTTGTTGCCACCGGTGTTGGAAAAAAGCGCGCCAAACCCGCTAGCCGTGTTGGCGCCGCCTTCGGTGTTGCTAAAGAGCGATTCACCGCCGGTGGCCGTGTTGAATGCTCCGGTGGTGTTGAATAAAAGCGCCGCCGCGCCAACGGCCGTATTTTCGATCCCCTCCTGCGCACCTTGATCTCCGATATTGAACACGAGCGTCCCCGCGCCGACAGCGGTGTTGTAGCTGCCGTCCGTGTTGCTAAAGAGCGAATACCAACCATTTGCTACATTCGCCACGCCGGTGGTGAGGCTAAAAAGGGCGTGGTCGCCGTCCGCCGTGTTGTCCCCCGTTAAAGCAGTCTCTGGCGCCGCTGGCGTTTTACCTGGAGCCGCTTGCGCTCCTGGCAAACACGCAAAGCAGCAAAACGCGGGCGTGATTAGAATAAAAGCACGTCGCAAAAACGAGTGCCCAATTAAGTTTTTGAGTTGTACGTTCATAGATGTCAAATCCTCCTTATTTGTAGCGTTTAATTAACAGCCGTAAGTTTCCCGGACGGAGGCCTCCTCCGTTATCTTCGTTCCCTTCTGTTAGTCGCCTTTGTTCCTCACCAATTGCGCCGCGGGTTTATTCAGTTCGATTCGCGCGCTCACTTTCTGGATTTGCAAGGCCTGCTTTTCGAGACGCGAAGTCAGAGTTTCCATTCCCTTCTTGAGGTCCGCTATCGTCGCTTCCTGTTCCTCCACTTTGCGGTGCTCTTTCAGGAACTCGTTGAGCAACATCGCGTTCACCGCATCATAGCGTACGGTATAGATTTGACCGTTCTTATCGCGCACCACCAGGTCCGGATTCACGGCGGCCACCTCTTCGGCAATCAATCCAAATTGCGGCGTGCCGGCGCGATCGCTCTTGTAGTGAAATGTCACCGGCTTGAGCGCTAGGATGGCTTCGCTCGCTTTGTCCATTCGTTTAATCTCTTTCTTGAACCGGCGCGAGGAGCTCATCGTTCCGAGCTGACCATCGGAGTCGATCACTACATTTATGGCGTCGTTGATTCCTGTAGCAACCCCGCGAATGCCGGCGATGAAGGCCCTATTTTGTTGGTTTCCACCGCCAATCCGAATGGTGTTCGATTCGCCATTCACGCCACCGTTGCCGATGTCGATATTGAAATCGCCCGTGGTCAGTTGGCCTGCAGAAACGCCCAATGCGATGTTGAACGTGCCGCTAACGTTGTTAAGGAGCGCAGCACTACCGATCGCCGTATTAAAGCCGCCGGTGGCATCGTTAAAGAGTGCTCTCTCACCAATGGCTGTGTTGAGGGCACCGGCAGTGTTGGTGAAGAGGGCAAGCGCTCCGTCTGCCGTATTGGAGTTGGCGGTCGTGTTGCTTAAGAGCGCCCCGGCGCCGGTGGCCGTATTTTCATCTGCCGTGTTGGCAAGGAGCGTCCCGGCGCCGACAGCAGTGTTGTAGCTGCCGTCGGTGTTGCTAAAGACCGAATACCAGCCATTCGCTGTGTTCGCAACCCCGGTGGTGAGGCTGAAAAGGGCGTTTTGCCCTTCTGCCGTGTTGAACCCGGAATAGCCGCCGTCTGGCGCAGGAGTGACTGCTTGTGCCGTCGGCACAACCGCAAAACACGCAAGCTGGAACGCAATGAGCAGGAAAGAGAATTTTGTTTTCATAGGTTTCATTTCTTCTTTTTAGGTTTGTAATTGGTCTTCTACTGAGATAAACGAAAAACGGGATTGAAACCGATCATCGGATCGGAAACTTTTTTGGGAGAGAGGGCGCCGAATGAGTATCGAACCAGAATCGGGCAACGGGAATTTTCCGAGAACCACCGATTACGCCGATAGCACGGATAAAAAGCAGGTTTTGCCAGCTGCGAAGGCTGGATCGGCGCAGGCAGGTCCGCACGAGGTGACGCAGCTGCTGGCGGACTGGAAGCAGGGGGATCAGACTGCGCTCGAAAAACTGATGCCGCTTGTCTATGAAGAGCTTCGACGCCTCGCACATCGTTATATGGAGGGACAACGTCCCAATCACACGTTGCAAACGACGGCGTTGGTGAACGAGGCCTATCTGCGCCTGGCGGACCAGACGAAGCCGAACTTTACAAACCGCTCACACTTTGTTGCTGTGGCGGCGAAAGCGATGCGCCAAATCCTGGTCGATCACGCAAGAGCGCTACAGTCCCAAAAGCGCGGTGCGGGTGCGAGCAAAGTAGAACTTGACGAGACAGCGCTGGTCTCGCCAGAACAGTCTCGCGCGATTCTTGATCTCAATGACGCCCTGGACCGGCTGGAGGGTCTCGACTCAAGAGCGGCTCACGTCGTCGAGCTTAGATATTTCGGCGGACTCAAGCAGGACGAGATCGCCGACGTCCTGAAGATCTCAACCGTGACGGTTCGGCGTGATTGGGTCTTTGCCAGGGCATGGTTATACACGGAATTGCATAACCCCGCCTGACGAAATGACGAAGCACTAATGACGAAATCCGAAAGGAATGACGAATGACGGACGTGATTTGTTAAAAAGTTAAATGCTTACAACGAATCC
This sequence comes from uncultured Verrucomicrobiae bacterium, assembly GCA_963753675.1. Taxonomy (GTDB): domain Bacteria; phylum Verrucomicrobiota; class Verrucomicrobiia; order Chthoniobacterales; family UBA10450; genus Udaeobacter. The sequence goes on along the minus strand of CAVWCZ010000008.1, from coordinate 360,365 downwards.
GATTCAACACTTTAACGCTTCAACGATTTAACCTGGACCAAGCCACATGACGCTGGCGCGACTGCAAACGATCAAAGAGATCTTTCACGCAGCGCTCGATTGCGCACCGGAGCGACTCGGCCCATTTCTGGATGAGACATGCGCTGGCGATGAAGGTTTGCGCGGTAAAATTGAAGCGCTGTTGGCGTCACATGAACAAGTGGGGAGTTTCATCGAAACCCCGGTCGCCGCTCTTGCTGCGAGGATTGCCCAAGGTCGGCGAGCTAACTTGCTGATCGGTCAAACGATCGGCCACTACAAAATCTCGAAACGGATCGGAACCGGCGGGATGGGCGAAGTGTATCTTGCTTCGGATATCACCGTCGGCCGAAAGGCTGCGCTCAAACTTCTGCCTGCGCACCTTACAAGCGATGCGGAGCGTCTGAAGCGGTTTCAGCAGGAAGCGCGCGCCGTCGCTCGGCTCAATCATCCAAACATCCTGACAGTTTACGAGGTCGGCACTGGTGAATCCGTTCATTACATTGCCAGCGAACTGATCGAAGGCGAAACGCTGCGTCAACGTCTCACGCGCGGACCCATGCAGGTTGGCGAAGCGGTGGAGATTGCCATTCAGGTCGCCGGCGCGCTCGCTGGCGCCCATGATGCCGGCATAGTGCATCGCGACATTAAACCGGCGAACATCATGCTGCGGCCGGATGGGTATGTGAAATTACTCGACTTTGGGATTGCAAAACTTGCCGAGCAGGAATTGCCAGTGACACTGCCCGCGGAAGAATCACTCGAACTGGTTGACACCAATTTGGGGTCGATCCTTGGAACCGTCTCATACATGTCGCCGGAGCAGACACGCGGTGCGGCTATTGACGGGCGCACCGATATCTGGAGTCTGGGCGCGGTGTTTTATGAGATGTTAGCTGGGCGCCCGCCGTTTACCGGTAACACACCAAGAGAGATGATGGCCGCGATTCTAACGGTAGACCCGCCGCCGCTCAGTAATTCCAAGGCGAAGGCTCCCGCCGAGCTTCAGCAGATCGTAAGCAAAGCGCTGCACAAAGATCCCGCGGAACGGTATCAGAATGCAAAGGAAATGGTCGATGCGCTCAAAAGTCTGCGTCATAAATTGGAATTCACAGCCGAATTGGAACGCTCCGTCCCTACGCGTTCACGGCTACGCTGGACACGATCGCCCGCCATTATGGGACTCGCATTGTTAGCCGGCGCTTTGGCGGTGACGTTCATCTTCCACTGGCTCCGGAACCCAATGAAGAGCTCAGTGCCCGAAAAAAGCATCGCTGTGCTGCCATTCGAGTATCTCAGCGATGACAAGCAAAATTCTTTTTTTGCCGATGGCGTGCAGGACGAAATCTTGAGCGATCTGGCGAAAATCGCCGATTTGAAAGTGATCAGCCGCACCAGCGTGACGCAATACAAAAGCGGCAGCCCGCGCAATCTGCGCGAGATCGGCCGGCAACTCGACGTGGCACATGTGGTGGAAGGAAGCGTGGAGCGCTCCGGCAACCGCGTCCGGGTGACCGCGCAATTGATCGATGCGCGCACCGACCGGCATCTCTGGGGGGAGAGTTATGATCGCGATCTCTCCAACGTATTCGCGATTCAAAGCGAGATCGCAAAGACAATCGCCGACCAGTTGCGGGCAAAACTTTCGCCGGGTGAAAAGAACGTGATCGAACGTCCCCTGACAAGCGACGTCCCCGCGTTCGATCTCTACACGCGCGCCAAAAATCTTCTTCTGGACACGAACCTTGGCAGCGACAATGAAACTAATTTGCGCCAAGGGGCCGAATTGCTGAATCAGGCTGTCGCACGCGATCCATCGTTTTTCGATGCGTATTGCCAACTCGCCTGGGCTCACGACTTCCTTTACTTGCTTGGCCACGACCATACATCCGCGAGACTGGCGTTAGCAGAAGCGGCCATCCAAGCGGCGTTTCGTCTCCGTCCCGATGCCGGCGAAGCGCACCTGGCGCGTGCGTGGAATCTTTATTGGGGATACCTCGATTATAAAGACGCTCTGGCTGAGGTGAAAACTGCTGACCAAACCTTGCCCAATGATCCCCGCCTATTCCAACTGAAGGCTTTCATCGAGCGCCGTCAGGGGCGCTGGGAAGAGGCCATACAAAGTTTCGAGCGTGCCAGTGCGCTCGATCCGCGCAACTTTTTTACGCTCCAGCAGATTGCGCGCAGTTACGAATTTCTCCATCGCTATGTTGAAGAAAAATCGGTGTACGATCGCATGCTGACCATCGATCCTTACAACGCTGTTACTAAAGCAGAGCGTGCGGAGGTGGAACTGAATTGGCACGCCGATACCAGGCCGTTGCATAAAGCGATCGTTTCGATTCAGGCTACAAATCCTGCCGGAATGCCCAAGATCGCCGATGAGTGGCTCATGTGCGCCCTCGGCGAACGTGACGCTGATGCAGCGAAAAATGCCCTGGTCGCATTTGGCGAAAACAGGCCCAACCCGGCTAGCGACAGCGTTTCGTTACCTCGTCTATTCCTGGAGGGCGTTATCGCTCGTATGATCAAAGACGATGCCAAAGCGCGGTCAACGTTCATCGCTGCACGCGCGGAGCAGGAGAAAACCGTCCAAGCCCAACCAGATTATGGGCCGGCATTGTGCGTGCTCGGGTTGATTGATGCTGGCCTTGGACGAAAAGAGGAAGCACTACGCGAAGAGCAGCGCGCGGTGGAACTTCTACCTGTGGAAAAAGATGCAATCAATGGCCCGGCAATGATCAAGTATTCGGCGATGATCGCTGCCTGGGTTGGCGACAACGATCGTGCCTGCGAACAGCTTGCCACGGCCATTCGTCTTCCGAACTCCCCGAGCTACGGCCAATTGAAACTATTGCCGTTTTGGGATCCGCTGCGCGCTGATCCGCGCTTTGAAGAAATCGTCGCCTCACTTGCGCCAAAGACCAATTGATCACGACACTAGGCTTCCTTCTTGGCCTTTACCATGGCCATGAGGCGTTCCTTGATTGCGGCGGAGGACTTCGCCGGACGCAGGCTCAAAGCAAATGCTTCGTGCAAAGCGTAACATTTAGTGATGAAATCTTCGGCTTTTTTGCCGAATTTTTTTCTGGCCTTCTCAAATTCATCCAGCTCCTCGTGCTCAAGCGCGCCGATCACGTACAACCGCGCCTGATTTTGAAACTGCTCAAAGTTCATCTCTCAAGTCCTTGAGGCCGTCATATATTTTTTTGAGTCCCAATTCAAGCCGCGTTTTAACCGTGCCCAATGGTGTATTCGTTTTAGCTGCGATTTCGCGCTGGCTCATGCCCCTGAAAAATGCAAGGTCGATTGCCTGTTGCTGGGCTGGCGGCAGGCGATTGATGACTTTTCGGATGACTGTGCGGGTGTCGCTGAGCACGATTTCTTCTTCAGTGGCGTTGTGCACCCATGCTTCGGGCTGCTGTTCGGTCTCGTTTTGCAGGCGTTCTTCGGCACGCGCGTAGGCCTGCTTCTTGCGCAAACCATCGATCGCCCGTCGCCGGGCAAGTGTGACCATCCAACCAAGCGGTTTGCCTTTTTGGGCGGAGAAATTCTTCGCCTGGTGCCAGATCTCCACGAAAATCTCCTGCAACAGATCGTCGGCCTCGGCATCATTATGAATTACCCGCAGAATTAACGCTTTGAGAATGCCGTTGTAACGATCGTATAGTTCAGAAAGCGCATCGGCGTCACGTTCCTGGATGCGCTTCATCAATTCGAAGTCGCTGGGAGTACCGGGTTCGACTCGCGGAGCAACGGTTACCGATCCCCTACGCGATTTTGTCGCGCCCCTGCGTTTTCTGGGTTTGTCTTGAGTAGGAGAAATTGATTCTGAGCGTCCCATTCGATTAACAAGATTGGTCAAACAGGAATCGCGCGCCGAGACATGACCGGCTCTCTTATTCCAGCCACGCGGGCGCGTCCAGCGATTTCCATCGGAAAATGAGCGCAATTGCGCCGCACGTTTGATGTGTCAAAGGTAAGTTCTATGGGAGAGGGATTAAGCAACACATCGGTCGACCCGCTTTGGTACAAGGATGCCGTCATCTACTCGCTGCACGTTAAGACGTTTTGCGACAGCGACGGCAACGGCATGGGCGACTTTCGCGGTCTCATGGAGAAGCTCGATTATCTGCAGGAACTCGGCGTCACGGCCCTCTGGTTGCTGCCTTTTTACCCCTCTCCGCTAAGAGACGACGGCTACGACATTGCCGATTACTTCGACGTCAATCCGATTTTCGGCACGCTCGATGATTTCCGCGCTTTCTTAGACGCCGCGCATGAACGCAATCTGCGCGTTATTACCGAACTGGTAATCAATCACACGTCGGATCAAAATCCGTGGTTCCAGAAGTCGCGTCGGGCAGTCGCGCGACACGGGCTTGTAGCCGCGGGCGATGACCGCGGCCGCGCCAGGGACACCGGGGTCAACGGCCCCGGCTACAGTGATGACCTTGCCTACAGGGACTTCTACGTCTGGAGCGATACGCCGGAAAAATACGCGGACGCCCGAATCATTTTCAAAGATTTCGAGACATCGAACTGGGCGTGGGATCCGGTGGCGAAAGCCTATTATTGGCATCGGTTCTATTCGCATCAGCCGGATCTGAATTTCGATAACCCGGCCGTGCACGATGCCGTAAAGAAAGTCTGCGATTTCTGGTTATCGATGGGTGTCGATGGACTTCGGCTCGATGCCGTGCCCTATCTATATGAACGCGAAGAGACGAACTGCGAGAATTTGCCCGAAACACATAAATTTCTTCGCGATCTGCGGGCTCACGTCGACACGAAGTTCCCAAATCGCATGCTGCTTTCAGAGGCAAATCAGTGGCCGGAGGACGCGGCGGCCTATTTCGGCGACGGAAACGAGACGCACATGAGTTTTCATTTTCCACTTATGCCCCGCCTGTTCATGGCGCTGCAAATGGAGGACCGGTTCCCCATCATCGACATTATGGAGCAGACTCCGGCCATCCCGAACAATTGCCAGTGGGCAATGTTTCTCCGTAATCACGATGAGCTCACGCTGGAAATGGTGACCGATGAGGAGCGCGACTACATGTATCGAGTTTACGCGACGGATCCGCTAGCGCGCATCAACCTTGGCATCCGCCGTCGGCTCGCGCCACTCCTCGCGAATAACCGTCGTAAAATCGAGTTGCTCAACACGCTGCTGTTATCCATGCCGGGCACGCCCATCATCTATTACGGCGATGAAATCGGGATGGGAGACAATTTTTATCTTGGCGATCGCAACGGTTGCCGCACGCCGATGCAGTGGAGCCCGGACCGTAACGCGGGGTTTTCAAGAGCAAATCCACAACAGCTTTATCTGCCTATCACCATCGATCCCGAATATCACTACGAAGCCGTTAACGTGGAGAACCAGCAGAAAAATCTTTCCTCTCTGCTCTGGTGGACGCGCCGCGTCATAGCAATGCGGAAGAATTTCAAGGCATTCTCGCGCGGTTCCCTTGAATTCCTGAACCCAGACAACCCAAAGGTCCTTGCGTTCCTTCGCCGATGGGAGAACGAAACCATCGTGGTGGTGGCAAATCTTTCGCGGTTCGCGCAATCGGCCGAGTTGGATCTTTCCCGGTTTTCAGGGTGCGTGCCGATGGAGGTTTTCAGCCGGAATCTATTTCGCCCGATCAGGAAATCGAGTTACGTCATCACACTCGGCCCGCACGCCTATTACTGGTTCGCTTTGCAAGCCCCAACCGATAACCGCCGCGCATCGAAGAAACGCATTGTGCCGAGCATCAATGCACCAGCTCAATTGGACAGTCTGCTTGGTAATAACGAACGAGAACACATCGAGCGCGAGATTCTTCCCAATCACATCCGCAATTCCCGCTGGTTTGGTTCGAAGGCCAGGACTTTCCGAAATCTCAAAGTGATCGAACAGGTTGATTTTTCCTCCGATGCCGATGACACGCGACTTTGGTTCGTAGAGGTCAACTACCTGGACGCGCCGGCCGAGACGTACGCGGTTCCGGTAAAGATTGCCTCCTCCGAAATGGCGCATTCAATCAGACAGAACGCGCCGCAGGCGGTTATCGCGCATTTCGCCGGAAGCGACGGCGCCATTCTGTGCGATGCCATTTGGGATCCCAAGTTTCGCTCACAGTTGTTCGATGTCATCGTAAAGCATCGCACGCTCCGAGCGCGGTCGGGACATTTTGCAGGCTTCGCGACCGCGGAACCGGGATCGCAGGAGTTTGAGTTCTCGGGCAACTCACAGGTCTTAAGCGCAGAGCAAAGCAACTCCTCTATGCTTTTCGACAATAAATTTTTCCTGAAACTATATCGCAAACTCGAGTATGGGATAAACCCTGACGTGGAAATCACGCGTTTTCTTACCGAGCAAACTGATTTTCCAAACGTGCCGACCTTTATCGGAGCGCTCGAATACCACCGGGCAAAGGCAGAGCCGACTGTTGTCTGCCTCTTGCAGCGGGCGGTGTCGAACGAAGGCGACAGTTGGACGCTGACTGTGGACGCGATCGGCCGTTATTACGATCGCGTGCTGGAGCGCAAGGCCGATCTTCAGGATGAAACAGCTCCGCCCAGTGCTCTTCTCGAAGAGCTGATCGGCGGCGTATACCCCGAAAAAGTTAAGCTAATGGCACAGCGCACTGGCGAACTGCACCTTGCGCTCGCGTCGAGAAACGATAACCCCGCGTTCGCGCCGGAGCCGTTCAATGCCATGGCACAACGCTCTGTTTACCAAAGCATGCGCACGTCATTGCGCCGCGCCTTTACATCTTTGGAGAAGAAGTTGCCCGACGTCCCTGCAGAATTTCGAAATGAAGCGAAGGAAGTGCTAGCAGCGGAAAAGGAAATTCTAGCGCGCGAAAAACGATTGCTCGACCGACGCACTAACGGCGCAAAGATTCGGATCCACGGCGACTATCATCTGGGGCAATTGCTTTATACCGGGAAAGATTTTGTCATCCTCGATTTCGAAGGCGAACCGGCGCGCCCCCTGAGCGATCGGAAAATGAAGCGCTCCCCGCTGCGCGATGTTGCCGGCATGATGCGCTCGTTCCAATATGCCGCTTACTCCGCCCTCTGGCAGCCGGCGATGCGCCAGGAGGATGTGCCTTTTCTGGAGCGCTGGGCCGATCTCTGGTATCGCGAGATGAGCAGCGTATTTCTGCAAGGGTATCTCAACACCACTGCCGGAGCGATTTTCATTCCCAAAAACAGTGATGATCTGCAAATCATAGTCGAATCCTATCTGCTCGATAAAGCTGTGTACGAAATCGGCTACGAATTGAACAATCGCCCAAGCTGGGTCCTCATCCCCGTCCGCGGCATTAAACAGATTTTGCAGGCGGTCTGAATTTTCAGCCACAGATGAAGACGGATGAAACACAGATAAGAATTCTGGCTCTTTAATCCGTAAAAATCTGTGTCAATCTGTGGCTAATTGGAGACTAGCCCAGCGCTTTAGCGCTGGGTTACCGCGTTGGCAGGAGGCGAGTCCCGGCAGGGACGAAAGAACTAACCGAGCATTCGCTCGTCATAATCAAAGCCATGTCGCCGGAGCATCGTCACGAATTCTTCTCGAAACGATCGCGTGCGATGATGCTCGGCCTGATTCCGAATATATGCGACCGTCGCGTCAATGCCGGAAACACCGATGCTCAACGCGCCGTATCCTTCCTGCCATTCGAATGGATGCAACTCGGGAAAGGTTTCGTGAATCCATTTGGACGAATTGCCTTTGAGAAGTTGCAGCGCCTTGGACACCGACAACGTTGCTGGCAGCGAAATCAGTATGTGCACGTGATCAGCGGCGCCTCCGATAGCGAGCGCTTTCATTTTATTCTCACGCGCGATACCACCGAGATACGGCCAAAGCCGATTTCGAAGATCTGAACTCAAGGATGGCACGCGGTTCTTGGTGCTCCAGACGCAGTGGATGAGGATGTTGGTAAATGAATGCATAACTTCTTCCGTCCCTGTCGGGACTCGATCCGTTTGTATCACAGTTGACCCAGCGTTAAAACGCTGGGCTATTATCGAAACATTTGATTAACGCTTGCGGCAATCTACCCTGCGTTTATAAGCAAACTCAGAATCCAAGAAGCAGCCATGATGAACAAATATCTCGATCAAATCGATAACGACGTCGCAGCGAAACATCTTCTGAAACATCCCTTTTATCTCGCGTGGACACGCGGGGAACTGAGCAAGGAGGCGCTCGCCGATTACGCGCGTCAATATTACCACCATGTCGCAGCATTTCCGACATATCTGTCGGCAGTGCATGCGAAATGCGACGATCAAACGACGCGCAAAACGTTACTTAACAATTTAATCGACGAGGAAGCTGGATCGCCAGATCATCCAGAGCTTTGGCTCCAATTTGCTGAAGGTCTGGGCATTCATGCATCCGACGTGCGCAAATCGGAAAAATGGACGGAAACAAAAAACTTGATCGACACGTTCCGATCCGTTTGCGGCGAAGGATCAACCGCAGAAGGTCTGGCGGCGCTGTATGCGTATGAGAGCCAAATCCCCGCGATCTGTGAATCCAAGATAGACGGACTGAAAAAACATTACCACTTTGCAGATCCCAACCATTACGAATATTTCAGTGTGCACGTTGAAGCCGATCGTGAACACTCTGCCAACGAACGAAGGTTGCTTGGCAGTTACACTAACAAGCAGAACTTTGACTCTGTGAAAGCAGCAGTGGATCGCGTTCTCGACGCGCTTTGGGACATGCTTTCTGGCGTTTGCCGCAGGCACGCTGATTGCGTGCTGACACAGATGCGCGCGTGAGCGCGTCTGGATGTGTTAGAGGACATCGCGCTGAAATGTCCGGACGCCGCAGTTCAACGTCCCTGTCAACTATCGCGGTCGCAACACCAAAAACGAGCGCGCTCGATGGCGGCAAACTGACAAGACTTGTGGCTGGCTCGGGTCAAGCGAGGCAGCGATTTTGTTATAGTCGGCAACGGACGTCACCGGCTGTTGGTTGATTTCTTCAATCACGTCGCCTTTCTGTAATTCCGCTACACCGCTGTCGGGATCGACTCCTGTTACCAACACGCCTTGCACGTTAGGAGGCAGGTCGAGCTGGCTCGCGGTTTCAGGGGTTAATTGATCCACCTGAATGGACGCCAGGGGTCCGCTAACGGTTCCTTGATCGTCCGGCTGTCGCGGACGTTGTAATTGCGGCTGATTGCCCCGCGGGAGAACCCGCGCGCTTTCGAAATCCATCGGTTGTTCCCTGATCTGCGCTTGCACCGTCAAAGGTTTTCCGTCCCGGACGATTTGCAGGTCTACTTTCTTATTTAGCGGCGCTCCGGCGACGAGAGTTCGAAGCATGCCGAAATTCTTCACGTCGTGTCCGTCGAATTTGCGGATGACATCGCCCGGCTGCAGGCCCGCCTGCTCCGCAGGCGACCCGGAGATCACGTCGCCCACGGTGACGCCTTCAGTATCCGGTGCGCCAGCACCCCGCTGCAACGGCCCTGTCTGGATACCAAGATATCCACGAATGATTCGCCCCTGTTTCAACAAACTTTCCAGCGCGCTACGAACTGTGTTCGAAGGAATCGCAAAACCCAGTCCCTGTGAACCGCCAGTGGTCGAAGCAATCACGGTGTTAATCCCAATCACCTCGCCGCGGATATTGATCAGAGGGCCGCCGCTGTTGCCCGGATTAATTGCCGCGTTGGTCTGCAGCAGCTCGGCAAAAAAATCGCTCCGGTTCGGCCGGCCTTTTGAACTGATGATTCCGTCGGTCACGGTTTCGTCAAATCCAAGCGGATTACCGATAGCTAGAACAGAATCTCCCGGCTGGACCGAGTCGGAATCGGCAAGTTTGAGCGGTTTGACTCCGGGCTCGTCAATCTTAAGGACTGCGAGGTCCACTTGTTCGTCCGCACCCACCAGACGTGCTTTTTTAGTTCGGCCATCGCTCAGTTGCACTTCAATCTGATCTACCGGACGGCCCTGTCTGTCGGTCACGACGTGATTGTTAGTGATAATGTGTCCTTCGTTGGTCACGATCACGCCCGAACCCAGAGAATTCTGCACCAGCTCTTCGTCACGAGGGTTCCGAAACCTGCGTTGATTTGGAAAGAAAAATTCGAACGGATCGACTCCATACTCGCGTCGGACGGCGACCTTGGTCGATGTCTTCACTGAAACAACTGAGGGAATCACACTTTTCACCAACGCTCGCCGTTCCTGACTCAACGATTCCAGCGACGCGACCTGTTTTGGCTCAACCGCCGCGTGGGAGGCGAATGTGTACTTTTCCGGTGTGCGCCCGGACGAAAAATTTAGCCCTCCATGCTTGAGCCGGTAATCGTAAAGCAATGAAATTCCTGCGCTTAAAAGCAGTACGAAAAGAAAAAATTTTGCGAGATTTTTCATCAACTAACGTGCGAGAAACTCTGTCCCTGTTGTTCGACAATTAAACGCCGGAAACGTTGATTTTCAGGCAGCTCCAGGCGGGGGTCCATTTCAAAGATGGACATGGCTGCAGCGCGGGCACGGCGCATCAGGTCTGCATCGCGTTTTAGATCGCCAATCTTCAGCGCCGGAAGGCCGCTCTGTGCCGTGCCGAGCAGATCGCCCGGACCGCGCAATTCCCAGTCTGCTTCGGCTACTTCAAAGCCATTTGTTGTTCGTTCCAAAACCGCCAGCTTCGCGGCCGCCTCCTTTTCCTGTTTGGGGCCCAATAAAATGCAATATGACTTGTGTCCGCCGCGGCCGATCCGTCCACGGAGTTGATGCAACTGCGCGAGACCGAAGCGTTCCGGATTTTCGATCAGCATCACGGTTGCATTCGGTACATCCACACCGACCTCGAGCACCGTTGTACTGATCAGCGCGCTCGTCTCGCCACGTCGAAAACGATCCATGATCTGCTGTTTTTCCAGCGCTGGAATCCGGCCGTGAAGCAGTTCGCAGCGGTGCGGATGCAGACGTTCACGCCAGAGCTCGTATTCCGCTGCGGCCGCTTTCACGTCCAGCTTCTCGCTTTCATCAATCAATGGATAGATCACATAAAGCTGACGGCCTTTCTCCAATTCCGATCGCAAAAAACTGAGTACTTCACCCAGCTTCGAAGTATCCCGGACTGCAGTGATAATTTTTCCACGGTTCCCCGGCATCTCATCAATTGTCGACAGGTCGAGGTCGCCATAGATGGTCATCGTCAGCGTGCGCGGAATCGGCGTAGCCGTCATGACGAGCACATCTGGCGCCGGTTCCCGATCGGTTAGGCGGGCGCGCTGCGCCACGCCGAACTTGTGCTGTTCATCAATGACAGCCAACCCTAGTTTCGAGAACGAGACTGATTCATACAGCAACGCGTGCGTCCCGACGACGATTTGAGGCTCGTTCGTCTGAAAGGAGGCCTCGGATTGGGGAGCATACGCGTCTCGCGTGTGGGTCGTTGCGTCTCGCGACGACGAACTTTTGGGTCTGGAAGCTTGCGAAGGCGGGACACCTTCGCCAACACCCGAGACGGGCGTGCTCCCCAGAGGAAGACGAAACTCATCGTCCTGCGTCCAAACCCATGGATAATCTTCATTCTGCTGGTCCACGCCGGCCTCCCATGGATTCCGCAAAATGTAGTGAAATTTTTCCTGAAGATCGCGATCCGATCGAATGTAACGGTCGAATGATTCTTTCTCCCAAATCGGTCCGCTTGTCTTTTGGAGTTTATTGACCTCGTGCGCAGTAAAGGATTTTATCGACTGCATCAGTTCTGCGATTGACCAGAAAATGGGGCTGTTGGCCGCGTCGAATTGCTTTGGCCATGGCTGCAACAGTAGATGCACATGGTCTGGCGTTACGCAGGCAGCGTACAGCTCATAACGTTTTTCGTGAAAGTATCGGAGCGCATTGAGCACGATTGTTCGGGCAGCGGGCGATAGTTTTCTGCGGTTACGCGTGCTGATTGTAATGGCGTACACAGCCCATGGCCGGTCAAAATGAGGAAGATGGCGTTTCGTAAAGCGTGCGCCCTTGGGCCGGGGAGCATACGCGTCTCGCGTGTCGGTCGTTGCGTCTCGCAACGACGGATTTTGTTTCCCGCCGCTGTGATCATCAAAAGTTCGTGCTGTCGAGACGACAGCACCAGCACCCGAGACGGGCGCGCTCCCCTGAATCGCACCTGTAGTAACGCGATTGTCGCGTTCAAAGAGCGGCAGCGGACCGCCGTCTTCCTGCCTTGCGCCTGTTCGCAACGAAACGCGCAAGCCCAGCGGCTCCAGCCAGCGGCGCAGCACTTCGTAATGTTGCTCTGCCAGAATTTGTGTTGGCGCCATGAACGCCGCTTCAAATCCGGCCTCAACCGCGAGCAGCATCGCCGCGATGGCAACTACGGTTTTTCCCGAACCGACGTCGCCGTGCAACAACCGGTTCATTGGATAATTCGCCGCCAGATCATGGCGGATTTCCGAGATCACTTTTCGCTGTGCACCAGTCAATTCGAACGGAAGGGTCTTCAGAAATTTGTCCAGCAGCGCGCCTGACCCGCAGTGCGACTCACCGAGACGCGAGGATGATTCGAAACGATGCGAAGCGATCAGCATTTGCATTGTGAAGAACTCTGAGAGCACCAGATGCTCGCGGGCAGCGTCGCGCGCCTCCAGGTTCTCCGGAAAATGAATTGCGCGAATCGCTTGCGATCGCCTGCCGTGCACCAAGGTACCGGGGGCGATCGGTTCCCAAGCCGAATCTGAAACTTCCTGTAAGAGGCGATAAACCATGCCGCGCAAGACGCGTTGTGAGAGACCTTCTGTCGCCGGATAAATCGGCGTGACGCGTCGGAAATGGATCGACATTTCTTCGTCGTTCTCGATCACCTCAAACTCCGGATGATCCATGCAAATCCGTTTCCCGCGCAGTCGCGGTTTGCCAAAAACAACGAGGCGCTGGCCCGTAGCGATCATTTTCTGCACGTAGTGCAGATTGAACCAACGGCACACGAGCGGCTCGCTGAGAGCGTTTGGTTGCGACTCCTGGAGCGTTGCTTCAAAGATTTTCTTCCATCCGCCAAACCGGCGCAGTGACGTTTTAGTCACCTCGCCGCAGAGACACATTGGAACCTCGCTTTCCTCCCGGGGGAAATGCGGAAACTCTGTACGATCCTCGTGCCTACGGGGAAAATGCATCAGCAAATTTTCTACCGTCTCGATGCCAAGACGCCGCAGCGCGAGCAGACGCGGCCGTTGAATCCAGCCTAATTCCTCAAGATTAGCTGATAAGTCCATCATGTCGCACATTCACGTTCCCGTCATTCCGAGCGAAGTCGAGGAATCCGGTGGCATTAGCATGCGGTCGCGCAGCGGGATCCTTCGACTTCGCCTTGCTCCGCTCAGGATGACAATGGTGCGGAACTTACTTGATTTCACGCCGGCTCCGCTGCGCGGACCGCCTCAATACGCATTTCAACCAGGGTTCTACCACCATACTCGTCCACTCCAATCCGGAATGCCACGTCCCATGGCGGGTCCGGAAGTCCAGTTGTCGCGCCATCAAAATAAATGGCCCGACGATTTCGGTCGCCCTGACGCAACCGGAAGATAAGATGTTTTTCGTTTGCAATTCGTGGCGGCGCGACCGGCTCGACAGCGCGCGCAAAAAAAATCGGTTGCCGATTTCCACTTCCGAATGGCTGCAACAATTCGTGCCAGCGCAGAAACTCCACATCGATCTCCGAGAATGGCAACTCATGATCGAGACGCAGGCAGCGCTGCAAAGCCTCTTCTGAAAGCATGTCTCGCGCCGCAGCGCGAAATGCCTCGGCAAATCGATCGAAATTTTCTTCACGCAGCGTCAGGCCCGCCGCCATTTCGTGACCGCCAAATTTTTCGAGTGTAACCCCGCAACGGGTTAACGCTTCCACGAGGTTGAGACCGTCGATGCTTCGTCCGCTTCCCTTGCCCAAGCCGTGCTGGTCGAAGCCGATTACAATCGCAGGTCGATGATATCTTCGAGCAATCCGTGACGCGACGATCCCCAGCACGCCAGGATGCCAATCGCGCGAGCCGGCCACGATGCCGATATCACGCGCCGCATCAAATTGTTCGTCAATCTGCGCAAGGGCGGCGGCAAGAATTTTCTTTTCGACATCCTGACGTTCGCGGTTTTGCCGGTCCAATTCGGTGGCGAGCGCCGCAGCTTCGCTTTCATCATGCGTCAGCAATAGCCGCAGAGATTTTTCCGCCGTGCTCAAACGCCCCGCAGCATTCAGTCGCGGGCCGAGCCGATAACCGATATCGTCCGGCAAGATTGGCGGACGCACTCCAGCGACTTGCATTAATTTCTTCAAACCGATGCGCGAGGTTTGCGCAATTTCGAGCGCACCGCGGTGAACCAGCAGGCGGTTTTCGCCGACGAGCGGAACGATGTCAGCGACCGTGCCGAGCGCTACGAGATCGAGTTTTGATTTCAGATCGAATCCGGCCAGCGGCCGCCTTTTTAGCAAGGCATGACAGAGCTTGAAGACGATTCCCACGCTGCAGAGATAATGAAATGGCAATGTCGGATCCGTCTTCGGGTTTACCATCGCCACGCAGTCTGGCAGCACGGATTTTGCCTCGTGATGATCGAGCACAATAACGTCCACGCCACGTTCTTTTAGCTCGGCGATTTCGCCAACTGAAGCAGTGCCGCAATCGACGGCGATAAGCAATTGTGGACGGTGCTGCTCGATACAGCGCTCGACACTTTCCCGGCTCAAACCATAGCCCTCTTCCATGCGCAACGGCAAGAAAACGTCCGGCGACGCGCCGTACCCTCTCAACATTTCATCGAGCAACGCCAGAGAGGTCACACCATCTACATCATAATCCCCAAAGAGCACGATGGGTTCGTGCCGATCCAGCGCGGCCAGAATTCTGGTTACTGCCATCTCCATTTGCGGAAGAAGAAATGGATCACTGAGCGACTTGAGACGCGGCCGAAGAAAGTTTCGAACCTCGTCCGCGCTGCGAAAGCCTTTGCGGAAAAGCAGTCGCGCAATGCACTCCGGCCCGCAAATTTCGCTCCACGAAATACCGCCGCCATTTAGATTTTCGCATGGCGGCAGAATCCATCGATCCTGCATCGTTCAGCTTATTCGTTCTGCATTGCGTGACAACATGGGGAGGAATTGTTTCGGCGTCGCATTTTTCTAAATAGGCAAACTATTGTAAGGCTATCGAGGAAAATGAGAGTGATCCGTTGGCTGGTGATCGTTTGCCTGATGGTGCTCCTGGTTTACGGCGCGTCGCCTTACTTTTCATTTTGGCGGTTCACGGTGGCGATTCAGTCGCGGAATGCTGCGGCGATCAGTTCTCGCATTGATTTTCCCTCTGTTCGAGCGTCGCTGAAGAAGCAGTTGGTGGCGCGCTTCGCCCACAAAGGGGCCCGGCACAAACGCTGGAGCAATCTTGGGCCAACGCTGATCGATGCGATTATTGATGCCTACGTGACGCCGGAAGGCATCGCGACGCTACTCTCAAATCCGGAAACGTTTAAGAACCTCCAAAATCCGCAGCAGCTCTATTTTACACTCGGTCAACAAGACATGAGCTCGTGGAGAGTGAGGTATGCGTTCTTCACCGGGTTGCGCAGCTTTGTTGTCGATCGTGCTGGAATCAAGCTCCGATTCCGTTTTACAGGGACAGGCTGGCAACTTTACGATCTCGATCTCCCTTTAGACCAAGACAAGCGGTAATTTGAGCCGGATCGCTTGACCCTAAATCAGGTTGAACACAGGATCGCCCTTTGGAAGTAGTCCATGCTTTGCGCATAAATCAGCGAACGCGTGTAAACCTTTTTTTTCTCTCTCTCCAAAACTGAATCGGAGGTATTTGGAGTAATAACGAGCCACGAATTCGCGAGTCATTTTGTGGTCGCCGGGCTCGCCGACACGATCTCGAGCCTTCGCGATCAAATCGTCAAGGTTTGCCAGGTTTTGATCTCGCAATTTACGAAGGCGCAACGCGATTGATTCGGCATCCACGACTTCGGGGCGAATCAGCCAAAGGGCATACACGAAGGGAAGACCGGTAAGCTTCTTCCATTGTTCCCCGAGATCCCAGAATTGGAATTCACTGCCGTATTTCCGGCGAAACTGAATGGCTTGATCTCCAATGAGAAGCTGTGCGTGGTGCACTCCTGGGAACATAGGCATGTTGCCTGTGCGCCCAGCGGAGATTTTCTCCGCTGTTTGCGATTCAAGGCTTTCCATTCGCCCAGAGTCAGCGGGTTGCAAACCCGCTGGGCGCACAGACTGAAAGCCTATGTTCCGCAGCTTTTCGCTCGTAGATAAGATGAACTCACCGTTACGCAATCGCGCTGTCGCAGGATTTCTGGCGATGTAAGCCCGACAGCGTACGAGAGCGTCCCAATCACGAATGATCCGGTCGAAACTCTCCTGCATCCAAACCGTGCCGGAACGACCAAGAAGCCTATTGAGTTGGCGCGCGGTATAACTTTTCCAAGAATGAACGATGTCGCGTAGATGAAATCCAGTAAGAGGCTGGACCAACACGTGAACGTGATTAGGCATGACCACGAACCCGTCGAGGCAATAGTGTTGTTCGTCGAAAAATTGCAATGCTTGAGCGACAACTTCCGCGGCCCTTGAATCGCGCAACAGACAGCTACCGTGGCCCTGGTCGAGCCAGTCTTCGCGCGGCTGCAAAAACCGTCTTCGATATTCGGCCGTTGCTGCTGGATCCCAGGGTTCGGGATGAAATTTGCGCCACCTTTCCAACTCTTCCCGCCACTGTTTTGCCAATCGAGCAGGAACAGCATCAGCCAACCGAAACGTTACAAAATAAGTAGCACCTTCCTGTTCCCAGTGGGGCAAATTGCGTCGCGTTCGCTGAATATCGGCATGTTTGTCGAGTGCACGGAACACAGGGCCTTCTGCTGGTCGGAACCCAGGCATGTTGCCTGTGCGCCCAGCGGAGATGTTCTCCGCTGTTTGCGATTCAAGGCTTTCCATTCGCCCAGAGTCAGCGGGTTGCAAACCCGCTGGGCGCACAGACTCCAAGTCTATGTTCCGAGACAGGCGGGGCGTTAACCCGATCTCGGCGAGCAAGCAGCGCAGAAGGTTTGCGGATGTTTCCGACGCCGGATCGAGTTCAATTTCTTCAACTTCTGAAATCGCCCCACGATGCGCAACCACGACGCTGTAAACGGGGCCATCGGATGAAATCGAGACATCATCAACGATTTGATAGATCGGGTTGCGTAGGAACTCGAAGCTGGAAACAAGCGCGACATCGAGTTCGCCCTTCGCCAGACGCCGACATAATGCCGATGGATGATCAAACTCGACCCTGCCTTGCCATCCCGAGATTAGCGGACGGGCGTTAAGGTATTTTACGCAGCCGACGCGGAGTGAATTCAAGGTCGATCAATTTGTAGGGCGTTTCTGTGAAACGCCAAAAGAATCAGGCGTCTGACACAGACGCCCTGCAATTCGGGCGCGACCACTTATGCGCAGGCGAGCTCGGCTGTCGCAGAACTGGGAGTCGTGGCAGGAGCACGCGGCAGAATATGCCGGTAATGACTATCGCGCTGGACCGGCTCCCGGCCGGCCTCGCGAATGGCGTACTCGAGCGCGGCAATACTCTGTTGTTGCGGGGTTGTTGCGCCCGCCATGTGGAAGATTTTTTCCTCCAGAATTGTTCCGTGGAGATCGTCCACGCCATAACTGAGGGAAACCTGCGCGAGCGGCAGTCCAAGGCTGACCCAATATCCGGTCAGGTGGTCAACGTTATCGAGGTAAATCCGGCTTACAGCAAGATTGCGCAGCTGTTCGAATGCAGAGGCGCGTTTTATGTCGGTGAGAATTCCGTGGGATTGTGTGGGTTCGAAAGCAAATGGGACAAACCCGGTAAATCCGCCGGTTTCATCCTGCAGTTCACGCAGAAGACGCAAATGATCAGCACGATGCGCGACAGTTTCGATATGCCCGTAGAGCATGGTGCAAGTGCTACGGCCGCCCATTGAATGCCAGGTGCGATGCACATCGAGCCATTCGGCGGCGGTCTCCTTGCCCCGGCAGATTTTGTCGCGCACGACCGGATCGAAGATCTCGGCCCCACCCCCCGTAATCGAACCCAGTCCGGCGTCGCGCAGAATTTCTAGCGTGTCGCGGAGCGGCATCTTAAAAACGCGCTGGGCCAAATGACGAACCTCGATCGCGGTAAAGGCCTTTATGTGCAGTTTCTGGTCGAGGGCGCGCAATTGGCGTAAAAGATCGAGATACCAATCTTTCTTCAGGCTTGGATGCAGCCCGCCCACCATGTGTACTTCGGTGACCCCGAGAGGGAGCGCATCCCCAACGACGCGCACGATCTCGTCGATCGCATATTCGAACGCGTGTGCGTCGCGTTTCCTGGCAGCGAACGCACAGAACTGGCAGGACAAGATGCAGATGTTCGAGTAATTGATGTAGCGATTATGGATGTAAGTCGCGTAGTTCCCGTTCTTTCGCTCGCGCACGACGTTCGCGATCATTCCCAGCGCGTTGAGATCATTGGTCTCGTAGAGCGCGAGGGCGTCTGCTTCTGAAATGCGCTGCTGCGCTTCGACCTTTTCTGCGATCGATTTGAGTTCTTTTGGAATAAGCTCGTAGTTCATTGGCCGGACTCTGATTAATCGCTGGTCAAGCATGCACAGGCCGCTGCCGGGTTGCAACAAAAACGATGATCACGACGGTGATAGGACGCCTAAAGACTCCGGCTATTGCGTTTTTCTGGAAAGCTTTTCGGCGTGCGAACGTCTAAGTCACGATGTCTCAGGAGGACCGAGGAAATCAGGGCCAATCGGCGGAAGATGCCGATGACGTGCGTCTAATGGAGCTCATTGGCCAGGGCGATACTCAGGCCCTTGAGCGGCTCATCCAAAAACATCAGGCGCTGGTGGCAGGCACGGTCGCGCGAATGCTCGGCAGCAGTTCGGACGTGGAAGACATCGCGCAGCAGGTGTTTATCCGGGTCTGGAAGAGCGCGCGGCGATATGTAGCCCGCGCCAAGTTTACCACCTGGCTGTTGAAAATTACTCGCAACCTGGTGTTCAACGAGATGCGCCGTA
This sequence comes from uncultured Verrucomicrobiae bacterium, assembly GCA_963753675.1. Taxonomy (GTDB): domain Bacteria; phylum Verrucomicrobiota; class Verrucomicrobiia; order Chthoniobacterales; family UBA10450; genus Udaeobacter. Next base: position 341,264 of record CAVWCZ010000008.1, on the reverse strand, counting down.
CTAAACGTCGGCCCCTTGTACCGCTTCAATCAGAAGCCGGCATGGAAGATCCGCCTCTCAAGGATGAAACAAACCTTGCGCCAGACGCCTCTCTACTGGAGTTGGAACTACAACAAGCGATCGAGGAAGCGATTCAGCGGTTACCAGACACGCAGCGGATGGCGCTCGTGCTGCGCAGGTACCAGCAGCTCAGCTACGAGCAAATCGCCGAGGTCCTTGATCTCTCGGTGCCTGCCGTAAAAAGTGTGCTTTTTCGCGCGCGCACAGAACTTCGCTCCCGGCTCAGCAAGTATCTCGATTGATTGCGCCAACTTGCTTCTCAGCGGCGCTCGTCGTCTTCCAACACTCGCCCGCGAACACGGCGTATCCCGGGATGATGAGTCAACACATGGACGCGTCCGTCGCTCCCGCGGAAAAATGCACTCAACACCCAGCTGATAATGCTGATCACGATCGCCCCCCAAAATGCGCTCCAGAAGCTGTCGACATGAAATCCGACAACCACGCTGTGCACCAGAAGGAGCAAGAGTCCATTCAAAATGAGGATGAAAAAGCCCAATGAAAGAAGAATGACAGGCGCGCTGAGGATCAGCAGAAATGGACGAACAAACGCGTTCAGGATACCGAGCAAAAGTGAGGCCCCGATCAGAGCCGCGACAGTGTCGTAATGTATCCCGCGAATTAGAGACGAAGCGACCATCACCGCAATCGTGGTAATAGCCCAACGGAAAACGAAATGCTTCACCCCAACCATCTCTGGTTATGTTAGCCCATCTCGAACGTAAGGGCGAGAAACCACTTGCGAACGAGCCGATCAACGATAAACGAAAGTTATCAATCCTTATTAATCCGTGCCGAGAAAAACCAAGAGTATCGAAAACAAGAGTGAACCGCCTGCAGAGTCCAGCGCCCGCGCTGCAACGAAGAAAACCGCCAAGCGCCAGAGCGGACGACGCGCAACTACTGCCAAAAAGGCAAAGGCGGCGAATAGAAAAGATATGGCTCGAGGAACAACGCAGATTTCAGCGTCTCCACAGGCGGAGCCGGACCGCACGGCTGGTGAACTTTCAGAGGAAGAAATTCGTCTCCGGGCATACTTTATTTCCGAACGACGGCGCAGATTTGCACTGGCCGGCGACGCTGATTCCGACTGGCTTGAAGCGAGGCGACAGTTGCTGGCCGAGGGGCGTCGCTGAGTTGGAAATCTAACCACGGATTTCTCGGATGGGTACGGATGAAATCAGATACTGCAGGCACCGAATTTCTCATCCGCGTTATCCGTGTAATCCGTGGTTCTTGAACCAATGAAAAACGAGGTTGCCGGTCTTCGAGACGCCCTGCGCGAACGGCTCGCGGTGATTCGGGACCAGGAAAGCCGGCGCGACCAGACAAAACATATTGCTCGATTGCGCGCGGTCTCGGAAAAGATCGACCGGCTTCATCGCGCGCTTTCGCCTTCGATCGATCCCCGACTGAAGCATTATCTCGAGCGAAAAAGTTACGACAAAGCGCTCGAATATCTGGAAACAGGCTTTAGCGGCGATTCGTGAGCGTGAACCGTCATTCCGAGCGAAGTCGAGGCTGCAACGCAGCCCCGAAAGCTTTCGGGGCGAGGCCAGGCTTTCAATCCCGTCGCGAAACCGATAGGTAATTTTCACGGGATCCTTCGACTCCTCCCGCTTCTGCGGGATCCGCTCGGGGGAATGACTGGATCGCTTCATTTCTAAACGTACGCTGCTTTTCCTGAGTCATTGCGCGTGCGCAACTCCGCAAGCATGTCCCTCTCCGGCATTTCAGCCGCCCATTTCGGACGTAATTGAAAATGCGGTTCATCCACAATCGTTTTCCAATTGCCGCCCCATTCCAACCCCAAATCCATCCCGAGAACGCCGACCGCTTTGTACTTTGGCGAGTCATCCAGGTATTTGGTTCCCTCAAACACTCCGATGTCGAACGCGATCCCGAAATTGTGATTCGAAAAACCAGCGCGCGCTTTGGTAACAATCCGGCCGGGCTTCGTGCGGCCCTGACTGAAAAGTTCGTTTTGCTCGTCGTAGGTGCGAAGACCGCTGATCACCTTTATGGTAATTCCATACTGAGTTGCTCTCATTACTAATGCCCGCGCGTACGGCTGCACCTCGGGCAACAACGTCGCGATAACTTTCTCGCTTCGATCATCGACCCGGTCGGTCGTCTGCAGTGACGATGGCGGTGAGGCGAGGTCCTCCGCGCTAATCAGTTTACTCTCGGTTCCGGGACAAACCTGACTGCGAATCGCCTGCCACGTCTCTGGTCCGGGTTTACCGTCAGACTCCACGCCCACGGCGTCTTGCACCACGCGAATTGTATTGGGAAGGTCCATTGTCAGGGATTTCTGCAAAACCGCGGCAAATGTCACGAACAAAATCAGCGAATTCTACCTGCGCGGTAACGATCCGATCGCACGTGCCGAGGGTGAACCACCCACCGGTCTTGTATTGCGGCTGACTCGAATAACTCGCCGCTATCGCGAATACAGCTCAACGACGAGTTGCTCGTTCACAATGGGCTGCATTTCTTCCCGGGAAGGGATGCGCGCGACTTTGCCATTGAGGCCGTCGCGATCGACTGTGAGCCAGTCGGGCACGGGAACAATTTGGGTGAGATCAAGATTCCGCAGCACCAGTTGTCGCGATTTCGGTTTGTCTTTGATCGTAACCTCATCGCCGGCTTTTACATTGTACGAGGCGACGTTAACCCGGCGCCCATTCACGAGTACGTGGCCATGAGATACCAGTTGGCGCGCGGCGCTCCGGGTATTCGCAAAGCCGAGGCGGTAAACAACATTATCGAGCCTGGTTTCCAACAGCTGAAGAAGCGTTTCACCGGTGACGCCGCGTTTGCGCAATGCACGTTGGAAAATGCGCCGGAACTGTCGCTCGAGCAGTCCGTACTGATAACGCAGCTTCTGTTTCTCACCGAGCGCAATCGCGTAGTCGGATTGTTTTCGCCGGGAACCTCGCGGGCCATGCTGGCCGGGGGGATAATTCTTCCGCTCGAGAGCCTTTGACGAACCGAACAGCGGTACACCGTAACGCCGGCTCACTTTTGTTTTTGGTCCTGTGTATCTAGCCATTCGTAAATTCGATGTTCGATGTTAAACCCGGCGCTGCTTGGGCGGACGGCAACCGTTATGAGGGACCGGCGTGACGTCGCGAATTACCGTGAGATCGAGCCCGATGGCTTGCAACGCGCGCACCGCAGATTCGCGCCCGGCGCCCGGACCTTTGACTAACACTTCCACTTCCTTCAGCCCGTGCCCCATCGCCTGACGCGAGGCGTCCTGCGCCACCATTTGCGCAGCATAAGCAGTGCTTTTGCGCGAGCCTTTGAAGCCGACTTTCCCGGCACTCGACCACCCAATCACGTTGCCGTTCACATCAGTGATGGTGACGACGGTATTGTTGAAAGTCGCCAGCACGTGCGCAATGCCTGAATGAACATTCTTGCTGCCTTTGGCTTTGACGATCTTCGGCTTATCAACCTCGTCCGTTGAGAGCGAAAGATTCTCCGACGATCCGGTCGCAGCCCCCGACTGCTGCTCTTTCTTGGTTTTTGCCGTTTTCTTTGACGCCGGACGCTTGGGCGCGGCCTCTGCTTTTGGAGCAGTCTCTTTGGAAGCCGGTTCCTGTTGAGCGGGTTGGTCGGGCGTCTTTGTTTCGTCCGGGTTTGCGGGAGTTGTTTCTTCAGCCATGTGAAATTGTGGTTAAACCTTGCCAGCTTTCGCGTCGGGATTACGAATTACCCCCACTGTTTTGCGAGGTCCTTTTCGTGTTCGGGCATTTGTCGAAGTGCGTTGACCGCGTACCGGCAAGCCTTTTCGGTGACGGATGCCGCGATAACAATTGACCGCCTGCAAACGCTTCAAATTGCCTTGCACCTCGCGGCGCAGATCGCCTTCGATCTTAATTTTGTTGTTAGTGATTGCGTGGATGATCTCGTTCAACTGCTGGGGGGTAAGGTCTTTCGCGCGAATGTTCGGATCGATGTTGGTCTGCTCTAGAATGCGTCTCGCGGTGCTGAACCCGACTCCGAAAATGTACGTCAGGGACACTTCGACGCGTTTGTCCGCCGGAATTTCAACTCCTAATAGTCTTGGCATAAATCAATAGTCCTGTTTTGCGCCGTCATCCCGAGCGAAGTCGAGGGACCCCGTAGAACTGCTCTCAGTATAGCCGCGGGATTCTTCGACTCCGCTTCGCTCCGCTCAGAATGACAGTCAATCATATGTCATCCCTGGCGTTGCTTGTGCCGCGGGTTTTTGCAGATCACGCGCACAACGTTCTTGCGCTTTACAATCCTGCAACTCGCACAAAGCCTTTTTACTGATGGTCGTACTTTCATAATTCGAAATCGAAAACCGCGGCCGCCCGCCGCGTTGTCATCTATGGCGATAAATAATTCGCCCTTTCGACAAATCGTAGGGTGAAATCTCTAGCATAACTTTGTCTCCTGGCAAGATCCGAATGAAATGCAGACGCATTTTGCCGGAAATGTGTGCCAGCAAGCGACGGCCCCCCGGAATCTCGACCCGGAACATGGTGTTAGGCAACAACTCGACAACAGTGCCCTCTACCTCAATTGCGTCTTTTCGCGCCATGTAAGAATTTCGGGGTCACCTTTCGTGATCAGAACGGTGTGCTCGAAGTGTGCCGACGGCAGGCCATCCGCCGTGCACACCGTCCAGCCATCGTCGAGCAATCGCACTTCAGAGGTGCCGACGTTAATCATTGGCTCGATGGCCAGCGTCATACCCGCCTTTAGTTTTGGTCCGCTGCCGCGCTTCCCGTAATTAGGTATTTGCGGTTCCTCATGCATTTTGCGTCCTACGCCATGGCCGACAAATTCCCGGACCACCGAAAAACCATTGCGGCGCGCTTCCTCCTCAATTTCGGCACAAATGTCACCAACGCGACGCCCTTCGTGCGCGACAGCGATGGCGCGTGCGAGGGCACTTTCCGTGGCGCGTAGCAACAGATCGGTGCGTTCGTCAATGATTCCTACCGGTACCGTCGTTGCAGTATCACCTACCCAGCCATCTTGAACGATAGTGATGTCGACCTTCACGATATCGCCATATTGAATTCGCCGTTGGCTACCGATGCCGTGTACCACTTCCTCGTTAAGCGAAACACAAATGTTACCGGGAAAAACCCGCTGCCCGAGACGATAGCCGAGAGGTGCACTTTTCACGTTTGCCTCTCGCATAAAGTCCGCCGCCGCCTCATCGACTTCCTTGGTCGTAACGCCAGGGCGAATTAACTCCGCCACGCGGTCGAGAATATCGCTCGCCGTGCGACAGGCCTGCCGCATTTTGTCGATTTCCTTCGCATTTTTGATCGGGATCATTTCGCCGTCTTGTCTTCAATCAATCGCGAGATTTCACCGAACACTTCTTCGCGGTCGCGGTTGCCATCGATGCGATGCAGGATCGATAGCTTTTCATAAAAGGCTCCCAGGGGTTCGGTTTTCGTGCGGAATTCTTGCAACCGCGTCTGCAAGACGCCCAGATCATCGTCGTTACGGCGTTCCAATCGCCCGTCGCAATACGGGCATACCGGCCGGTTGGCGAACTGCGCACTCGATGAGCTGGTGGTAAAACCGCATTCGGCGCATTGAAGACGCCCCGTGATGCGATCGCGCACTGTTTGTTCCGATACCTCCAGCCAAATAGCCAAATCCAGCGCGGTCCGCAACTTCGTCAACATCGACATCAAGCTTTCGGCCTGCGGCAACGTTCGAGGAAATCCGTCGAAGACGAATCCATGGCCGCCGTGCAAGCGCAACCAGTCCTCGATCAGTTCGATGATAATTTTGTCTGAGACGAGTCCGCCCCTCTGCAGCACCTCGGCGGTCTCCTGCCCCAGCGCCGTCCCAAGGTCCCGTTCACGGCGCAGAATGGCCCCCGGCGAAGTCACCGGAATCCCGAAGTGCCGCGTAATCATTTCCGCCTGGGTGCCTTTGCCGGAACCGGGCGGGCCGAGAAGAACAAGCCGCCTTTTCACCTATCGCCCATACAGAAAGATCGCGACGCCGGCAATCACGAGCACTGCAATCCCTACACCAAACCAGATCAGGGTGCCTCTTGTCGCCGCGTCGCCGCGCGAGTAAGCAGCGCGGTCAAAGGACCTGCCCCGAATCCGGCCTTTGCGCAGAAAACCGTCGTAATGCCGCTGAATCAGGTGAGTCTCGACTTGCCGCATGGTGTCGAGCATGACACCAACAATGATCAACAAACTTGTGCCACCGAAGAACTGAGCGGTGATTACCGGCACATTGAGCGACTGACTGAGTAGACTTGGGAAAACCGCGATCAACGTCAAAAAAATCGCGCCGGCAAAAGTCAATCGCGTCATGGTAAAATCAAGAAATTCGGCCGTTGGTTTTCCGGGCCGCACACCGGGGATGTAGCCGCCGTACTTCTTCAGATCATCGGCAATTTGGGTCGGCTGAAATTGCGTCGCGACCCAGAAATAGCTGAAAAAGAAAATCATAGCCGCAAGAACGACATAATGAACCCAGCCGGTGGAAAGCGCAGCGGCGATGCGGTTGGCGATTGGGCTGCCTTTAAAGCCGTAGCTGACAATTGTAGCCGGGAAAAGAAGCAGCGCCCAGGCAAAGATGATAGGCATCACACCGGCGTAATTCACTTTTAAAGGCATATACTGTGTTTGACCACCGTACATTTTCCTCCCGACTACGCGCTTTGCGTACTGCACAGTGATTTTCCGGACGCCTTGCGTAATGGCGATCACCGCGGCGATGACAAAAATCAGGACCACTACGAGCAAGACAAGGACCATCGGGTTCACCTGGCTCGAGCCGGTTTGCCCCGAAGGCACAAAAGTCTTCCACGCCTGGACGAGCGCGGCAGGCAGGCGCGCCACGATGCCGATGGTGATAATGAGCGAGATGCCGTTGCCGATACCACGCTCGGTGATTTGATCGCCCAGCCACATCAACAACATTGTGCCGGTCGTCAGGGAGATCACCGTCACAATTCGAAATTTCCAACCAAGATCGTCCACCAGCGGGACGCCGAGCTGCCTTATCGTATCAGTAATGCCGGGCAGCATGGTGTGATACGATTCCGGGTGCTGAAACGAAAGGGCCAGCAGATAACCTTGAAAAATACACAACACCAGTGTGGTGTAGCGCGTCAACTGCATGATCTTCTGGCGACCACCGTCTTCTCGCGACATTCTGCCGAGTTGCGGAATCACCGCCGTCAGCAACTGCATCATGATCGAGGCGCTAATGTACGGCATGATGCCAAGCGAGAATATGGCGCAGTTTTCCAGAGCACCGCCGCTAAACAAATTAAATAACGCTGCCAGACCGCCTCCGGTGCGCTGACTCAATGAAGTGTGAAACCACTCCTGCAAGACGCCCTGATTGACTCCCGGCGTGGTGATTGCGGCCCCCAAACGCACAATCACAATCACCGCCAGCGTGTATAAGATGCGCCGCCGCAGCTCCGGTATTTTGACGGTGTTTAAAAACGCAGAAATCATTCGCGCTTTTTCCTGGGCGACCTGGCTTTCCTCTTAGCACGCGGTTTCGCTGTCGCGACCGCTCTCGTTTCGGACGGAGCAACCTCTGTTTCGGTTTTCTCACTTTTCCGCCTGTTACGCAAAGTAACTGTTCCCCCAGCCTTCTCGATTTTTTCCCGCGCGGCCGTACTGAACTTATCCGCTTGCACTTTCAGACCGTGCTTAAGCTCGCCTTCGCCAAGAATTTTTATTCCGTCGAAATGGCCGCGTACTAGATTCGATTGACGCAACAGTTGTTCGTCCACTTCGGTGCCAGCCTCAAATGCGTTGAGGTTGCTTATGTTCACCACGGCGTAATGCTTGTGAAACGCGGCGTTGTTGAATCCGCGTTTCGGCAATCGCCGAATCAACGGCATCTGGCCGCCTTCAAATCCAAGCCGGATACTCCCGCCGGAACGCGCCTTCTGGCCTTTGCTCCCTTTCCCGCTGGTCTTTCCGTGACCGGAACTTTCACCGCAGCCGAGGCGTTTGACGCGATGACGTGAGCCTGGACGCGGTCGTAGATTATGCAGGCGCACCATGTAATTCCCCCTTTCCATCGCGTGACGTAATTCCACGTATTTTAAAAATCTCCTCCTTCCGCCGAAGCGACCGCAGCGCAGCGATAGTCGCCTTGACCACGTTAGCGTGATTGCTTGAGCCCAGAGACTTGGCCAGCACGTCACGAATACCGGCCGCTTCCGCAACGGCTCGCACTCCGCCGCCAGCAATGATCCCGGTTCCCGGCGAAGCAGGCCGCAGTAACACACGCGCACCATCGAATTCACCGATCACTTCGTGCGGGATCGTGTTCTCGTTCAACGAAACTTTTCCCATCGATTTACGCGCGGCCTCCGAAGCCTTGCGGATTGCCTCGGAAACTTCATTGGCCTTTCCAAACCCGTATCCCACCTTGCCATCATGATCGCCAGCCACAATCAACGCGCTGAAGCTGAATCGACGGCCGCCTTTTACGACTTTTGCGCAACGATTGATGAACACGACTTTCTCCGAGGTATCTCCCTTCGCCACGGAAGCTTTTTCTGACCTGCGTGAGTCTCCTCGTCGTCCTGAGCTTGTATGATTCATGTATTTAAAACTTTAATCCGCCGGCGCGGGCCGCATCTGCCAGTGCCTTGACCTTTCCGTGATAGAGAAACCCGCCGCGATCAAAAACAACGCAATCAAGCTTCTTCGCCAATGAACGTTCCGCGATTGTCTTGCCAACCAATTCCGCAGTGGTGCGGTTTGCATGCGCTTTACCGCTACCCAGCAACCCCGAACGCATTCGGGGCTCTGCCGTCGATGCAGCGGCGATTGTCCGTCCGGCATCGTCATCGATCACCTGCGCATAAACATGTTTCCCGGAAAAATGAACCGCGAGCCGGGGCCGTTGAGCCGTACCCGCGACCTTTTTCCGGATCCTGCCATGAATGCGCTGCCGCGCTGCCTTACGAATCGTCGCCATGCTATTGAACGGTCTTTCCTTCCTTGCGACGAATCTGTTCTCCCGCGTAGCGTACGCCTTTGCCCTTGTACGGCTCCGGCGGATAAAAACGGCGGATATCGGCGGCAACTTGGCCCACTAACTTTTTATCGACGCCTTGGATCGTGATTTTGGTGTTATCTGCCACGGTAATTTTAATGTCTTTCGGAATCGAAAATGCAACCGGGTGCGAGAATCCGAGGCTCAAATTGAGATTCGATCCCTGCACGGCCGCTCTGAAGCCGACGCCCTCGATCTCGAGTTGCTTGGTGAAGCCTTCGCTGACTCCCAAAACCATGTTGTAAACCAGACTGCGCGAAAGTCCGTGCAACGCTTTCGCGCTGCGGGTTTCCGCCTTGCGCGCGACCGATACAGAGTTGTCTTTCACACTTGCGCTGATCTCCCGCGGAAGCGTCCATTGCATCTTGCCCTTCGGTCCCTCCACCGACACTTCTCCTCTATCGCCGATGTTAACCTTGACCTTATCGGGAATCTCGACCGCTTTATTTCCAATTCGTGACATGAGTTCGTGATTCGTTAAATCGTGGGAACGTAAATCGTCACCAAACGTACGCCAGTAGTTCGCCACCGACCCTTTGCTTTCTCGCTTCGCGGCCCGACAAAATCCCTCTTGAGGTGGAAAGAATCGCCAGACCCATTCCGCCAAGCACTCGCGGAATTTCATCCGCACCAACATAACGGCGCAACCCGGGCCGGCTGATCCGCCGGAGTCCCGCAACCGCGCTCGATCGGTCCACAAGCTTATTGACGACCTTGATGCGCGGATGAGCGCCACTCGTGTCAACCGAGTAATCAGAGATGTATCCTTCCTCTTTCAGGATACGCGCAAGTTCTGCTTTGATCCGGGAATACGGAATGAGCACTTCGGGCCGATGCGCCTGCGCGCCGTTGCGGACGCGCGCCAGAAAATCAGCAATAGGATCTGTAACGGTACTCATAGAAAAAAAATCAGGTGGCTTGCGCGGCGGGCTTCTTTACCCGGTCGCTAAACGGCATTCCCATTTCGCTCAACAGCGATTTCGCTTCGTCATCCGTTTGAGCCGTAGTGACGATTGTAACATCAAATCCGATGTTCCGCTTGATTTTGTCGAGCTCGATTTCGGGGAAAATCGACTGATCCGAAACGCCGAGTGTGTAATTACCGTGGTTATCGAAACATCGAGGCGATACGCCGCGAAAATCGCGAATGCGGGGGAGAGCGGCCTTGATAAATCGCTCCAGAAATTCATACATGCGCTCTCCGTGAAGCGTGACCTTTGCCCCGATCGCTTGACTCTTGCGCAATTTGAAATTGGAGATGCTCTTCTTTGCCAGTGTCTCTACCGGCCGTTGTCCCGTAATCAGTTCCAGCTCCGCTTTTGCTTCTTCCAAGGCCTGCTTCAAGTCTGACTGTGAACCAACAGAAGTATTGATCACCACCTTCTCCACCTTCGGAATTTGATGGACGTTCTTGTAGCCGTGGCGCTCCTTTAGCGCGGGCATCACCTGTTCTTTGTAGTGTCGACGAAATTCGTTTTCCATACCAACAACCTGTTATTCTGAAATGGGAAGAATGTTATAGTCGTGATCTGACATTATTTGCGCGTGCTCTCGCTCCGTTCCGGGCTTTCCTCTCGTTGGCCTTTTTTGGATTTTTCGTCCTTGGCTGTTTTTTCACGCTCGAGTAACCGCACGTTGGAAATGTGAATCGCACCTTCGCGTTCTGCGATCTTACCACTCGGATTGTCCTGTGATTTACGAAGGTGCTTCTTGATGATGCGAACCCCTTCCACCAAGACGCGTTGCTTGCCGGGAAACACTGCGAGAATTTTCCCCGAAGACCCGCGGAAGTTGCCGGAAATGACCTCAACGTGGTCGCCTTTTTTAACGTGGCACTTGATGCGGTTCATAACACTTCCGGGGCGAGCGAAACAATTTTCATAAAATTGCGCTCGCGCAATTCGCGGGCCACCGGCCCAAAGATACGTGTGCCGCGGGGGTTTAGATCCTTATCGATGATAACAATGGCATTATTATCGAAGCGCAGCAGTGAGCCATCCTCGCGACGGATCGGCTGTTTTGTCCGAACGAGAACCGCCCGAACCACTTCCCCCTTCTTCACCGTGCCAGTGGGGCTGGCTTCCTTCACGTTGGCGGTAATCACGTCACCGATACCGGCGAAAGCGGTCTGTTTGCCGATCACGCCGATCATCGTCGCCATGCGTGCGCCGCTGTTATCTGCCACATCCAGTCTGGATCGAATTTGGACCATGGGATTTTACTTTTGAATGACCTCCACCAGGCGCCATCTCTTTAGCTTGCTCAGCGGCCGCGTTTCCATGATACGAACAGTGTCGCCCGGTTTCGCTTCATTCTGTTCGTCGTGGGCGTAAAATTTCTTCATCTGCTTGACGATCTTGCCGAATTTCGGATGCGGTACACGCGTGACCGTCCGCACCACAATCGTTTTATTCATGCCGCTGGAAATGACTTCGCCTGTGCGCGTCTTGCGCGCGCGACGAGTCGCCGATGGCGTTGGCGTTGATGCCTCTGGCGGAGATTCTTGTTCGGCCATGATCTATTGCTCCTCAACTTTCTTCGCTCGGTGCGATAGCTCCGTTTCAATTCTTGCCAGGTCCCGGCGCAACAAGCGCAACCTGCTGGGCTGCTCGAGCTGTCCGCTCTGCTGTTGCAGACGCAGATGCAAGGTTTCTTGACGCAAGTCGCGTCGTTTGGTCAGCAGCTCGTCCATCCCAAGCTCGATGAGTTCCTTTGTCTTCATGGTCCTTAAGCCGCCCTCACATGGTGGCGTGTGAGAAATTTCGTGCGCACTGGTAACTTGTCGGCTGCCAGCCGCAACGATTCACGCGCGACAGATTCCGGTACGCCGTCGAGCTCAAACAAAATGTTCCCGGGACGAACCGTTGCGACCCAGAACTCGGGCTGGCCTTTGCCTTTGCCCATGCGGGTTTCCGGTGGACGCGCGGTTACCGGCTTGTCGGGGAAAACGCGGATCCACAGTTTGCCCTTACGCTTCATGTTGCGAGTCAGCGCCACGCGGGCGGCTTCCAGTTGCGTGTTGGTGATCCACGCGCGTTCGAGTGTTTGTAATCCGAACTCCCCAAAATCGATGGTGAGATTACGCGAAGCCGTACCCTTTCGACTCCCCCGCTGGGATTTCCGATACTTCACGCGTTTGGGCATCAATGGCATAGGGAGGATCTCCTAAACGTCAGCAGGCTCCGGCGGCGGCGGCGGTGGCGCGGGGGCAGCCGGCGCTTCCACGGGTCGCTCTTCTTTTCGACACATCCAGCATTTCACACCAATTTTTCCGTAAACCGTATTGGCCTCAGCAAAGCCGTAATCAATCGGCGTGCGTAGGGTGTGGAGTGGAATTTTTCCCTCCCGATACCATTCCGAACGCGAAATTTCTGCACCATTCAATCGCCCGGAGCAGCGGATCTTAATTCCTTCCGCGCCAAAATCCATTGCGGTCTGCACTGCTTTCTTCATGGCACGGCGATACGCGATACGGCGTTCAATCTGCAGGGCTACGTTCTCGGCAACCAACTGGGCGTCGATTTCCGGCGTCTTGATCTCCTGGATGTCGATTTTTACCTGTTTGCCGTCGGCCATCTTGGAAATCTCTTCCGTCATCTTCTCGATCTCTGCGCCTTTCCGTCCGATGACAATCCCGGGACGCGCTGTATGAATTGTTACGCGAATGGAATTCCATGCCCGTTCGATCACGATTTTCGCCACTGCGGCAAATTGCAGCTTCTTTTTCACGTAATTGCGAATCTTCAGATCGTTGTGCAAAAACGAGGGAAACTCCTGAGGCGACGCATACCAACGCGAGCGCCAGTCACGGTTCACATTCAGACGAAACCCAATTGGATTAACTTTTTGTCCCATAGCTTTAGTAATTATTTCTTCGGCTTCGTCGTCCGCTTCGACTTCTTCGATTTTTGATCGCCTGAAGTCGCTGCATCCTCTGTCGCTTTTCCTGCAATCTCCTTCTTGGCAGCTCTCTTTTCGGCTTCCCGTTTCGCTCTTCGTTTCTCTCGCGTTTCGATGGGAATCTCATCGGACAGCACGATGCGAATGTGACTGGTGCGCTTCAAAATCCGGCTGGCGCTGCCACGAGCACGCGCCATGATGCGCTTGAACGTTGGACCTTCGCCCACCGTAGCCTCTTTGATCACCAGGCCGTCTGGTTTGAGGTTCGCATTGTTCTCCGCATTGGCGATCGCGCTTTTCAGCGTTTTCCCAATAAGAAGTGCCGCTTTCTTTGGCGTGAACGTCAGCAGGTCGAGCGCCGCCGAAACCGGCAAACCCTGGATCTCACGCGTGACTTCGCGCACCTTAAAAGGCGAAATCCGCGCATACCTGTATGTTGATCTGACTTCCATCGCTTCGCGTTAGTTACAAAGGTTAGGTCATCGCCGTTCGCTTCCCATGTAACTCTTGCAACTTTGTAACTTTTTTCATTTTCACTTCATCTCAAACTCACATCGGATTGGGCATCCGCCTGGAGGCGGTCCCCCACCCTAATTTTCTCCTTCTTCGAATCCATTTCCTGAATCACCGCGCCGCAAATTTTCTGCCGCACATCAACGACGCGCAGGCTCGCGATTCTTCGGTCGTCGCGCATTACCCGCAGCGGCATTCCAATCTTGACCCCTTGTTTTTCGCCCATGTTGCCGACGACAAACGACCATTCTTCCTTAACACTGATCACGCTTCCCTCCATCAAAGTCGATTCCGGCGCCTCTACGGCGTCTGTCGATTTGCTGACCAGTTCGTTGGTACTGCGCAATTGCGTCTCCACATCCATCCGGGCCTGGGCATCTCCGGCCTGCGACGCTTTCAGATAGCGCAAGATCGCTTCGTTAAGTCGCAACATCTGGTCGCGGTACTGGTCACGCGCTTTCTGCGCTAACTGAAGATCGCTCACCGCCGCAAGCAAACGCTGCTCGAGTTTCGCCCGGTCCTTGTTCGCCGAGGTCAGGCCAAGCGCTTCCATTCGCAATTGGAGATCGGAATACTTGCGGCGCAACTCCTCCGCCTCCGCGTTGGACTCCGCCAGACTGCTCGTCAATGCTTTGACCGACTCCTGAGCGATTGACAATTGCCTGCGCAATTCTTCAGCTTCCGCCGGGAAAGATCCAGACGACGCCGATTGTCTCACTGCTTCAGTATTAGATTCTGACAAAGAACTATTTCCCTGCGCGTACGCGCAAAACCCAAGTGCAAATTGCAAATTGCAAATCGCAAACTGCACAGCCGTGCGACGTAGTCGCGCGCTGCCAATCTGCAATCTACAATCTACAATCTGCAATTATTTCGTCACTTTCGCCGTGTGCGAACCGTGTTTTCTAAACACACGCGTAGGTGAAAATTCGCCGAGCTTATGTCCAACCATGTTCTCGGTGACAAAAACGGAGTTAAACGTTTTCCCGTTATGCACCAGAAACGTGTGGCCAACAAAGTCCGGCGTCACCATCGAGCGCCGCGACCAGGTTTTGATCGGTTTCTTAGCGCCCGACGCGTTCATCTTATCGATCTTCTCAAGAAGATACGCCTCGACGAAGGGTCCTTTCTTTAGCGATCTAGCCATAAATTGCAAGTGATTCGTGATTTGCGAATCGAGAATCGAGATTCGCAAACCGGTTCACAAATCTCGGTTCTCGATTTCTCATTCTAACTTTTCTTCTTCGCTCGTTTCCTTTCCAAAATGAATCGATCGCTCGGCTTATGTTTCGCGCGCGTTTTAAACCCTTTCGCCAACTGTCCCCATGGGCTGACCGGATGATGGCGACCGCCGCCGCCTTTGGATTTCCCCTGACCACCGCCCATCGGATGATCAATGGGATTCATCACCATGCCGCGCACATGCGGCCGGCGACCCTGCCAGCGAGTGCGTCCCGCTTTCCCGCTGGAGACATTCATGTGATCGACATTCCCGACCTGGCCAACCGTCGCGAAACAATTCTCGTGGATCCGGCGAATTTCGCCCGAGGGCATCTTCACCAGCGCATACCCGGCCTCCAGAGCGGTGAGCGTCGCTTGCTGCCCTGCGGAGCGCGCGACCTGACCACCGCGCCCGGGAACCAATTCAATATTGTGAACACTCGTGCCGAGCGGAATGGCGCGAAGCGGTAGCGCGTTTCCCAAGTCAGGCGCAACATCGTTTCCCGCTGTAATAGTCGCTCCAACCTGGATGCCGTTGGGCGCCAGGATGTAGTTCAATTCGCCATCGGTGTATTTGATAAGCGCAATGCGGGCAGAACGGTTCGGGTCGTACTCGACCCCAAGCACTTCCGCGGCGACTCCGTGTTTTCGACGTTTGAAATCAACCTTTCGATATTTGTGTTTATGCCCGCCACCGATGTGTCGCGAGGTCAACCGGCCGTGGTTGTTGCGCCCGCCACTTTTTTTCTTCGGCTCAAGCAGTCTCCGCTCGGGCCGACCTTTGGTAATTTCCTCGAAGGCGGGCAGCAACTTGAATCGCTGCGTAGGCGTTAGCGGTCGAAATTCTTTCAGGGCCATATGTTCCTCGCGATTAGATCAGATCGATCTTCTCGCCCTCCTTCAAAGTCACAATGGCTTTCTTCCATCGCGGGCGACGCCCTACCGGTCCGCGCAGCCGTTTCTCTTTACCCGCATAATTGCAAGTGTTCACGTTGACCACTGTTTTCTGGAAAAGCCGTTCGATCGCGTGCTTGATCTGGATCTTGTTCGCCTTCGGGCTGACGCGGAACACGTATTTGTTCTCCTTCTCGCTCATCAGCGTCGACTTCTCAGTCAACGACGCGGTCTTAATGATCTCGTGTGGTTCGTTCATTTTATTGTGCCGTAGCTTTCGGTGCAGGCGGACGGATTCTTTCCGCCAGTTTTTCCAAAGCCTTCTGCGTAACGAGAATCTTCTGAAACCCGAGTAATTGCTCAGTGTTGACGTCTGAAGCGGTGGCAAGTCGCGCCGGCTTCACGTTGCGAGCCGATTTGTACGTCTTTTCGTCAAATGAATCAGAAACAATAAGTACTTTCTCCGCATCAGTCTGCTTCTTGAGAAGATCGACAAACGCTTTCGTCTTCAACTTTGACACGACGAACTCGTCAATGGCTAAGACGTCGCCGGCATTGATGCGTTCGCTTAGCGCTTTTCGAAACGCGAGGCGCCGGACCGACTTCGCCACTTTCTTGGAATAATCACGGGGCTTCGGTCCAAATACGACGCCGCCGCCCCGCCAGATGGGCGATGATTTGTAACCCGCGCGGGCGCGGCCGGTTCCTTTTTGCCGCCACGGTTTTGCACCTGACAAATCTACTTCGGCTTTGGTCTTTGTATTTGCCGAACCGGAACGCCGCCCGGCGCGCATCGCCACGATCACATCATGTACAGCTTGCGTGCCGCGACCATCATCGATGATGTCGAGCTTTGCTTCTTTCGCAGCGGCTTTGGTTAAAACTTTTGCGCTCATTTGTTCTGCGCCATCTCTCTTAAGGTTTTTGGTTTCTTGGCCTTTTCCTCTTCCTCATGCTTCCGGTGCTCAGCATGCAGGGCCAATAGGCGCTCGGGATGTTTGATTGCCGGGCGAACAATGACGTAACTGCCGTTCGGTCCCGGCACCGCGCCGCTTATTAAAATAGTTTTTTCCGTTTCGCGCACTTGCATCACCTGGAGATTTTGCACCGTCACCCGCCGATCGCCCATATGCCCGGGCATGCCCTGGTTTTTCCAAATACGGCCCGGAGTAGAACGATTGCCGACTGCACCAATGCGCCGGTGCGTCTTCGAACCGTGCGCCGCGCCTTGCCCGGCAAAGTTGTGCTTTTTCATCACACCTTGAAAACCTTTGCCTTTCGAGCGGCCAATCACATCGACAAAGTCACCAGGTTGAAATTGCGTAACGCCTAAATCGATTTCCCCTTCAGGAAGATCCTTTCGACGCCGAAATTCGCGTACAAATCTCTGCGGTCCGACGCCGGCCTTCTTAAATTCACCGAGTAACGCTTTGGTCACGCGCGATTCCTTTTGCACGCCGAACCCCACCTGCACCGCAGAATAACCGTCGTTCTCTTCGGTCAAACGGCGCAACAAAACATTATCGCCAGCCGCGATCACTGTTACGGGACATAACCGGCCCTTTGCGTCGTAAACGCTGGTCATACCAATTTTTTGTCCAAGAAGTCCGATGCTCATGACGGTACAATCGCAAATGTTTCAGAGGCGCCTCCGCTTAAATTTTAATGGTGATATCGACGCCCGCAGGCAAATTTAGTTTCTTTAATTCGTCCACCGTCTTTGCCGTCGGCTCGATAATGTCCAACAGCCGCTTGTGAGTGCGAATTTCAAATTGTTCCATCGATTTTTTGTCCACGTGCGGAGAACGATTCACCGTAAATTTCTCGATCAATGTCGGCAGCGGAATCGGCCCGGCCACCCGCGCACCGGTGCGCTTGGCGGTATCCACAATCTCGATGGCGGATTGGTCCAGCATCCGGTGATCGAACGCCTTCAAGCGAATACGGATGCGCTGGCCGTTGCTCATTTCGCCTCCTTCTTCGGAAGATAGCCAGCTTGGCTGTCTCGGCCGACAGACAGCTTGCCTGTCGATCCGCGGGCAAGCTGCCCGCGTGCCGAGTCAGGCTGGCAGCCTGACTTCCGACTCTGAATCTTCTGGCGATCGCTCATTTCGTCTCCTTTTGATCGAGAATCGCCGCAACCAAATTCGCCGGGACCGGATCAAAGTGCGACGGCTCCATCGAATAACTGGAACGGCCTTTCGACAAAGACCGGATCGCCGTTGCGTATCCGAACAACTCCGCAAGCGGCACCAGCGCATGAATAATCACCAGATTCCCCCGGGTCTCGATGCTGTTGATCGCACCACGCCGCCGGCTCAAGTCGCCGCAAATGTCGCCCTGGTATTCTTCCGGCGTGATGTTCTCCACTTTCATGATCGGCTCCAGCAGAATGGGTTTGCCCTGCTTGAAACCGTCTTTCATGGCGAAGATCGACGCCATTTTGAACGCGAGTTCGCTGGAATCGACTTCGTGGAAGGAACCGTAAACGATGTCCACTTCCACGTCGACAACAGGATAGCCGCCAAGCACACCGTTGAGCACCGCTTCTTCGATTCCCTTTTTCACCGCCGGGATGTATTCCCTCGGAATGATTCCGCCCACGATCTTGTTCTCGACAGTTAGACCGTTGCCGCGCGCGGCGGGACGAACATCCACTTCCACGTGCCCATACTGACCGCGGCCGCCTGATTGCTTGATCAGCTTGCCAACGCCGTGCGCACCGCTGGTGATCGTTTCGCGATATGCGATTTGCGGTTTCCCGGCGTTCGCGTCGACTTTGAACTCCCGGAACATCCGGTCACGAATGATTTCCAGGTGCAGCTCGCCCATTCCGGCGATGATGGTCTGACCGGTATCTTCGTGCGTAAAAACACGGAAAGTCGGGTCTTCCTCGGCGAGGCGTTGTAACGCGGTGGCCATTTTTTCCTGATCGAGCTTCGTCTTTGGTTCAATCGCCATCGAGATAACCGGATCGGGAAACGACGGCGGCTCGAGAAGAATTGGATGGTCCTCATCACAGAGCGTGTCGCCAGTGGTAATGTTTTTAATTCCTACGATCGCGGCGATATCGCCCGAGTAACACGTCTCGATGTCTTCGCGTTTGTCCGCCTGGATCTGAATCAAGCGCGAAATCCGCTCACGTTTATTCGTGCGCGGATTGTAAACGGTGTCGCCTTTACTGAGCGAGCCGGAGTAAACACGGAAGAACACCAGCTTGCCGACAAACGGATCGCTCCACAACTTGAACGCGATCGAACAGAACGTGCCACTGTCGTCAGTTATCGCTTCCATCGGCTCGCCCGTGTCGGGGTTCTGACCTTTGGCTGGCGGGATATCGAGCGGGCTTGGCAAGTAATCAACCACTGCATCGACCAAATATTGAATACCGATGTTTTTAAGAGCCGAACCTCCGATCACAGGCACGAATTTGTTCGCGATCGTCTGGCGGCGAATGCCGGCCTTTAATAATGCCGGCGTGATTTCGCGCTCTTCGAGCACCGCCTCGGCGACTTGATCGTCGATATTCGAAACCTGTTCGACCAGATCATTGTATGCTTTCTCAACCGCTTCCACGTGCTCTTTCGGGAGTTCGGTCACTTCATAAGTGGATCCAAGCTGATCGTTCTCGGAGTAAATGATCGCCTTCTTATTAATGACATCGAGCTGGCCGCGCAGCTGATCTTCCCTTCCCAGCGGCAATAAGACCGGCCACGCATTGGCCCCGAGTTTTTTATGGATGCTGTCGACAGACATTTCGAAATCTGCGCCGACGCGGTCCATTTTGTTGATGAAAGCCAGACGCGGGACGTTGTACTTGGTTGCCTGACGCCAGACGGTTTCAGATTGCGGCTGCACTCCGGCCACTCCGTCGAAAACGGCAATCGCGCCATCGAGCACGCGCAGAGAACGTTCTACTTCCGCCGTGAAATCCACGTGCCCGGGTGTGTCGATGATGTTGATACGCTCTTTGACGCCTTCGAAGATCTTGTAAACGCCTTCTTCCTTACGCTGCGCCCAACTGCACGTTGTCGCTGCCGACGTGATGGTGATGCCGCGTTCGCGCTCCTGCTCCATCCAATCGGTGACGGTGGTGCCTTCGTGCACTTCTCCCATCTTGTGAATCATGCCGGTGTAGAACAAAACGCGCTCGGTGATCGTCGTTTTGCCGGCGTCAATGTGCGCAGCGATCCCGATGTTCCGGGTCCGCTCCAATGGAAACTTGCGATTTGGCGAGTTTGGATTTTTCGCCGGAGCCTTCTTTTGTTCCATGGTCGCCGTTGCCATACTTGTCACCACCTGAAATGCGCAAATGCGCGGTTTGCCTGCGCCATTTTATGCGTGTCGTCGCGCTTTTTAATGGCGTTACCCTGACCAGCCGCGGCGTCTTTGAGTTCCTGTGCCAGCGCTTGAGCCAATGGTAAGCCCTTACGGCCATCGGCAAATTTCACGATCCAGCGCGTGGCCAGTGAGATTTGCCGGGCAGGCGTCACTTCCATTGGCACCTGATAGGTCGCGCCACCGACGCGACGCGATCGCACCTCGAGCCTCGGACGTACGTTGTCGATCGCCTTGTTTACAATTTCAAGCGGATCGACTGAATCGGAGCCTTCACGCGATTTATCAATCGCCGTGTACACCACGCGTTCGGCGAGGGATTTCTTGCCTCGCTTCATCACCGTGCTGATAAGACGAGCTACCGCCGGACTCCCATATCGGGAATCTACGTGCTCTTCTTTTTTGTGAACTCTTCTCCGCCGCGACATTGTCGATCGTCCGTTTCAAATTTGATTTGTTTTATTTGGTCGCTGCCGGCGCCGCTTTCGCCGCGCCGCCTCCACCGGCCGCCCCGCCCTTCGGGCGCTTCGCTCCGTACTTGGAGCGACCGCGTCGCCGACCATCCACACCGAGCGCATCAAGTGTTCCGCGCACAATGTGATAGCGAACGCCAGGTAAATCCTTCACGCGTCCGCCGCGGACGAGCACGATGGAGTGCTCCTGCAAATTATGCCCCTCGCCGGGGATGTAGGCAATCACTTCCTGACCGTTCGTCAACCGCACTTTCGCCACTTTGCGCAGGGCTGAATTAGGCTTCTTCGGTGTGCGAGTCATCACTTGCACACATACGCCACGCCGCTGCGGACAGCTTGCCAGGGCCGGCGACTTTGATTTCACCGACACCTTCCGGCGTCCTTTTCGAATCAGCTGATTGATCGTGGGCATCGTCCAAATCCTAAAAATAATGCGCCGCCAAAAGTCGTTACTCTGGGCGACAAAAAAACCCGCTTCAGGCCGCGCAACAAACCCAACTCACGCGCCTGATGCGGTAAGCGCGGAACATAGAGGGTAAATCGCGATCCGCAAAGAATATTTTGTTCGTTGAATTGTCATTCCGAGCGAAGTCGCCTGCCAAGCCGAAGCTTTATGCGAAGGTTGGAGGAATCTCCATACCGCATGCAGAATGCCTTTGAACTCCTGGCGAACGATCAACGGTCAAAAGCACGAAGTGGCCGATTAACAACCGCACACGGCGTGATCGATACGCCGGCGTTCATGCCGGTGGGAACGCAAGGCTCCGTGAAAGGCGTCAGCCCACGCGAACTGCGCGAACTGAACGCACAGATCATTCTCGGGAACACCTATCACTTGTTCGTTAGGCCGGGTCTTCACGTGATCAGGCATTTGGGCGGCCTGCATCGTTTCATGAGTTGGGACGGGCCGATTCTCACCGACAGCGGCGGGTACCAGATTTTCTCGCTGGCGAAGTTGCGCAAGATCACCGCGGAAGGCGTGGAATTTCAAAATCACGTCGATGGCGGCCGCGCATTCATTTCGCCTGAGAGCGCCATGGAAATTCAAGCCGCGCTCGGCAGCGACATTGCGATGGTGCTCGATGAATGCGTTCCGTATCCGTGCGAATACGATTATGCGGCGCGAAGCGCAGAACTGACCGCGCGCTGGGCGAGAAGGTGCAAGGAATGGAAAGCGGAAAACGCCGAACGTCCAACACCCAACGCCCAACGCTCAACTGAGATTGTAGCGTCCGCTGTCTCAGCGGAATCTCCGGTGAATGCGCTGAGGACAGCGCACGCTACAGCGCGCCAGCTTTTCTTTGGAATTGTGCAAGGAGGAGTGTTCGAAAATCTTCGCAAAGAAAGTGCGCAGGCAATTGTGGAGATTGATTTCGACGGTTACGCCATTGGAGGCGTGAGTGTGGGCGAGCCGGAGCAAGAAATGATGCGTGCGGTTGAATCGGCTGAACCGTTTTTGCCTGCAGACAAACCACGTTACGCCATGGGCCTCGGCACGCCGCCGCAAATGCTGGAGATGATCGCACGCGGAATGGATATGTTCGATTGCGTGCTGCCGACCCGCCTTGCCCGGAACGGAACCGCCTTCACCGCGACTGGCACACTGAACTTAAAGAACGCGGAATTCGCGCTCGACAAGGGGCCGATCGAGGAAAACTGCGCATGCGCCGCCTGCTCCGAGTTTTCTCGGAGCTACATCCGTCATCTCATCAAGGCAGAGGAGATACTGGGACTGCGTCTGATCACTTTGCACAATTTGCATTTGTATCTAAACCTCATGAGCCGCGCGCGCGCAGAGATTGAACGCGGAGCATTCGATCAATTCCGCAAGCGCTTCGTGGCCGAATACAAAACGCGAGAAGCAGCGACTGACGCAGTGAGCTAATACAAGTATCACGCGCGCGAAGCGAGATGCTTTCCGCGGATCACCGGCCCATTGCAAGACGCTCGGCAAGAAGCCGCGGCAGACCAGCCTTGTCGATTTTCTTTTGGGCGGTCGCAAGATCGTATTTCACGCGCAGCAACTCGACGAGATTGTTGTCGACATCGTAAATGCAATACGCCGCTCGCCAGTTTCCATCGCGCGGTTGTCCGACACTGCCGGCGTTAATGAAATATTTTTTACCAGGCTCTATACGAATGTGCTCACCTGAGTGACGTCGGACGCCTTCCTCGCGAACAAAAACCATCGGCACATGAGTATGGCCGAAAAAACAAATGGGCGTGCGCTGGTATGTGAAACTGGCAACGGCATCGAGGTTGTTAAAGACGTAGCCCCACTGTGCCGGCGTATCGAGCGTGGCGTGAACGATGGTAAAATCGTGTACCCGGCGTTGCAACGGAAGGCTGCGCAACCATTCCTTGTGCTCGTCGCTCAAATGTTCGCGCGTCCAATCGATGGCGCGTTCGGCCAGCTCGTTGAAACGTTCCGATGACGCGGGAAACGTTGCCTGCTCGTCATGGTTGCCTTTTACGGCGGGGCAATCGAGTTGGCGGATCAGATCGATGCATTCACCCGGGTTCGCGTTGTAGCCGACGATGTCGCCAAGACAAACAAACTGCGTGCATCTTCGCTGGCGCGCGTCCGCCATGACGGCTTCGAGCGCTTCGAGATTCGAATGGATGTCACTGAAAATTGCGAACCGCATTGGTTAAGGTTGAAGCGTTGAAGCATTAAGACGCAGCAACCGTAGCGTCAAACCCGGTTCAACGCTTCAACGATTTTAACGCTTCGACGGACTTGGTTCAGGAATTCGTTGGTCCTGCGGAATATTGAGTTGTTCTTCGAGGAACTTTAGCCGTTTAATCAAGGTCGGCAGTCGCTCCTTCGGTCCCTCATCGTAGAGGCTCCGCAGGCGTTGGTACGCTTCACGCTCGCGCCCTTCGGCGTACGAAAGCTCATAGGCGGAGAAACGCCGGTCCCACGGCGCTGCTTCCGGAAGGGTGGCTGCCTTCGCATAATATTCGGCAGCCCGCTCGTGGTCTTTGTATTTTTCCTTGTAGAGCCGGGCCAGCGCCTCATAGAGCTCAGGACGGTCGGGATTATTTTTTATTCCGCGTTCGAGGAACTCCTTGCCGAGCGCAAAATACTCGCGCTGCGCCTTCACTCGCAACGCCAGGCGCGGCTGGTGGCGATCGTTCATCGCGGCGACGCTTGCGTTCCAAGCCATATGCCAGGCCGCTGTATCCCAAAACAGGAGCACCCGCGGTTGCAGTGTGGTGATCTGCCGAAATAACAACAACATCCGGCCCCATTGAGTATCTTCCCATGCTGCGTGCGCCTGAATAAAAAGTGCGTCGGCGACAATCGCACGAAACCCGCTCAAAGCGGCGATGAATCCGAGTTGCCCAAGTTTTTCGCGGAGATCAAGATTGAATTCCACACCGCGGAAATGTTCCTGCCGGTGAAGGTCCGCGAGATCGCGTTCGACCGGCAATTTCAGCAGGCCCATCACGATTAACACCGCCAGCGTGATGAGAATCCGAGTCATAATTCTTTTCCGTAAAAGACGAATACCGCCAGCAACGTGTAAATCACGGTGTAAAAAATTCCCAGCAAGGCGGTCTTGATGAAGACGGCCGTCGAGATAGCGGTGCCGGCAACGATGTCATCGACCAGATTGAAAGCCTGTAGATCGGGAAAGAACAGCGCCACGATCGCAAGAAACGCACGGGTTACGAGGCCGCTGCCATGTTCGTGTAACCAATACTCGCGCGCAGTGGCTTCCAGGTGCCCTATGAAATAAATAAAAACCATCACCACGATGGTAAAAATGGTTGAGGTGGCGAACGTGGAAACAAATAGCGTCAGCGCTGTGAGAAGGCAGGCTTTGAGGAAAATAACGATGATTCCCGGAACAAGATCGCTATTCAACGCGGACGCCCGGACGGCACGCAAAGCATCTGCAAGCTGGTCCGGTGGTGCGCTGGCCATTTGTTTTGCCGTCGCGGCCAGAACCGCCTGCTCTCGCATGTACAAGACGGCCAGAAAGGCTGCCACCATTATCAGGGTGCTGATTGCCAACAGCAAAAGGACCCCTGCAATCTTGCCAACGATGTATTCGAAGCGCGGCACCGGCTTGGCGAGGATCGTGTAAACCGTGCGGTCTTCGATGTCCTGAGGGAGCATTCGAGCCGTTGCAACGATCGCCAGCAGCGAGGTGAAGAGCGAGATTGCGCCCAGGGAAACGTCCTTCAGAATTTGGAATTCCTGTTGAAAGGAAAATTGGGCCATGAATATCGAACTGCCGATCAACAGAAGCCCGAACACCAGCAACACATAAAAGACTTTCAGACGGGTCAGCTCGGTCAGCGTGTTGCTGGTGATGGCAAGAACGCGCGAGAAGGAAAAAACCCGGTGACGTTTCACAACGGTCGGACCGTTGAAAGGTTGAAGCGTCGAAGCGGCATCGCTGTTTGTCATTTTTCCCTCCTCGCTTCCTTAGCCGCCGTTTGTCCGTCGTCCGTAACCTCGACAGAGGCGCGAGTTTTATCGTTCCCGCCGGTCGACTCCAAAAACAATCGCTCCAGCGTGGTCGTCGATCTCCGTCGCTCGAGCAATTTCGCGTTTGATTGATTTATGCAAGATTCAATCTGCTGGACCAGCTCGTCAGATGCATTGGCGATCACAAGCTCAGTTTGATTTTCGATCGCTATCAAATCCCGCAGATGTCCTTCGCGAACCAGCACCCCATCAGCGAGGATGCCAACACGATCGCAAATCTCCTGCGCCTGGGCGAGCAAATGCGACGAGAGCAGCACTGTGATTCCGCGCTGCTTCAGATCCATGATCAGGTCGCGAATTTCCCGCGAACCAGCCGGATCAACGCCGGCGGTCGGTTCGTCCAGTACCACCAGCCTCGGATCGTGGACCAATGCTTGTGCCAGCCCGATGCGTTGCAGCATGCCCTTCGAATAAGTGCTCAGCCGGCGGTCGCGCGCTTTGTTAAGCCCCACTAGATCAAGCAATTCATTGATGCGATTCTTCAGTGTTGCGCCTGTCATTCCGCAAAGGCGTCCGAAGAAACGCAGCGTCTCCGCGCCGGTGAGATATTTGTAAAAGTATGGATTCTCCGGCAGAAACCCCACCGCCTCGCGGCTTTCGACCAGCCGACTGTCTCTTCCAAAAATTTCGGTGCGGCCGCGGCTTGGCGAGACCAGGCCGAGAATGATTTTCAGTGTAGTACTTTTACCGGAACCATTCGGGCCGAGCAGGCCGTACACTTCGCCCGGTTCAATGCGAAGACTAAGGTCCTTTACGGCGACAACACCACGGGTGGGATGGAACGGAACACGGAAAATTTTGGTCAGTCCGTAAACTGCGACCGCCGGATTAGTCATGTCGAATTTCGAATCCACGGCTACTGACCGCTTCGTTTAGCTTGTTTTCGATTTGTTTGCGAATCAGCGAGTGTAGTTCGCTTTTCGCGATCTGATCAAGAAACGCGCGCACCTCGTCCTGCTGACCTGTAACCTGTAATTCCACGCGACCGTCGGGAAGATTGCGCACCCAGCCGGTTACGTCGAATCCTTTGGCAATATGGCGCACGGTGAAACGAAACCCAACACCCTGGACATGACCCTCGTAAAATACCTGAAGCGAGATCATCACCTGGTCCAAGATTACCGATAGCGGGTACTGAAGACCAGATCGCAAAATCGGTGCGCACGAAACTTGAGTACCGCGCATCCGTAGTCAGACACCAAAAACCGTCTATTTGTACGAATAGACGAGACAGAAACTACCTTCCTGGCCTTCCAGCAGATCGACGCCAACATAATATTGGCCGCTATTCTCCGGCTCAAAACCAGCCGCCGCTTTATCGCCGTTGCTATAGTCCTCCGTCTTCATTGGCTTTCCGGATTCATCATACACGTTGACCGCGACTTTTTTCACGGGGTCTGATGTGCCGACAGAAAACCAATACTGGTTACCCGCGTAAAGGTTGACCGCGATCAGAGCGTGATCGCGCGGCTTGAGTAGGCCGCACGAATGTCCGTCCCGAATTTTGAAGTCATCGTTCGAAAATGCTCCAGCAATTTCGAGTGCGTCTTTACGCGCATTCACTTCGGCATCTGTGTCTGCGCGCAGCACAAAGCCTGTGCTCAGCACAAGCATCCAAACGAAAACCTGAATTGAACGTCTCATTTTGCCGGTTCCTTGCTTTGTATTTCCGTCATAAGTTTGCTGACGGCCTCATTCACTTTTCGCACTTCCTCCTGGGTCGGCACTTTGTCTGCCGGAAATGAAACAAGTTTTTCGATCCCGCTAAGTTGTTCGCTCACATCTTTGATTAAAGGTTGCTGCCGCAATTCAGGCGAAATTTCATTAACCTTTGATTGAATGAAGCGAACCAGAGCCGGTTGCCGCAGTACTTTTGCGGCAGACTCACTGTAATTCTTCATGATTACACCGGTGACCACCTGAGTGCCGCGGATCCATCCGCCGAGAGTAACCAGGATAACCAGGTCCTGGTCGTCGTGCGATTGCATTGAGGATTTCACCTCATTTTGCGTTGCTTCCAATTCTTCCTGCAACGTGTCCCAGTCACTATGCTCGGCAAATTCGTTGATACTATTTCCCCGGCCCAGCAGTTGTTCGCTGACTCCGAGAGCCTTTCCAAGCTTCAAAATGTCCGATCCGATATTTTTGACCTGCTGTCCGTCCTTGGCTTCAACAGCGATGAATCCATCAGCAATCAAACCGCCGAGGTTCAACGCTATCTGCGCCCGGTCGCTGTAGGTGGTGGGAATCGGTCCGCGATATTGAGCTGACCAGTTTATTTTTCCCGTTTTGCCAAGCGCGGCGAAAAGTTCGCCCGGCGTCGGGACAGTAATTGAATCGGTCCTGACGGCTTTCGCCATTTGATCCGGGGACAGAGATTGCGCTTTCTCGGCCGCGTGCGCGGAAATTGCAGCAAGCAACGCAAGGGTAATCAATGCAACCAAACGAATCATCGCGAAGATTATGCGTGCCCCAGCGAAATTGCCAATCGGAATCTCTGGCCCTGCGGCATCGTTCTTTTTATGTTTTTTTGGGGGAATTGAAATGTCCGATGCCGGGTTTCCGTGCAATGGTGCCCTCAGCACGATAGCCGGGCGAGGAAATTTGCCTCATGTGGCGAAACCTGTTCTAGTCCGGGCAAAGCCATGGCGAGCTCCAGCATTACTCACGTTCACGCCCGCGAAATCCTGGATTCGCGGGGTAACCCAACGATCGAGGTTGACGTCCATGTTGAAAGCGGCGCGCTCGGGCGGGCGGCTGTCCCCAGCGGAGCGAGCACGGGCGAACATGAAGCATTGGAATTGCGCGACGGCGATAAGCACCGCTTCGGCGGCAAAGGCCTGAAAAAAGCAGTTACGAATGTTAATCAAAAGATCGCGCCGATTCTTAAGGGAAGGGATGCGCGCGATCAGTCGAATATCGATGATAAACTGATCGAGCTCGACGGAACGCCAACTAAAAAAAATCTGGGCGCCAATGCGATGCTCGCCGTTTCGCTTGCCGTCGCCCACGCCGCCGCAGCCGCAGAAAAACTACCGCTATTCCGGTACCTCGGCGGGCCCGAAGCGCGAGTGCTTCCGGTGCCGATGATGAATATTCTGAACGGCGGCGCGCACTCAGATGCGCCGATTGATTTCCAGGAATTCATGATCGTGCCGCGAGGTGCGCCTTCCTTTTCAGAAGCATTGCGCTACGGCGCCGAGACCTATCACGCGCTGAAATCTGTGCTGAAAGCGCGACATCTTTCCACGGCGATTGGCGATGAGGGCGGATTTGCGCCGCAGCTCGATTCCGCCGAAGACGCATTGGAATCGATCGCGGCAGCCGTCGAAAAGGCGGGTTACAAGCTGGGTGAAGAAATATTTATCGCGCTTGATCCCGCTGCGTCGGAATTCTTTGACAGCGAAGAAAACCTCTACGTCTTCGAGAAATCCAATGGGTCAAAAAAAACCGCAGAAGAATTGATCGATTACTACGACGATCTTTGCGCGCGGTTTCCGATCATTTCCATCGAGGACGGTTGCGCCGAGAACGATTGGAATGGCTGGAAAAAATTGACAGAAAAACTCGGCGCCAGGATCCAATTGGTTGGCGACGATCTCTTCGTCACGAATGTAGAATTTCTCCAAAGAGGAATTGCCGAGCACGTGGCCAATTCAATTTTGATCAAGGTAAATCAGATCGGCACGTTAACGGAAACGCTGGCGACCATTCAGATGGCGAAGAGCAATCAGTACACCACTGTGATCAGTCATCGCTCGGGTGAAACCGAAGACGTTACCATTGCCGATATCGCTGTAGGGACCAACGCCGGGCAGATAAAGACCGGTGCGCCATGTCGTAGCGACCGGGTGGCGAAGTACAATCAGCTGTTGCGGATCGAAGAAGAACTTGGTGACAAAGCCGTTTACGGCGCTACAATCCGCTGAAGTGGAGCACGGTTACGCTGATTTTCGGGCGCGTCGCGAGGCCACTCTCTGGCAGCGATTGAATCGGATTCTCCTCGTTCTGCTCATCATCGCGGTCTGGCTGGTGATCGTGAGCCTTTTCGTTCCGCCGTACAAAAAACTGATGCAAAGCCGGACCGAGATGGACGATCTTCAGCAACAGGTCAATGACCAACAAAGTTTGCTGGCGCGTCAGACCCGCGAGGTCAACTTGCTCAAGACAGACGTCAGCTACTTGGAAACAATCGCGCGCGATCGCCTTGATCTGATGAAGGAAGGCGAAACAATTTTCCGGCTGGAAACACCGCGCGCCAAGGCAAAGCCCGCCGCTCCCGCGCGTAAATAGTGTAGAGGCGCTTGTGCCAAGCGCCTTATTTGCGATTTCGGCGTTTGGCACAAACGCCGCTACACTTTGCGATTCGCCACGATTCAGTTACGTTGATTGATGCCAACGGAAATCTCCATTCCAGACGCTGAGGATCTGAAATCGCGCGTAAGCGAATTGCGGAGGTTTCTTTGACGTCGAGCAGCTTCAGAAAGATCTGGCTACAATAGAAGCGCGGATGGCCGCGCCCGATTTCTGGTCGAATCGGGAGCGGGCTCAGGCGGATGTCGAGGAAGTCTCGCGACTGCGCTCGCTGATCAATCCATTCCAGGAACTGGAACGCGAGATTGAGGATTTCGTCGCGCTGCGGGAACTCGCTGCGGAAGAAGCCGACCCGGCGCATCGCGCAGAGGCAGAGAAAGATGTGGCCACCGAACATGCGCGCCTGTCCCATAAGCTGGATGAGTTCGAGTTACGTCAATTTTTGTCCGGTGAAAACGACCAGGCCAACGCATTTGTCACCATTCATTCCGGAGCAGGCGGGACAGAGTCGTGCGACTGGGCCGACATGTTATTGCGGATGTACCAGCGCTGGATCGAACGCAGCGGGTTCAAATCGCAGACAGTGGACATTCAACAGGGCGAAGAAGTCGGCGTAAAATCCGCGACTCTGCTGATCACCGGCGAGTACGCCTACGGGCATTTGCAGACCGAGCGCGGCGTGCACCGCCTCGTACGAATCTCGCCGTTCGACGCCAACAAACGGCGACACACGTCGTTCGCCAGCATCGACGTCGTGCCGGAAGTCGCCGACACGGCTCCGATTGAAATTAATCCGGCAGATTTAGAGATCGATACGTTTCGCAGCGGCGGCAAAGGCGGGCAAAACGTAAATAAGGTTGAAACCGCGGTCCGGATTCTGCACAGACCCAGCGGAATCGTCGTTGCTTGTCAGGCTGAGCGCAGCCAGGGCCGCAATCGGGAGCTGGCGATGAAGATGTTGAAGGCAAAGCTTTATCAGCTGGAACAAGACAAGAAACGCGCCGAGATGGAACGGCAATACGGCGAAAAAGGCGAGATTGCGTGGGGAAATCAAATTCGTTCCTACGTTTTTCAGCCGTATCAAATGGTAAAGGACCACCGGACAGGCGCCGAGACGAGCAATGTGCAAGCGGTGATGGACGGCGACATCGATATATTTATCCAGGCAAAATTGCGAGGCGAGAAAAACACAAAAGGCGAAGAGATCGAGTAGAACGCGATCTTCGAGCGCGTTGGGATGGCCAAGCGGCTTTGCTGCGAGATTAACTACTGCGCCTTCGGCGATAATAATATCTCATCGATCCCGGAGAGCATCGATCCACCTTGCTTGATATCAGGAAGACGGCGCTCTATCAAAAATCGCGCAGAAACCCTCTTTGTAGAAGCGCAGTCGCCAGCCATGCTTTTTCGCGAATAAGGCGACGTTAGCTTCATGCGTTGTCCCATCGCGGGGCCAGACACGCGTCAATTCGGGTTCGTACACGGCGAAATGCTTTGCCTTCTTCAATCCCTTTGCAATTACGCTCGCGAGTATTTTCATAAACGCAGATCGAAAGTGTGTTTTTTTCCGCTGACACCGACAAATCAAACCCTGCAAGAATTGACAGAACACCTGGCAAAACGTTTAAAGTTTCCGACAAGTTTTTGGCGTCGGCATGCTTTCAAATCGCGTCGACATAAAAGCAGCCACAATCCGCGTTAAAAAAACATAAAAAGACGGAAAGTTTTGAGGAGCGCTCCCCGGCGTTTGACACAAACGCCGCTACAACGTCAGCAGCTTCAATCGAAAGCGAACATCGAATTGGCCACGGTTATATGCGCGGCAGCAGGCAAGGCAGGCGACCGTGCGTTTGATCTTGCGAACGCGACGGAAATCGCGCCGGCAGTTCGGGCAACGGTAGAGGAAACGTGGCGTGATTCGCCTTACCGGAAACGGCAGCATGTGACATCGCTTCTCACCGATTATCCCCAGGTCCCGGCAAGCCTGTTGCCACTCGTTTCCATGAGGTGAAATCCGGCGGCGACCTGCGCGAAATTGGGCGAGAATATGAGCAAGTTCGTGTCGCAGCGTCCGGTCGATTTCATCCGGATGCTTACGTAGCAGCGGGTTCAGCGAAATGAGTTTCTCGCGATAATCCGCCCGGCCGGCGGCGGTTGTTAGCCGAGAGTTCCATTCGACGCGGAGTTTCGTTGCGATTCGGCTCGCGCCTAACGAGCGCAGGAGCCGGCGCGCTTGTGTTTGCAGTAGCACAGCCGTCTCGGCTGTGTGGCCAGCAGGCATCTTGCCTGTTGATTCATTTACCAATGCGCCAGGCGAGACGCCCGGCGGCCCCACAGACAAGATATCTGTGCTACGGAACCCGAATTCGAGTTGCCTAAGCAACGGCATATTCGCGCGCGTCTTTGTTTCGCTTCGCGATTCGGGCAAGCACATCACCAGTAGCGGCGATTTCTTCCGCAGTCGTCCATTTGCCAAGTGAGAAACGGATGGCGGAACGGGCACGTTCCATCGGCAGACCCATCGCAATCAAAACATGCGACGCTCTCACCGAACCGACCATGCAGGCCGAGCCGCTCGAGGCGCAAATCCCTTCCAAATCCAGCGCCATCAGCATCGTTTCCGAGTCGATGCCGGTAAAACTTATGTTGAGCGTGTTAGTAAGGTGACGATCCGGGTCGCCATTTTGCTGCGCATCGGGAAAAACGTCCGCGATACTTTTCCATAATTGATCGCGCAGTTGTGCTTTGCGTTCCTGTTCCGTCTCGCGATCGCCCAATATCCACTCAGCTGCCGCAGCCATTCCCGCGATACCAGCCACATTTTCCGTCCCTGGACGCCGCTGATTTTCATGCGCGCCACCGAACATGATTGGTTGGATCGGTAGACCGGAGCGGAGACAAAGGAAGCCCGTGCCTTTTGGTCCGTAAAACTTGTGCGCAGCAAAACTCCCGACATCGACGAGAGAGATATCGACCTCTGTTTTCCCGAAAGCCTGAACCATGTCGCTGTGAAGCAAGACACCGCGTTCCCGGCAGATCCGTGAGATCTCGGGCATCGGTTGAATGACGCCTGTTTCGTTGTTGGCGGTCATGATCGACACGAATCTTGTGTCGGGACGAATTGAATTGGTCAACTGTTCGAGATCGACCATTCCGCTCTCAGACACATTTAACCAGGTTACTTCGAAACCATCATGCTGCTCCAAATGCTCGACAGGATGCAGCACCGCGTGATGCTCGGCTTTGTTCGAGATCACGTGATTGCCGCGTAAAGACGGAGATCGCGCCAGGCCAAACACAGCCAGATTGCATGACTCGGTTGCGCCGCCGGTAAAAATGATTTCGCCCGGTTTCGCATAAAGCAATGCGGCGATCTTATCGCGCGCATTATCAATTGCCGCGCGCGCTTCGCGGCCGGCCGCGTGGACACTGGATGGATTACCAAAATGGCGATCGAAATAGGGCAGCATCGCCTCGCGTGCTGGATCGCATAACGGTGTGGTCGCGTTGTAATCGAGATAAATCATCAGTGTCCCAAAACTTCGTTCAGACCTTCAATCAATTCCGCCAGTTCTTCGTCGCTGACCTGTCCTAGCTTAGTGCCAAGTTTTTGAATGGAAAGGACGCGAACCTGACTAATCTTTACCCAAGATCGCTTTGAGAGGCGTACTGATTTCAACTCCCACGTGAGTGGAAAGCCGGCACGCGGCTCTTTGCTTGTCAAAGCCATTGCGATGACCGTGCCCGAATTTTCGTTGAAGACGTTTTCGCTAACAACTATCACCGGTCTTTTGCCAGCCTGCTCGAAAACGCGTGTTGGATCTAAGTCGGCCCAGCGAATCTCGCCTCTTAATATTCGGGCCATTCTTTCGCATCAGCTTCAATACCAAGTTCGGCCCACCGCTGCTCTTCGCGTTTCGAAAGCTTCATACATTCGCGTGCCAAGCGCGATTTCTCCAGTCTTCCGAGTTTTTCCTGAACAGCTTTTTGAATGGCTTCGCTGCGGGTCTTAAAAATACGGTTGCGAACTAATCGGTCTACGTGTCGCAGTAACCGTTCGTCGATTGAGATAGCCACCTTTGCCGCACTCACGCTCTTAGTATTACCGATAGTACGACCCAGAGCAACCGCCTACCCCGTAAGGTCTTTACGCGCGCTGGTCGAATTCTTGCTTCGTTTCGGCACTACGAGGGCTTCTTTCTCTTCGTAATACACGAGCGAATTCGGCGGGATGCTCTTGGTGAGGAAAACGTTTGCGCCAATGGTGGAATTGGCGCCAATCACGGTGTCCCCGCCCATCACCGTGGTTCCGGCGTAAATACAAACGCCATCTTCGATCGTGGGATGACGCTTTTTTCCACGCAAACCTCGTCCTGCTCCGAGCGAACGCGCAATGAACGACACGCCCTGATAAATTTTTACGTGCGATCCGAGCCGGGTGGTCTCGCCAACAACGACGCCGGTGCCGTGGTCGATGAAGAAATGCGAACCAATTTGCGCGCCGGGATGAATATCGATGCCAGTGCGGCTGTGCGCCCATTCGGTCATAATGCGCGGAATGAGAGGCACCTTGCTGTAGAGCAGATGGGCCATCCGGTAAATCGCGATCGCTTCCACCGCGGGATACGCGAGGATAATTTCTTCGTAAGTGGTCGCGGCCGGATCGCCTTCGTACGCAGCGTCGATGTCGGTCCAAAGCATCCGGCGCACCGACGGCAATTGATTGAAAAACTCGGCAAGGACTTCTTCGGCTTTTGCTTCCGTCGCTTCGTCCTGGCGAATTTTGCCCAGGCTCCTGCAAATTTCGGTTTTCAGGCGCGCGTGCAAATGCCGCACCCGGATGCGGGTGGTATCGGCAAGGTCGTCTGAGCCCTCGAGCGCTTCGCTGCGAAAACCGGGAAACATCAGGCTCATCAACTCGATGCAGGCCGCTTCGATCGACAGACGCGAAGGAAGGGAGGCCGCAGCGGCGAGATAATTTATTCCGCCGGTTTCGCCATACGTGTGAAGCAGTTCCTCCACTGCATCCCGCGTCGTCGTAGTCATCACATCGAATATGCGCGCGCTGAGCGTGAAAAAAAGCGAAAGGTGGAGTTCCGCCTTCAGGCGGTAGCACGCTACGCTGAGATCATGTCGGCGGCAGGATATCTTTGGCGCCAACTCAATCAAAAGCAACGCGAGGAATTACTGGAATGGCGCAAGATGCGCGGTTATCCGTGCCATTCGCCTCCGCACATGTCCAACTTTGGACATCTGCCGCTTTCTCATCTCGGCGGCTTGTTATGAGCACCGTCATTACATTGGTCACCGCGTGCCACGTATTGACAACTTTGCCGGTGACTTACTAGCGGTGTTAGCAGCGCACGCGACCCAAACTTTCGCATGGTGCGTATTGCCGAATCACTACCACGCGCTTGTTGAGGCGGCAGACATCAAACGTTTGGTCTATCAACTGGGACGGCTTCACGGCCGTACTTCGCACGCTTGGAACGCCGAAGAAAGGACTCGCGGACGAAAGGTTTTCTTCCGTGCTGTCGAACGCGCGATGCGTTCGGACCGACATTACCAGGCGACATTGAATTACATTCATCACAATCCGGTGCGGCACGGATATGTGGAACGCTGGACGGATTGGCCGTGGAGCAGCGCGCCGGAGTATCTGGCCCAAACAGGTGAAAGCGCAGCGAAACATGTCTGGCGGGAGTACCCGATCCACGATTACGGCAAGGGTTGGGATGATCCCGAAATGTAGTGACCGCCTAAAGGCGGGACTCCAAACCGCATGAGCCTCCAAAAAGAGGGATTTCGAGCTGCGTGAGCCGCCTTAAAGGAAGGACTCCAAACCAGGCGACTGAAGGCGGAACTCCGAACGGCATGAGCCCAAGCCCCCTCATCCCTCGCGCGCCTGAAGCCATTGCAGGGCGAAGCGGGCGACTTCGCGCGAGTTTTTCAGGTCGAGCTTGTCTTTAATGTGTGCACGGTGCGTCTCCACTGTCTTTGGACTCAGATGCAACAGCTTGGCGATTTGACGGACTTCGTTGCCTTTGCCGATCAGCTCCAGAATTTCCAGTTCGCGGTCGCTCAGTCGCTCCACGGCGTCTGCTTCCCCTTCGGCGGTGCGATGGGCGAACTTCGTGATGACCTGCGCGGCCATGGCCGGGCTAAGATAAGGCCGTCCGCCAAACACTTCGTGGATTGCCTGGACGACATTTGCCATCGCTTCATGTTTCATGACGTAACCGTCGGCTCCAGCACGCATCGCCCGCAAAGCATAAAGCGATTCGTCATGCATCGAGAGCACCAGAATGGGCAGCCCCGTGAATTCCGCGCGAATGTTCTTGATCAGTTCAATGCCGTTCGCGCCCGGCAAACTGAGGTCCACAATCACAAAATCGGGATGCAGTTTCCGAATCACATCCATCGCTTCAGCTGCGTTGGCGGCTTCGCCGCACACGGCGAACGAGCCGTCGGTATGAATCAGTTCCTGAAGCCCTTTGCGGAATAGCGGATGATCATCCACGATCACGATCCGTTTGGCGTCCGGCGGATCGCACTTCGGGTTGTTATTTGTCGATCGCGCGACGCTCATAAGCTCTTGCTCAGTCTGTTGCAACATATGCCACGAGGAAACTCGGTCCCTGGTTGAACCTCCTCTACGCATTCGCAGTTCCTTGCTGCGCCAGATGTCACAAAGTTACTTCGTCCGCGACAGGCTCGCTGGAATCTTTGGGCGCAGCAGCGGGCGGCCCGGTGCCATTCTGCGATTTCCCCGACCGTGTCGCCTGCAGCGGAAAATAGCAGGACACACGGGTACCACCTTTTTTTGGAAAATCGATTTCCAGGTTGCCGCTAATTAACTGGGCGCGGTATTTCATTATGTGACACCCGAGCCCTTTTCCAGGGTTTAGTTGATTCGGGAAACCGATGCCGTCATCAATCACCCGCAACACCATTCCCTTCGGGAACTTCTCGAGTCTGACCACGATTTGCTGCGCCCGTGCATGTTTATTGGCATTGATGACCGCCTCGCGCGCAATCCGGTACAGATGCGCAGCGACCATGTCGTCTTCAATACGAAATGACGGGTGAACATGCACCCGGCATGGAGTTCTCCAAATTTCGCGTTTCGCCAGGTCGTATAATGCGGTGACGAGGCTTGCGGCGTCGACATCGATCCGGTGCAACCCACGGGAAAGACTGCGCGTATCCACTGCGGCATTGTTCACCAGTTCCGCGATTTTCTCGATATCAGCTGCGTCGATGACGCGATGTTGCTTTAGCCGCAATGCGATGGAGCGCGCCATAAACGCGACCGCGGTCAGATGCTGGCAAAGCCCGTCATGCAGTTCCTGTCCCAGTCGCTGTTGCTCACGGTCACTGATGGTAAGGATTTCTCCTTCCAGCCCTTTGCGCCGGTCGACCTCGTTTTCTAATTCCTTGTTTGCCCTGCGCAGCGCAAGGGTCCGCGCGCGAACACGCAATTCCAAGAGTTGCTTTGATCGTCGCAACGCAGCCTCGGCTCTTTTGCGCGCCGTAATATCGACAACCACGGAGACGGTCAGTTGGGTTTTGCCGTCAGGCCCACGTACCGCGCTCGCACTCACATCCGCCCAAAGAATGGAGCCGTCTTTGCAGATGTAACGTTTTTCGATCTCGTACGGTTTGCCGTTTCGGATCATTTGCGCAAAACGCCGAACGTTGTCTTTCACATGGTCGCGGTGGGTGAAGTCGGCGAAAGATTTGCCGATAAGCTCCGACTCTGTGTACCCGAGCATCTTACAAAGGGTTCGATTGGCAAAAGTAATTCGGCCAGTTGTATCGCAGCGCGCCACGCCCGCGGTGGCTTGCTCGACGGTTGCGCGCATGCGTGCCTCCGAATCGCGAACTGCTTCTTCGTCCTGCTGATGTTGAATCGCCTGAACGACCTGCCGGGCCATTGTTGTTGCAAATCTCAGCTCGCTCTTTGTGAAGGAATGCGGCGCGTCGTGATACGCCATGAATTTACCGATCAACTTTCCATCCGCGACCAGCGGAACAAACGCGGCGGCGCGAATTCCTTCCGCGCGAATCGCCGCTTTCAATGATTTCGGAAGCCTGGCGTTCTCGATGTCGGAAATGCACACCGGGTCTGGATTCTTCGCGTCCGGCTTCCACGGAGAATGGCCTTCTGCGGCTGTGCGGTAACCTTTGGATAAACCGCGCCAGGCCACGAAACGCATGACGCGCTTTTTATCGAAAAGCAAAATCGAAGCGCGATCGCACCCGAAAGCCGCCAAAAACGTATCCAGCGCTGCTTCACAAACTTCCTGAAGCGAAGCGGCCGCACTTTGACGTTTGGCTAATTCATAGAGCGCCTTTTGTTGTTGCTCTACGCGTTTGCCATCGGTGATATCGTTGTTTGTTTCCAGGACATACGCGCGGTTTCCTTCCGCATCGCAATCCAACACCCAGCGCGAGAACATGGTCAGGCGCCTGCCATCGCTGCATGTGTGAACGATTTCGCCTTGCCAATAATTGTCACGGAGCAGCTTTTCGCGGATTTGAGAGTCCGGCTGGAGGAATTGTGTTTTTAGCAGCTGGTGGATTACCTGGCCCGCGGCTTCCTGTCGGCTGTAGCCGTATATTTTTGCAGCCCCTTTGTTCCAATAGGTAATCCGCTCGTTTTTGTCGCGAACGATGATGGCATCGTTGCTCAAATCAAGCAGCCGCGCCTGCTCGGCTAGCTGTTGTTCGTGACGCTTGCGCTCGGATAGATCGATGATGGCGGTCTGGAAGAGCAAAGCGCCATTTCTCGTGGTCGAAGTGAGCGGCGTACTTAAAAGTTGCGCTGGAATCCGGTCGCCTCTTTTCGGCTTCAACTCTAGTTCTGTGGCGACTTGTTGCTGCGACGTACGGCAATAAAGCAGGTGACGCAGGAACGAATCCAGGTCCGCGACATAAAAGGCGAATGGACGTCCGATTAACAAATCCCTTGGCACGCCGAGCAACTCGGTTGCTGCCTGGTTGGCTTCCTCAATCCGCCCGGCACGGTCGAAGCTGACGTAGGCGATCGGCGCGAAATCATAAAGATCGACAAATCGCTGGGTAGCGGCTTCCAGTTCAGTCTTTGGATTCCGCGTCGCGGCCGTATGCACGGAACGAATTGGCGCGCCGTTTTTATTGATCCGCGCTCCTCGCCGGACGGCAGCGCTCTTGCTTTGGCTGGCGTGGTTGAATTGGTGCGGCCGTATAGTACCGCCGTTCCTCGCGGCGACCCTTTGGCGAGCACGCCTCGTCCGTTGCTTGTTATTTGCGCGACGAGCCATGTCTTCGGCTTGTTTTGTCTGAGTCAGCTTCCTTTTCTCCATCGATATCCACCAGCGTGATAACGGCGCCGTCGATTTTGTTATCCGTTGTGCGATATGGCCGCACCCGCAGCGAGTACTGCCGCCCTTCTTTATCGGTCACTTTGCGCTCGCGCGTGGCGAGCGTTTCGATCACCTCGCACAAAATCTTCTCCATGTCGGGAACATTAATGTTAGGCCGCAACTCGCTCAACGGTCGTCCGATGTCAGTGGGTAAAATATTAAACGCTCCCCGGGCCGCCGGCGTAGCGCGCCGCACTGTTAACGCGTTGTCAACCATCACGATCGGCATTTGCGTGCTGGCCAGGAGATTGTTTAGCTCGCTCGTTAACTGCATCATTTCCAGATTGCGGTTGCTTAGCTCTTCGTTCAACGTGGTCAGCTCTTCATTGGTTGATTGCAATTCTTCCTTGGCCGTCTCGAGTTCTTCGTTTGTGGATTGAAGCTCTTCGTTGCTCGATTCGACTTCTTCGTTGGACGCCTTCAACTCTTCATTGGTCGCCTCGTGCTCTTCTATGATAGCCTGCAATGATTCTTTCGAAGCGGTCAATTCCCGGCGCAATTCGGTTACCTCACGCTGCGCCCCCGTTTTTCCCAGGGGCGACAACAATCGCTCCGCTTTGGTCCTTCTGGTAGTCTCATCAAAAATCACCAGGAACCACGACTTATCGGTGGTTGCGATTTTGAATGGCACGACCTGGATATTTATCTCGTAGTTTTTTCCCCGAAGCGTAACTTTCGCGCGCTCTGCGCGCGCGGGTTTGCCCGTTTTGATGGAGCGCCGAAGCGTTGCGCGCAGATCCGACACCAAATTCGTGCGCGCTAGTTGAATCAGATTGAACGTTGCCGGGCCGGGCATGTGTTCGAGGAACAAGTCGGTCCGGCCGCGGAACTGGTGTACCTGCATCTTATCGTCAACCACCACCGCCGCCGGCGCGTAGGTGCTGAGGATGATGCGATCCGCCACTTTCAAAATATCGGTATCGGAACTTACGCCGATGCCAGCTGCCGGCCTTGTTCCAAAGTGCGCGAGCTCAAGGCCGCGCTGCGGAATGAACTCGGCTGGAGGCAGTGCCGTCGCGGCTTCCTTGGTGTAAATTTTGTTTTTCTTGTCCACGAGCTTGAAAAGCTCGTCATACAGACCCACCGATTCGGCCGGCCCAAGGATTAACAAGCCGCCAGCGTTAAGGGCATAGTGAAATTGTGGGATACAGCGCTTATGCAATTCCGAGCTGAGATAAATGAGCACATTGCGGCAGCTGATTATGTCGACCCGCGAGAACGGCGGATCAGCCGCGATGTTTTGTCGCGCGAAAGTGCAGATATCGCGCACGTTGCGATGAATTTGGTAGGTGCCGTCTCGTTTAACGAAAAAACGCCGGAGTCGCGCCCGCGAAACATCCTTCTCGACCGCGCTCGAGTAAATTCCCAGACGGGCATGCTCGACGACTGACTCGCTCAAGTCGGTGCCGAAAATCTGGATCCTCCATTTCGAGATCTGGCCACCTAGCGCTTCGAGGATGCAAATGGCGAGCGAATAAACCTCTTCACCTGTGGCGCAACCCGGTATCCAGACGCGCAATTCTCGTTGTCGAGCTTTGCTTTTCTTTTTGAGCAGCGCGGGCAGGAAACGTTTCTTCAATGCGCGGAATACCTTTTCATCCCGGAAAAATCGCGTCACATTAATGAGCAGATCGTCAAAGAGCGCTTCGATTTCTTTTTGGTTGTCGCGCAAGTACTGCGCGTAGCGCTTCAGCGTATCCATCCGATGTAGCGCCATTCGCCGCTGGATCCGTCGAATCAGCGTACTTTCCTTGTAACCTCTAAAGTCGACACCCATCTGTTTTTTCAAAGAAAGGAAAACCCGCCCCAAATCGTCTGTCTGGCGATAGGCCTCTTTTTCGGCTTCCGCCCCGTCGGTCATGGGCCGTCGGATATATGGGTGTTCGGCTATTCGGTGGATTTCGCGCGCGATTGCGTCCGGCGGCAAAACGAGATCGACAAACCCGGAGCGAATTGCGCTCCGCGGCATGGCATCGAACTTTGCGCTCTCTTCAGTTTGCGCAAAGGTCAAACCGCCTGCCGCTTTGATCGCACGCAAACCGGCGGTGCCGTCGCTGCCGGTCCCGGAAAGCACGATCCCAATCCCGCGCGAGCCGCATTCTTCTGCGAGCGATTCAAAAAAGTGGTCGATCGCAACGTTGAGTCTCTCTGTGCGGGTGACCAAAGTAAGTTTGCCATTTTTTGCAATGACGCACTTACTTGGCGGCTGGACATAAACCGTGTTTGGTTTTGGCGTGGTTGTTCCCGTAACCTCGGTCACTGGCATCGATGTGGCTTTCCCGAGCAGATTTGGAAGCCTGCTTCCGTGATGCGGATCAAGGTGCTGCACGATTACAAACGCCATGCCTGTTTTCGACGGCAAATGGTGCAGGAGATCCATCGCCGCTTCGAATCCGCCTGCCGAGCCGCCGATGCCCACAATCGGGCAGGCAGAGGATTTGGTTGCGGTCGTGCTCTTGGACGCAAGTGGCGCTCCGGTAGCCGTCACAGTTCGCCGCCGCGCGCGGGGCTTTTTCGTTTTTGCTTTAGAGGGCACGCCTTTCCTAACAATGCCTCACGTCGAGAGATTTTACACATAAATTCGAGGCGACCCAATGTCTGGCGCGCGAAATGCCGACGGGGCACGAAATTTATTTATATGGCGAAGAAAATTTACCGCAGCAACGGGTCCACTAATGGGCGGCTTGAACGGAAAGTAGCAATTATTACCGGCGCGGGAACCGGCATCGGTGAGGCGATAGCGCACAAATTCGCAAAGGAAGGTGCGCGCGTGGTGGTAAGCGGATTGCCGGACGATCCAGTTGAGGACGTGGCGGAAGCAATTCGCGCAAAAGGTGGCGACGCGATCGCGCATGGTGCGGACGTATCCGATGAAATTGGCGCGCGCGAAGTTGTTGATATCACATTGAAGAAATTCAGAAGAATCGATGTGCTCGTGAACAACGCCGGCGTTTTTCTCGATAACGCCATGACCGAGGATTATCCGATTGAAGATTTTGATCGAACCATCCGGATGAACATTCGTTCGGCATTTCTTATGACGCGCTTCGCTCTGCCGCATTTGCAAAAGACACGCGGCAAAATCATTTCCGCGGGGTCTGAGTCGGGGATGATTGGACTGGCGCAGAACACACCTTATGGCGGAACAAAAGGCTGGATGCACGCGTTCATGCGCGGTGTGGCGGTGGAACAGGCGCAAAATGGTGTTCGCGCAAACTGTGTCTGCCCGGGGCCGATTGATACCGCGTGGACACACAAGGAGACCGGCCCGATGGACAAAGAGATGGAGAAATCGCTTGTTCAAGCGACGCCGCTAGCCCGGCGCGGCACACCCGAAGAAGTGGCGAACGTTTACGCCTTCCTGGCATCGGACGACGCGAGTTACGTCACCGGTGCGCTTTACGTCGTCGATGGAGGCACAACAATCGCAAAAGGTTCGGTGGGCGATCTGGTCCCCAAATCGTTACGAAGGCAACCGAAAAGCGGACTGAAGCTTTCGCATGCGCATCATGGCCTTCGCAATAAACAGACACATAAGATCAAGCCCCGGAAATAACTTCAGCTTGTAAAGATTGCCGCTGCTCCGAAAAAGTTATCCCGGCCGGCGTCGAACTTTATCGTTGTTCCCTCGAATTTAACGGGTTACCCGGCTGGAGGCCGTTTCCGCCTAACGAAACGCTCAACATCCCCGTGCCTGCATGCGTTCTTCGATAAGATCCCGCTCAACCTCCCAGTACTTCAGCGCCGAGAGCAGGAGCCTGTCGATTCCTTCCGACTGAGTGGATCCATTGTCCGACGACTTTTCCCTTCGCCATTGCGCTGAAGGTTTGTTCGATTTTTGCTGTTTCTGTTTCGATTTTGACATTCGCCAGC
Organism: uncultured Verrucomicrobiae bacterium; assembly: GCA_963753675.1. Taxonomy (GTDB): domain Bacteria; phylum Verrucomicrobiota; class Verrucomicrobiia; order Chthoniobacterales; family UBA10450; genus Udaeobacter. The sequence goes on along the minus strand of CAVWCZ010000008.1, from coordinate 298,710 downwards.
GTCTATGGCGTCGTGGTGCTCCCATTAATATCCCCCTTCATAAAATCTTTTTCTCCTGGGTTTCGCATCGCAGTGTTGGAATGGTCGTGCCAATTCACCTGGCGGCCAGCACGCGCATTTCGTCCAGATTAAACTCCGGAATTGGTCGGGCGATTCTAACAATCGTTATATTGACCATGCGAAACTTGAAAATTCGGCGCAGCATTCAGATCGGGTCCGGGTTTGCGGGAAGTCCGTCGCGGGGCAGCGTCCGGCCTGCGCGACCTGCCAACTTTGTTCATCGCCACAACCGGCGGCCGCACGCCGGCTAGGTATTGCGAATCGAACGCGCGCAGCGCTGCCGCGACGGTAGGCCCGATACCGACGATTCCCTCTTCGACACTTGGCCCGAGCAGAGCGATCCAAAGTTCACCGCGAAAAAATAGCTGCGGGCGGCGCACCGCTGCGGGACTCTCGGGATGGCCGGCGCAGTAAACCGTCATTTGCTCGATCGCTGTCGACGCATAGTTCGCCAGGGAACGCGCGCTGGAATGACCGCCTTTTTTATTCATCCAGATTTTACAACGCTTGCATGCCAGTCTTTGGACGTGATTTTTTTGTGGCAGCGCACGGAAGGCTCGGATTTTCACCTATAAAAGAATCCACCGCGTTCCCGATTGTGGGCGTCGTTGAGAGGACGGTAGTATCTCAATCCGTGACGCCATATACATCAACTGGCTCGTCGGACGATCAAAAACTGGATGCGTTGCGCCGGCTCGATCAATTTCGGCAGTGGCGTTCGCTCAACGAAAGACGTTACTGTCTTGTTTGCGGGAAGGTCATTACAGGGCGCCAAATCAAGGTCGCCGGCGGCACGCTCGGACCGATGGCGCTGAGTTGCCCGACCGAAGGCTGCAACTCGATTCCGATGGATTGGGTGTTGCCGACGAATGAGATCCTGGCAAAAGCGAATGAGGCGCCACCCGACGGACCCAGTGCTCCGGTATTGACGCCGGAACCCGTTATTGAAGTCACCCGCGAACTGACGCGCGAACAAAAGGGCCATAATTATTTCCTGTCGCGCTTCCTGAAATTCGCTTTCAAGAGATCCCCCTAACCTCTCCCCCTCAAATCCCTGCGAGTCCTTGAAGCCTCCCGGCGGGCCCGCAGGGAACTACTTCTTCTCAGGCGAATTTGGTTTCCGCTCGCTGCGCTTATTCCGTGACCGATCGCCAATGAAATCGGTTCGCATGCATCGGGATTTCGACGCAAGAACCCGGTTTTGGATCTGATCCGGAGTCGCGGCTCCTAGCGCCGGTCGGTCATCCCGGCGAACTGTCCGCCTTTTTCCCACGGTTCCTGCTTGTTCCACGGGATGGACGAAGCGTGCTGATTATCCGGGTCTTGCACCACGGCCGTATCCGGCGACGACGCGCACGACGTCAGCGCGACCACGAATGCACCGAGCAGAACGGGAATAACGATTGTTCGGAACTTAAGGACTTGTGCCAGCATAAATCACACTGTCTCCAGGTTGTACTTGGACACCACGCGCCAAGCTGTTGGACATGATATCGCCGATAGCGGTCGCCGGTTCAACAGAAGAAACGCGAATTTTTCCAATCAAGGTTCCATCTCGTAAAACCAACATTTCGGAGTTCGGCTCCACGCCGTTGCGCGCGCCAAGGTTGAGCACTACGAAATTGTAGGCCTGGTTGTAGGCAAGCACTGTTCCATGCACGCCCGCGCGACGACTGCCGACATTTTCGCGCTGTGTGGTCGTGCTTTCGCGCCGTTTTTTCGGTTCCGACTTCGTCGCTTCGTGGGACTGTGCCGAGTGGTCCTGGGCCTCCTGCAGTTTTTCGGCCAGCAAAGCTTTCTCCTTCTCCGCGCCATCCAGTTGACGCCGGAGATCGTCGACTTGCGATTGTAAATCGGCGCTCTGCGAGTTCCCGACTGGTGCCGCTGTGCTTCCGGACGCGGAATCGTTTGTTCCCGCTGCGCGTTGTCGCAACTCAGCGATCTCTTGCTGGCCGGCGTCGAGTTTACCTTGCAGATCCGCTTTCTCTTTTTCGACACGGGCGAGCGCCGCCTCCGCTTTTGTGGCTCGATTCTCTGCTTCAGTAAGCTTGGCCTCTGGTTTCGCCGCAGAACCTGCGCCAGCTGGCGCATTCGTTCTCGTCTGCCCCAGCCCGTGTACCGATGCCGGCACGTTCGCGGCATTGGCGCGAAGGGCTTTCACTTTCTGGGAATTCAAAAACCCGAAAAACGCGGCAATCACAAGGAAAATGACGGCCAACCCGGTCAGACTTCCGGGGGTGACAGTGAAAAGCGCCGATTCCTTTTGCGGCATAAGGATGCCTTTTAACAACGAATTAGAAGAGAATGCAATGACGATTTCAGCACGCACTCCGTAGAACTCTCCCCGTGCAAGGGCCGAAAGGTGACGTTTCGTGAATCGTCATTGCGTTTCTTGAATTTCAATCGATAGAGAGATCATGGGACAAAAGCTCCGCGTACGAGCCAAACGCAAACGCCGACTGGCGTATCTGCAACGCAAGAAGGCTACCCGGCGGGCTACCGCCACGCGGCCGAGTCCATCCAAGCAGCAGGCTCAGAAAGAATCCGCGGCAGCGGAGTGATCGATCTCATTACACCTCGCTTCAGCGGGGTAATACTTGGAACGCGAAGATCTAGCCGCTTTAGCGGCTTTTGCTTCACGGCCGGAAACCGCTAAAGCGGTTACGAAAGGGGACGGCCTCTGACCACCTCGCTGAAGCGAGATGTTAATGACACGCGAGATTCGAATGCATCGATTCCTTCGACGCGAAACCATATAGATTATGCCGATGCAGCAGCGCGCGCGTCACCTGATCGTCGATGGGCACAGCGTAATTTTTGCGTGGCCGGAGCTGCGCAAACTCCATGCTCGCCGGTTGTCATTGGCGCGAGAATCGTTGATCAAGCAGTTGCGCGATTATCAGGATTGGACCGGTGTGCACGTCGTCGTTGTTTTTGATGGGAAAGGACGAAAGGTCGACACGAGTTCTGACCCCGGCGAGGTGCAGATCTTCTATTCGCGCGCCGGCCAATCAGCCGATGCGATCATTGAAAGGCTAGCGAGCAAGTACGCCAAGCGATACGAGCTTTTCGTTGCCACTTCCGATTTGATGGAAGCCGAAACTGTTCAGGCATGCGGCGCGGAATGGATTTCGCCTGAAGCGTTACGCGGACTAATTGCTGACGCACGGCGCTTCGGAACATAGACTTGCAGTCTGTGTGCCCAGCAGGTTTGCAACCCGCTGCCTCTGGGCACTGCAGCTTGCTGGGTAGTGAACAGCGGAGAACATCTCCGCTGGGCGCACAGGCAGAATGCCTATGTTCCACCGTCTGCTATAATCCCAATTTCTTCTCAATCGCTTTCACTCGCGCGACCAATTTTCCCAGGCGGCGAACCCAGGCAATCTGTTGCTTGGCTTCTGCAAGCGGCACGGCGGGCGATGCCCACCATGCCCCGCCGCTAATATTCTTAGAGATACCGCTTTGCGCACCGACAGCGGTGTTATCACCGATTTCGATATGCCCAATGACGCCAACCTGACCGCCAATTAGGACACGCTGACCGATCTGGACACTGCCGGCAATTCCACTCTGCGCTGCCATGACAGTATTCTTGCCGATCATGACGTTGTGCGCTACCTGCACGAGATTATCGATCTTCACACCTTGCTGAATCCATGTTCGCCCAAACCGCGCGCGGTCGATTGTTGTGTTCGCGCCGATCTCGACGTCGTCGTCGATTTGGACAATTCCCAGCTGCTGTATTTTTTGGTGCCGGCCATCGACCATTTCGAAGCCAAATCCGTCCGCGCCGATAACAGTCCCACTGTGAATGATTACGCGCGAGCCGATCCGGCTTCGCTCGCGAATCGTCACGTGCGGATAAATGTGACACCCGGACCCGATGACCGTCTCATGTCCGATGTAGCTTCCGGCACCAATGATCGTGTCGCCCCCGATTTTTGCTCCGGCTTCAATCACTGCCAGTGGTTGAATCGAAACTCTTTCGCCGAGCTGTGCGCTCGCATCGACGACCGCGCTGGGATGAATACCCGGGACGAATGTCACTGGTTTAGGGGCGAATTTGAGGACGACTTGTTCGAATGCCTTTGTTGGATTTGAAACGCGAACCTGCGCCGCATCGATCGGCTCGGAAAAATCCGGCGGGACAAAGACTGCTGATGCACGGGTTTTGCGCAGCAGGCCGATATATTTTCGATTCGCGAAAAAGCTGATTTCTCCCGGAGTCGCTTCCGACAGGGACGCCGCCCCGCTAATTTGCAGCGCTGGATCACCGACTAATTCGCCACCGGAGCTTGTGGCTATGTCTCGAAGGCTAAAAGTCATTTCGGAAGACGCTAAGCAAATCAGAGTTTGGACGCCATATCATAAATGGTAGGGACGGACCGCCGGGCCGTCCGTCCGTTACGGCGCGGCCGGCGGTCGCGCCCTACCCCGATGTGTCAGGACCCGGTGGTTTCACTCCACTGCGGCGGGCGCTTTTCGATAAACGCTTGCACACCTTCGAGCGCAGCTTCGTCCATCATATTGCAAGCCATGGTTTGGTTTGCTGCTTCGTACGCGGCCGTGATTCCGAGTTCCAGTTGGCGATAAAAAAATTCTTTTCCCATGGCGACTGCGACGCGCGGTTTGCTGACAATCGCAGCGACAAGTTTCTCGAGCTCGGCCTCCAGCTGTTCCGGCTCCGCAAGGCGATTGATCAACCCACGCGCCTTTGCTTCCGCGGCGCTGATAAATTCGCCGGTCAGGAGCATCTCAAACGCCGCCTTGCGCAAAACATTTCGTGAAAGTGCCACACCCGGTGTGGAACAGAAAAGACCGACGTTTACTCCGCTCACAGCAAATCGGGCTGTGCTCGATGCGACGGCGAGATCGCACATCGCAACCAACTGACAACCCGCGGCAGTCGCGATTCCCTGGACTCGTGCAATTACAGGCACAGGCAACCGCTGGATGCTCAGCATCATGTCCGAGCATCGAGCGAAAAGCCGTTCGTAATATTCCTCCGATGGCTCGGCGCGCATTTCCTTCAGGTCGTGTCCGGCGCAAAAGGCTTTGCCTGCAGCGGCAATGATTACTACACGGACGGAGTCGTCGCCGGCGATCGCATCGAGCTCGCGCTGCAGTTCGGAAAGCATTGTTTCGGACAGGGCGTTGAATGCCTGTGGCCGGTTGAGAGTCAATGTGACCACGCCACGAGCGTCTTCACTTCGCAGGACGCGCGGCTCTTCGCCTTCTGTGGTTTTCGGGCGCGATGACGGCTCGGTCGTTACTGGAGAAACTTTCACAGGCAAAGAGACTCGAACGCTACTGCCGAAATTCCAAATCTGAAATTCGAAAAATTTAGTTTCCGTTTACCGTGACCGGCAACATGATCTCCGGACGGAGCACAGACATCTTGTCTGTGGGGCCGACGGGCGTCCCGCCCGGCGAGCCGACAGGCAGGATGCCCGTCGGGCCCCACAGCCGAGACGGCCGTGCCCCTTTTTCAAATGAAGATTATCGCGATTGCCAATCAAAAAGGCGGAGTCGGCAAGACGACTACAGCCGTCAATCTCGGGGCTGCGCTGGCCGAAATGGGCAAGCGGATTTTGATTGTCGATCTCGATCCGCAAGCGAATGCGACCAGCTCATTTGGTTTGCAGGGAACCGAGGAGATCAGTCTCTACGAACCGCTCCTTGGCGAGAGTTCCATTACCGAAAAGATTTTGCCCACACGGCGGGAAGGCCTGTTCCTGGTGCCCGCCGATCTCGATTTGGCGGGCGCTGAGGTAGAAATCGCGCGGATGCCAAATCACCTCACGCGCCTGGCGGAGACCCTCAAACCACTGCGCACGGATCAAACGTTTGATTTCGTGTTCCTGGACTGTCCGCCGTCGCTCGGAATCCTGATGAGCAACGCACTTGCGGCAGCGGATGAATTGTTAACTCCAATCCAATGCGAATATTTCGCGCTGGAAGGATTGGTAAAAATCGTGCGGCTCATCGAGCAAGTGCTCGATTCGGGCGCCAATGAGCGGTTGGAGCTCGGCGGGATCGTTATGACAATGTTCGACGCCCGGACCAACCTTAGCCAACAGGTAGTGGCTGATGTACGAAAGCATTTTGGCGAACGCGTTTACAAAACTGTAATCCCGCGCAGTGTGCGCTTGAGCGAAGCGCCCAGCTTCGGCAAATCGATTTTGGAATACACGCCGAGCGGACCCTCCGCCCAGGCGTATCGCGCGCTGGCGCGCGAATTCATGCAGCGCCACGCTTCGCCAGCCACTGCTCGCGAGTCATCGCATACACCAGCGTCGGAAAACCTCGAAACGTAATTCCCCTTTCGACGCTCATCCCGTTCTTTTCAGCGACGCGAAGGGATGGCACATCGTTCGGGCGAAATGGGCGAAGTATTAGGCGAGCCGTTGTAAGGCCATAAGCTGCAGCATCTGATTTTGTAGGACGTTCCTGTGAAACGCCTTTTGGCGGCTGATAAAGACGCCAAACAAGATTTGTTTGAGATTGTGCCGCAGAGGCGCGGCACTGCAACATACGATGCTAGCATGAATTTCGATTCATATTGGAGATGGAAAGAAAAGGTGACGAATTTGCGCGGCCGGCGCGACCGCCAGACACGACGAGCCTGTCGGCCACGCGCGAAGCAGCGAAGCTTGCGAGGCATGCCATCTTTATAGACGTGCCACCCAAACTGTCTTTGGCGAAGGGCCGAAGCGCGCGAAGATGATGCTGATTGGCGAGCAGCCGGGCGATTACGAAGATGTCGCGGGCAAACCATTTGTTGGGCCGGCCGGGAAGATCATGGACCGCGCGCTCGAGGAGGCTGGAATCGACCGGTCGCAGGCGTACGTCACCAACGCGGTGAAACATTTCAAGTGGGAGCCGCGCGGCAAACGAAGGATCCACCAGAAACCAAACGCGCGTGAGATCGCAGCCTGCCGTCCCTGGCTGGAAGCGGAGTTGCGAATCGTCAGGCCTAACCTGGTCGTGGCAATGGGCGCGACCGCGGCGCAGTCGATCTTCGGGCCTTCCTTCCGTGTCACCCGTGAACGCGGCAAAGTTTTATCTTCAAAACTTGCGCCGCGTGTTCTCGCGACAGTCCATCCATCATCACTGCTTCGCCAGCCCGATGAGGAATCGCGTCAGCGGGAGTACGAGCATTTTGTCGCCGATTTGCGCGTCGCATTCAAAGCAGCGGCGGACTAAACGCCCGGCTCTTCTTCCGGTGGCATCAACGAAGCGACAAACTTAGCTACTGGCAGCAGAATCCCGCCGTTGCCTAAGTACAAGCTCCGCGAGCGACAAATCTCGTGGATAGGTGATTTTGAAATTGAAATCGTCATTCAGCACGAGAACCACCTTGTGTTTAATTCGCTCCACTGCAGAGACTTCGTCAGTAACGGAAATATTTTGCGCATAAACGGCGCGGTACGCGTCTTCAATCAGCTTTCGCTCGAAAATCTGCGGCGTCTCCATCGCGTAAAGCTGATGCCGATCGACCGAACCGACGACCAAAAGGTCGGCGTCCGCGCGCTTTAAAGTGTTGTTAACTGGCTGCGCCAGGGCGGCCGCTCCGTAGACGCGACACTGTTCGAAGGCGCGTTCGATCTGCTCCGGCGTGATCAACGGACGCGCAGCGTCGTGAACGGCCACATGTTTCGTTTTGGGGCCAATCGCATCCAAACCGGCACGCACCGAATCCTGCCGGCGTTGGCCGCCGGGCACAATCGAACGCAGTTTTTCGAACCCGGCGTCACGACCGATCTTTTGAATCTCTTCATGCCGGTCGTCGCGCGCGACAACGATAATTTCGTTGACTGACGGCGTTCGGTCGAAGGCGCGAATTGCGTGTGCTATAACGGGTTCGCCCGCTATGACGGCAAACAATTTATCCAGTCCCATGCGCTGACTGCTGCCGCCCGCGACGATGATGGCGCTAAGCATGGTTAAAAAAGTTAAAAGGGTTACAACGTAAAAGGGATACCGCTTCGAAGGGTCAGCCGATTTAACTATGTAACGTTTTAACGATTTAACGTCACGACAACTGTCGCGCCACCTCGGCGCTTAACGTCTTGCCATCGGCGCGCCCGCCTGCTTTGGCCTGCAAGGCTTTCATCACTGCACCCATTTGCGCTTTCGAGGTGGCCCCGACCTCGGCAATGGCTTCGCGCACAATCTTTGCCAGCTCCTCGGCGCTCATCGGCTGCGGCAGATACGTCTTCAGAATCGCCAGTTCTTCTTTTTCTTTCTCAGCCAACTCTGCGCGGCCACCCTTTTCAAAACTTTCGATAGAATCCTGACGTTGCTTCGCCTGCTTGCGGATTACCTGCGTCGCTTCGGAATCACTTAGCTCGGCTTCTGCGCCGGATTTTGCGATCGCGGCATACTTCAAGGCCGATTTTAACATGCGCAGCACGTTGAGCTTGGTCGCGTCTTTGGCGCGCATCGCCTCCTTCAGGTCCACGTCCACGCGTTCTTGTAACGTCATGTGTCAACGATTACGTAGACCAAGCCCGTTGTCGATTATGTAGCCGACGCCGTGTGGACGCCGATTTTTATACATCGAAGGCAATGGTTGGCATAGCGAAGTTGCTACAGCGCCTCGGCGCACTTGCGGACCGACGCAGCGTCACCAACGGAGATGACGTTGATTTCCCGGTTCGTGCGTTTCAACAAGCCCGCAAGCACCTTGCCCGAGCCGAGCTCAATGAAAAAATCGCACCCAAGATCGAGAAGCCGCTGCATACAATCTGTCCAGCGCACAGTGCCGGTGACTTGATCACGCAACGTTTCCCGTATTTGATCAGGCGTTTTTACATCTTCACCGGTGACGTTACTGATAACCGGGAAGCGCGGCGACTCGATCGGCACGTCGGCAAGTATTTTCTCTAACTTATTACAGGCGCTTTCCATGAGACGAGAGTGATATGCGCCAGCAACGTTGAGCATCGTCGCACGACCAATGCCGTATTCTTTGGCGACCGCCACGGCGGTCTCGACGTTCGCGAGCTCGCCGGAAATAACGATCTGATTCGGCGCATTGATGTTGGCGATATCGACATCCTCATCGGCGGCAAGCCGCCGCACGTCGTTTTCCAAGCCGCCGATCATTGCCGCCATGCCGCCTCGCGTGGTGGCGCACGCTTCGTCCATAAATTCACCGCGCTGTTGGACCAGCTTCAGACCAGTTGCGAAATCGAAAGTGCCCGCCGCCGCATGCGCGGTGAGTTCGCCTAACGACAAACCCGCCGCGCCGCCGATGGGAAATTCGCCCACGACATCCTGCAACGCCGCCAGTGCTGCCAGCGAATGGACATAAAGCGCCGGCTGACAATTTGAGGTCCTGGTCAAGTCCTCGATCGGGCCGTTCCAGGCAATCTCACACAAGCTTCGGCCCAGGATTTCGTCAGCCTGACCAAATAGATCCGCCGCGACCGGAAATTGCGCGGCGAGATCGCGTCCCATCCCCACGCTCTGCGCGCCCTGGCCGGCGAAAAGTAATCCAATCCTATTTGCCATGACTAGCTCCTGGACAATCCCGAGCCCAGCAGATCAAAACCGACTAAACCAGCGCTAACATCCTGTGTCCCCTTTGTTCTATTTATTTCACTCACTACAATTAATTTGCAGTTTGTTCCTCTGCTCCCACGATGGTGATAGTGCATATGAATCCGCGTCTTTTATTGTCAATCGGAACTTGCGCCGCACTCAGCATGGCCGCGGCACTGGCAACGACTTCACCTGAATGTTCGGGTCCGGAATATCATCAGTTCGATTTCTGGATTGGCCAATGGGACATCAAACAGAAAATCCTCAAGGCTGACGGCAAGTGGTTTGAAGCGAATGCCAGCACAAACGTCTCTCGTGTCCTTGGTGATTGCGCTTTGATGGAAGAATGGCAGGGCGATGTCCTGTTCTTTTGGGAAGGCATGGAGAAACCGGAACCTCTGAAAGGTTTCAGCGTCCGCGCGTACGATCGAAAGACGAAACAGTGGACCATCTCCTGGATGGATACCCGTCATCTTCGCTTTACTGAATTTGCAGGAAACTTTCGCGATGGACGCGGAGAATTTTTCCGAAAACACGCGAACGAGAAAGGAAATGAAACTATCACACGGGTCACGTTTTCAGACATTAAACCAGCTTCAGTGCTCTGGGATCTGGCGATTTCGACAGACGCGGGCCAAACCTGGAAAACACTTTGGATCATGCAGATGACGCGTTCAGGGAAATCGAGCGAAGCCGGCGGACAATAGCTGATCTCCATTCGTACTATCATCCTAAGAACACCGAAAAACGAAGCGCGGCGTGCTTTCGCAATTTGCGCTTGCACACACCGACTCTATCGAGAGCGTAAACTTCATGGCTTTCACCGTGCGTGAAATTGAATCCCCGGATCCGGTGACGCGAGTGGCAGCGGCTGACGCGGAGTTGCATCATGCCGACAACGACATCGGCGAAAAAATGGTCCTCAACATGGGCCCGTCGCATCCGGCGACGCACGGCGTATTGCGGCTCGTGCTGGAGCTCGATGGAGAGATCGTTACCAAAGCCACGCCGGACATTGGTTTCCTGCATCGCGGCGACGAAAAGATTGCTGAGAACATGCAATACAACCAGTTCGTGCCGTACACCGACCGGCTCGATTACCTTGCGCCGCTCTCAAACAATGTGGCCTATGCACTCGCGGTCGAAAAATTGATGGACTGGGACATTCCACCGCGCGGTAAAGCGATCCGCACAATCTGCTGCGAAACGTCGCGGATTTCCTCGCATCTTCTAGGTCTCGGCGCGATGGCGCTCGATCTCGGCGCCATGACGGTTTTCCTCTACACTTTCACCGAGCGGGAGAAACTTTATAACCTTTTTGAGTTGCTGACCGGCGCGCGGTTCACCACATCCTACACGCGCGTAGGCGGGCAAATCCGCGATCTTCCTGAAGGCTTCATCCCGGAACTCAAAAAGTTCCTCGACGACTTCGGTCCGAGTCTCGACGAATGCGACCGCTTGCTGACACGGAACAAAATTTTTGTCGATCGCACAAAAGACATCGGTGTCATTTCGAATGAACGCGCGATCACGTACGCGTTGTCCGGGCCCAACCTGCGCGGCAGCGGAATCGAACACGATTTGCGCCGCAAACATCCGTATCTCGATTACGACAAGTACGACTTCGACGTTGTCATCGGCAGCGCGGGGGATTGTTATGATCGCTACCTGGTGCGGATTGAAGAGATGCGTCAAAGCGCGCGGATCTTGCGGCAGGCGATCGATAAATTGCCGGGCGGCCCGATCAACATCGCGGATTGGAAAAACGTCAACCCCCCGAAATCGCAGGTAATGACGAAGATGGAGGAGCTGATTCACCATTTCATCGTGGTGACCGAGGGACTGGATGCTCCACCCGGCGAAGTTTATTTCGCGGCCGAAAATCCCAAGGGCGAACTTGGGTTTTACATCAACAGCAGAGGCGGCGGCGTTCCGTATCGATTAAAGATTCGTGCACCTTCCTTCGTGAATCTCAGTATTCTGCCCGAGCTTTTGCCAGGTTGCCTCGTCAGCGACGTGCCCGCAGTGCTGGGTAGTCTGGACTTCGTTATGGGCGAATGCGATAGATGAGAGCGGAATGACGAATGACGAATGTCGAATGACGCAATGACGAAGAAAATCCAAATGACGAATGACCAAAGCGCGAGGGATTCGTCCCGCCGAATTTCGTCATTCGTGCTTCGTCATTCATTTGTCATTCGTCATTCGTCATTCGTCGTTCTTTCGAGGCTGGTTCTTGTGTTTATGGTGGCGCTATGCGTCTCCTGTTCCAGCAAACGCATCACTAAAGCTAACGTGGACCAGGTAGCCGAGGGCATGTCGAAAAAGCAGGTGGAATCAGTTCTTGGTCCGCCGACTTCGCTTACAACGCAGGATTTCGTGATCATGAAAAAGACGACCTACGTTTATCGACAGGGCAAAGACACGGTCACAATCGTGTTTAAAGACGATAAAGTACAGTCGAAGGACAGCACCCTCTCCGACTAACCGCTGTAGCGTGCGCTGTCCTCAGCGCAAACCGCAAACCGTCAGAATAATTACGCTGAGGACAGCGGACACTATAGCAGCTAGCAGCATTTGCCGCTCGTTGGTTCGCTGGGTTACCTTCTTCGATGCCAAATCCGACGATGCCCTCTGTTCCAGCTGAACTGGAGCGGAAAATGGACGACGCGATCGCGCGTTATCCCAGCGAACACCGTCGCAGCGCAGCGATGCCGCTGCTGCATCTATGGCAGGAACATTTTGGGTTCATCAGCGACGAAGGCGCCCTGTGGATCGCAGAAAAACTGGGCCTGCAGCCGATCAATATTCTCGAGCTGGTCACTTTCTATCCAATGTTTCGTCAGCAAGCGCCTGGCAAAACACACGTTCGAGTTTGCCGGACGCTCAGTTGCGCCATGGCTGGCGGAATCGAGCTGATGGACAAGTTATGCGGGACGCTTGGAATTCAGCGTTCTGCCGCTGGTGAAGAAATGCATAACCCCGTCGCGGTCAGCGCCGATGGAAATTACAGTGTCGAATTTGTGGAATGTCTGGCCAGTTGTCACACCGCACCTGTCTGCATGGTTGGCGAGCAGCTGCATGAGAAGGTGAACCCTGAATCTGCGATCGAACTGATCCGAAATTCGCAATCCGCAATCCCGAATCCGCCATTGCACTGGCCGCCTGATCCCATGGAACACCGGCTGGTTTACAAAAACATCGGCCGCCCCGGTTGGACCACGGATATCGATTGCTACCTCCGTGACGGCGGGTACGAACAGCTAAAGCAGGCGTTCACGATGCCGCGCGCGGATATCGTCAATAAGGTTAAAAATTCGGGATTGCGCGGACGTGGTGGCGCCGGGTTCTCCTGCGGTTTGAAATGGAGTTTCATCAAGCCAGACGAAAAACGGCCGGTGTATCTCATCTGCAATGCCGACGAATCAGAGCCCGGCACATTCAAGGATCGCTACATTATTTATTATGATCCGCACCAATTGCTCGAAGGAATTCTGATTTCCTGTTACACGCTCAACGCTCGCACCGCCTACGTTTATATACGAGGCGAGTTTGCGGAAGGCGCGGAAATTTTGGAGCGCGCAATCGAAGAAGCGCGTGCGCACAATTTCCTGGGAAAAAACATTCTCGGATCGGGGTTCGACGCTGAGGTTTACCTTCATCGCGGCGCAGGTGCTTACATTTGCGGGGAAGAAACCGGCTTGATCGAATCGCTCGAAGGAAAGCGCGGCTACCCGCGAATTAAGCCGCCGTATTTTCCGGCCGTCCTGGGTCTCTATATGTGCCCGACCATCGTCAATAATGTCGAAACACTCTGCAATATTAAGCACATCATCGCCATGGGCGGCGCGGAGTACGCGCGGCTCGGCCGGCCTAACAATACCGGCACACGGGTGGTGTGCGTCAGCGGCGATGTACAACGGCCCGGTTACTTCGAAATCGAACTCGGCGAGGTGACCATGGGACAGCTGATTTACGAGATGGCTGGCGGGATGCGACCGGGTCGAAAATTAAAAGCCGTCATTCCGGGCGGCAGTTCGGCGAAAGTATTGCGCGCCGACGAGCGTTTCAAATTGAAGGAAAGACAAGCCGACGGGTCGAGCACCGAACGCGAAATGCAGATCGACGATATCCCGATGGATTTCGATTCACTGGCAGCTGCAGGTTCAATGGCTGGCTCTGGCGGCGTGATCGTGCTGGACGATTCGCGCGACATGGTCTGGGCACTGAACAACATCAACAAATTTTACGCACATGAGAGCTGCGGCCAATGCACACCCTGCCGGGAAGGTTCGCTTTGGATGCAAAAAATCACCGACCGCATGCTGCGGGGCGGCGGCGTGGTGGAGGACCCGAAGACACTGAAAAGCATTGGCGACAATATTGCCGGGCGCACCATTTGCGCGTTTGGCGAAGCGTGCGCCTGGCCGACGCAAAGCTTTGTCGAAAAATTTCCGGAGGAATTTGCCGCGCGCGCGCAAAAACCGGTTCCCCCACCCCTCCCTCCCGAGTTCACGCCCGAAGAATTGATCGAGGAACAATCGATTCCCACAACGCCACTGGCGCACGACCCCGGCTGGGAAAAAGCCGGCGCAAAGGGCATGATCTAGAACATGAATCTTTCTCTTGCTCATGCTCATGCTCGATTCTAAAAAATGAGAACCTACTTTGACCACCAGAAACTAAACGTATACCAGGTCGCGCTGGAGTTTAACTGTTGGGTCGGCGATCTACTTGGCAAGATTGAAGCGAAAGCTGCGGCAAAAGATCAACTTGATCGCGCCGCGACAAGCATTCCGCTAAACATTGCTGAAGGGAACGGAAAGTTCTCCCGACGAGATCGTGCCCGATTCTTTGATATCGCTCGGGGCTCAGCAGTGGAAGCGGCGGCAAGCCTGGACGTCCTGGTTTCGCGCAAACTCTGTACACAGGCGCACATCGTTCCCGCAAAAGAGCAGCTTGTTCAAATCGTGAATATGCTCATAGGATTGCTGAAAGCACTGGGCTACAGCTTCGAATCTGGAGGTGCGGTCGTGCGCGAAGGAGCTGATTCGTCATTCGGCTTCGAGCAAGAGCAGGAGCAAGACCAAAGAGTAAGAAAATGAGCGACTCGACCGATTCAGTTCCACACTTCAACGTCCAGATTGATGGGACCTGGCATCAGTTCCCAAAAGGGACGCGCGTAATTGAAGCGTGTGAGCAGGTTGGGGTCTTCGTCCCGCGGTACTGCTATCACAAGAAGCTCAGCGCGCCTGGCAACTGCCGGATGTGTCTGATCGAAATGGGATTTCCCAGGCTCGGGCCGGATCGGAAACCCGAACTCGGCGCTGACGGTAAGCCGATCATCAACTGGATGCCGCGTCCGCAGATTTGCTGTTCACAGGACGTGGCCGAAGGCCTGGCGGTTCGCACAGACTCCCCTCTGGTGAAAGAATGCCGCCACGGCGTGCTGGAATTTCTCCTGATTAATCATCCGCTCGATTGTCCCATTTGCGATCAAGCCGGCGAGTGCCGGTTGCAGGAATTCAGCGTTGACTACGGCACTTCGCAATCGCGTTTCCTGGAGAACAAAGTGAAAAAGCCGAAAGGCGTGCAGATCGGCCCACGGGTCACACTCGATGATGAGCGGTGTATTCTCTGCTCGCGTTGCATCCGTTTTTGCCAGGAAATCGCGCACGATGACGTTCTTGGCTTCGTCGATCGCGGCAGCCACACGGTCCTGACGGCGCACCCTGGCCGGTCCCTGGATAATAATTATTCTCTGAACACCGTCGACATTTGCCCCGTAGGCGCGCTGACCTCTACTGATTTCCGCTTCAAAATGCGGGTCTGGTTCCTAAAAGAAACGAAGAGTATCTGCACAAGTTGCGCGACGGGTTGCAATACCATCATCGGCAGTCGTGAGGACGTGGTCTATCGCCAAACACCGCGCGAAAACGATCACGTTAACTCTTGTTGGATGTGCGATTATGGCCGGCTCAATTTCAAATACCTCGAAGCCGAGGACCGCTTGCTCGAGCCGCGGATTCGTTCCGATGGAGAACTCGTTCCGGCCGATTGGCCAACTGCGATTGGCCACGCAGCGCTTCTGTTGAAACAGTTTGCCGCGTCCGAGATTGCCATCATTGCCTCGGGTCGAATGACCAATGAAGAGCTTTGGCTGACGACTCAAGTGGCGAAATCGTTGGGCGTGGAGTGGATCGATATCGTTCCGAGACGGGCCACTGGCGATGACATTTTGCTAAGCGAAGACCGCAACCCGAATACAAACGGCGCGCGCTTGATTCTTCCATCGGAATCCGAGCCCGGCGCGAAACTCACCGCGATCGCGGACGCGGTACGGTCCGGGAAAATCAAAGCGCTCATCATTTTTAAAGAAAACGCGATGCACCTGGGGCTGTCGGTCGACCAACTCGGCGACCTGCGCGCATTGATCGTGATGAATACTTTACGAAATGAAGCGACCGAAAAGGCCAGCGTCCTCCTGCCCGCGTGTGGTTTTGCCGAGAAACGGGGATCGATGATTAATGGCAAGGGCCGCTTGCAACGCTTGAATCGCGCCATTCGCCCGCCTGGCAACGCGCGCGATGATTGGGAGATTTTGCGCGATTTGCTTCAAGCCATCGGAGGCGGCGATTCGCTTCACTCGATCGAGGATGTCTTCCGACGCATAAGCGAAAGCGTCCCGCATTTTGCAGGGTTGAATCTGAGTAAAATTGGCGATCTCGGCGTTCATATCCTCAAAATGGAAGAATTGCCACCGATGGAGCCAAGTGACGAAGATGCAATTGAGAAAGCGATCGCGCTCCAGGCAAGACGGCGCGCAGTTCGGCAACAGTTACATGAAGCGCGAGCTCATCTCGAACTGCCGAGCATTAAACCAGACGAAGCAAAACCTTCGCCCCGGCAATAGCTGTAGTGTGCGCTGTCCTCAGCGCACTCGTTTTGGATTTGCCGGCGCTGAGGACATTTCCGCTATGACAGCGGACGCTACAGCAAGAAACGTTGTAAATCGACCGCGGCTGCAACAGAGTAAGCTGCAAGATCGGGATGGACCTTTTTTTTATCATCACCTCGCTGCTGAAAATCGTGATTCTTCTCGGCGTGATCTTATTCATGGTCTCCTACGCCGTGTATGCCGAGCGGCGAGTTAGCGCCTTTATCCAGGACCGGCTGGGGCCGAATCGCGTTGGGCCGGCGGGCCTTTTGCAGCCCCTTGCCGACATGTTCAAGCTGCTTCTGAAAGAAGATTTCACGCCACGGGCGACCAACACCTTTTATTTCTGGCTGGCTCCAAGTCTTGCAGTAATGCCAGCCATCATCACCATTTCGGTGATTCCGTTCGGCAGCACGTTGTTCGGCGTGCCAATGGTGATCGCCAACGTGAATGTCGGGATCCTCTTTGTGTTCGCGATATCTTCGTTAGGCGTCTACGGAATCGTCCTTGGCGGCTGGGCGTCGAATTCAAAATATCCGTTCCTCGGCGGGATTCGGTCCAGTGCCCAAATGCTTTCGTACGAACTTTCACTTGGACTCGCGGTCATTCCTATTTTTCTTCTGGCTGGCACCTTGCGACTAACCAGTGTCGTGGGTTACCAAATCGAGCACGGCTGGTTTATCGCACCGTTCGTCGGCGATTGGTTGAATCCCTGGAAATGGCTGCTTGCCATTCCAATGATTATCTCGTTTCTGGTCTTTATGATCGCGCTTTTCGCCGAGACAAACCGGCTCCCGTTCGATCTACCGGAGGCCGAGCAGGAACTCGCGGGCGGCTATAACACAGAGTACAGCTCGATGAAGTTCGCCCTCTATTTTCTCGGCGAATACGCCGCGATGATTGCCGGCTCCGCTGTGGTGGTGACACTGTTTTTCGGCGGCTGGCATTTTCCTGGAATCCCGGATGGTTCCCACGGATGGATCTTTGGGCTTATCAACATCGCCGTTTTTTTCGCCAAGGTTGCCGTTGTGATTTTCTTTTTCATGTGGGTGCGCTGGACGCTTCCCCGATTTCGATGGGACCAGCTGATGCGCCTCGGCTGGCTGTTCTTTTTCGAAATCGCGCTGGTCAACATCTTTATCGTCGCAGCAATCACGGCATATCTGCCAGGCAAATGACGAAATCCGAATGACGAAGCTCGAAGGGAATCCCAATGACGAATGACGAAAAACGATTCCGTCATCCTGAGCGAAGGATCCCGCGGCATTATCCAAGAACCTTGCAACGGGATTCCTCGACTGTGCTTCGCTCCGCTCGGAATGACAGGAATCTGACCCGTCATTCGTGTTTTGTCATTGCTTCGTCATTGGTCATTTGTCATTCGTCATTCTAATCATGACCATCACCGTTCCACGACCGAGATTGAACTGGCGGGAGCGCTTGTATCTGCCGGCGATCGCTTCCGGCTTGACCATAACCTTTAAGCATCTCAAAAACATGCTCCTCGGCCGCACCAAGGTGACCATGCAATATCCAGAGCAAAAATGGGACGCTCACCTGCCGGATTATTATCGCGGTGCCCCTGCTTTGGTGCGTGATGCGGATGAACGGGTGCGTTGCGTGGCATGTCAGCTTTGCGAATTCATTTGTCCGCCGCACGCGATCAAAATTATTCCCGGCGAAATTCCGCCGGGCAACCGTTTTGCAAAGGTCGAAAAATTTCCTCAGGAATTCGATATTGATATGATCCGCTGCATTTACTGCGGAATGTGTGAAGAGGTTTGCCCGGAGCAGGCGATTTTTCTGCGTAAAGATTACGCTATTACAGGATTCACCCGTGCGGACATGGTGCATCACAAGGAAAAACTTCTCGAGATTGGCGGGGTGATGCACGGCGTGGTCCTGAAATGGAACGAAAAAAAGTAGCAGCCACAGATTGACACGGATGACCACGGATTTTTGGATTCCGATTTACATCCGTGTTTGATCCGTGTTCATGTGTGGCTTGAAAAAATGTCGCCGTTTTTATTTTGGAGCTTTGCATCGCTGACCGTGATTTTCGGCGCGGCTGTGGTGCTCAATCGCAACCCGGTCGCGAGCGCACTCAGCCTGGTGGTATCGTTTCTGGGACTTTCTGTTCTGTTCATGTCGCTCGACGCCTTTTTCGTCGGGATTATTCAGGTGCTGGTTTACGCAGGCGCGGTGATGGTGCTTTTCCTTTTCATCGTCATGCTGCTCGACATTCGCACCGAAGAGCGGCGTCCGGTCAATTGGCTTACCGCTGGGGGCGGCGTTGCTGTCGCTATGATTTTGTTCATTCAGATTTGTACTGTGATCGGGCGCTTTCACGCTGCGCGGCAACCTTTTCCCGCGCTGGCAACATCAACGACAGATGATGTCTGGAGCATCGGCCGGTTGCTGTTCAGCAGTTACAATCTGCCTTTTCAAATCATCGGTGTGCTGGTGCTGGTTGCCACAATCGGCGTGGTCTTCTTGAGCCGGCGAGAGCCACGGTAAACATGATCTCGCTCGCCGATTATCTGGTGGTAAGCGCGCTGCTTTTTGCGATCGGCTTAGCGGGCGTCATGCTGCGCCGGAATCTTATCGTCATTCTCATGTCGCTCGAGTTGATGTTGAACGCGGCCAATCTATCGCTGGTGGCTTTCTCTCGATTCCGAGTCGGTCCTAATGGGCTGCCGGACTACAACGCTCAGGTGTTCGTATTTTTCGTTATTACTGTGGCGGCCGCTGAGGTCGCGGTTGGGCTTGCGCTTCTCGTCGCACTATTTCGAGCGAGGCAAACGACCGACGTCAAAAACATCACTAGCTTAAAGTTCTAGCCGCGCGAATCGAACGGGACCAATGAACATACTCTTTCCATGGTTAATCCTGCTCGCGCCGCTCGCCAGCGCGGCTCTCATCACGCTATTTACCCGTCGATGGAAGACATTGAGCAGTTTGATCTCGATCGCCGCAGTATGCGTAAGTTTCATCTGCAGCTGCTTGATCTTTATCTACTCAGCCACCACGGCGGTTGAGGTCGTCTGGATCGATATCAGCCCGGTCTTTCATGTGCCGCTTGGCCTGACGCTGGACCCGTTAAGCAGGACGATGGCCATCCTGGTTTGCGGCGTCGGAACGCTGATTCACATCTATTCGCTGGGTTACATGCGAGACGATGAAGGCAAGTCACGCTATTTCGCCGCGCTGTCACTCTTTATGTTCGCGATGCTCGGCATCGTTTTCTCAAACAATTTTGTGATGCTGTTTATCTTTTGGGAATTGGTCGGATTCACCTCCTATATCCTGATCGGTCACTGGTTCTATCACGACGCGGCAGCTGACGCAGCGAACAAGGCCTTCATTACCACGCGAATCGGGGACTTTGGATTCATGATTGGAATCCTGATGCTTTGGATGACCACTGGTTCGGTCGTTTTTACCGAGATCGCGCCGCGAATGCCGGTCTTTGGCGGTCACTCCACGTTAGTCGCAATTGTGGCGATATTAATTTTCTGCGGAGCGGTCGGAAAATCCGCCCAGTTTCCGCTGCATGTCTGGTTGCCGGACGCGATGGAAGGTCCGACGCCAGTGTCGGCATTGATTCACGCCGCGACGATGGTGGCGGCCGGCGTTTACATGCTGGTCCGCGTCGCCTTTGTGATCCAAGCATCTCAAACCGCGCTTCTGGTCGTGGCGTGGATTGGCACGATCACAGCGGTAATGGCCGGATTGATCGCAACACAGCAGGACGATATTAAACGCATTCTCGCTTACTCCACGCTTTCGCAGCTCGGTTACATGATGATGGCCGTGGGTCTCGGGTCGAATGACGCCGCGATGTTCCATCTTTGCACTCACGCGTTTTTTAAATCGCTCCTGTTCCTCGCGGCTGGCTCCGTCATCGTGATGCTTCATCACGAGCAGAACATCTGGAAAATGGGCGGTCTTCGCCGCAGGCTTCCGATTACATTTGTGACCTTCACTGCGGGCGCGCTTGCGTTGGCCGGCTGCCCACCGTTTAGCGGATTTTTTAGTAAGGACGCAATTGTGGCGCTCGCGTACCAACGCAACCTGCCCATCTTCGCCATCGCGCTGTTCACCGCGTTCCTGACGGCCTTCTACGTAATCCGCATGCTTGTTATTGTTTTTTTCGGGAGTCCGCGAACGGAAGAGGCGCGTGAAAGTCACGAATCCCCTCCCGTGATGACCGGCCCGCTGATCATACTGGCAATCCTGGCAACTGTCGGAGGGTTCGCATTTTTCGCTCGAAACTTTTTGCCACTCCCGGTCGAAAAGGCGGGCGCAAGTTTTGTTTCCGGGCTGGCGATCGTTGCAGTGATCGTGGGCGCCGGACTTGCGATTGTCATCTATCGTGGCCGGACGAGTGAGCCGGTAGACATCAAACTGCTGCGCCACAAGTTCTACATCGACGAATTCTACAGCTGGCTCATTCGTTGGTCGCAGGGTCTGCTCGCAAGCATGTCGGCTTTTATTGATCGATGGATCATCGACGCAGGCGCGGTAGGGGGGAGTAGTCGAGGCATCTGGGGCCTCGGTGCAGTCTTGCGATTGATTCAGGTCGGCAATCTTCAGGGGTATGTTTTCCTGTTTGGTTTGGGAATCATTGCACTGATTTACTTCGCAGTTTTCCGATAGGCCGGGGCTCAAAATGACGAACGACGAAGCAATGAACAAACCGCCGTCATTCCGAGCGAAGTCGAGGAATCCCGTCAGCGAAACCTCAAAGGCAATTCCACGGGGTCCTTCGACTTCGCTTCGCTCCGCTCAGGATGACGTTGCGTCGGCCATTTGGATCGCGTCATTGCGTCATTCGTCATTCCAGCTTCATCATTTTTCCTGATGGTCCTCTTTGTCATTTTCTGTCCGCTCGTTGCCGCCGCGTTAATCATGCTTGGCGCGCCAGCGCGCAAAACGGCATTGGGCGCGGCGACTTTGACGTTTGCAGCAGCGGTGTTTTTGATCGCTTCCCTCGGACACGATCCAGGCGATTTCCAGTACGTCACTTCGTTTAGCATTTCGCCCGAGTGGCGGTTGAGCTTCACCACTGGGGTCGACGGCCTGAGTGTGGTGATGGTACTGCTGGCCTCGATCGTGACGCTGGCAGCGGTGTGGTTTGCCGGCACCATCGAAAGACACGAGAACGCGTTTTATGCCTGTCTTCTTCTAATTGCCGGCGGCGCCATCGGCGCCTTTGCTTCAATTGATTTATTCTTCTTTTACGCATTTCACGAGCTGGCGCTCATTCCCACTTTCCTGTTAATCGGAATCTGGGGCAGTGGGAATCGGTTCGCAGCGGCCTGGAAAATCACAATCTATCTGGCGATCGGCAGTTTCATTCTCCTGCTCGGTCTCATCCTGCTTTACCAAAGTTTTCCTCTCGGTTCGCGCAGTTTTGATATTCGAACGTTGCAGACTGCGGCCGCCATGGGCCAAATCACCCCAGACGCACAACGGCATGTTTACCTGCTATTGCTTATCGGTTTCGGCATTCTCATCTCGCTCTTTCCGTTTCATACCTGGGCGCCGGAAGCGTATGCGGCCGCGCCCACCCCGGCAGCAATGCTGCACGCAGGGGTTCTGAAGAAATTCGGGCTTTACGGGCTTTTGCGTCTGGCGATTCCGATGCTGCCCGAAGGCGCACGCTACTGGGCGACGCTACTCGTGGTGCTCTTACTTGGAAACATCATTTACGTCGGGCTGGTTACGATCGCGCAGAAGCGGCTCGATTGGATGCTGGGTTACTCGAGCGTGATGCATATGGGATACATTTTTCTTGGTATCACCAGCTTCGGTCTCCTGGGTCTGACCGGCGCCGTGGTGTTGATGTTTGCTCACGGTCTCTCAATCGCGCTGCTGTTTGGCATCGCAGGCGAGGTGCGCCGGCGCACGGGCACGCTCGCTTTCGATGACCTTGGCGGTCTCGGGAAAGTAATGCCTTTTGCCGGGCTCGCATTCGGAGTTGGCGTGTTTGCCGCGATCGGCCTCCCCGGGTTCGCTAATTTTGCCGGCGAAATCATGATCTTTTTTGGCGCCTTTCGGGATGGTTGGGAAATCGGACGATTTCACATTTTTCAAATCGCCACGGTGCTAGCGTTGTGGGGCGTCGTGATCTCGACGGTTTACATGTTGCGAGCCTACCGCAAAACGTTCATGGGCACCGTTCGCAACCAATGGCAGAAACTTCCCGATCTTCGTCCGGGGTTACGTGTCCCAGTCATGTTGCTTGCGGCCGGGCTTCTCTGCTACGGATTCTTTCCGCAATCATTGGTTCGATTCGTGATGCCGAAGTTCCGCAGCTACCTGTCCACAAACAAATGATCTCAATTACCGCGCCACTGCTCGATGTTGCCGTGCTGGTGCTCGGGATGTTGATCCTGCTGATCGAAGCGTTTGCCGTCAAAATCGACAAACGCGTTTTGGCGTATGCTGCCATCACCGGACTGATGGTGGTTCTTGTCGCCAGCTTCTTGGTCGCTCCTTTTCCTTCGCCGGGTAACGCGACCGGTTTTTGGAGTTTCTACACAGCAGACCGGCTGGCGATCTTCTTCAAACAATTCGCGCTGATCACGACAATTTTTGTGGTGATCATGATGATCGACTACGCGCCAGTTGTGCGTCGATCCCTTTCCGGCGTCACGCCCCAGGCAGGACTCGGCGAATTTGTTACGCTGCCTGTTTTCACCTGTGCCGGGCTGATGTACCTCGTTTCGGCAATCGACTTCGTTTTCATCTTTGTCTCGCTCGAGCTGGTAACGGTTTCCTTCTATGTGCTGGTCAGTTTCACCCGGCGCAATCCAGCGACGCTTGAGGCGGGAGTGAAGTATCTCGTCCTCAGCGCGCTTTCCACGGCATTCCTGGTGTATGGAATCGCCTGGATTTTCGGGGCCACTGGCCAGACTAATCTGTATCGGCTCACGGGAGCGCTGGCGAATGCGGGCAACGCTTCTGGCGCTGCGTTATTAGGGATGGTGCTTGTTCTGGTCGCCCTCGGTTTCAAGATCGCTGCCGTGCCCTTCCAACTCTGGGTGCCAGATGTCTATCAAGGTGCACCCACACCTGTGACTGCATACCTCTCGGTCGGCTCTAAGGCCGCGGGATTCGTCGTGTTGATACGTGTTTTGCAACCGTTCATGAACCTCCCGCAAACACAACGCCTGATCTTCTTCATAGCGCTACTCACATTGATTTACGGAAATCTCGCAGCGTTGCCGCAAACGAACCTGAAACGGCTGCTCGCCTACTCCAGTATCGCGCACGCCGGCTATCTTCTGATCGGCGTAGCCTGCTTCGACGTTCGCGCGATTATTTTCTACCTTGTTGCGTACCTGTTGATGACGCTCCTGAGTTTTTCCGTGCTAATCATCGTCGCCCAGCATACCGGCGACAACATTTCCGATTTCGACGGTCTTGCGAAGCGTTCACCATTTCTCGCGTTCGCCATGTTGATCGGAATGGTCTCGCTTGCCGGTGTACCTTTTACCGCCGGATTTCTGGGGAAATTCTACATTTTTTACGCCGCTGTTCTGCAGCGCCAGATCGCACTCATCATCGTCGGCGTGATCACAGTAGGCTGTGGATTCTACTACTATCTCAAAGTTGTCCGCGCGATGTATTGGCAATCGGACACCAAGACCGACCCGATTCCGGTGAATGGTCTGTCCCGTATCGCGATAAGCGCATTGATTGTCGCCACAATCTGGCTCGGCGTTTATCCGCAGCCGATTCTTGAAGCGTTAAAGCGTTGAACAAAGAGCGCCGGCTTGAACTCAGTCGCTTAGCTCGACGTTCCAGTAAGCGAGATCGACGAAGTGCTTCCACAGATCGTGCTGAGGAGCGGCAAACGTAATCTGCACGAACGGGCGCCACTTCGGCCGCTTCGGTTTCCGAATCAAACTCATGTGCGCTTCCCGGGGGAGCCGGTTGCCCTTGCGCGTATTGCAGGGGATGCAGGAGCAAACCACGTTTTCCCAGGTCGTCGTTCCGCCCCGGTCGCGCGGCACGACATGATCCAGATTAAGATCGCTCCGGTCAAAGAGATGGCCGCAATACTGGCAGGTGTTTTTGTCGCGCTCGAACACATTGTGGCGCGTGAATTTTACCTCCTTTTTTGGGAGCCGATCGAACACCAGCAACACAATCACCCGGGGAATGCGGATCTTGAACGAAATCGTTGTGACCACCTCATGCTCGGGTGCGGTCGCAGACAGATCGCGCCAGCTCTCGAAATCGTGCGTGAAAAAGTTGTTGGCGTCATCGGAAGAAACAATTTGGGCGTGCCCCGCATAGACGAGCGTAAAAGCCCGGCGGGCAGAGCAGATGTTTACCGCCTGCCAAAGCCGGTTGAGCACCAAAACCTGACTGTTCAACAAAGTGTGCAAGTCTGGAACTGTTAACGCGTTGGCCGCTTTTACGGACTTCCGCGTAAATTTGGCGGACGCTATCACTGGCGCTTTTCGGTGTCAACGGGCGTGGCTTTTGAGATGACGTGTGCCTTTGCCCATGTAAAATGGAGTCGATGCAGATCAGCGAGATAAAACAGCTTGCAGAGCGTCAACCGTTTCGCCCCTTTGCAGTTCGGCTATCCAACGGTGCACAGTATTCGTTCAATGAACCTCGGGACTTCGGCGCCCCTCGAGATTTTCGAATGATATTCTGCTTCGGTCAGAATCAAGCTGTGCGCATCGATACTGAAAACATCGTCGAAATTTTCGAACAGAAATAGTCGCGAAACGATCCGCTCGCCGCACTAGCGAATTCGGCATTGTTCGTGTCCATCCATCGTTACATGAGAGCACAATTTCCAGAGGAGGAGACGAAGTCCGGAGAATTCCAACGGCAGCAGGACGTGTTTCGCGATTGGGTGTCCAATGACGGCTCGACTCCCTACGCTGCGAGTGCCAATCGATATCACCTCTACGTTTCTCTAGCCTGCCCCTGGGCCAGCCGAACAATAATCGTCCGGAAGCTGAAGGGCCTCGAAGCTGCAATCGGCATGACGGTAGTCGATCCGGTTCGAGACAAAAAAGGCTGGGCCTTCCGCGAGCCGTCCGGCAAAATTCCTACCGGCGCGCCCT
Source organism: uncultured Verrucomicrobiae bacterium (assembly GCA_963753675.1). Classification (GTDB taxonomy): domain Bacteria; phylum Verrucomicrobiota; class Verrucomicrobiia; order Chthoniobacterales; family UBA10450; genus Udaeobacter. The sequence continues at coordinate 273,066 of CAVWCZ010000008.1, read as the reverse complement.
TTGAATCCACCGATCCGATCAATGGCTTTCAATTTTTGAGCGAAGCCTACAAAGCCACCGATCCCGATTACACCGGGCGCGTAACGGTCCCGGTGCTTTGGGACAAACAAACGAACAGGATTGTGAACAATTGCGAGGACGACATCTGCCGGATCTTCAATGACGTGTTTGGCGATTTCTCCACCAAAGAGGTCGACCTTTTCCCGAAGGAAATCGAGGCCGAGCATACAAAGCTAGCCAATTTCATTTACGACAACGTGAACAATGGCGTTTACAGAGCCGGCTTTGCTATCCGCCAGGCTCCGTACGAACGAGCGTGCCGAAGGGTTTTTCAAGCGCTCGACGAACTCGAGGAACGTTTGTCGAAAAGCCGATATTTGTTCGCGAATCGCGTCGTCGACGCGGATTGGCGCTTATTTTGCACGCTCGTGCGTTTTGACGCGGTGTATCACGGCCATTTCAAATGCAATCTGCGGCGCATCGTAGATTATCCAAATTTACAGGGTTACCTGATGGATTTGTATCAACAACCGGATATCGCCGATACGGTGAACTTCGATCATATCAAACGTCATTATTACATGACGCACACAGCGATTAACCCCACTCGCATCGTTCCTATCGGTCCGCAGCTTGATCTCACGAAACCGCATGGACGCGAAAGCATGAAGTAAAGTTTTCGCCCGCTGAAAACGGCAAAATGCCGTTGCCAGCGCGTTAATTCTTCATAGAGTCGTGCGCTTTACCGCGAACCGATGAATTTTCTGGCCCTAACTATTCTCAACTCAGGCGTGCCACTCTCCATGGTATGCGCCGTAATTGGTCTCGGTGTCGCCTTCTATCTAATTGCCATAGTCGTTCGCTCGCCGGCGGGTAATCAGCGGATGCTGGAGATTTCCGGTGCCGTTCAGGAGGGCGCCAAGGCGTATCTGAATCGTCAGGTGATCACGATCAGTTCCATCGCGGTCATCATTTTTATTTTGCTCTTCATTTTCAAAGATCGCCCCACTGCGATCGGGTTTGTAATTGGCGCGTTTTGTTCGCTTTCAGCTGGCTATATTGGGATGCGAATCGCAGTGATCGCCAACGTGCGGACGACTCAGGCTGCAACGGTCTCGATTATGAAGGCGTTGCGAATGGCCTTCAACGGAGGCGCAGTCACCGGGCTGTTGGTGGTGGGGCTCGCTCTTTTGGCGGTATCGATTTTTTACACCGTGGTCGCGGGCATCGCCGGCTCGCGGACCGCGATTAACAGTCTGGTCGGTCTCGCGCTGGGAGCTAGTCTCATCAGCGTGTTCGCGCGACTGGGCGGCGGAATTTACACCAAAGCAGCAGACGTTGGCGCGGATCTCGTGGGCAAGATTGAGAAGGGTCTCGAAGAAGACGATCCGCGCAACCCGGCCACCATCGCAGACAACGTCGGCGACAACGTAGGCGATTGCGCAGGCATGGCCGCCGACGTGTTCGAAACGTACGCCGTGAGCTTGATCGGTGCGATCCTGATCGGTGCCCTCACTCTTCCGGGCAATCCGGCAGCCGTGGTTTACCCCTTCGTCCTGGGTGGAATTTCCGTCCTCGGCGCAATCCTGGGCGTGTTGTTCGTAAACTTTGCCGGCGGAAAGCCAGCTAACGTACTGATGGGTGGCGTGATCACGAGTGCAATCGTTTCGGCCATTCTCTTCTGGCCAGCGACGCACTACCTGTTTCCTGCCGGCGTTACGATCGCTGGCCTGCTGCGCTCACCGACACAACTGTACTGGGCCTCGGTCGTGGGTCTCATCATGACAGCCGTTGTCGTGGTGATTACCAATTATTACACGTCGATGCACTATCGCCCGGTGCAAAAAATTGCACGTGCCTCAGAGACGGGTCATGCGACGAACATCATCGCGGGTCTGGCCGTTGGTCAGCACGCCACCGCATTGCCGGTTGGCTTCATCGCAATCGCAATTTTGTTAAGTTTTCATTTTGCCGGTCTTTACGGAATCGCCATCGCCGTGATGGCGATGTTATCCATGGCCGGGATCATTATCTCGCTCGATTCATTCGGTCCGATCACCGATAACGCCGGCGGCGTGGCCGTCATGAGCGAGTTACCAAAAGAAGTGCGCAACGTCACCGATCAACTCGACGCCGTGGGCAACACCATGAAAGCGGTGACCAAGGGCTATGCCATTGCTTCAGCCGGCTTGGCCGCGCTCGTTTTGTTTGGGTCGTACGTCCAGGAACTCAAGGGGCACGTGACGCGCAATGGCGAGCCATTCGTGTTCACATTTTCGCTTACGGACCCAAAGGTGATCATTGGTTTGTTCCTCGGTGGATTGCTTCCGTTTATTTTCACCGCCTTCAGCATGGACGCGGTGGGCAAGGCCGCCGGTGCGGTCGTGCGCGAAGTGCGGCGACAGATTCAAGCGCATCCCGGCATCATGACCGGTCAGGATACGCCCGAGTACGGCACGTGTGTGGACATCGTGACTAAAGCGGCGTTGCGCGAGATGATCGTGCCCGCACTGCTACCGTTGGTTTTCGTCATCGGCGTGGCGGTGATTCCGCAATTAGGGCCGGTTGTGCTCGGTGGTTTGCTGGTAGGCACAATTGTCACCGGCCTCTTTGTTGCCATTGCAATGACCTCTTCCGGCGGCGCGTGGGACAACGCCAAGAAGTTTATTGAAGAAGGGAACCTCGGCGGGAAGGGATCTTTCGCGCACGCGGCAGCAGTCACCGGCGATACGGTCGGCGATCCTTATAAAGATACCGCCGGGCCGGCCATCAATCCCATGATCAAGGTCGTCAATATTCTCGCGATCTTGATCATTCCCATTTTCTTTTAGGTAGAGGCGATTGACCTCAACTCGCGAAAGCTTTCGGAGTCAATCGCCTGGCGGTTCTGGTGAACCGCCGCTACCAAGTCTCTTAAAAATTCTTGGTGATATTGAAAATGCGTGGCAAAATCGGCGCTTCCAATGCCTAGCTCCTCGGCATCGTCATCGCCTGCACGAATCAGGTTCTGGGGGACACGTGGCTCCATAGCGGTGCCCGGTCCAGAGACGCTGCGTTATGGCGGCAACACCACCTGTCTCGAAGTACGGGCTGACGGCGAAATTATTATACTCGATGCCGGCTCCGGCATCCGACCACTTGGTATCGCTCTTGAAAAAGAGTTTCCAACCGAGCCGACAAAACTCACGCTTTTGATCACCCACGCCCATTGGGACCACATTCAGGGATTCCCATTCTTCAAGCCGGCATACAATCCAAAGAACCAAATTCGGATTTTCGGTTTTGACGGCGCCGGCGCCAGCTTCCGCCAGATCCTCGCCGAACCGATGAAAGCGCCATTTTTTCCCATCGCGATGCGTGAGCTCTCCGCAAAGGTGGAGATAAAAAAATTGAGCGAGATGAAGTTTTCGCTGGGCAAACTGGAGATCCAGGCCGCGTTCGTAAATCACCCAGGGATCTGCGTTGGCTATCGTATTTTCACCAGCGCCGGTTCAATTGCTTTCCTCCCCGATCACGAACCTTACGAATTCTTCCTGCATTCGGCGCGGGCAAATAACTTGAGCGAGGAACAAGCGAAGAAAACGGCGGTGGAGGAGCGCACCAAACTGGTTGAATTTCTTCGAGGCAGCGACGTCCTGATTCTCGACGCGCAGTACACGGACGAAGAATATGAATATCATATCGGATGGGGACATGGCTCAATCTCCAGCGTCGTTTCGCTCGCACTCGACGCAGAAGTGCAGACACTTTTGCTTTTTCACCACGACCCGAATCACGATGACCGGATGGTGGATGCGATGCTAAAATCGGCTCGAGAACTCGTGGCCAAGTCCGGAAGGCCTCTTGAAGTTGACGCTGCCCGGGAAGGAAGCGAAATCCTGCTCGAGGGAAAAATCGCAGCGGCGTAAATCGTTCAGAGCAGATGACTGCACTCGACTTGCAGCGAAGCGTATCGGTCTTTACTTTGCCCGCTCGTTGCCTCGTGGTGTAATGGTAGCACTAGAGACTCTGAATCTCTCTGTCTAGGTTCGAATCCTAGCGAGGCAGCCACATAAATCTCGGAAGCTTTCGGGGTTCGTGGCAAGCCAGCTTTGTGAGCTGATCAAAACCGCGTGAGGCGAAGCTTTTTTACGCGGTTCGAATCCTGGGGAGGCAGCCACATGAAATAGGAACACCTATTTCTGCAGTGGCAAAAGGGGATACTGATTCGGAGATACGCCCGGTTCTAAAGATGAAGTTTTGCCCTTCGGACAAAATTTTCCGGGCAGATAGCGACGTAAACCGGTTAGATTTCTACAACGCATCCGATCGAGATATCTAGAGATCAAAGGCAACCGGGGAAAGAGGGCTTCCGGACTACGCTGCATGGGAGATGCATCCGCCTTTACGGCGCGGCCGGGAACATGATAGAAAGTCGCACGCCGGCCGTTTCACGGGCCATACCAATTGCAATAGAAAAATGACGAACGACCACCGAAGCCTTATTGAATTTGGAAATTACCGCGAAGGCCTTCAGCGTTTCGAGTACTTCATAGTCGCAATATCCCTGGCCCTTTGCGGGTACGCTGGCTACACGCTGCATCCCGAGAAGCTGACACTCTTGTCGGCTTACACGATTGAAGTCGTCTCGCTCGCTCTGCTTATTTTTTCTGCAGGCGTAGGCTTAAAGCGTATTGAAATACTCGTTCAAATCAGTCGCTTGAACGGTGAGCTACTCGACTCAATAGAAAGACGAGGAGCAGTCATAGTAGCAAAACCTAATTCCGAAGGGCTCTTTGTCCTGAAATATCCGGGAAGGATTCTAACCAGAGAAGAAGCAGCAAATTCGCTAAGCGTGTTAAATGAGAAAATAGAGGTTCTGCATCATATGATAGAGAAGGAAACAATCAGGGCCGGGAATCTGTACAAATGGCGCAATAGACTGCTCTTAATTGGCTTTTGCGGCTTAGTTTTGTCGAAGATTCTTACGCCGTACCTCCATCTTTCCTAACGAGCGTTCGGGTACCAGAGACGCAGCCAACTTTTCATCGGCATGCACACCAAAGCATGTCCGCCACGGCGTGTTTTCATATCCCGGTTTTATGAAATAATCTTGCGAGCCTGTCGACGTTATTCGCGGCAAACGCGAATGGATTGCTGCATGGGAGAAGTCCAGGTTCGAATCCCAGCGAGGCAGCATTTCCATCTACGCATGCTAACGATACTTGAGGCAATTGTTCTTGACGGGCTTATGAGATTCTTTCCAGGGTGGGAGTCGCTAAAGAGGATCTGAATTAGACGGAGAACTTTCCCCGCAATGTTCTTGACCTTCTCTAGACCTCGGAATCTCACAATCAATTTGGGCGGGAAAAAAAGGAATAAATATATGAATCGGCCGCCTCATTTCGAACAACCAATTCTTCCACTTCTCGCCGCTCTTGCGCTTGGCTGCTTCGGGCCTTTGCCACCACTGCAAGCAGTTACTCCGCCACAGAAAGTTAGCGCAACACTCCAAGCAAACCAATCTGCGTCGCAGGTGGTCAACAATCCATAAAGCTTGCTGGCGGCGTCTGGCTCACCATACACGGACGACCGGATGGCACGACGTCGCAGACTAAATCGACGCCGGAATGACCTTTGCCGAAGCGTAGACCTCGCGCCTTACTGCTTATCGACCGCGAATTTTATGGTCGATTTCCGGATTCTGGCTTTGTCAGATTGATCGAAGCCCAGCACTACCGTGCGGGTCGCAGTGATTGTTCCCTCGTTGCCATCAACGACGTTTTCGATCGCCAGGATGAGCGAACCATCCTTTTGCCAGCGCGTGGCGGTTTGTGAGTTCAGCTCGACGACATGCGGGAAACTTTTGCCACCCTTGATCTTGTCTGGAATTTCCGCCAAGAGCTCCGGCAGTTTGATCTCGCGGAAAGTAGATCCGTTTTGCACGAAGACCGCCACATAGCTTCCCCGTTTCCACAACGTGGCCGTGAGCGCGAACGCCTTTGAGTCTTGTTTCCACAGCACCTCCATATTAAAGCGTGCACTCGGGCCGAAATCGGGATCGGAGTCGGCGACACTCAGCAAAACTTTTCCCGATCGATTATCGATGAGATCATACGTTTGATTCTCCGAGTCGGATTCCGCCGTGTAGCGAAAAGCAAATTTTCCATCAGGCGAAGGTGATTCGGCGTCTTTCTTCGTCCCCTCCTCTGTGTCTTGTCCGCTGACTGGGTGCGAGCAAGCTAGAAGAATCGACAAAACGATCAAAGTTCTTTGAAAATGCATCATGCTCTTTGGATGCAATGAAAATTAGACGGCATCTTAAAGTCTATTTCTTGCCGCTGCGAAGTCACTTCGGCGTTTTGGAAAGTGAATACGCGGCAAACTTGCAGGAATTTTTTCGTAAACGGCGAGAACGGTAAGCACGACCGAAACAAAGCGGGCTTAAAATCGCGTTCCGATCCCACGATCGGAGGCATCTTGCTTAAATTCGCGCATGAAGAAATTACGCTCCGAATTCTAGCAGCTTTGCGAGCCTATCGATTAATCAGAGCGGTTTGCGGTGCAGTTTTGGCAAGCTCCACTTTATCGTTCCCTTTTTGAATCAATGCTCTTTGCTCCTTTAATTCCACCTTGAGAACATCAATCTCTTTCTGTTGTTTTTGAACTATCCGGTGTTCTTTGAGCCTAAGCCTCGGGATACCACTACTTAAGAATTGCTCGGCTTCTGCGCGTCCCGTCGCTTACGAAAAAAATCCTGCAAAATTGCGGCGCACTGGTCTTGTAAAACGCCGGACCTGATCTCGCACCTGTGGTTAAAATCGGGCATTTGCAGAAGGTTCACCAAACTTCCCGCAGCACCGGCAGAGGGATCTGGGCAGCCGAAAATCACGCGCCGGATTCTCGTGTGAACGAGCGCGCCTGCGCACATGGCGCATGGCTCTTTCGTCACGTATAAATCGCACCCGGTCAGGCGCCAATCACCAACGGCCGCTTCCGCCTGCGTTAACGCCAGCATTTCGGCGTGCGCCGTGGCGTCCTTGAGCAACTCGACATGGTTATGTGCGCGCGCTATGATTTTCCCTTGCCGCGCAACCACCGCACCTACCGGCACTTCTTCGGCTGCATACGCTTTCTGCGCCTGACGTAAAGCTTCGCGCATGAAATATTCGTCAGACAGTGGCTCAATCATGGAGCTGTACGTTACAATCACTGCAAGGGTTACAGAGTTACAAGTGGAACTTCAGCTGGGACTATTGTAACCGTGTGATGTTCGTAACGTTTGAAGGTTCCAGGCTGCGCTTGCCGAAAAATTATCCTCGGCATATTAGAAACTGCCCATGCACGACAACATCGAATCGCATCTCGTCGAAAAACGCGTTTTCAAACCGCGTCAGGACTTCAGCCGCAAAGCGCGGATCAAAAGTCTCCACCAATATCGGCGGATGTATCGCGAATCGATCCGGCAGCCGGCCAAATTCTGGACGCGCGAAGCCAGGGAATTGGTCTGGTGCACTCCATGGAAAAAGGTTCTCGAATGGAAACCCCCGTTCGCAAAATGGTTTGTTGGCGGCAAACTAAACGTTTCGGAAAATTGTCTGGATCGGCATCTTGCCGGGTCGCGTCGCAATAAGGCGGCGATCATCTGGGAAGGCGAGCCGGGCGACAAACGCACGCTTACCTATCAGCAGTTGCATCGCGAAGTCTGCCGTTTCGCGAACGTACTGAAACGGAACAGCATCAAAAAAGGCGATCGCGTCATCATTTATCTCCCGAACATTCCGGAGGCCGCGATTGCGATGTTAGCCTGCGCTCGGATCGGTGCGGTGCATTCGGTGGTATTCGGCGGCTTTAGCTCCGACAGCATTCGCGACCGCATCAATGACAGCGGCGCGATCGCACTGATCACAGCAGATGGCGCTTATCGACGCGGCGGCATTGTGCCGCTTAAGAAGAATGTCGATGACGCGCTCCGCGCCGGTACGTCTGTCCGCCGCGTGATTGTTTTTCGCCGCGCGGGAAACGAGATTCATATGAAGGAGCGCCGCGACGTCTGGTGGCATCGGGAGTTGGAGTATGTCGATGCAAACTGTCCGCCCCTGCCGCTGGACAGCGAGCATCCGCTTTATCTTCTCTACACCAGCGGATCGACCGGAAAGCCGAAAGGAATTTTGCACACCACTGGCGGCTACCTGGTCTCCGTTTATTCGAGCACAAAATACGTCTTCGATATCCGCGATGAGGACATTTACTGGTGCACAGCCGATGTGGGCTGGGTCACCGGTCACAGTTATATCGTCTATGGTCCGCTCGCCAATGGTGCCACGGTTGTAATGTACGAAGGCGCACCGAACTGGCCTGAGGCAGACCGCTTCTGGAAAATCATCGAGGAGTATCGGGTCACCGTTCTTTATACCGCGCCAACGGCCATTCGCGCATTCATTCGCTGGGGCGACGAATGGGTTGCGAAACAGGATCTCTCGTCGCTGCGGCTGCTGGGAACAGTGGGCGAACCAATCAATCCTGAAGCCTGGATGTGGTACCACAAAAATATCGGCGGCGGCCGATGTCCAATAGTTGATACGTGGTGGCAAACCGAGACAGGCTCCATTCTGATCACATCGCTGCCGGGCGCGATTCCAACCAAACCGGGCAGCGCAACGCTTCCGTTTTTTGGCGTCGATCCCGCCATCGTCGATCAGAAGGGACACGAAGTCGGTCCGAATATTGGCGGCAAGCTGATCATTCGCCGTCCGTGGCCGTCGATGTTGCGCACGATTTACGGCGACAAGACCCGTTATCGCCAGCAATACTGGAGTGAATTTAAAGGAAATTATCTCACCGGTGACGGCGCGCGCCGGGATGAAGATGGCTATTTTTGGATCGTTGGCCGCATCGACGACGTTCTCAACGTGGCCGGCCATAGACTCGGCACATCGGAAATAGAAAGCGCACTCGTAAGTCACCCGCGTGTCGCAGAGGCGGCAGTGGTGGGCAGGCCTGATGAACTTAAGGGCCAGGGGGTTGTCGCGTTTGTGACGGTAAAAAGCGGAGTTGAAGTGAATCGTGGACTCAAACAGGAATTGCGCGATCACGTCAGCAAACACATCGGCGCGATTGCAAAACCCGATGAAGTGCGTTTTGCCGAAGCGCTTCCAAAAACGCGCAGCGGCAAAATAATGCGCCGGCTCCTGAAAGAAATCGCGAGCGGCGTAAAGGTGACGGGCGATACGACTACGCTGGAAGACTTCAGTGTTCTGGCAAAACTAGCCACGTCTGAGGAATAGGCCACCTTTCAACGCAAATGACACGACAGATGGCAAATGGCGCTGAAAAATCTTTTTCAAACCCTGCCTTCATATAGCCTTTCATTGTGAGCTTCATCCGCACTGGTCTTCGCGAAGTCGCCTTAAAGCTCAAGCGCCAGCGAACGCGCATGGCGCTCCGGCACGAGCGGCGGCTTCTACAAAAGAGCGAAATTGCCCTTGGACGCGAGGGAACGGCGCAAGCGGCAAATTTTCCCGAACTGCGCAACGAGATCGTCGCACTCAAGAAACTGGAGCAGGAACAAAAAGAAGTCGCACTGCGAATCGCGCAGATCGAAGAAGGGATCAAGAGAATCGAGGAAGAACGGCAGCAAATTGCGCGTGAGCAAGCGGAGACCCTTGCGAAACTCGAATCCGAAAGAAAACCGCTTGTTCAGCAACGCAATCACGCCAGGGCAAATGCTGAAGTGTGCGAACGCGAGCTAGCCAATGTGGAGCGTCGGCTACAGCAGAGCGAAGCAGCTGATCGCGATCTGTTGAAGCAGTTGTCCGACCTGCATGGGCTTAATCCCGCTCCTCCGGACCTCGAAACGCTCTCGGAAGGCATCATGGCCAAACGGGCACGCCTTCCCGAGGAACGTGCGGAACTTGTCAAAGCGCGCCTGGGAAGCACCGAAGCAGTGCGAGCGGCGAAGGAGACCCTGACCAGCGCGGAGTCCGAACTTGCCGCGACGGAAAAGAGCTTAGCGCGTACGCGAAGCGAGTTCGAGGCCCGCGACCGGAAACTTGTCGAGAGTATTCGGACTCAGCAACAGGCGGTGCGCGATGCGCGAGCGCGTCATCAAACCGTCGAAGAGCGAAAAAATCCTGCATATCTGAGTATCGGGCGACATTTGTCAGTTCAGGGCGTTGCGCCCCCAAATGCGCCGCATCTGCTCGAAGAAGCACATCGACGCAGAGACGCGGTGGAGGTGCAGTTACAACATCAGGCAGAGCTGGCAAAGCTCTCCAGTCAGATCGACAAACAGGAGTTGCGAAAGTTTTATTTCACCACGTTCTCAGTGCTGGTTTTACTGGCGATCACGTTGCTTTTATTTTTCCAATCACCTCGAGGACGCGATTGGTTGCCGCAGGAAACCGATACCATCCTGTCGATCAACACGGACCAGTTTGAACGCGCAAATGTCGCAAAGCATTGGCGCGCGGAGCAGCCGAAGCTTTGGCCGGCGTTGATCGGCCCCGCCGCCTCAGTTCCTGGATTGAACCTGACGCGGGACGCGGCGCGGATCACCCGCGCGCTGACTACAAGCGAAGCCGGAGAGACTCGAGAATTTAACCTTATTCAAAGCCGCCGTGGTCTGGCCAAGGTTATCCGTACAGTCGCCAACGATAAGACTTTCGAAAGGCGTCCGGTAAGCGGGTTACCGGTGTGGGAACGAAAGGGCACCTCTTCTAATCCTGCGATGGGCAAATCGGATTTTGCGCTTGCACGTGTCGGACCGGCAACGCTCGCCGTGGGCGCCCCAAAAGAAGTGAACGAACTGGTCCTGGTGCGGTTGGGAATGAAACCCGACCTTAAAATCACCGGACAATTTTTCGACCGCTTCGAGGCGCTCGATCAAGAGAGCGCGCTGCGACTCATTTCTCGCGACCCCGCGGATCTCTCCCGCGTTTTTCACCCCATCTTTTCCCCTGAGCTACTCGAAGCTTCACAGCTGATCGGACTTGCGGTGGACCTGCAAAATCCAGTAAAAGCCAGAATCCTTATAAAAGTGAATCCTCCGAAGAATGCAGCCGACATCGCGCAGAATTTGCGCGGGAACCCGCAGCAATGGCTACGCTTCCCAGATTCGCAGCTGTTGTTCTATTCCCAGCCGCCGGAGATCCAGATCCAAGGCGACTCCAGTCTTGAATTGCGTTTTGTCGTGCCGGAAGAGAGTGCCCGGCTTCTCATCCAGCGTCTGGCAGGAATGGATGAACCCAAAGCAGCTGTCGCAGTGTATTAGCCGGGCAATGCAAACGCACCAAAGCGAAGTGTGGATTTCTTTGGCTGTGACTTTGGTGTCCCTTCTGGTTTCAGCCAACGTAAATGCTGAGGATCGTCTCGTTGATATCCAATCGGTGAACCCCACCATTTTGGTAGAGTTGCGATACGCGGGAAACCATAACTTCGTGCGACACCCGCTTTATCCCGAAGGCACGCGGGCGCTCGCCCGCCGCGAGGTCGCCACCGCCCTGACCACGGCGCAAACGATTCTGCGTCGTTACCGATACGGGTTGAAGATCTGGGACGCTTATCGGCCAACGACCGTTCAGGCAAAGCTTTGGCAGGCGTCGCGCAACAATGATTATGTCGCCAATCCCGAAACAGGTGTTGGTTCACTGCACAGCTGGGGCATCGCTGTCGATGCCACACTGGTCGACTCATGGAATCGCCCTGTAAGGATGCCAAGTGATTTCGACGATTTTACACCCGCTGCGATGTGGCGTTATACCGGGTCTTCTTTCGAGGTCCTCGGTCATCTTCGTTTGCTGCAGTACGCCATGCATCATGCTGGTTTTTGGGGAATGCGAACGGAATGGTGGCATTTCACGATCGCCGACTGGCGAAAATTTCTCCCCGAGGAGGCACAGCGTTCCGCGCACGTCTGTGGAACGGAGTGGAACGGCAAGTTATGATCGACGGTTTTGTTCGTGCTTTGCGCCAGCCGGAATATGTTCATGTATTGCTCAATCCGCTGCCCGTGTACGGGCTGCTGATCAGTTGGATCGGTCTTATCGGCGCTCTGATTTCAAAAAGTCGGCGGGCACAGATTGTGACGTTGATTCTGGTATTCATCACCTCGCTTTCAGCGTGGCCGACTTTTGAATTTGGCCAGCAGGGATACGATCGCGTTCTGGCCATGACCGATGACGATGGTCATGCCTGGCTCGATGAGCACATGGAACGCGCCGAGAAACTCATCTACATAGTTTACGCGCTCGCGGCTCTGAGCGTGGCCGCGATCATCGCGCCGCTGCGGTGGCCGAAGTCTTCCCTGCCGCTCGCAATCACGGTGGCCGTGTTTGGAGCCGCCACCCTCATGTGCGGCTGCTACATCGCGTACGCCGGCGGTAAAATCCGCCACCGCGAATTTCGAAACGAGCCCGCGCCTCCGATCCGATCACAGGAAGAACACGAGCACTGAGCGGGTCTAATGCTTGATGCGTCAAAATGAGTAGCGCACGCATTCGGCGCGCCGCCAAAGCCACCACGCGCGGCGCGCGAGTTCTCGTTCAAAGATGAAGTCCGAACCGGATAGCGCAGAACGCAATGTTGAAAAACACAGCGTTGCCCTCAAAAAGCCGCTGGCCCTGCGTGATCTGGTCCTGACGCAAATTCTCTTCGTAGTCGGCTCGAGCTGGGTTGGCACTGCAGCGAAGCTAGGACATGCGCATCTTTTCTTCTGGTTGCTCGCGATTTTACTCTTCTATATTCCGCAGGCCGCGGTCGTTGTCTATCTCAGCAATCGCATGCCGTTCGAAGGCGGCATTTATCAATGGGCCAAGCTCGGCTTCAATGAGTTCACAGGGTTTATTGTCGCCTGGAATCTCTGGCTTCTGTCAATCACGGTCATTGCGCTCGCCGGAATGTTCACCACCACAAACATCTCCTATGCAATCGGTCCCGGTGCCGCCTGGATGCCGAACAGCAAATTGTGCGTGTCGCTGATTAGCGGCGCCCTGGTCATCGGGCTTGTGTGGTCCTGTGTCCGGGGATTATCGTTAGGCAAGTGGGTGCACAATGTCGGGGCGTTCGCGATGCTCGTCGTTTATACGGCTTTGATTTTGTTGCCGTTTCTGGCGCTGGCACGCGGCGAATTGAGCTCGTATCACCCGTTACAGTTCGCGTTGCCGACCATGTCGATTTTTTATTGTTTCAATATTTTCACCAAGCTAGCGGTCGGGGCACTCAGTGGATTTGAATACGTAGCGATTTTGGCGGGCGAAACGCGCTCGCCTGCACGCGACATTGGCCGTTCGGTGCTGTTCGCCTCACCGGTAATTGCGTTGATGTTCATTCTTGGCACCAGCTCGGTTCTCGCGTTTATCGGCGACAATCCAATCGATCTTATCGGTCCGGTGCCGCAAACGCTGCGACTCGGGATGCGTGCCTTTCCGATCGCAGGCGCCATTGCGTCGATTGCAATTTTGTTAATGGCTGCACGCACGATTTCTTCCACCAGCGTGCATGTGACCGGCAGCTCCCGATTGCCGATGGTCGCGGGTTGGGACCAGTTACTCCCGAATTGGTTCTCGCGTCTGCATCCGCGTTACAAAACACCAGTCAACTCGATCATCTTCGTCGGGACAACGACGCTCCTGATCGGGATCACCAGTCAGATCGGCGCCGGGATCCAGGAAGCGTTTCAACTGGTCGATAATGCCGCGAACGTTTTCTACGGTATTGTTTACGTAGCGATGTTCGCGATCCCAATCTTCGGCGCGCGGGCGGTTCGTTCAGGCGCTTCGATCTGGCTTCGTATTGCGGCCATCTGCGGCGCTGCCGTCTCGTTATCCGCGATTTTCTTTACTGTCTATCCCATTATTGACGTACCAAGCCCGTTGAGTTTCGCCGCTAAAATTATTGCGGTGACTGCCACCGCGAATGCGATTGGCGTCGCGATTTACGTGATCGGCAGGAGACGCCAGCGGAGCTAACCGCAATTCCCCACGACCCACTGCAAGTATTCCGGCAGCCCGCCTGCGACTGGAATGAAGATTATCTCGGGAACGTCATAGGGATGAAGTGATCGAAGTTTGTCCTGGAATGCTGATTGCCGATCTTCGCTAAGTTTGAATAAGACGAGCGTTTCGTTTCCTGATTCCAGTTTTTCTTTCCAGCGATAAACCGATTCAATCCCCGGCAAAATGTTCGCGCAGGCCGCGAACTTTTCACTGACTAATTGATTCGAAATCCGGCGCGCGATTTCCGCGTCCGAAAATGTGCTGAGCGCAAGAAGGATTCTGTTAGACATTTTGTTAAACAAGAGCCGGTCATTCCGAGCGAAGTCGAGGAATCCCGTTGCCTTACTTAAAACGTCGCCGCTGGCAACTTCGACTCCGTTTCGCTCCGCTCAGGATGACGCGATGGAACCTTCCGGCAGATCCAGCCGCCTCCCAAAACAACATCGCTATCGTAGATGACTGCCGCTTGTCCGGGAGTGACTGCTCGCTGCGCCTCATGCAGTCGCACGCGGGCACGGTCGCTCGGCAGCGGCGTAATTGTAGCAGACGTTCCGGGGTGATTATAACGGATCTTCACCGTCGCTTCGATTTGTTTGCTGTAGCCGGGGGCGTCGACCCCGGCAGCGGGACCCCCGCAAGGGAAGCCGGGGTCATCGCCCCCGGCTACAGGGTGCCAGTTGACGCGATCGATCTCGAATTCATCCGCGACCAAATCATCTTCGTTCCCGACGATTACGCGATTCGTCGCCGGATCGAGATCGACGACGTAACGCGGACCCGGCGAACCGCCGGGAAGTCCCTTGCGTTGACCGATCGTGAACAGCTCGATCCCGTCATGTTGACCAATGAAGTGACCGTCGACGTCGTAAATTTCGCCGCGATGAAATTCGTTTTCACCGAGGTGCGAGCGTAAAAATGCCTTGTAGTCATTGCCGGGAACAAAACAGATCTCCTGGCTATCGGTCTTGTCAGCGACCTTCAAGCCTAACGAGTGCGCAATCTCCCGAATCTTCGGCTTGATCATTCCGCCCAAGGGCGTCAGCGCGCGACGCAACTGCGGCTGACGCAGACTGAACAGGAAATATGACTGATCCTTTCGCGGATCGACACCTTTGCGCAGAATGCTGTAGCCGGGGGCGTCGAACCCGGCCGTTTCACACGCGCGATCACCGCGAGCATCCGGAGGCGCGGCCCAATTGCCGCTACGGGCCGAAGGCGTGCCGGCTGCATGCTCGATGATGGCATAGTGGCCCGTCGCAATGTACTCGCAACCGAGTGCCCTGGCTTTGCTCCAAAGATTACCGAATTTGAGTTTCTCGTTGCACATCACGCACGGGTTCGGCGTCCGCCCGGCCTGATATTCACTGGCAAAGTAATCAATCACGACGCGCTCAAACTGGTCCGCTTCATCGACCACGTAATGAGGAACGCCTAGTGCATGCGCCACACTGCGTGCGTCGGCCACGGCTTGTGGCCCGCAGCATTTGTCCTCCGCGCGTGAGATGCAATCCTGCGGCCATACCTTCATCGTCACACCGACCACATCATAGCCTTGCTCCCGCAGCAGGTATGCCGCGACACTGGAGTCCACTCCGCCGCTCATTCCGAGCAAAACGCGTTGTTTGGTTTTGTTCATCGAAACGAAGAATTTCGATGAAGCTAGAATTGAGTCAATGCAGGTAGCGGCGGTTCACCCGAACCGCGATGGATCGGGCGATTGAGGTCAATCGCTTCTACCTTGGCACCCGGCTCACAAATGGACTTCGCCGCAATGTAAATCGCCACGGTAAATGCGCAGAACGACTGATGCCGATGCGTTTGTCCGCTACGACATCGACGCTCACCGTTGACTTGGACATGAAACAGTGGCGTCGCTCCGCGCAGAGATCCATCTCATGGTGACGCCCTGTAATGGCGAGCGCCTGCGTGAGCTTTCCCGGTCCGGAGCAAAGTTGACGAAGATCATCAACGGCGCGGCGCTTCTTCATCAATTCGATTCCCCGGCGTGGTTCAAGCGCACGAATCAAAACAAAGCCGTCTGCGCTGCCTTTTACCAATACGTTCAACATCCAGTGCACGCCGTAGTTAAAATAGACGTACGCCGCGCCCGCCGGGTTCCGTTCGATGAAGCCGCGCGCGCTCGGCCGCGTGAATGTGTGTGCAGCTTCATCGTCGATCGCTGCATAGGCCTCCACCTCAACAACAATCCCGGAGCACTGGCCCCAAACCAGTTCTGTGCCAATGAGCTCACGCGCACATGTCAGCGGATCGCGCTTAAAAAACGAGGCGCGAATCATTTCGCTCACGATTATCCGGCCGCCATCGTTTTCCCACCCATCCGTCGATTTTGCGCGGCAAGTTAAGCCGACGGCTTGTAGAAGACCGGAATCTTTACGTTGCATTCGACCGGTTTGCCATTGCGGAATGCCGGAATGAATTTCGCATCGCTGAAATCGGATAACGCCGCGTCGCCAAAGCCCAGCAGAGGCGGTTGTTCCGATAGAACCTGTATATTTTTCAGATTTCCCATCGCGTCGACATTCAGTGCGAGTTCCACAACACCGGTGACGGCAACCGCGCTTCCCGTTTCCGGGTAATGCAGACCAGTAAATTTTGAGTCCTGACCGACAAACGGTTGTGGATCAATGAAATCGGTTTCCTTGTCTATGTCCTCCAATTGCTGATTAGCGAAAATGCGGAGCCGCGGTTTACCCTTCACTACTGCGAACTTCACTGTCCCGTAGAAAACGGCTATAACCGGCTTGTGATTGTAAATCGCCGGAATGAACTTTGCGGTCGCCAGACGTTTGAGTAATTCCTGCTCGAGTAGTTCTGATCCGCGCGTGCCGCGATAGGCGCCACTACGGGCAACGTCACCAGTGGGTGCAACGAGACAGGAAAACATTACCGCCGCCTCTTTTTGACCCTTCTTGATCAGATCGGCAGTATCGATGGTGTTAATAAGCGAATTGGAGGCAGTCCCGACCAACGCCGGCCGGAATTCCGGCAGGTTCGGAGTCGGCGATGCCGATGGTGCGGCGGTCTTGGGTGTTTGCGATGTCGCAAACCCCGCGCCGAGTACCACACCCAAAAAACAAAGTATCCCAAGCCGCATGGCGAGATAGGCAAGCGAAAGTCGTCCTGTTTGCAAGGGCAAACTGGCCCAGCTCAGGCGGCGAGATCCAGCGGCGCTGCCACGCCAATTCTGTGGACAACCTTGTGCCGCCTAAAATACTCGATCAACGCATCGCGCGTCTGAACGGGGTGCAAAACGTAATTTGCCTCCGGCCGATCAAGCAAAGCGCGTAATCTCATGAAATGATGACCGGCGCTGCACGCGTCGAAACTGTTAACAGCAACAGTGTATTTATTGCTGCGCTCCAGCAGGCTACCATTTGGAAACATCATCGCGGCAATCCGCCGATCGGGACCGCGGCCTTCTATTTTCACTTCAATGCCCAGCAAACTCCGTGGCTCGCGACTGGCGTAGATTTCTTCCATCACCATTTTGATTTCGTCGGGTGAAAGCGTGGCGGTAACTATGAAGTTTTCGTAGGGAAGAATGTCCCAAATATCGTTGACTGTTTTGGGACCGGCGAGGAGTTGCGCAGTGCTGTCAAATACGCCATGGATCACCCCGTCCACCGCGATCTCGCGTTCCCGCAAAGACTCCATGATCGCTGCGCCGATCAATCTCTCGACATCGCTTGGGTGACCGGGCCGGCTTCGGGCGCGTAGCGGCTCTGCCAGCTCACCGACCGGCTGTGCAAGCGCAACCTCCGATTCCTCGAGCTGCGATTTTGCCCGGGAAATGACAACGGAATCGGGATCGAACCGCTTATCCATCAGTTCGCAGATCGCTTTACGGCCCAGCAATTGTTTCGAATTCCGATCGAACAACAGATCGACGCGACCGACGTGAATCCCGAAATGGTCCGCCTGCGTAAGGAGCACGTTGTTTGTTAGGCGACTTGAAATCGCCTGATGGGTATGACCCGCGATGAAGACTGCGACTTCTGGAAATTCCGACGTTAACGCCATCACATTGTTGGCAAAATCGTCTCCTCCAGTACGTGGCTTCAGTCCCATATGCCCTGTGAGCACAATTGCATGTGCGCCGTCACTCTTTGCTTTGGCAATTGCTCGACGCACCGGCTCAACGGGATGTGGAAAATCAATTCCGGCTATGAACTCGCGCGGAAGCCAGAACGACATGCCCGGCGTCGTGATGCCGATGACCGCAACTTTGATTCCCGCAATTGTTTTCAAAATGAACGGCTCTATTTTCGCCAGCGGATGTTTCGCGTCTGGATATTGCCCCGCCGGCCTGCCCTCAAACGCGGTGTTGGCAGCGAGCACAGGCATTGCCGATTTTTGCACCGACTGCTGAAACGGCTCGATTCCCCAATCAAACTCATGATTGCCAATGACCCATGCGTCATACTGAAGATGATTAAGCAAATCGATCATCAGCTCGCCTTTATTTCGCAGACTGACGTCGGTGCCCTGATAAACGTCACCGACGTCTATTAAGATCGAGTTCGGATTTTGCCGTCGCCAGTGGCGGATCTGCGTAACGCATCGCGCCAGGCCTCCGCGATCGGCATTTCCGTCGTAGTCGGAGGTTGGCAAAATGTGACCGTGCAAATCCGTGGTATGCAGGATTGAAACGCAAACCGTATCCGACTCAACCGCGACAGCTGTGCCGGCGAGTGTGGGAAAAGCGCTGAGAAATCCAGCCTTGCCCGCGAGTTTTAAAAAATCTCGCCGCGTCCAAAATCGATCCGGATGCAACATGGCTGCAGCCTCGCGTTGCAAGATACTACCCATGTGCCGGCAATCATTTCAATGATGAAAATCCTGCGACTCAAGATGTTGACCACCAGACGGTTTCAGTGACACTCCATTATGCTCACCGAAAATTCTATCGCCGATTTCAAAGCGAACCTGCGTGGACACCTGATCCAGCCGGGCGACGCAGATTACGACGAAGCCCGGAAAGTATACAACGCGATGATCCATAAAAAGCCCCGCTTGATCGCGCGCTGCGCCGACGTGGCGGACGTAATTCGCTCGGTAAACTTTGCGAGAGAAAACGATTTGCTCGTTTCTATCCGCGGCGGCGGCCATAACGCGGGAGGTTTGGGAATTTGTGATGATGGTCTGGTGATCGATCTCTCGCCGATCAAATACACCCGTGTAGACCCGGCGGCGCGCACGGTGACAGTCGGCGGTGGCTCTGTCTGGGGCGACGTCGATCATGCCACGCACGTTTTTGGCCTCGCCACTCCAAGTGGAGTGATTTCTACAACCGGCGTAGGCGGATTAACCTTGGGCGGCGGCGTTGGACATCTCACTCGAAAATGCGGCCTCAGCATCGATAATTTGCTCTCGGCCGATGTCGTCCTGGCGAATGGCGACTTTGTAAAAGCGAATGCCGACGAGAATCCCGATCTGTTCTGGGCGCTTCGCGGCGGCGGCGGAAATTTTGGCGTAGTCACGGCTTTTACCTTCAGGCTTCATCCGATCAACATGCTCTACGGTGGTCCAATGCTCTATGAGTTGAGCGAAGCAGCGGACGTCATGAAATGGTATGGCGAGCTTATTCCAGGGGCTCCGGATGATTTGAATGGTTTCTTTGCATTTCTCACTGTGCCACCCGCGCCGCCTTTCCCCGAACATCTTCACATGAAAAAAATGTGCGGTGTGGTCTGGTCTTACGCCGGACCGCAGGAAAAAGCAGAAGAAACGTTCAAGCCCATCCGGGCTTTTAAAAAACCTGCGCTCGATTTTGTGGGACCGATTCCGCAACCCGCGCTGCAAAGCATGTTCGACGCATTGTATCCGCCGGGTCTGCAATGGTACTGGCGCGCCGATTTCTTAAACGAGATAGGCGACGAGGCGATTGCGCAAAATGTCCGCTTCGGTCAAGCGCTTCCCACCATGCATTCCACGATGCACATGTATCCAATTGACGGCGCCGCGGCACGCGTCGGTAAAAATGATACTGCCTGGAACTACCGCGATGCCAAGTGGGCGCAGGTGATCGTAGGGGTTGATCCTGACCCCGCGAACAACGAAAAAATCATATCGTGGACCAAAAGTTATTACGACGCGGTCCATCCGTATTCGGCCGGCGGCGCATACGTAAACTTCCTGATGGGAGACGAAGGCGGGGACCGCGTGAAGAAAACCTACGGCGACAATTATGAACGCCTGGTCTCAATCAAAAAGAAATACGACCCCGATAATTTCTTTCGAGTGAACCAAAATATTAAGCCGACTTAACTGTAGCGGCGTTCGCCGCGGCGAACGCCTCTACAAGGGAAATGACTGCCGACGATATACGCACCTTGCAGGCGCCTCTCAAAGCGCAGTATCGCGACCATCCCGAGGCAGCATTGGTCACTCTGCGAGCCGAGGGCCGAGTCGGCGACAATATCACCTGCAAGATCGAAACGGGTAAAGCACGGGTTGAAGCCGGTCTACATCCCGCGACCGGCGGCGATGGACAAAGCGCCTGTTCAGCAGACATGTTGCTCGAAGCGCTGGTGGGTTGCGCAGGCGTCACCCTAAGCGCAGTCGCTACCGCTCTGGGCATTCAACTGCGTCAAGCAACGATTCGAGCAGAGGGTGATCTCGATTTTCGGGGTACCCTCGGTGTGTCAAAGGATGTGCCCGTTGGTTTCAAACAGATCCGATTAAACTTCGATCTAGATACTGACGCCAGCCAAGACCAAATCGCGACCTTGATTCGACTGACCGAACGCTACTGCGTCGTTTACCAAACGTTGAGTAATCCTGCCGAGATCAACGTTTTGCATCACGTTATATCTTCGTAAAATCTAAGCGTATGCCGCTATACATGGACATTCACAATCTTCCGGAGGGGACCACAGCGGAGGATGTCGCAAAAGCTCATGCCAAGGATATGGAGACGCAGCGGAAATATGGCGTCGAGTACCGCAAATACTGGGTTAACGAAAGTGGCAGGAAAGTCTTTTGTCTCGCCCATGCGCCGAATGCCGAGGCAGCGGAGTGCGTGCATCG
Source organism: uncultured Verrucomicrobiae bacterium (assembly GCA_963753675.1). GTDB lineage: Bacteria > Verrucomicrobiota > Verrucomicrobiia > Chthoniobacterales > UBA10450 > Udaeobacter. Next base: position 252,043 of record CAVWCZ010000008.1, on the reverse strand, counting down.
CGAAGCCCATGGGTTGATGGCCGAAAAGATCATTGAGGTGGAGCCTGACGTGGCAGAAGTATTTCTTGGCGGCACCGAAACTAATAATGCCGGAGCAGTTCTGCTACCTGGTGGCGGAGCCGATGCACGCGATCCCGGGATCCGAACCGTGCTCTTCACCGATGTTGTCAATTCAACGACGTTGACGCAATCGCTGGGTGACGAAGCGGCGCTCGCAATTCTCGGGGTGCATGACACCATCGTGCGAGATGCGTTGTCCGCGTTAGGCGGACGCGAGGTGAAACACACCGGGGACGGGATCATGGCATCGTTCGTTTCGGCGGCAAGCGCCGTACGATGTGCAATTCAGATCCAGCAGGAATTGGACAGACACGCGCAAACAAATCCAGAGCGTCTGCTCAAGGTCCGAGTTGGCGCAGCGGCTGGCGAACCGGTCGAGCAGAATAACGATTTGTTTGGATCGACAGTACAACTGGCCGCCCGTCTTTGTGCTCACGCGCAACCGGAACAAATCCTGGTATCAAATGCCATCCCCGACCTGTGCCTCGGTAAAGGGCTTTTGTTCGAAGATCTTGGCGAATTGGCGCTCAAAGGTTTCGGTTTGCCCGTCCGCGCTCACGTCGCCGCGTGGAAGCAGCAAATTTGAATGCGGATTGACTCGCGGGAGGCGCCTTCGGGCCTGGCGTTGTATTCGACAGAATTCGCAGAGACCCTTGAGGAAGCCAGGGCTCGTCTAACTAATTAACAAGCGAGCGAATGAAACAAGTCGGCTTCTTCTTCCTTTTGGCAGCGACCCTTCAAAGCCTATGCTGCGGCGACGTGACAAAGTTCGCCACGGCGAATCCGTCCGATGGCGGACTGTCGGCGGAATATCGCGAAGCGTTGCAGAATGCATCGCGCTTCCATGAAGTGCATTTCACTAACGATTTGCCACCGGCAGTTGTTGCCCTTTGCGCCGGCGATAGTAACACGATGGCAAACCCGGGCCAGAAGTGGAACGCCACCGATGCCATTAGCGATCCGAGTTTACCCGCCAAGCGCCTCATTTGGGCAGCGGTCGGCGGCGAGTATTACGTCGTGCATTACGAGCGCGGCGGAATCGCGCACACGTTTCATATCCTGGTTGCCAAAGTCACGAAAGACGGCGCGAAAGCAGAACCTCTTTGGCGCGCAATGGGGGGTCCCTTCAAAGATTACCTGGCATTTGTTGTCGCATTGCAAGCTGGGAAACTGGATGATCGCATGGATTACGAGCGTTGAACGGCACGCCCGGCGGTCGCGCCCTACCCAAATATTCGGGTTTTCGTTTTATCAAACAGCGTCAAATTATTTCTAAAGGCCTCATGCAACTCGAAGGGATTGATCACATAGCAATGGGCGTTCGCGACGTCGAGCGGTCCGCAAAGTGGTACACGGATGTTCTCAGTTTCGAGCGGCTTCACGAAGGTATGTGGAACAGTGTTCCGACTTTTATCGGCAAAGGAAATACGGCGATTGCTTTATTCCCCGCAAGCCGGGAACCAACGCTCTCAAGTGATCGCGAGATCCGGATGCTCCATCTCGCTTTTCGCGCGGATCGAAAAAAACTTTCTCGCTGCGCAGCGCGAATTGGAAAAGCGGGGAATTAAGTTCGAATTTCAAGATCACCAAATCGCGCACTCAGTTTATTTCCGCGATCCCGATGGCCACCAGCTTGAGATCACGACTTACGAAGTGGATTAGCGAAGCATCTTCCAATGTGTCATTCCGAGCGAAGTCGAGGAATCTCTAGCAAACTCTCTGGCGTTGTGCTTGCCGTAATCCAGAGATGTCTCGACTGCGCTCGACATGGCAGTTGAAACGGATGCTTGAAAAGCGGTCGTCCGCCAACAGCATTCGACGCGTTGCACAGCTTACGCGGTGCGACCGCAGCAGTTCTTGAATTTTTTCCCGCTGCCGCAGGGGCACGGTTCATTACGGCCGACCTTTGGCATTGAACGGCGAATCGGCAAATCGATTGATACTCCCCCTGCTCCGTCGCCGTCCCCGTCGCCACCAACTGCGGCCATCGCACCGACCGGCTGGCGAATGCGCGCATCGGCGCCCGCTGTCGGCGCCTTCGGCCCTTCTTCGCGCAGAAGGAACTGCGGCAATGTCGCGAGGAAATTCTCGAACGCCTGCAGATTCGATGTGCTGCGGAAGAGATTATTCAGGACTTCGTTCTTAATGTTCGCCATCAATTCGACGAACATATCGTAAGCCTCGGTTTTGTATTCGATGAGTGGATCTTTTTGCGCGTAACCGCGCAGATAAACGCCCTCACGCAACGCATCCATGGCGTACAGATGCTCCTGCCAGAGACGGTCGATCGCGTTCAAAATGATATAGCGCTCCAGGCTCTTGACGGCTGTCGGCTCTTCATGACTCGATTTGCGCTCGTAAGCAGTCTTGATTTTTTCCAAAAGAAACTGCGCATTTTCATCGACCGTGCGCGTTTCGAACTCTGCTTTTTCCTTGGTTAATCCAAGAGGAAAGGTCGTATTCACCCAGTGGATAAGACCGGTGTAATTCGGTTCATCGCCATCGAGATACTCTTTCACTTTCGCCGGCACGGCTTCATCGATCACTTCGTAGATGTGTGAACGGGGTTCTTCGGAATCGATGACTTCGTTGCGCCAGGTGTAAACGACCTCGCGCTGCATGTTCATCACATCATCGAAATCGAGGGTCCGTTTGCGGATAAGATAATTTCGCTGTTCGACTCGCTTTTGCGCCGTCTCCACCGACTTGTTCAGCCAGCGATGCTCAAGCTCCTGACCTTCTTCGAGGCCGAAGCGTTCCATGATTCTTGTCATCCGATCGGCTGCGCCGAAATTGCGCATCAGATCGTCTTCAAAGCTCACGTAAAATCGCGATGCGCCCGGGTCGCCCTGGCGCGCACAGCGCCCGCGTAACTGTCGATCGATCCGACGCGCCTCGTGACGCTCAGTGGCGACTACCATAAGGCCGCCCAGTTCTGTGACGCCCGGGCCCAGCTTAATATCGGTGCCGCGTCCAGCCATGTTGGTCGAAATCGTGACTGTGCCTGGTTGTCCCGCGCGCGCCACGATCTCCGCTTCTTGCATGTGGAATTTTGCGTTCAAGACGTTGTGCGGAATTTTTTCGCGCTTCAGCATTCGGCTCAGCAACTCGGAAGCTTCCACGCTCACGGTGCCCACCAGCACCGGCTGGGTCTTCGCGTGCGCTTCCTTAAGTTCCCTGATCACCGCGTTGTATTTTTCGCGACGCGTTTTGTAGATGCGATCGTTGTGATCGGTCCGGCGGACCGGTCGATTGGTTGGAATCACGTTCACATCCAGCTTGTAGATATCGTGGAACTCCGCAGCTTCGGTTTCGGCTGTGCCGGTCATGCCTGCGAGCTTCTGATAAAGCCGGAAATAATTCTGAATGGTGATGGTCGCCAGCGTTTGCGTCTCGCGATCGATCTGTACGCCTTCCTTCGCTTCCACCGCCTGATGCAGCCCGTCGCTCCAACGGCGGCCGGGCATTTTGCGTCCGGTGAATTCATCGACAATAACGACCTTGTTATCCTCGATCACGTACTGAACGTCTTTCTCGAACAGGCAATAGGCGCGGAGTAACTGCGAGATATTATGGATCCGCTCCGCCTGCGTGTCGCAATGTTGCTGGCGTTCCGCCTTCTTCTTGTCCTTCTCTTCAGGCGAGAGTGTCTCGTCCAAATCGATCTCAGTGAATTCGTTGATTAGATCCGGCAACATGAATGCGTTCGGGTCGTCTGGATTGAGAAATTCGCGCCCTTGCTCGGAAAGATCGGCTTCGTTCGATTTCTCGTCGATAGTGAAGAATAATTCCTCTTTCAGCTGGAACAGTTCCTCTTTGCGCGTGTCTTGAAAGAACGACAGTTCGGCTTTATCGATGGCGCGGCGCTTGTCCGGGTCTTCCATCATGCGCAAAAGCTGTTTATTACGCGGCTGACCGAGTTTCACTTTGAACATCAGCCGCCCGCCGATCTCCACATCGCTCTGTTCAAATTTCTCGATCGCTTCACTGGCCAGCCGGTTGCAAAGCATGTTCTGTTTGCGCACCAGTTGCTCGATGAGCGGCTTCCATTTGTCGTATTGATGCGTGGAAATGGTGGCAGGCCCGCTGATGATGAGCGGCGTGCGCGCTTCGTCGATCAGAATGGAATCGACTTCATCGACAATCGCATAGTGATACCCACGCTGAACTTGTTGTTCGCGCGTCGTGGCCATTCCATTGTCGCGCAAATAATCGAAACCGAACTCACTGTTCGTCCCGTAGGTAATGTCCATCGCGTATTGCTCGCGACGCACGTCGGGTTCCTGATCGTGCTGAATGCAGCCAACCGTTAGCCCGAGAAAATTGTAAAGGTGACCCATCCATTCCGCGTCGCGTCGGGCAAGATAATCGTTGACGGTAACCAGATGCGCGCCGCGCCCGGTGAGCGCGTTCAGGTAGAGCGGCAACGTCGCGACCAAAGTTTTCCCCTCGCCGGTTGCCATTTCTGCGATGCGGCCTTTATGCAAAACGATTCCGCCGAGCAGCTGCACGTCGAAGTGCACCATGTCCCACGTCATTGGCTGATCGCACACGGGGAAAGTGTCTCTTCTTTCTTTAAGCCTGCGTGCTCCATTTTTCACCACAGCGAACGCTTCCGGCAAAATTTCATCCAGTTTTCCCCACTGCTCTTGCAAGTCCGGAAGTTTCGAGATCTCTTCCTTCCAGGCCGTAGTTTTTTCCCGTAACTCATCGTCGGACAGGCTCTTGAACTGCTCGTCCAACTCGTTGATTCGGCGCACAATCGGCATCAAACGCTTGAGTTCGCGCTGATTTTTCGAGCCTAAAATTTTCTTTAGAATCCAGGAAACCATCTGAGCTCACTAATATCGGTCAGTTTCCCGGAGTATCAATGCTCGGCGGTGGCTGGCGGGCATCCAACGCCCCGCTAGCCGTCATGTTGAGGTTTGCCAAAACGTTGGGCGTGATTCTTGGTGCGGGAATGAACATTAGGTGATTGCGGCGGCAAGCCTGCGTAAGCGGAACATAGACTTTCAGTCTGTGCGCCCAGCGGGTTTGTAACCCACTGATTGGAAGGCAGCGGAGAACATCTCCGCTGGGCACACAGGCCACAGGCCTATGTTCCACCATGCGCATCGGCCAGCCGTGTTCATTACTAGCCGAGCGAAACACCCAGCTACACGATTCACAAAGCACACATGCCACACGTCTTTCGCCAGGCCAACAGGTGGCCATAACGTAACTCTCTACACAAATTTCCGTGGCAAATCGACCGCTCTCCGCAAGAGGCGCAAGTAATGACTCCGCGAAATTTGGATGCCGCCGAACTGCTGCAAGTGCGGCGTAAGCCATTGCGTGTCGAGCAGGATGAACTTGCGACCGCGCAAATGTTCCACGAGCGCAACGAGGGCGATCTTGGACGCATCGGTTATGTGATGGAACATTGATTCGCCAAAAAATGCGCCGCCGACTGCGACCCCGTAAAGGCCGCCAGCAAGCGTGTTTTCCTTCCAAGCTTCTACCGAATGAGCGTGCCCGAGCTCATACAATCTCGTGTAGCTCTCGATGATCTCGTGATTGATCCAGGTGTCTTCGCGTTCCGCGCAGGCCCGAATTACAGCCGGGAACTCCTTGTCGATTGTAATTTCGAACTCCTTTTTGCGGACCCGACGCTGCAACGCATGCGGGACGTGAAAACCGTCCAGTGGCAGAATAGCGCGCGGTTCTGGTGAAAACCACTCAATCGAATTGTCTTCCATGGCCATCGGGAAAACACCGAGTCGATAGCCTTGTAGCAAAAGATCGTGGTCGATCATGGTTTAGGGGTTAAAGCCTTAGAACCGGCTGTCTTTAGCCTGTCATGTTGAGCGAAGCGAAACATCTCTGGTTGTTACTAGGTCCCGTTGAAAGCACCCAATCAGAGATTCTTCGCTCCGCTCAGAATGACAATCAGATTGCCTTTTAAACCCTTCAACCTTCTTGCAATGAAAACGGCGCTTCATAAAATACGCGGATGAGGCCCATTTCGATTCTGCTTGCCATCGCTTGGCTGGCGTTGAGCGGTTGTGCGGACCCACTTGAGCAACGCAGCACGCAGGAAGTTCAACAACAATTCGGGCGCGGCGTTACAGGACAGGGGACGCTCGGGCCACTGGAACGAGCTCCCGACGATCCGGCCGCGGCTCATAGTGTGCCGCAAACGCATCCGTAGAGTGTGAAAACTTCAGAACGCCAAACACACTCCAAAATTCTCATCCTCGATTTCGGATCACAATACACGCAGGTCATTGCGCGGCGGGTCCGTGAATGTCAGGTGTATTCGGAGATTGTTCGCTTCGACACGCCCGCGGCCGAAATCACGGCACTGAAGCCCAAGGGGCTAATCCTTTCGGGCGGACCAGCCAGCGTTTACGATAAGGGCGCGCCTCAACTCGATCCGGAAATCTTTTCGTTAGGCCTTCCGGTGTTGGGAATTTGTTATGGGCTCATGTTGATGGCCCATCACCTCGGCGGTCAGGTCGTGTTCACAGGCCGCCGAGAATATGGCGCCGGCGTGTTGCACATCCCTAATCGATCGGAACTCTTCGAAGGATTAGGCAACCATCTCGATGTTTGGAATAGCCACGGCGACGAGGTGACTGCGTTGCCGGAAGGCTTTCGCGTTGTCGGGACAACCGAAAGTTGCAACTTCGCCGCGGTGGAGGATCCAAAACGCAAAATTTACGGTCTCCAATTTCACCCCGAAGTCGCGCACACACCGCGGGGCAAAGAGATCCTGCGAAATTTCGTCTATCACATCTGCCACTGTGCGATGGACTGGACGATGGGTTCATTTATCGAAGAAGCTTGCGAGCGCGTAAGAAAACAGGTCGGCGATGAAAGGGTGGTGCTCGGTTTGAGCGGCGGCGTCGATTCTTCTGTGACAGCTGCGCTTCTCCACAAAGCGATAGGCAGGCAACTTACCTGCATTTTCGTGAATAACGGACTACTGCGCGCCCGCGAGGAGGAAGTCGTGCAACGGGTGTTCGGCGAAAATTTCCACATCAAACTCAAGTACGTTGACGCTTCGGAGCGGTTTCTGTTGAGACTGCGCGGAGTCACTGATCCGGAGGAAAAACGCAAAATTATCGGGAACGAATTCATCCGCGTGTTTGAAGACACAGTCACTGAGTTAGCCGAAGACGATCGAACGCCGAAAATCGGAGACAGGAAATTTAAGTTTTTGGCGCAAGGCACGCTATATCCCGATGTAATCGAGAGCGTATCGATTGAGGGCAATCCCGCACAGGTAATTAAGACCCATCACAACGTTGGCGGATTACCGGAGAAAATGCATTTCGAGTTGGTCGAACCCGTACGGCAGCTATTCAAGGACGAGGTACGCCAGGCCGGTCTGCAACTGGGCTTACCGAAAGAGGTCGTTTACCGCCAGCCTTTCCCGGGACCGGGGCTTGCCGTTCGCATTCTGGGTGAGGTGACGCCCGAGCGATTATCGATCCTGCGGGAAGCGGACACCATCGTGCAAAGCGAAATGGAAGCCGCCGATTGGTACTATAAAGTCTGGCAGTCATTCGCCGTATTGCTCCCGGTGCAATCGGTCGGCGTGATGGGTGACCAACGCACTTACGAAAACACTGTCGCGTTGCGCATCGTAGAAAGCCTGGACGGCATGACTGCCGACTGGGTGCGCATCCCCTATGAGCTGCTTGCGCGCATTTCCAACCGAATCTGCAACGAAGTAAAAGGCGTCAACCGCGTCGTGTTCGACATTTCCAGCAAACCCCCCAGCACCATCGAGTGGGAGTGAGCTGACTTCCGGATTTTCCGACTGTCCGCTTGCTTTGAGCTATCGATCCCAGTATCGTTTTACGCAATCACGATCCATCATGACACGAACTACGTTATCGCCAAAGTTTCAGGTTGTTATTCCAAAGGATGTTCGGAAGGCGCTGAAGCTTCGGCCTGGAACCCAATTCAACGTAGTTGAGTACGAAGGGAGGATCGAGTTATTGCCAGTCCGGTCTGCAAGAGAGATGCGCGGATTTTTGCGTGGCATCGACACATCGGTTCCGCGTGACAAGGATCGTGTGTGAATCTGGTCGACTCCTCTGGCTGGCTCGAATACTTCGCTGACGGGCCGAACGCCGCATTTTTTGCTCCGGCGATTGAAAAATCGGCCGACTTGATTGTGCCGACGATTGTAGTGTTCGAAGTCTACAAACGCGTCTGTCAACAGCGGGACCGACATGCTGCGTTGCAGGCAGTGGCAACTCTCCGCGCCGGACGAATTATTGATCTGAGCCTAACGTTGGCCATTGCCGCTGCGGCGATAAGTAATTCCGAAAGACTGCCCATGGCGGATAGCATCATTCTGGCGACAGCGCGCGTGGAACATGCAGTCATCTGGACACAGGATGCAGATTTTAAACAGATAACTGGCGTGAAGTTTCGCGCTAAGAAATAATCAATCTACCTGCGCGATTTCGCGCATGAATTCAGAGAAGTCTTTCCCATTGCGCGCGGCATGATTGAGCGCATCCAAACGCTTATCCATCGCAGCTTCGGGCAGGGCGACGCGATGTGAACACGTGCCGTTTGTAAAAACGATTTCGTCCCACTGAATGGAGGAGATCTGGTCGTTAAACCGCGCCACGGCGCGACCGCGAAAAAATGCCCGTGTGGTTTCGGGTGGATTGAAGATCGCGCTCTTGATTTCATCTTCAGTCGTCACCCGGCGCATCAAACCTTTCCGTAACAGCTCGTAATACAACCCACGGTCCAGATCGAGATTGTGATATTCGAGGTCAATCGATTGCAGCCAGGAATCGTTCCAGGAGAGCTTTTCTTCCTGCTGCAATGCGTCCAACAAAAACTTTTTGGCCGCCCAATCCACGCGGTCACGCGCTGACATCGGGTCACTCTCAAGATCATTGAGGACGTTTTCCCACTCGCGCAATATCCATTGCTGTTCTTCGCTCGCAGCGCTTCCCAGTTTGCTGGCAGCGCGCAAATAAATTCGCTGCACATCAATCGCAGAAATTTTGCGGCCATCCTTCAGTTCGATGATCCAATCGCAAGTTTGATCGCGGCTGATGGATTTGTTTGCGTCCACCGGTTGGGCAATTTCCAGCTGTGGCGCTTCCCGGCGCTCGATCAGATCCAGAACGAACGAAGTCGTCCCAATCTTCATCGCCGTCGCCCATTCGCTCATGTTCGAATCGCCCAGGATTACGTGAAACCGGCGGTAGCGGCTGGCGTCCACATGCGGTTCGTCGCGCGTGTTCACCAGTGGGCGGCGATTCATCGTGTCGATACTCACCACCACACTGAAAAAGTCAGCGCGCTGCGAGATTTGATAAATCCCCGGATCGCCCTGGCTGCTTTCGCCTTCTACGCCCATCTTGCCAGCGCCGGCGAAAATCTGGCGAGTGATGAGAAATGGCAAAATCCCGGTGACGATCCGGTCCCACGGGATTTCGCGGCCCATCAAATAGTTATCATGGCACCCGTAGCTGTGCCCGGCAAAATCGGTGTTGTTTTTGTAAAGCCGGACCTCATAGCCGGGCGGCAATTTCTGGTTTCTACGCCGCGCGCATTCCGCGAGAATCCGCTCACCGGCTTTGTCCTGCGCTACGATCTGCCGCAGTGCCGTACACTCAGGCGTGGAATATTCCGGATGCGCATGATCGTTGTAAAAGCGGGCGCCGTTTGACAGCACAAGATCGCTTTTTATTTCCTCAAAACTGAGCGGGCGCCGCTTATCGATTTCGTAATAAGCCGACTCATCAGTGTCCTGAAGTAGCTCGCGTGCTCGAAATCCGCGGGCGTCCAAATGTGGATCTTCGAGCTCATAATCCCACTTCATTAACGCACCGTGATCGGTGTAACGGCGTACCAACTCGATCGATTCTGCTACGACGTCGACGGTCTCCGCACCGCAGAGGGTAATACCGTATTCCGTCTCCAGCCCAAAGACGCGTTTCATTGGATCCCAGTTATTTTCGAATCTTGCCCAATTTTCGAACGCGCAAGATCACAATTACATTCCGAAGAGGCGACGACGCTTTCGCAGTTCAAATTACGCCAAATGCGGCGCGCGCACGGGTATCGGAGAGCGGCTTCACAGGCGAGATCTTGACGACATTTTCCGGATCGTAATCGATCAGCTTGAGCCAGTCTTCGGTAATGTCTGTTGCCGGGAAAATATCGTTCTCCGCGTACTCAGCATTGAATGCAAGTTGCAGGTCTGCTTCCCGAATCCCTTCATCCTGTTGCGTTCCAATGGCGCGCTTGATCGCGATCGCCTTCGCGCGCTCCACAATCGAGGCAATAATCGCGCCACTGATGAGGTCGCTGCGGTAAAGGGTTTCTTTGCGACCGCTGCGCAGTGTTACTTCTAAAAATTTGTTTTCATCGCGGCGCGCGAACTGCCAGTCGACAAATCGTTCAATCAATTTCTCAATCGAAGCGCCAATCCCATCGGCTTCCTTGGCCAGTACGCCGTCGTATGGCAGATCATCCGTCAAATAGATGCGATAAATTTCGCGCGTCCCTTCTTTGTCCGGACGATTGACCTTAATTTTTCGATCAATCCGGCCCGGCCGCAAAATTGCAGGATCGATCAGGTCCGCTCGATTGGAAGCGAGGATAATCACCACGTCATTGAGCGAACTGATGCCGTCCATCTCAGAACAGAACATCGGCACCAGCGTGGAAAGAATGTTCGAGTGCCGCGATGCGCGCCGGGTGCCGAGGATCGATTCGGCTTCGTCGATGAAAAGGAACGGCATGAAACTTTCCTTGCGCTTTTCGCGAGCGGTGGCAAAAATTTCACGCACCATTCGCTCCGATTCTCCCACCCACATGTTGAGGATCTCGGGGCCCTTCACGTGCATGAAGTACTCACGCATCTCGGTCCCGGTCGTTTCGCGGAGCTGGTTCGTCAGATTGTACGCAGTCGCCTTGCCGATGAGCGTCTTTCCGCAGCCCGGAGGTCCGTACAAGAGAAAGCCTTTCGGCGTCGCGTGTTGAAATTTTTTGAAAAGATCAGGATGCAAAAGCGGCAGCTCGATCGCGTCCTTGATTGCCTGGAGCGCGGTTTCCTGGCCGCCGACTTTTTCCCAGGGCAAATCCGGAACCGTATCGAGATAATACTCGTCCGTTTTCTTGCTCGAGAGCATCTCGAGCGCCATGCGGTAATTAGAATCAACGCGGACTTCGTCGCCCGATTTCAATGTGGAATGGACAAGTTCTGAAGAACGTTGCAGCACCATGGACTGCAACCCGTGCTCCGAGCCTACCCGCAAACGGTCCTTTCCAATTACCTCGGTAACCTTGGTGACGGGACCGGCTGTCTCGAACCCCAGATCGCCTACAATCACAAAGGCTTCATTAACGAGCACGCGCGTGCCTTTCTTTAATTTCGAAAGGGGAATTCGCGGATCAACATTGCAGTAATAATCAGCGCCCCCCACCACGATATGCGCTGTCTCCTTCGAAATGGCGCCAAGGAACGTGCCGATCCGATTCGCGGGCGAAGTCACTTTTTTGACGACCTCCTCGAGCTTCTCAATCATTCGCCGCGCCTCGATCATTGTCTCCTGCTGGTCGAGAATGTGCGGACGCATTCGCAAGAGCTCGCGTCGAACTGGATCGCCCGGCGGCAAGGATGCAATCACGTGATCGAATGAATCGAGGAGATTTTGCGGACCCAAGTCCCCTTCCCCTTCCTGCAATCCCTCGCTGCGCTCGTCGCTCATTATGGTTTGGGTCAATCCGCCGAACCAAGTTTCATTATACCGCGATCAGGTGCGTTCGCAATGTTCACTGGTGTAACCTTTCGGAGTTCGACGCTTCGCATCTCTTAAATGTTCAACCGAACTATTGATCTGCTGTCGCAAAAAATCTTTCTCTGGCTTTTGTTTCGCCGGAAAAAAGATCGCAACGAATGGATATGCCCGGCTGAAAAGTTGCGACTTAATACACGCGCCACTACACTTTATCTCCCTTCCCGGGAGCCTTAGCTCAATTGGTTAGAGCGCCGCCCTGTCACGGCGGAGGTTGCGGGTTCGAGCCCCGTAGGCTCCGGTGTTTCTTTCAGAGAAGATACAGTCAGGCGCAAGTCCACAAGAACCGGCGCCCTTTACTGCGAAAGATTGCGGTGCTGTTGCTCAGCCTGCTTCTGTGTCGCCGAAATCGAGTGCTATTGCCCGCCCGCGTTCGCGATCACAAAAGGTGATGCAGCTTGCGGGTTGAAGCCCTCGGGGTAAAACGGCTCACACCCGAACCGAATGTCGAGGACCGCTGAATTAGTGGACGTGTTCGGAACAGTCCAATAGAAGAACGTACCATTCGGATCCATCGACGGCGTAATCGGAATAGTGAACGTGCTGCCGCCATCCAACGACAACCAAAGCTCGATCTCACAATACGACGGCCATTTGGTCCGGTTCGACATCGATCTCTGCCACTCGACCCTGATTTTCTGTCCTGGATAGAGAATCTGCCCGGCCTTCGGGGAAATGAGCGTCGGCGTAAAAGCGGGCGGTGGCGGAGGGATCGCCAACATCCGCGAGGGCGCGACGGCAACTGCCAGCAAAAGCAGGGTTCCAACGAATCCAGCCAGAGTTTTCATGTTTTCTTCCTTCTTTTGATAAGAAAGAAACCGAGAACTCAAACAATGCTCAGCCAAGGGATTTCCATCTTACATTATTGTAATAATCGAAGAAACATCCGGATTGATTTTTCACAGTTTCAAGCGCGGCGATCCAACCACATCCCGCTCGTAAAACTGAATCGGCGACTCGATGCTGCACAATGCCTGGGATTGCGGGCGTATGACTTAAGCTCAACAAAATTGCCGACAACTTGATTGCCTTGGTGTGGCGTGCTTTTCGTATATGGCCCCAAAGTCTTATAAGCACCTCTATGAGGTCATGAGAAAGTTGAGCAACGCGATTCGCACCAAAAAAATGAAGACAACAAAACCAACAACCTCCAACCTAACGAATTCGATATCGGGAGACGGCCAAACCGAAACACGACCTCATCGCGGGCTGATCGGAAAACGTTTCCTCCTGGCGATCGCTCTGATGGTGGCGTCTCTGACCCTTTTTCTCTGGGGTGCAGGAGAGATTTCATATGGTGATTCGGCGCGCTCGACGCCGCTCAGGGTGACGGCGAGTGCGCAATTTTATCCCACTTTCGGAACCCCTAATGATGCGCTGGTTACTGATGATGGCGCTAATGTGCTTGTCTCGGTAACCGGAGAAACCACACCGTGCCCCGGAAAGCCCAGTCCGCCACCGACCGGTTTCACTACGGGTGTTCAGGTTTTCAGCACATCAGATTTGAGCGTTAACCCGTGTGGCGGCCAACAAGTTGTTAATTTCCCATCATCGCACCGTTTGAAGCCTGTTGGACATATCGACGGGATGCAATTTTTTCCCGGTTCGCCGCAAGTCAGTGTTGGTGCTGCGATTGAGAGGGAGGGCGCTGAATTTTTTCGTCTGGCTAGTTTGAGCGAACCATGTGGCGTGGACGGCGTTGTCCAAGTCCCCCAATACCCGATCTATAACTGCGGTGGTTGTCCTAATTGCGCACCCGGGACTTTTGATGTGGCCGTCACACCTGATGGACAGCATGCATTTGTTGCCAACGAATACGGGCAACTGCCCAGTCCTACACCAACGACTGAAAAAGGGGGAGGAACAATCGGCGTTATCAAGGTGGAACGCGACGGCTCAGGTGAGTTTACGCGCGGGACAAAGCCAGTCGAGCCATACAGCACCATATACATACCCGGTGGCGACACGATTCCGGGAATAACGATGTCGCATGACGGCAGGTACCTGTATGCGACGTGTGAAGGGTCCCATTCCGGTATCAATCCGGATACCGGATACCTTTATCGGGATCCGACCAACGTCCGATGGACCCGGAACGCGATCGTTCTCTGCCCTGGTTGCCGGCATGAAGTCGATCATCGGAACCAACCTTTTGACGCCTGCGATAACATGTCAGACGGACCGCCATTTACGCAAAATGGCCTGCGGGCGGTTATCGATGTTGAAAAAGCAACAAAAGGAATGGGACAGGATTCGATCGTCACGATTATTGCCGCCGGGTGTTCGCCGGTTCGGGCAGTTGAAACCGAAGACGGTCAATATGTCTGGGTGGCAGCGCGTGGCAGAAACACGCAATTGCCGCTGCCACTGGATCCAGATGCACGTGGCTCTCAGGTTTTAGGTTTCAATCGGTCAGCGCTGGTGTCGGCTTCTCCGAACAGCGCATTCGTTGGATATGGCGATACCCATGGCACAGCTCCTGTAGGCCTGGGGTTATTCAACAATGACACCCTGCTGGCCGTGGCAAATTCCAATCGGTTTTGGCAAACCGGGAGCGAGTGCACTAACTCCCCGCCTCCGGGTGTGCCGCCTTGCACCGCAAACGTGGCGATTATGGATGTCAGCAATCCCGCGGAGCCGACCGTAATACAAACTGTGCCCGCATATTCAAATGATGCCTTTCCACGCAACGTAACGGTCGGGCCAGACGATTCCACTCTGTATGTGCCAAACGCCGACCAAAACCAACTGGAAGTGATCACGACGACTGTGAACTAAATTGGCGGTATTTCGGGCGTGGCTTTGGCGGCCCGGATCGCCACTGCTGGAAATAACGCCGCTTTACGCTAAACTGGGCCCCAGCGGTTTTTCCCCAGGTGCAACACAACGAAGACTATGTGCTCGGCGTTCTCCAGGAGGGAGGACTCCTCACGCACCACCAAATCGATAACGCGCGCTCACGCCTGAACGGCGAGCCGGGCGTGCTCGGCGTTTTAATCGACGACGGAGTTTTGTCCGACGTGGATGTTTCGCGCACGCTCGCGGCGAAAGCGCACATGGATTGGATCGACATCTCCACGATGATCATCCCGCCGCAGGTTATCAATGAGATCCGGGGAGAAGATGCGCGGCGTTTCAAAGTGATCCCGGTCGCGTTCGGCGAGACCGGACTGGTTGTTGCAGTGGGCAACCCGCTCGACATCGATACGATCGACAGCCTGAGTTTCCTGCTGCAACGCGAATTGGAAATGGTTTGCACCAGTCCGAAGAAAATTCGCGAAGCGCTGATCAAATACTACGGCACAGCCGACGAAGCGGCCGACGTCCTGCAAAAGCAAATCGGCGACGAGATCGATCTTGGTTTGGAAATTGGTGACGGTACGGAAGCCAGCCCGATCGACGAAGCGGACGCGCCGATTGTCCGGCTCGTTTCGCTGTTACTGATCGAGGCCCATCGTGCCGGCGCGAGTGACATTCACCTCGAACCGATGGACAAAAAATTTCGGGTTCGGTTCCGGATCGACGGTGTACTGCAGGAAATGCAATCGCCGCCGAAGCGTCTGCAATCAGCCATCATTAGCCGGTTGAAGATCATGAGCGGTTCCATCAGCATCGCAGAAAAGCGCCTGCCGCAGGATGGCCGGATTCAGGTCAGGATCAAAAAGAAACCAATCGACCTCCGCGTATCGACCATGCCCACCAATCATGGAGAAAGCATGGTTTTGCGTATCCTCGATAAGTCGAGCTTAAAGCTCGGTTTGCCAGAGCTTGGATTTTTGTCTGATGACCAGGAAACGTTCGAGCGCCTGATCAGACTGGCGGACGGTATTCTCCTGGTCACCGGACCCACCGGCTCGGGCAAAACGACCACGCTTTACGCCTGTCTCAATTACATCAACAAACCTGACCGTAAAATTATCACCGTCGAAGAACCGATTGAGTATCAGATGACGGGGATCAACCAGGTGCAGGTGAATACCGAGATCGGCATGACGTTTCCGGCCGCGTTGCGTTCAATCCTGCGCCAGGCGCCCAACATCATCATGATCGGCGAAATTCGCGATCTCGAGACTGCAAGCATCGCCACGAACGCGAGTCTCACCGGCCATCTTGTGTTCAGCACGCTGCACACCAATGATGCGCCCTCAGCCGTCCCGCGTTTGATCGATCTCGGCGTACAGCCGTTTCTTGTTGCGTCCTCCGTCCGCGCAGTCGTGGCGCAAAGGCTGGTCCGGCGGCTGTGCAGCAACTGCAAACAACCGGGCGAACTCACGGACACGGAGTTGCGCGCGCTCCAGATCGAGCCGGGCCAGCTCTCAGACGCGCAAGTCATGAAGCCGGTCGGTTGCGAATTGTGCCGGCAAATCGGATACAAGGGACGAATGGGCATATTCGAAATTTTTGTGATCGACGATGAAGTGCGCCACATGATCAACAAACGCACTTCGACCTTTATCCTGCGACAGAAGGCACGTGAACTCGGCATGCGAACCCTGCGCGAGGACGGCGTGCGCAAGGTGCTCGCCGGACTTACTTCCGCCGACGAGGTCATCTCGATCACTGTCGGAGACGTGAGCTGAAAAATTTTTGAACCTCGCGACCGGATAGAATGACCGAAAAGCAACTGGCCGAATTTTTTGTGGAGCAGCGCGTACTGCAACCCTCACAGGCGGAGGACGTGTTGAGTGAAGTAGAGTTGAACGGGAAAACCGTCGCGCAGGCAATGATCGACGGCGGCTTCATCGATGAGCCGAGCTTTTATGAAACGATCGCAAATGGCCTGGGCACAGAATTCGTAAATCTCAGTGACCGCGAGATCGCGCCCGACGTTTTACATTTCATTCCCGGCGGACTGGCTCGGTTGCACGGCGCGCTTCCGATTGAGGCTACTAATACAGCATTACGGGTGGCGCTGGTCGATCCGTTTGATTTGAACATCGCAGAGGACCTCCGTTTCGCCCTCGGCAAAGACATACAGGTTGTGGTTTCGCCTCCTGAGCAAATCGAAGAGCTGATCAAGCAGTACTACGGCACCGACACAACCAGCATGGAAGAGGTGCTAAAACAGCTCGGTGAGGCGGGCGAAGCGCTGCAATTGCGCGAAACTGATGGCGACGCCGCAGTTGAAGCTGAGGCGAACGCGACGCCGATCATCCGCTTTGTCGATCTGATTCTTTACCAGGCAATTCAGGACCGCGCGAGTGACATCCACTTCGAGCCGTTCGAAGACGAGTTCAAAATCCGCTACCGTGTCGATGGCGCTCTTTACGAAATGTCGCCGCCACCGCGCCATCTCGCGCTGCCGGTGATTTCGCGCGTAAAGGTAATGGCGAACATGAACATCGCCGAAAGGCGACTGCCGCAGGACGGACGCATTCAGAAGCACATCGCCGGGCGCAACGTCGATCTGCGAGTGTCAACCTTGCCGACGCAATTCGGCGAGAGTCTGGTGCTGCGCGTCCTCGATCGCACCATTGTCAATCTGGACCTCGAAGCGCTCGGGATGCCTGATTACATCTACAATTTTTTGCTCGAAATGATCGAGCGTCCAAACGGGATTTTCATCGCCACCGGGCCGACCGGCTCGGGGAAGACTACGACGCTTTATTCCTGTTTACGGAGGATCAACACGATCGATTCGAAGCTGATCACCGCCGAGGAGCCGGTGGAGTACGACCTGGAAGGGATCGTGCAGGTGCCGGTGAATGAAAACATCGGCCTGACCTTTGCGCGTGTGTTGCGGCATTTCCTGCGCCAGGACCCTGACCGAATTATGGTTGGGGAGACTCGCGACCTTGACACGGCACAAATCGCTATTCAGGCGTCGCTCACCGGGCACCTGGTTTTTACGACGTTGCATACCAATGATGCGTCGGGCGCGATAACGCGGTTGATCGACATGGGCGTGGAGCCATTTCTCATTTCATCCACGCTGGAAGCGGTGCTTGGCCAGCGTTTGTTGCGAAGCATCTGTCACAATTGTCGCGGCCCTTACAGGCCGAACGATTCTCTACTCGCAGGCCTCGGGATTTCTCGGCACGACATAGGCGACAAGCAGTTCTTTTACGGCAAAGGCTGCGACGCCTGTAACAACACAGGCTACAAGGGACGAAAAGGGATCTACGAGCTCCTGAAGATTACGGATCCCATCCGCGAATTGATCAATGAACGCGCACCGACCGTATCGATAAAACAAAAGGCGGTAGAACTTGGAATGATCACGCTGCGACAGGACGGTTTGCGCAGTATTTTTGCCGGCGATACCACGATTGAAGAAGTGCTGAGATACACGTAAAACATCACCAGGCAGTCATGCTCGACATAAACCTCCGACATAATTAGAATAGGCCGCGATGCCACGATTTAACTACGTAGCCCTTGATGCCCGGGGACAGGAAGCAAGCGGGTTGCTGGAAGCCGCCTCAAGCAACGCAGCAATCAGTCAGCTGCGTCAGGCCGGCTACTTTCCCACCAGTGTTATAGAAGAAGCGCTTAGCGGCACCGATGGCAAGGAAGCGCGCCGGCGAGCAGGGACCGTCACCCAAATAACCAAGGCGCGCACGAAAAAGGGTATCGTTCTTTTCGAGCGCAAAAAAGTTAAGTCAAAGATCCTGATGATCTTCACCCGGCAATTGGCAACGCTGATTGATTCCGGCTTGCCGTTGCTCAGAAGCTTAAATGTTCTGGCAAAGCAGGAACGCGACAAAGTATTGAAAAAGACCATCGATAAACTCGCCGACTCCGTTCAGAGCGGCAGCACGTTCTCCGACGCACTGGCCCTGCATCCCAGAATCTTCAACAACCTTTTTGTCAACATGGTCAAAGCCGGCGAGGTCGGCGGCGTGCTCGAGTTAGTGCTTACCCGGCTCTCGGAGTTTCAAGAGAAAGCCGCGAAGATCAAAAACAAGGTGATCTCGGCAATGGTCTACCCGATCATCGTTATGACCATGGCCGTGGGAATCATGTGTTTCCTCCTCGTATTCATCGTCCCGCGGTTCGAAGTAATTTTTCACGACCTGCTCGGCGACAAACCGCTGCCCCCGGTGACACGATTCGTTCTTGGTGTCAGCGGCTTCATGAAGAACGACGGCCTGGTTTTGCTGGGAGCGCTAGTGCTTATCGTAGTTCTTTACAATTTTATCGCCCGCACTCGTAAGGGGCGCCTTGCTATTGACACTTTCAAACTGCGCATGCCGCTCTTTGGGAATTTAAATCGAAAAACGGCGATCTCCCGGTTCGCCCGCACACTTGGAACGCTTGTGACGAGTGGCGTTCCGATATTGCAGGCACTAAATATCACCCGCGAAACCGCTGGCAATGCCGCCATCTCTCGCGCAATCGCGCGCGTGCATGACAGCGTGAAAGAAGGCGAGTCTATTGTGCAACCAATGGAAGCGAGCAAAACATTTCCACCCATGGTGGTTAGCATGGTCGATGTGGGCGAAGAGACCGGTAAACTGCCCGAAATGCTTTTAAAGGTTGCGGACGTCTTCGATGACGAAGTCGATAATGCGGTGGCCGCGCTCACTTCGATGCTGGAGCCGATCATGATTGTGTTTTTGGCCGTGATCGTCGGGACGATTGTGCTCGCGCTTTTCACGCCGCTCATCAGCATTATCACCGGATTGCAGGAACAAACATGACCGGCTCCGCCGAAATGATGAAATCCAAATGACAAATCAAGTTCTCCCCAGAAGTTGTAGAGGCCTTGCCCGCAACGAAGGCCAGCCCGACAGATTCGGCGCTTGGCACAAGCGCCCCTACAACGCTTTCACACTCATTGAGTTGATCGTGGTCGTTGGGATCATCACGATTCTCGCGGGATTGGTTTTAAGCACGGTCGGTTATGCACGGAAGAAAGGCGCACGTGCGCGCGCCGAAACCGAAATTGCCGCCATATCCGCAGCGTGTGAAAATTACAAGGCTGATCTTGGAGTTTATCCGAGGCCAACGCAGCATACCAATACGCTGAACACATTAAACGCACGGCAGAATTTCGACGCCACGCAGAACGTGTATCAGAACGGCCAGTCTTTATCTGTACAACGCATTGATTGGTGCATACTCTCAGGCAACCGCACTCCAACCCCCGGAGCAAGAGTCCTATTTGGTTTTCAAGCCGAATATGCTATTTGCCGGCCGGTGGAAGCGGCAAAGTTGTTGCAATTATCCAGGACCCTTTTGGTAACAGCTATGGTTATTCCACCAGCAAATCCAGCCGCGAACCCTGTTACGACGCCAAGGGCTATAATCCCACATTCGATCTTTGGAGCACGACTGGTAGCACGACTGCTCCTGACACCCTGAAGTGGATCAAAAACTGGTAATTTGTAGCGGCGCTCTGTGAGCGCCGGCCAGAGTAGCGCGAGCCTCCCGGCTTGCGCTAATAAAATCGCAAGCGCGGACGCTCGCGCTACCCTTCGCTCGTGCGCACCACAACTTCCACCCGGCGATTGGGGCTTTGTTCGTCGATTGAACCGTTCGGCGACGCGCGGAATTTCGTCGCGCCGAAGCCGTGGGTTTGAACCTGCGCCGGATTGATCCCCATCGCCTCAACCAGGTAGCGTTTCACGCTGTCTGCACGGCGCTGACTCAAAACAAGATTGTATTCGAATGTGCCAAATGAGTCCGTGTAGCCCTCAACAGAAAATGTCGCTTTCGGATTGCGCTGGATCAGCGTGCCAAGCTTTTGGAGTTGCCCGATGGCGCTCGCTTGCAGCACGTCGCTGTCATACTCGAAAATCTGATCATCCGGCAGGCGCAATTTCGTTCCCGACCCGAGCGGGCCTTTTTGCGCCAGCAACTGGTCCAGATCGCTGAAACCCGGGGCGTGTCCCTTGTTTGGGCCTGCGCTATCGGCGGCTAGTTTGCTTGTGAAAGTATTTGGCCGCTTTATCGCGGTACTCGTGGCCAACTCGGTTCCGCTGAGAGCAGGCTGCGGACGGCCGGACACGGAGGTGTCGTTCAGCAACGATTGCTCATGCGTTGCGTTTGGATCGCTGGAGAGAGTCTGCGCCGTGGAACGTTCAATCTCGTTCAGGACAGAATTAACGTCCGGCTGATCCACCTTCGGTTGGTCAGGCAAAACGTCCCGCATATCGTCCGGCAGCGCGGTGCTTGCTTGAACCTCCTGCAATAGTTTGTCGAACGACTTTTTCTCATCCGGCAATTGCACATCGGTGTTGTCAGGGTTCGGTTTCGCGGCCGGATTGATCTGATCGGAACTGCTCTTGTCCAGGTTCGAATCTAAAACGCGCTTTATTTTGAATGTGGCCGTCTGCTCGGGTGGGGCGAAGACCGCGTCGGAAGACGCGAAGCGCGTCCGATAAAAGTAAGTGCACAACGCGAAATGTATCGCCAGTGAAACAACTATTCCGAGCCAGAGCCAGTTGCGTTCCTTGCTGCCCGCCAGCAGACCCTCGGTCTCGAAACTGTCGAGATCGTCAAAATCCGAAACCCTCATGCGGTCGAAACATATCACATTTCAAATGGCGAGCCACGGTGCGCACATGGCTTCTGCAGAGCGACGGCTTTCAGTTGGTTTCCGGCTTCTGGCCGCCTTGCCGTCAAAAGGGCTGGGCAACGCTGTTGCTCACCGCGGGCTTGCCGCTAAAGTTTCCGCCTATGCCTTACAAAAACGTTGTTCCGCCCGCAGGCGAAAAGATTACCAGAGCCGACAGATTGAACGTTCCGGATAAACCGATTATCCCGTTTATCCGGGGAGACGGTACCGGACCGGATATCTGGGCGGCCAGTGTTCGCGTGTTCGATGCGGCGGTGGAAAAGGCATACGGTGGGAAAAAGAAGATTTCGTGGTTTGAAGTTTTTGCCGGGCAAGCAGCGAAGGACAAATTCGATGAATGGCTGCCGGACGATACGGTAGAAGCGTTCCGGGAGTATTTGGTCGGGATCAAAGGACCACTCACCACGCCTGTGGGTGGCGGTATTCGCTCGCTCAACGTCGCGCTGCGGCAGTTACTCGATCTGTTCGTCTGTCTTCGACCGGTGCAGTACTTCAAAGGCGTCCCCTCGCCCGTCAAGCATCCGGAGAAAGTGAACATGGTGATCTTCCGCGAAAACACGGAAGACATTTATGCCGGCATTGAGTACGCCGCCGGCACTCCGGACGCGCAAAAGATTCTTGGTTTTTTGCAAAAAGAATTTCCGAAGGAGTTCGACAAAGTCCGTTTCGGCACAAGAGAAAAAGCGCGGGACTTTTGGAAAATGGTTGGGGCATCGGAAAGCGACGAGATTTGCGTAGGAATCGGGATCAAACCGGTCAGTTATTCGGGGAGTGTTCGCCTGATTCACAGCGCGATTTCCTACGCAATCCAAAATCGGCGCAAGAGTGTGACGCTCGTGCACAAAGGGAATATCATGAAGTTTACCGAGGGCGCATTTCGCGACTGGGGCTTTGAAGTGGCGAAGAAATATTTCGGGGCGGAAGAGTTCGACGGCGGACCATGGTGCCGAATTCCGATGGGTAAACCCGGCGGGGGAATCGTGGTCAAAGACGCGATTGCGGACATTACGCTTCAGCAAGTATTAACGCGGCCGGAAGATTTCGATGTCATCGCAACGCTAAACTTGAATGGCGATTACCTGAGCGATGCGCTGGCCGCGCAAGTCGGCGGAATTGGAATCGCGCCCGGAGGAAACATCAATTACATCACTGGCCACGCGGTTTTCGAGGCGACTCATGGTACCGCGCCAAAATACGCGAACCAGGACAAGGTGAACCCCGGCTCAGTAATTCTTTCCGGCGAAATGATGTTCCGTTACATGGGCTGGACCGAAGCTGCTGACCTGGTTCTGAAAGGATTAAGCGGCGCGATCGCGAGTAAACGCGTCACGTACGACTTTGCGCGTTTAATGGAAGGCGCAACCGAGATCAAGTGCTCGCAGTTTGGCGACAACGTGATCGAGCATATGTGAGCGCGACCGCTCTGCGGCCGCGAAATGACGAAGCACGAATGTCGAATATGGAAGCAATGACAAATAATCAAATGACGAAACACTCTCGATGTTTGCTCGCGGACTTCGTGCTTCGTCATTCATTCGTCATTCGTCATTCGTGCTTCGTCATTCTTCTGGCTCTCGGCATTGGCACGGCACTAGCCGAAAAGCGTCCCATCACCGAAAAAGATCTGTGGGATTTTGTCTGGATCGGTGATCCGCAGGTTTCGCCAGATGGGTCGCGCGTCGCATTCGTGCGAATCACGGTGAACGACAAGAAAGAAGGCTATAACACTTCCATTTGGTCCGTGCCTGCAGCGGGCGGGGAAGCCCCGCGTCAACTGACAAAAGGCGATCACGACAGCACGCCCCGCTGGTCGCCAGATGGAAAATTTTTGCTCTTCCTGCGTTCGACCGAAAAGGATGGCAAACCTGAGCCGCCGCAACTCGCAATCCTGCCGATGGACGGTGGCGATTCCTTTGTGTTCACCGATCTGCCAAAAGGCGCCGGCAGTCCGGTCTGGGCGCCAGACGGAAAAAACATCGCATTCACGAGCGAGACGAATTCAGAGGACCTGGCGAAACAGGAAAAGAAAAAGCGCGACGAAAAACCGGGGTCGCCGACGCCGGCTACA
Organism: uncultured Verrucomicrobiae bacterium; assembly: GCA_963753675.1. GTDB lineage: Bacteria > Verrucomicrobiota > Verrucomicrobiia > Chthoniobacterales > UBA10450 > Udaeobacter. Next base: position 228,567 of record CAVWCZ010000008.1, on the reverse strand, counting down.
GATGAGCACGAAAGCGACGTGCGAGTCATCACACACGCGGTTTACCGGCAGGACAATGAAGGTTACATTGACTTCAAGCATCCGACGCATATCTGGATCGTAAGCGCGCCGCGCGCCGCTGAAGAAAAGTTGAAGCCGCGCCAGCTTACCAGCGGTCGCTTCGACGAAGAAAATGCGACCTGGTCGAAGGATGGTTCGCAAATTTATTTCACCTCGAGCAGGATCGACGAACCGTATTACGAGCTGCCGAGAACTGATCTTTATTCGGTCGCGTCAGGTGGCGGCAAACCGGTAAAGATCACGACCATCGATCTCAACACGCAGTTCGGCGGAGGCACTTTATCGCTTAGCCCTGACGGCAAACAGGTTGCGTTTGTCGCCGGGACCACGCAGCCGATCAATTCCTACACGGAACCCGACCTGTGGGTCCTCGATCTCTCGCCCAATGCAAAGCCACGAAATCTTACAGCCAACTTTGATTTCGATATCGACGGCTTCGTGATCGGGGACAGTGCGCCACCGCGGGCCGGCGGAGCAAACAAACCTATCTGGACCGCTGACGGAAAAGGCTTGATCGAAGTCTACGTCAAGGAAGGCAAAAGAAATCTCGCGCTATTCGACGTCCCTGTAGCCGGGGTCGACTTGTCCGCCGTAGCCTCGGCGAAGGCGGATGACGCCGCCAAAAGCAGCACAATTCACGATCTCACGTCCGGGAACCAATGCGTACTGAGTTTTCGCGCTACGCCCGATGCCTCGAAACTAATCTACGTCATTTCAACACCGGCTCGCGTGAACGATCTTTTCGCTCTCGATCGTGCTACAGCGGGCGCATCACCGAAACAGTTGACGAACATCAATGACGCGTTGTTCTCAAAACTGAATCTCACCGAGCCGGAAGAAATCTGGTACGATAGTTTCGATGGCAAACGGATTCAGGCATGGTTACAAAAGCCGCCCGGGTTCGATGCACATAAGAAATATCCGTTGATCCTGAATATCCATGGCGGACCTCACGTCGCCTACGGTTTTATTTTCGTTCACGAATTTCAGTGGATGGCAGCAAAGGGATACGTCGTGCTTTACCCGAATCCGCGCGGCAGCATCAGTTACGGCCAGGAATTTGGGAATGTGATTCAGTATCATTATCCGGGGAACGATTTCAAAGATCTGATGGCCGGCGTGGATCAGACAATCAAACGCGGTTACATCGACGATAAAAAGCTCGGCGTGACCGGCGGGAGCGGCGGCGGCTTACTAACAAATTGGGTGGTGGGACAAACGGGACGCTTTGCTGCAGCAGTGTCGCAGCGCGACATCGCCGACTGGGCAAATTGGTGGTATACGGCGGACTTTACACTTTTCCAACCCAATTGGTTTCGAGGGCCGCCGTTCGAAGATCCGGATGAATATCGCGCCCGATCCCCGATCAGTTACATCACCAACGTGAAGACGCCATTGATGGTTATTCTCGGCGAAGCAGACTATCGCACCCCGCCCGGCGCAGGAGGCGAGCAAATGTTTCGGGCGTTGAAGTTCCGCAAGATTCCGACGGTGATGGTACGTTTTCCTAACGAGTCGCACGAGCTTTCCCGCTCTGGACAGCCATGGCATCGTGTCGAGCGGTTGGAGCATATCGTCGGCTGGTTTGATCACTGGTTGATGGGAGTTCGGAAACCCGAATACGAAGTCGCACCGGAGGAAGAGGTGCCCGCGAAACCGAAGCAGGGTGCGAAACCTCCAAGATAATAAGGGAGTTAATGAAAATCGTGCGATTCACTCCCGACGAGTCCGCCCCAGGACGGACTCGCCGTGGCGAGTTGGTCGTGAACGAGCGGTCTAATCTCGCGTGCCTTGATCAAAACAACGCCGTCTGAATTCTGCACCTGCCCTTCAATCAGAAGAAACGCTTCTTCAGTAATCACGAGCCTGAATCGTTCGAACAAGTCCGGATCGACGATTGCGTTGGAAACGCCGGTCTCGTCTTCAAGACTGATAAAAACAAATCCTTTCGCAGTACCCGGGCGCTGGCGGCAAATTACATTCCCGGCGATCTGAATCACCGAACCATGTACGGCGTGAATAAGGTCAATCGCGCACCAAATGCCCGGCAGATTTTTGCGCAACAGCTTCATCGGGTGCGGGCCGGTGGTTAAATTCATGGTTTCGTAATCCGCTTTCACGCGCTCGGGTAAGGTCATTGGTTGAAGGGGAGCGCCCCGAAAGCATTCGGGGCTGTTTTCGGCGCCCTCGCCGAAAAGCTGAGTGTCCCGCGAGGCGCGTGACACAGCCCCGAATGCTTTCGGGGCGCTGCCCAACAAATCATCATGCAACGTCTCTTCCACACGCCACATCGCTGCACGGCGATGTTCGGCAAAGCAATTGAGTGCGCCGAGTTCCGCTAATCTCCGCAGTTCGTCTTTAGTGAGCGGGATGCGCCGCTTGAAATCGTCCAATGATTCGAATGCTCGATCCTGCCGTTGCCTGACAAGTTCCTCTGCGTGTTCCTGCCGCAATCCATTAACGACGCAAAATCCAAGTCGCACCGTGTTGTCATCGACGACGATGCAACGGCAATCGGAACGCATAACGCATACCGGCTTGATCTTGAGCCCGTGCCGCTGCGCATCTTTTACAATCGTGGCCGGCGTGTAAAAGCCCATCGGCTGATTGTTCAGCAACCCGACGTAAAACTCCGGTGCGCGATGCACTTTTAAATACGCGCTGCCGTAAGCCAGAATGGCGAAACTGATGGCGTGCGATTCCGGAAAACCATAGAGCGCAAACGACGAAATGGATTGAATGATTTTGTCGATCTTATCGGGTGCGATGCCTTTGCGTTCCATGGCCACACGGAGTTTTACGCTCACTTTGCGCATTCGTTTCTCGGAACGATGAAAACTCAGGGCGCGGCGTAATTCCTCGGCTTCGTTACCGGAGAAATCGGCCATGATCATCGCGATCTTCAGCATTTGCTCCTGGAACAACGGAACGCCGAGGGTGCGTTCAAGCACCGGCTTCAATCGATTGTCGAAATAGGTCACCCGTTCTTTGCCAGCGCGACGTGCCAGATACGGATGCACCATGTCGCCCTGAATCGGTCCCGGGCGAATGATCGCCACTTCGATGACCACGTCATAGAAACATTTCGGTTTCATTCGCGGCAACGTGGCCATTTGCGCGCGGCTCTCGATTTGAAACACGCCGATGGTGTCGGCGTGCTGCATGATGTCGAACGTCTTCTTGTCGTCTTTCGGAATGTGAGCCAGATCGAGTGGTCGACCGCGTTCCCGGCACAATTCAAACGCGTCCTGCATCACCGACATCATCCCAAGGCCTAACAAATCCACCTTCACGATGCCGAGGTCCTCGCAATCGTCCTTGTCCCATTGCGCAACTACACGCCCCGGCATGGAAGCATTTTCCAGCGGCACAAAAGAACTGAGCTTGTTCTGGCAGATAATCATGCCGCCGGAATGCTGGCCCAGATGCCGCGGCAAACCGTAGATTGCGCGATATAACCGGATGAATGCCGGCATCCGCGGATGCGCCTTTGGCAAACCAGCCTGCTCGATTTGCGATTCGAGCTCAAGAGTGTGGGGGAAATCGCCGCTGGCAAACAAGTGTGAAAAACGATCGATGATGCTCGGGGGAAAATTTAGCGCTTTGCCGATCTCGCGCGCGGCGCTGCGTCCGCGATAAGTGATCACATTCGCAGTCATGGCTGCCCCGTGTTCGCCACCGCGAATCCGTCCTGTGGCGGATTTGCCGTAACGGCGATAAATTTCCTGGATCACCGCTTCCCTTCGGTCCCCACTTGGAAGATCGAGATCTATGTCCGGCCAGCCTTTCCGGCTCTCATTGAGGAAACGCTCAAATACGAGATGATTTTCCACCGGATCAACAGGCGTGATCCCGAGACAATAACAAACTGCGCTGTTCGCAGCGCTGCCCCGGCCCTGGACCATGATGTTGTGTTCGCGACAGAAATTGATGATGTCCCACACGATCAGGAAATATCCGGGGAAGCCGAGCTTGATGATCAGCGCGAGTTCTTCTTCGATTTGACGTTTCACTTTCCGGCTGATTGCCGCGTAACGCTGTTGCGCGCCAAACCAGACGATGGTGCGCAAAAATGAATTCATGCTGTGTCCGCCCGGCACCGGATATTCGGGAAATTCGTAGCCGAGATTTTCGAGAGAAAATGTGAGCCGCTCTGCCAGGCGCGATGTGTTTTCGATCGCTTCGGGTAAATCCCGGAACAGTTCCCGCATTTCGCGGTCCCTCTTCAGATGGCGCTCGGCATTTTGTGATAAAAGTTTTCCGGCGGCATCGAGATGCGTGTGTTCGCGAATGCAGGTAAAGACATCCAGCACTTCGCGGCCGTACGGCTTCGCGTATTGCACGCCGTTTGTGGCAAGGAGCGATAACCGATTTGCACGTGCAAGATCGATCAGTTCCCGGTTGATGCGTTCCTCGCCGCGGATGAAATGCCGCTGAACTTCTACAAAAACGTTTTCGCGCCCGAAAGCGTGAATCAGAAACGTCGCGCGGCCCGCGATACTCTGGGGAGCGCACGCGTCTCGCGTGCTGGTTTCGGCGTCCCGCCGAAACGATCTTTCGAAGGGTTCTCGACTCGATGTTGATTTCGGGCAGTGAGAAAAGTTCGCGATGGCGAGGACGCCATCGCCAGCACGCGAGACGCGTGCGCTCCCCAGAAGCGCCACCAAGCCCTCAGCGAACTCCCCCAGCTCATCCCAGCGCACTACGCATTTGCCTTTTTCGCTGCGTAGATGCGTTTGCGTCAGTAGTTCACATAAATTTTTGTAACCCGTGCGATTCTCGACCAACACCGGCACAATGCTGCCATCTTCCATCGACAATTCGGCGCCAATTATTGGACGCACGTTATGTTCGCGCGCAGCCACAGAAAATCGTTGTGCCCCATAAACGCCGTTGCGATCGAGCAACGCGATCGCAGGCATTTCCAGCTCCGCGGCAACTTCAGCTAATTGCTCGGGAAAAGATCCGCCACGTAAAAAGCTGAACGCGCTGGATGCATGAAGTTCGATGTACGACATCGTCATTCCGAGCGAAGTCGAGGAATCCCGTAGCGAAACCTTAAGGCTATTCCGCGGGATTCCTTCGACTTCGCTGCGCTCCGCTCAGGATGACTCCGGTGGTCAGTCATAAATCCCATCCACTTTCCAAATTCTCCTTGCCACGCCGTAGCCTGGCGTAGGCGGGTCGGATTCGTAACACCGAAGCAGTTCACCGCCTTCCAATTGAAAGTCCCGCTCGGCGCGCGCCCACGATTTTTCGTCCCACCAGTTTCCGGAAAGAAAATACGGACCGCGTTCATTGATGATTTTTCCGTGAATATCTGAGCTGCGAACGTGTGCTGGCTTATCTCGATCCAACAGGACGGTTGCGGAGACTGCCGGCCGAAAACGGCGCAGCGCAGCTGTAGCGTGCGCTGTCCTCAGCGCATGGGAAGATTCTCCGCTGGGGACAGCGGACTCTACAGCAGCCCACGAAAACGGCTCCATACAAAATGCATCTGGGCGATGCGTCTCTTCCAAAACTGGTGTGCCGACTCGGTCAGTGCCCAGCAGAGCGGTCAAACGGGCGAGCGTTTCCGAGAGTTGATGCGGATTGCGTAATGTCGTCTCAAATAATCCGAATTGTTCCCCGGCAGGTGTAATCGGTCGGGCGCTCAGCGCGACAGCAACGATAGGATGCTCGGATCGAAAATTTTCCAGATGCGTCTGGAGCATGCGAAAGAGAAGATCGACATCGTTTGTCGGTTGCGGAATTTTGAAAACACGTTCGTAACTCTGTTTGCCCGCCACAACGGGTTCGTTTCGCCAGTCGGACGAATCCGTCCCGTGGCGGACCTGGCGCGAATTCGCGAACGTGATGCGCAGAGTGAGTTCTTTTGCGACCAGATAAATCGCCGCTAATCGCACCGCCAGTTGTTCCAAAAAACGTCGGAGAATGAACAGCAGCGGCTCAGCGGTCTCAATTTCGTTTTCGAATTCGAAGTTCTCCTCGAAGGATTCCGGCGGCCGAATCAGTTTGAGCACTCGATTAGATTGGCCGTTAGCGCGCTCCCACATTCGGATCGCTTGCGGGCCAAGTCGGGCGGCAAGCTGCTCCTTATCAAGCATGGCCAATTGACCCAGGGTATGGACTCCCCACTTATGCAGGATCGTGAGGATGTCCTGAACTGCTTTGTCTGCAGTTAAGCGTTGGGCGTTGGATGTTGGGCTGCCTGCTCGCGAAAGCTTTCGGAGTTGAGCGTTTTCCGCCTTAGCTTTTGGCAAATCAGAGCGCTCCATGCGCTCAATTTAAGGCAAAGATGATTATATGTTCAAGTGAACATTTCTACTCGATCTCTACCGGACATTTGGGCAGCGCCTGCATGAACGCGCGACCGTAGGGTTTGGTCACAACGCGGTTATCGAGAATGACAATGATCCCCTGGTCGGTCTTGGTTCGAATCAAACGGCCAACGCCCTGCCGCAGTTTCAGGACCGCTTCCGGCAATGAATATTCAGTAAACGGATCGCCGCCGCGTTCCTCTATCAGTTCCAGTTTTGCTTCGACAAGCGGATGATCCGGTACCGCAAACGGCAGCCGCGTGATAATCACATTCGAGAGCGCTTCACCAGGAACATCGACGCCGCCCCAGAAACTATCCGTTCCGAAGAGCACACTGCGCGGGGTTGATTTGAATTGCTCAAGCAGCTTGCTGCGCGGCGCCCCCCCACCCTGAACGAAAAGGTTCATGTCGTTCGTCACAAAAAAATTCTCCATCGCTCCGGCCACGTGCTGCATATCACGATAACTAGTGAAAAGCACAAAGGCGCGCCCATCGGTTTTTTTGACAAAATAAGCGATCCAACGCTCCAGTTCTTTCTGATAAGCGCTGTCGCGCGGATCTGGCATTTTTTGCACCACGAAGATTTTCATTTGCCGTTGGAAATCGAACGGGCTGCCGAGTTGCAGGGGTTCGGCCTCCGTCGCGCCGACACGCGCGCGAAAATAGAGAAGATCGGGGCGACCCACTGCAAGGGTGGCGCTGGTCATCACGCAACAGCAGTTGTCGCGAAAGAGCATGCGCCGCAGCACCGGCGCCAGATCGATGGGCGCGGCGTTCAGCGCGAGGAACCGCTCCGTTTTGCCGGTGCGCTCGACCCAATACACATGCTGGGGCGCGCTTTGCTCCAGGAAAATCGCAATACCGTCTCGCGCATCCCGGATACGCCGACCGAACTCCTGGAGCTCCGCTTTCAAGATTTCGTCCTCGGCGCGTTTCACCACGTCGGCAACCCGCGCCTGAAGCGCGGTCAATCGGGCGGTGATCGTGTCTGGAACAAGATCAACGTCGCGGACGCGAAACTCCCGGCCCTTGCGAAAAATTGATTTCGATTCGACCGCGGCAAAGAACTTATCGACCTCATCAACCAATTCCGCCGCCAGTCGCACGCCGGCCGCGTCGCGCATCACGGTAAAGAGTCCCTTGCGCGTGCGCGCATTGTAAAGCCGCTGAATGGTCGAACGGAGACCGTACTGCGAAATACCGATACCGATCTGCTTCGACGCAACTTGCTCGACCGTGTGCGCTTCATCGAAAACGATGAAATCATTCGGGACCAGAAATCCGCTCTCGCGCTCTTCCTGCATATCGGGCGACCCCAGCAGAATGAAGAGCAACGTGTGATTGAGCACGATGACGTCCGCGGCCAGCAGACGTTTCCGGGCTTGCTGATAGAAACAGCGCGGGTCCTGGCCACAGGTTTTCTGGGTGCATATATGCGCTTCACTGCATACCTGTGTCCACACTTTTGGATCGGGCTCGACCGACAGATCGCTGAGCGATCCATCGCGGGTCGTGCGCGCCCATTCGGCGAGTCGCTGCAATTCGCTTTGCTCGGGACCGGTGAAAAGTTCCTGCGCGTTTTGCAGCGCGCGGTCGAGCCGGCGTGGACAAAGATAATTTTGCCGGCCCTTCATCAAGGCGGCCTCAAACTCGACCGGCAACACTTTTTTCAGGATCGGAATGTCTTTATGAAGCAGTTGTTCCTGAAGATTGATTGTATGCGTGGAAATGATGGCCTTCTTGTGTCGCTCAAGGGCGAACAGGACGGACGGAACCAGATAAGCCAGCGATTTGCCCACGCCGGTTCCGGCCTCAACCACCAGATGCTGTTTGTCTTCAAGCGCTTTCGCTACGCGGGCTGCCATCTCCTGCTGTTCCGCGCGGAACTCGAAATTTTTGGCCTTCGAGAGGGGGCCGTTTTCAGAAAAGAATTCACGAACCCTTTCGACGAATTCGCTGTCCAAGCTGTTCTTCAACGCGATCATTGCAGGCAGCCCAGTGTTTCGAAACGGGAAGATGCCCCATTGCTGTCATGTTGAGCGAAGCGAAACATCTCTGATATTTTCCTAATTGGGGTACAAACGATAACTTGAGATTCCTCACTTCGCTCAGAATGACAAGCAGTTGGCTGGCGAAATGGTAATTGTAAATCGAGAATCGCCAGCGGAAATTGCAGAAATCTAATGCGCCTTCTTGATCGGTATGTCATTCGAAATTTCGCGCAGGTTTATCTCTATTGCATTGCCGGCTTTATCTCGATCTGGCTGATTTTCGACGTTAGCGACAACATTTCAGCCTTCATCGATCAACACGTCGATCTTTGGCTCGTCGCTCGCTATTACGCAACGCAGATCCCTCAGGTGCTCATTATCCTGCTGCCTGTTTCGCTTTTGCTATCGCTACTTTTTGCGCTCGGTCGAATGTCGCGTGCCAATGAAATCGTTTCCATGCTCACGGCGGGCGTAAGTCTTCCCCGCGTTCTGATGCCATTGATCGGCATTGGCCTGCTCACGGTCTCAGCGAGCATGGCGCTCAACTATTCGTTGGCGCCGCACGCGGAACTGGCACGCAAAACGTTACTTTCCGATGCACAAGGGCATTCGGCACGGAACATTCAGGGCCAGGTCTTTCGCAATCGAACAGACCTGCGGACCTGGTTTATCCAGAGTTTTCACCCAGGGGACAACACTTTTAACAACGTGCAGGTGCTGCAGCAGGACGCGAAGGATAATATCGTCATAAGTTATGTGGCGGCTCGGGCTTATTTTCGCCCTGAAAGTAAAGTATGGGATTTGCAGAATGTGCGGCTCACCCATTACGACGCCGCCGGAAACATTACCAAGGAAGAATTCCTTCCCAGCCTGAAGATCGAGCATTGGAGTGAAACGCCTTTCCGGCTCGGTAGCGCGAATGAGCAGGCCGAATTCCTAAGCGTGCCGGAATTGCGGGAATATCTGCATTTCAACGCGGACTTTCCGCCGACATTACTGGCGCCGTTTCGCACTCATCTGCAATACCGGCTGGCTCTTCCGTGGACATGCCTGGTGGTCGTTTGCATTGCCGCACCGCTTGGAATTGGCTATTCACGGCGCGGGGTCTTATCGAGCGTCGCCGCGGCGGTCATCCTCGTCTTTTCCATGAACTTTCTTGTCCATTTTTTTCTCGCGCTCGGCGAGGGAGACCGGGTTCCCGCCTGGATCGCTGCATGGACACCGAACATTCTTTTCGCGGCGATTGGCCTTTATTTGCTCTATCTCCGGGCTTCCAACCGGCAGCCACCCAGCTTTCATCTGCTCACTGCGCGGCGTATAGTTGCGCGATGAACCAACAGAGGAACATAGGCCTGTGGCCTGTGTGGCCAGCGGAAATGTTTTCCGCTGCGCACTATGACGCATGTTTACTCAGCGGAGTAAAACTCCGTTGGGCACACAGACCAAAGGTCTATGTTCCACCCGTGCCACGGCGTATAGTTGCGCGATGAACCCGCTCCCCAATGAATGGGCGATCAAACATCGCGCCGACTCGTGCGCAGTGACGCAACGGCCTTTCGAGGCGGGCGAATACTTCTACACGCTGCTGTATCACGACGCAGAGGGCTACCGCCGGGAGGATTTGAGCGAGGAAGCATGGCAAAGTCGGAATGAAAATATTCGCCCGTTTTCATTTTGGAAATCGCGTTACGAGCCGTTGTCGCCCAAGCCGGCCGAACCAGTGGCGAAGGAAAATGCAGAGGAACTGTTTCGCCGTTTAATGACATCGGATTCACCGCCGGAAAACGCCTGCTACGTCCTGGCCGCGATGCTCGAACGAAAACGCCTGTTAAAACAAGTGAAGAGCGAATCCCGCAATGGCGGCCGGCGCGTCCTCATTTACGAACAGGGCTCAACGGGGGACGTGTTCGTTGTGCCGGACCCGCAATTGCGCCTGGATGAATTGGAAAGCGTGCAAAATGAAGTCGCTGAGTTGCTCCGCGAAGCGGTTAAAACGTGATAGATTAAAGAGAACCGCTGATGACCACCGAAACATCGACGATCAATTATAAAGTTGGAAATGAGCGCTTGATCAGCGTGACCGAACGAGCTGCGCAGAAATTAGCTTCGCTGCTTGAAGAAAAAGGCCAGCCCGACGGAGCCTTGCGCCTCAAGGTGATCGGCGGCGGCTGTTCTGGCCTGCAGTACGTGATGGACTTAGTCGAGGGACCGAAGGAACGCGACATCCTCGTTCCAACCCAAAACGTGCACCTCGTTGTCGATCCGAAGAGCGCGCTCTTTGTAAGCGGATCCGTGCTCGATTACAGTGAAGACCTGCAAAAGGGCGGATTCAAAGTCACCAATCCGAACGCGGTTGCGCACTGTTCCTGCGGCGAAAGTTTCGCTGTTTAGATTCCCGGTGAACAACCCACTGCGGAGTCGTTCGCCGGGAAACGGGAGCTACACCTTCATGACCTCAGCTTCTTTGTGCTTTAGATGATCGTCGATGGATTTGACGAACCGATCGGTAAGTTTTTGCACTTCGTCCTCGACGTCGCGTAATTGATCCTCCGTTAGTCCACCCGAGGCTTTCAGTTTCTTCGCTTCATCCATCGCTGTGCGTCGGTTCGAACGCACACGCACCCGCGCTTCCTCCGCCATTTTTCCAAGCGAACGCACCAGTTCCTTTCGACGCTCCTCTGAAAGTTCCGGGATCGGCAATCGGATGATTTTTCCATCAACCGCCGGCGTAATCCCAATTTTTGATTCCTTGAGAGCTCTCTCGATGTCCTGCGTCGTGCCTGCGTCGAACGGTTGAACAACAAGCAGACGCGGTTCGGGTGTCGTGATCAAAGCAAGTTGCTTCAATTTCATGGCCGATCCGTAGGCGTGGACATCGACGTTTTCCACCAGACCGGGCGAAGCTTTGCCAGTCCTCACTGCGGCAAATTCGTGCACCATATAATCGACGCTTTTGTCCATCGACATCTCGGCCTCGAGTAGGATGTCATCTGTGCTCATAACGTTGAATCTTTACTTTGGTGGAGGTTCATCGCAAACGAGAGTTCCGACGTTTCGCCCCAGTACGGCGTCACGGAGAATGCCGGGCTTGTACATGTTAAAGACCACAATCGAGATCTTGTTGTCCATACAGAGGCTGAAGGCGGTCGAATCCATTATTTTGAGCCGCTTGGTAAGTGCCTCGGTAAAAGTGACCCGGTCATAGCGCTGCGCGTCCGGAAACTTGTTCGGATCACGATCATAAACGCCATCGACCTTTGTTGCTTTCAGAATGACGTCGGCGCGAATCTCGCTTGCCCGCAGAGCAGCCGTTGTGTCCGTGGAAAAATAAGGATTTCCAGTGCCCGCGGCGAAAATAACGATTCTTCCCAACTCCAAATGCCGAACGGCGCGACCGAGGATAAATGGCTCGGCCACATTTTTCATTTCAATCGCCGTTTGGACACGTGCCTCGACACCGATTTGCTCAAGCGTGCTTCGCAACGCGAGAGCATTGATTACCGTGGCAAGCATTCCCATGTAATCCGCGGTGGTACGATCCATGCCGCGATCTGCCGCGGATAGACCTCGCCAGATGTTGCCCCCTCCGATCACCACCGCCACTTGCACGCCGAGATCGCGCACCTCCTTGATGCGCTCGGCAATCCCCCACACTACCCCGGGCGATATGTTGTCGCGCCCGCCGCGCTCCTGGACGGCTTCGCCGCTGAGCTTGAGCACGATCCGTTCATAAACTGGCGATTCTGTTTGCATGGCGGCTCCCCCATCAAACAGAAGCCAACGATATTTGGAAAGCAAAATGCGTTCCGGGGAGCACGGGCGCCTCGCCCGCTGTGTCACGCGGCGCGCGGGACACTCTTTGTAAACTTTTCGGCGGGGCGCCGAAAAGAGCGGGCGTGGCGCCCGCACTCCCCGTAGTTAATCTGCCGCGCGAAGAATATCGGCATGCCCGCGCAAAAACTCCGCGGCGCTCATGCGGCGTTTTCCTTCCAATTGCACCTCTCCCAAAGAAACTGCGTCTTTGCCGGCAGCAATGACGAGCTCGTTTTCGTGGTGCACGCTTTGTCCAGGGTTGCCATTCGCGTCGACGACCCGGGCTGAAAAGATTTTGAGGTTTTGATTATCGAGCCTCATAAATGCGCCCGGCCAGGGATTGAACGCGCGAATCTTCCTTTCAATTGCTTCGGCTGATTCAGACCAATCAATTAGACCATGTTCACGTTTTAGTTTTGGAGCGTAACTGGCGAGCGCGTTCTCCTGTGCAATGCGCGGTGCGTTTCCGCTCGCAAGGAGGTGCAGAGATTCAAGCAACGCCTCGGGGGCGATCTGCCCCAGGCGATCATGCAATGACCCGCCAGTGTCGTCCGGCAAAACGTCAACCTCGTGCTTCAACAAAATATCGCCCGTGTCGAGGCCTTCATCCATATACATCACGGTGATTCCGCTCTGACGATCGCCCGCCGCAATTGCCGCCTGAATCGGCGCCGCGCCGCGCCAGCGCGGCAGAAGTGACGCATGTAAGTTCAAACAGGCCAGGCGGGGAATCTGAAGCACTTCACGCGGTAAGATTTGTCCGTACGCCATAACAACAATCACGTCAGGCTGGAGCGCACCGATCTCTCCAATCGAAGTTCGATCTTTGATTCGCGCCGGTTGGAAGATCGGAAATGGTTGGGCGCGACCGCGGACGCACCGCTCAACAGCGCTTTTTTTACCGGTGGCGGTTCGATCTGTTGTTCGCGCCCGGCCGGTTTATCCGGCTGGGTAACGACGCCGACGACTTCGTGCTCGGATTTCAGCAACGCCTTCAGCGTCGGAACGCCAATCTCACCCGTGCCGATGAAAACAATTCGCATGCCTTGAGAAGCCATTTCGTCAATGGTACGGAGGGAACGCGAGGTCGTCTATCCTTGTTGGCGCGCCCGGCGGTCGCGCCCTACCATCGGCTTGTTCTTGCGCTCTAACGAAGCCGAATGGACGCCTGCGCACGACGTTTTCGGCCGGTCGCTGCTTGCGCCATGAGCTTATCGCCAGCCGTGACTTCCCGCCGGCCTACTGACGATCCGCACCCCGTGCAAAGATAGTCGAAGATCTCGCGATCAGGCAGGACTAAAAGCAGCCGCTCCCGCACAGGCATCGCGGTTTTGCACTTTTCGCAGTAAAGACTGGAAGCAGTGAAATTTTCAAACTGCTGCTGGTTCATACACGCCGTCGTTCACGCTCTTTAGGATATCGAGCAAAACTTTGGCGGGCGGCTGGGTGGCGTCAACGACGCTGATTAGTTCTTGCGAATAATATTTTAGCACCGGTCTCGATTCTTTTTCGTAGATATCAAGACGTCGCTGAATCACCTGCTCGTTTGCGTCGTCGAGGCGATTATCCTTCAGAGCACGCTTCTTCAATCGGTAAAACAGGGTCTCGCGATCTGGGCACGCGAGATGAAACACTTTTTTTACGTCGATCATTTCGTCCATGATTTTGGCCTGACCGAGGTTTCGTGGAATTCCGTCCAGTACCAGCGTGTCGATGTCCGGCTTGAATTTGTGCGCTTCCACCGCCGCATCGATTGCCTCCCGCCAAAGTTCCACGGTGATGTCGTCCGGAACGAGTTGACCTTTACTCGAATATTCAAGAAACGCTTTGCCGACTTTCGTCCGCGTGTCGATGGAGCGGAATACATCGCCGCAAGCGCAATGATAGTAACGTGGAATCGTGCCGAGAGTTTTGCCTTGTGTGCCCTTGCCGCTGCCTGGCGCGCCAAAAAGGATAAAGGTGTTGTATCTCATCATCACAAATCCGTTTATACTGCAACGCCTGCGCGCTAGACAAGCATTGTCATCCCGAGCGAAGTCGAGGGACCCCGTGGAATAGCGTTGAAGTTTTTCGACGGGATCTTTCGACTGCGGTCGCCACAGCGACCTCCGCTCAAGATGACGAAGAGGCAGTCACAGGATCGACATTCACGCGTCGCCCGCCGCGATCGAACCGCACGTTGCCGTCCAGCAGCGCAAAAATCGTGTAATCGCGGCCGAGCCCGACGTTCTTTCCCGGCAAAAACTTGGTCCCGCGCTGGCGCACAATGATGTTGCCAGCCACAACCATCTCGCTGCCGAATTTTTTCACACCCAGCCGTTTGCTGACGCTGTCGCGCCCGTTTTTAACGCTGCCTTGTCCTTTTTTGTGAGCCATTAGAAAATTGAATGTTTAAAGTTTCAGGTTCGATCTCGACTTACTCTTCTTTCTTCGAGGCCGCTTTCCTGGTCCCAACATCGATCGTTTTGATCTTTACCCGGGTCAATTTACGTCGGTGGCCGACTGTGCGGTGATACCCTTTGCGCCTCCTGTATTTGAACGCGATGACTTTCTTGTCCTTCCGCTGTTCGAGAACTTCAGCAGTCACCTTTGCTCCGGAAATGAGGGGGTCGCCTTGCGTCACGTTGTTCCCGTCGGCAAACATCAGCACATCGCCGAAACTTGTGTTCTTGCCAACCTTCACATCGAGAAGATCGACATCGATCGTGTCGCCCTCCGCGACGCGAAACTGCCTGCCACCGGTTCTGATAATTGCGTAAGCCATAGCTTTTCTGGGGAGAAAAAGCCGGCCAAAGTTCCACAGATCGACGGGCTTGGCAAACGGAAAAGCGCAGCTACACGGGCCGTGCTGTAGAGTGCGCTGCCTGCTCGCGATCCGTCGGAGTCCTCAGCGCATCCTCATCGAGCAGAACAACAGTTCATGCATTCTCCGCTGAGGACAGCGGACACTACAGGCGCGCTTGTCATCACTAGGCTACGGCTTCGTCCGTGTCGCCAAGAAGTTCTCGATACAGAGCTTCATAGTGCTGCGCCGAGACGTCCCAGGAGAAATTACGCTCCATGGCCCGCTTCATCAGCCGGGCCCAGAGGCGACGCTCGCAGAAGATTTGGCGAGCACGCTTTACCGCGTCCCAAAAGGCGTCGCTTGAATATTCATAACACAGAAAGCCATAACCGCTGTCCGTTATCGGATCGTAGTCCTCGATGATTTCCTGAATTCCACCGGTGACGCGTGCAACTGGCAGGGAGCCGTATTTCAAGTTGTACATTGCACCGAGCGCTGCCGGTTCAAAACGAGACGGAATCAGGCTGATGTCCATCCCCGCCTCGATTAAGTGCGCCAGTCTTTCGTCATAATTTTTCTGGTACGCAAATCGGGTCGGAAATTTTCTGGCCGCAAGAGCAAGCGCTGTTTCATAAGCGGGATCGCCTTCTCCGAGAATGATCAACCGGACATCGTCCCACAGTAAACGATCGAATAGCGGCACGAGGATTTCGAAGCCTTTCTCGTCAACAACACGAGTGATCATGCCGAACACTGGTCCTGTCGGAGCAGGAGCAAGGTTCAGTTGTTCGAGCAGCGCTTCGCGGCAGACTTGCTTGCCCTGAAGCCGTCTCGGCTCGTAGCGCGCCGGGAGTAAACGGTCCGTCGCCGGATTCCAGCGCGAATAATCTGCGCCGTCCAAAATCGCGCTAAGCCGATGCGCATTTTCGCGCAATACTGCATCCAGGCCGCAGCCACCGGCGGGCGTGAGAATCTCCCGCCGGTAGTGTTCACTGACGGTAGTAATTCGCTCAGCATACAGGATGCCGCTCTTGAGAAAATTCAGCCGTCCGAAGAACTCCACGCCATTCAGCGTAAAGAATCGCTCCGGCAGGTTGGTAAGTTGAAAATCGAGTCCCCAAAAGCTGCCCTGGTCAGCAATGTGATGGATAGTCAGCACCGTGTTGAACGGTAGTCCCTGTGCATGCACGAAAACCGGCACCAACGCCGCAGCCCAATCGTGTACGTGCAAGATTTCTAATTGCGGCGTCAACCGCCTCGCCAGCTCAAGCGCTGCTTTGCAAAAGAAAATAAAGCGCGCCGCATTATCTTTGTACGGCTTGCCGCGCTCGCCGTAAATTCCCGCGCGATCGAAGAATTCGTCGCAGCCGATGAAGAACAACTGCACTCCGTTGGCGTTGCGAGCTTCGAAGTACCGCGCGGTGTAAATGGTATCGCCCAGCTGGACATCAACCGTTATTCCAGTGTCCCTTTTTTTAAATCCGCGATTATCTTTTATCTCGCGATAGAACGGCAGCACGACGCTGACTTCATGCCCGCACGCGCGCAATGCCGCCGGCAACGCATCCATAACGTCGACCAGCGCGCCTGTACGCTGTAACGGCGGTCCCTCCGCGCTTACCATCAAAATTCTCATTCGATATTTAGGCCTTAAAAAAGGTAAAGGTTACAAAAGTTAAATCGGCGCAGCCGAAACTTCTTTTGTCACTATGTAACTCCTGTAACTTTGGCACGGTCTTCAATCAGGTGCGCCTGGCGAGTACTCGCGTTTCACCCAGTCGAGCGCTTCATCCCGCGTCCGCAGGCTTCCCTCCAGTTGTCGCGTTTCAACTGCCTCGAGGATTTCGCTGAACCTGGGGCCGGGTTTAAGACCGAGCGCGATCAGGTCGTCCCCTCGCACCAGCGGCGGCGGAATGATCGGTTCGTTGGCAAACTCTTCGCGTTTGCGCACGCAGAAATTCGTAATTGTCGAGCATTCGATGACTGCTCTCGCAATCGACGCGGTGAAGTTCCAGCTCCTCATCGAAGCTTGGTCGCGCCATGAATCGTTTCAATTTCGCAACTCGCATCCTCGGCGTGTCCTTGAAAACCATGTGTTGCCTGACTATTTCCACCGTTACTTCAATTTCCGCGCCTGAGAACCGCAACCGTCGCATAATGGCCTCCGTCATCTCCGCGCCAATCCGGTCGTGTTCGTTAAAACGGATACGACCCGTTTCATCCACACGCGCAGTGACCGGTTTGGCGACGTCGTGAAACAACACGGCGAAGACGAGCGGAACGGAAACCTTTTCCGGGAGCAGTGACAACATCAAACGGGTATGCACGAACACGTCGCCCTCCGGATGGAATTGTTCCGGCTGCAAAACACCCTTCATGTCCTCGATCTCAGGGAGAACGGCGCGCATGAGTCCGCTGGCATCGAGCAGATCCCACCCGCGCACGCGATTCGACGACTGAAAAATCCGCACCAGCTCCTCCCGGATTCGTTCTGCGCTGATCTGATTAATTGAAGGCGCATTGGCCAGAAGCGCCTCCCAGGTTGCTTTATCGATCTCGTAATCCAGGACTGCGGCAAAGCGCACCGCGCGCAACATGCGCAGGCGATCTTCGGCAAACCTCTTTCCCGGGTCGCCAATTGCGCGGACCAGTTTCGCCGCGAGATCGGCCTGTCCATCGACGAAATCAATGACTTTGTCCGCGACCGGATCGAAAAACATTCCGTTAATCGTAAAATCGCGCCGCTCCGCGTCTTTTTCCGGAGAGGAAAAATGCACCGCGCTCGGGTGCCTGCCGTCAATGTAAGCGTCATCGGAACGAAACGTGGCTACCTCGAATTGAAAATCGTCCTCCAAAACTATGATCACGCCGAAATGCGCTCCGACGGCGTAGGTGCGCGGAAACAGCGCCTGTACCGCTTCAGGGCGCGCGTCGGTGACGATGTCGTAATCCTTCGGAGCTAAACCGCGGACCATGTCGCGCACGCAGCCACCGGCAAAGTACGCGATGTGCCCCTGTTCACGTAAACGTGCCGCAACCTTTCTCGCGGCCTGTTCCATCGGAAAAGACTTCATGATTGAGCGGTAGGGGCGGTTCACCGAACCGCCAGGGTCACGCATTATCATCATCAGTTGCCGGGCGATTGAGGTCAATCGCCCCTACCTCTGTTCTTGTCCCGCAGGATGTTTCTTTTTCCAAAAGGAGTGAATGATAAACAGCACCACCGCAATTGAAATGCAGGAGTCGGCTACGTTGAAAGCGGGCCACGGATCGGCATATCGGACGTGTAGATTGAAAAGCAGAAAATCAATCACGTGCCCGTAAAGCAGCCGATCCGTAAGGTTGCCCAGGATTCCGGCGAGAAGAAGCGCCAACGACGCGTCACGCCACAGATCGGTTTGCTGGCGTCGCATGAGCAGAATCGTCACCACCACGAGTGCGATGATCGAAATTATCACGAAGAAAGTATTGTTACCCTTAAACGACCCAAACGCGGCGCCGTTGTTCGTAACGTAAACCAGACTGAAAAAATTCCGTACCACAATGCGCGCATCAAAAGGGCTAATCGATCGCAACACCAACTGCTTCGTCAGTTGATCGAGAGCGTAGAGCGGGAGCGAAATAAAAAGGATGAATCGCATTGTCAGTGCCGCGTGACAGTTGAATGTCGAATGCCGAATGCCGAATGCCGAATCAATGACGAAGCACGAATGATGAAAATACCTCCCGCCGTAACTTCATCATTCGTCATTCGGGTATTCCTTCGTCATTCGTCATTCGGGTTTCGTCATTTCGACTCACCACGCTCTCGCAGCGGTCGCACAAATCAGGATGAGCCTTGCTCGCGCCCACCGTTGGCCGGTGCCGCCAGCAGCGCGCACATTTTTTGAAGGACGTCTTCGTTACCGAAGCGCTTGCTTCCGTCGCCTGGTCAATCCTCAGGTCGCTAACAATGAAAAATTCCTCCAGCTCTTCCTTCGAAATTCTGGCCGTGACATCAGAGTCCGAATGCAAAACCACTGCCGCTTCCAGCGTGTTTCCGATGAGTTTTTCCTGACGCGCACGCTCTACACTCTGTCCAATTACGCCGCGTAATCTCAAAAGCTCCTCGACCTGATCGGTTGCTTCGCGGCCGCGGCCGTGCGGTCGCGGAAATTCCTGCAGATGAACCGAGCCGTCTCCTTTTGAATACCGCCATGCTTCTTCGGACGTGAAAACAAGAACAGGCGCGAGCAACCGGCAGAGCGCGTCGAAAATCTCACGCATGACCGTTTGCGTTGCTCGGCGACGCGGCGAATCGGGTGCATCGCAGTACATCCGGTCTTTGGTGATGTCGATGTAGAGGCTGCTCAGGTCTACAGCGCAAAATTGGTTGATGGTGTGATAAACCTTGTGGAATTCGAAGTTTTCATACGCCGCCCTGCAATTTTGGATTACGTCGTCGAGTCGTTCCAAAATCCATCGATCAATTACATTAAAATCTTTCCTGTTTTCCTGATTTCCTGATTCAAAATCTTTAAGGTTACCAAGCAAGATGCGCAGCGTGTTGCGAATCCGCCGATAGGTGTCGCCGAGGCGTGTAAAGATTTCTTCCGAGAACGGCACGTCGGTCGTGTAATCGATGCTGCTGGCCCAAAGCCGCAGCAGATCGGCGCCATACTGGCCGACGAAATGATCGGCAGCGGTCGGTTTTTCGTACGTGCCGGACTTGGAAATCTTTTTTCCG
Organism: uncultured Verrucomicrobiae bacterium; assembly: GCA_963753675.1. Lineage (GTDB taxonomy): Bacteria > Verrucomicrobiota > Verrucomicrobiia > Chthoniobacterales > UBA10450 > Udaeobacter. The sequence continues at coordinate 208,870 of CAVWCZ010000008.1, read as the reverse complement.
TCGACATCGACTACGAAACCATGCGTAACGCAAGTTCGATACGGGGCGCGATTATTGAGCGCGATGCTTGTCATCAGCGACGATTGAAACCAGCCTCGATGCTGGTCAGTTGCTTCGAGGTACATGTCAGCCGGGTCGCGCAATTCCGGATGCAAAGCGCAGACGGCTTTATGCGAAACGCCGCTATCAATCCAGACGTCGATCGTGTCGTTGCCTTTCCTTGTGCCCTGCGGCAACCCGAGTTCTTTCGCCAGAGCGGCATCGTCCAATTCAAACCAGATGTTTGAGCCGCGCTCGGCTACCAGGTCCGCCAGACTGCGAATAATTTTCGCGTCGAGGATTGCCTTGTCATCGGCGGAATAGAAAACCGGCAGCGGCACGCCCCAGCTTCGTTGCCGGGAAATGACCCAGTCGGGACGCGATTCGACTGTCCCTGCGATGCGGTTCTCGCCCCATGCGGGAATCCATTTCACTTCCTTGTGAATCGCGTTCAGCGCTTTGCTGCGCAGTTCGTCAATTCGAATGAAGAATTGTTCGACATTGCGAAAGATGATCGGCGTTTTGGAGCGCCAGCAATAAGGATATGAATGATGAAATTTTTCTTCGCCCATCAGCTTTCCGCGCTCGCGAAGCAATTCGACAATGTCGGGGTTGGCATCAAAAACGTATTTCCCGATCAGATTCGGCAAATTTGCTTCGTCCGTAAATCGGCCGTGATCATCCACCGGCGAAAGAACCGGAAGATTGTGTTCGATCCCCAGAGAGTAGTCGTCGGCACCATGACCGGGTGCGATGTGTACCGCGCCCGTGCCGCTATCCATTGTGACAAAGCCGGCGGTGAACACCTCGGCTTCGCGGTCAAGGAAGGGATGACGCGTCTTAATTCCTTTTAGCTGCGCGCCGGGGAATGACGAAAGGGGCTTGCCGACTGGCTCCAATCCTGTGGCCGCAGAAAACCGTGGAAGAAGTTTCTCTGCGAGAACTAAGGTGGCGCGACCGTCCCGGTTGCCAGGGGTGGGCAAGTCCGCCACGGCGGATTCGTCCTGTGGCGAACCGGAGGCATGCGCTACTTTAAATTCCTGGACGACATAATTCTCTTTTGCATCCACAGCGATGGCGAGATTGGCCGGCAACGTCCACGGAGTTGTTGTCCAGATGGCGATGCTTGTTCCATCCGGCACGCCGGGCGGTCGCGCCCCTCCAACGATAGGGAACTTCACATAAACAGCCGTGTCGTCGCGCTCCTGATATTCTACTTCCGCTTCGGCCAGTGCGGTCTGCGCGCCGGTGCTCCAGAAGACGGGCTTCTGCGCCTGGTAAACCAGTCCCTGCTCAACGAAAACAGCGAATGCGCGCAGGATTTCCGCTTCGTACCTGGGATCCATCGTTAGATACGGATGTTCCCAGTCGCCAAACACACCGAGCCGCTTGAACTGTCCGCGCTGAATGTTGATGAACTTTTGCGCGAACGCTTCGCATCTTTTTCGGACTTCCAACGGAGAAAGCTCGCGCGATTCCCTGACCACTTTGTATTCGATCGGAAGTCCGTGGCAATCCCAACCGGGGACGAACGGCGCGCGCTTACCCAGCATGGTCTGCGATTTCACCACGAAATCCTTGAGGATTTTGTTAAGCGCAGTGCCCATGTGAACATCGCCATTGGCGAATGGCGGCCCGTCATGGAGAACAAATACCTCCCGGCCCGCTCGCGATTGCTGAATTTTTTGGTAAAGCTGCGTCTGCTCCCATGCCTTAAGCATTTCCGGCTCGCGCGCCGCAAGATTCGCCTTCATTGGAAAATCCGTGCGCGGCAGGTTCAGCGTTTCTTTGTAATTCTGACTCATGGCGAGCGGGCGACGCTAACATCCGTCACACGGCGAAGCAACGCAGCGGTAATTACGTGAGAACGACGAACAAACCTCAATGGCCGCTGCGATCGGCCGCGTGACATCCGCCGCGGATGCGGCGGATGCCTTTTCCGCTTCAAGAACTGATTACAGTTACGGAGTTGCGGCAAGCGCCGCATCGGCCTCAAGGTGCAGATGTCCAGCCAAAAATGTCGGCGTTACCGAAAGTAGATGGACAATCTTGCTGTGGCGCAGGGGGCGGCATGGATCCGCCCTCGCGCAGTGACATGTGCCACGCGTCCATGGCGGGGCAGTCAGCGGCGTTGCGTGTGTCATTCCACACCGCAGCGCCGTATGTGCTTGTCGCGATAGCATAGACGTAATCACCCAAAAACTCAGAGGCGAAAAAGGGGCCCGGCCCGGTCGAGCCGCGCGGATCGCCTGGTGGGCTGCGGTGCAATTCCATCCAGCCCGTTGGTGCGCCATCCGCGCCAATATCCGCATGTAGCACAACGCCTACGAGACTGCGTGGATCGGACGTGTTTGTGCGATATGGCGTAGTAAAAGTGTTATAGCCGATGTACAGCTCCTGGCCGTTGGGTGAGATGGCTGCCGCCGTGTAGTAGCCCCGATCACCGGTACTGCTGATCGCCGTTGGGCTCGACCAGGAATTGCCGCCGTTAGTTGAATAAGAGAGCATGACCTTCTCGTTGTTTAATCCAAGGCGGCCATCGGCCCACGTATCAACGATCTCGTTGGTCGCGTCCGCGCCGGTCGGCGCGCCGTTTGCAATGTCCACGCTTGGGCCGGCCGCGAGGTCCATGCGCGCGCCAGCAATGCCATCCTCCACGCAGCGGCCAATGACCGGGTCAACATTGTAGCAAGCATCGTTCATCGAGACGATGTCCTGCGCGGGGTGCGTCCAAGTCTGTCCGCCATCGTAGGATTTGACCATCGCGTGCGTGCCGATGCCGGGAGTGCCTATGGCGAAGTGCGCGAAGAAGAGATAGACTACGCCGTTGCTGTCGGTGCGGATTGTGGAGGCCGTACGGTAACCATGCTGAATGTTCGTAGCCGCCTCGCTGACCTGTTTGGTTCTCCACGTATTCCCACCGTCGCTGGAGGCGGCGACCATGATTGGCTCCGGGAGGGCGTTCCCTCGGGAACGGCTGCGGATGGCTGTATAACAGATGTACACATTGCCGAAGAACGGGCTCGACGCGGCATTGTCCGCCCAGATCTGGTCTTTGTCAGAGAAGAGGGTCGAGTTTTGCCTGGAAACAAGGACTGGCTCCATCCAGGCGTTCTTATCGCTTGCTGCTGCTGCCGCTACGTCGTCAGTGCGCGAGACGTAAACCGCGGATAGGCCTCTGAACGTCTCGCCGAAATTAAACGCGATATTGGCATAGTAGAGCCGCGAACCGTTCGACCACGAGAAGCTGCCATTCGCATCTGGGCGAGGACCAAATGCGACGGCAGGGTCGCTGAAAGCGACCAAACCGTTTTCGTAGTACCATGGCAGCGTGCCGATCGGACCCTGTGGATCGGGGGTGCAGCCTGGGTCCGGCCCGACAACGCCCAGGCAGCTGTTGTTGATCCCGAACCTGGCGCTGTAGCCCGTGTACGTTGGCTGTATCCAAGTGTGCCCGCTATCGAACGAGAAGTACACGCCTTGACTACCTACACCTGGCGTGAAGTCACAGGTCGTGTCGTCACCCGCATTGCAAGCTTCAAAATCAATGCCCTCGTTCGCCCCGGCGGCCAGGACATTCGGATGAGCTGCATCTACTGCAAGCGCCGGCTCGATCTGGATGTTCTGCACGGCCGGCGAAGGCGGACTGCCAACGCTGACTAATGCCTCAGTGCTGAGAGCGACAGCCATCACTGCCCCTACCGCAACAAGTGTGCCTGCGATTGCGATGCGCACGATCGATATGTTTCGTGTTTCCATGGGTTGTTCCTTTGTTTTGTTTTTTTGTTGATTTGCTTTCCTTTCACTGAGGTACTAGAGAAAATCTGGCGCGACGTTACGCGGAAAGTTGGGAATTTTTTGGAACCACGGATTGCCCGGATGGACGGATGTAACGGATGGGTTCTTGGCTGAGGTCTGACGCTCTACGCTCGACGCGCGATTCGGCTTACGGGCACGGTTCCAGCGGGTCGACATTGATGCGCGTGGCCTGCACAGTCCCGCAAAAGGACTGAACCACCTTGCCATCAATGATAACATCTGTGCGAAACGAACCGCTGAACGTGGTTGGCGTATGCAGTTGCACTACCGCTCGGACTTTCTCTGTGCCCACCGGAACCCCTTGGTCGCTCAAAAAGGCAACGACGTAATGGCGAACTGGTGGCCGCCTGTTCTGACCCACGTGCCATGGCCTGTGCTCGAGTTCGGGTCAGGAGTGGAATTGATGATACCTCCGCCACTGGTGAAGGTCGCTAAATTCACACCAACTGGTTCTCCCCCAATCATCACAGTGATTTCCCACGAGCCTTCCAACCGCGGGGCGACGGCGACATCTTGCGCATCCACATATTGAGGCGCGAAGTATCCCGCCTGCGGTGGCGTCTGGAGCGCTTTGGCTGCGCCCGGCGTGCCTTGGCCGGAGGCGATTGTTGCTGTAACCAGCAAGCCCAGCACGAGAGTTAATGTTGTTCTGAGTAAGATTCTTGTTTTCATAGGTTGTTCCTTTGTTTTGTTTTTTGTTGATTTGCTTTCCTTTCACTAAGGTACTAGAGAAAATCGGCTGCCAGGTTACGCGGAAAGTTTGGATTTTGCGGAAACCACGGATTACGCAGATCTCACGGATTCTGGCAACGAAGTGGGTTGACGGATCCGGCATCGCGACGATACGCTTTGGCTAATGAGCGTTGAGGAACTGAAGAAGACCGTGGCGAGGCTTTCAGCGAGCGAACAGAACGAGCTGACCGCATTTCTTTTCCATCTCCGGCACCGTGGAGACGTTGCCTACCAGGCGATGTTGAAGGCTCGCATGGACGACAAAGACCAGTCACATTGGTTGACACCAGAGGAGTTCGAAAAACGCCTAGCCGCCGAATGAGCGCAAGTGGAGCCTTATCAGGTCTATTTGAATATCGATCTGCTCGAAGCTGTGCCGAGAAGTGGCCGTCAAAGACAAGAGATTATGAAATTCATTTACAGCTTGCGGTACCGGCCGCGGACAAAAGGCGACTATACCGATAAGGATGCCTCGCTCCAAATCCGGCAGATCAAAATTATCGGTGACTATGCGATTACGTACTGGCTGGATGATGCGGTAAAAAGCGTGATGGTAGTCGATGTGCGCCCGGCTGATCGATAAGCGTTCCAGGAAATTCGGCGAACCGCGACTTCCACAGATATCCGTATTATCCGTACGATCTCTGGTGAAATTATTGCTGCTTATCTTTGCAAAGTTCTTGGAATCGCGGGTCGCTGCGCAAAGGGCCCCAGATCCGGTCGAGCTTTAACAGTGACGGCGTAACGGGCGGGCTTTAGTCAAGGCAGCTGGTGTATGGGCTTTGCAAGAGCCCCAGTGAGAGTTAGACCGCACGGCTATTCTCGCCGACGATCATCTGATTTAGCGCCAGGTTAAATTTATTTCGGCGCTAACGAGGCGACGAGTTTCTCAAAGCAAGGATCGCCGCGAAGCGGATCCCACCACGGGAGCAACTTCAATTGGCCATAAGTGACATTGCTCGGTAGACGGGTGACGCTGGCAAGCTGTTGGCAGGCGAGATCTTTGTCGCCTGCCCACGCAGCAATCATCGCGAAATACTCGATCATATACGTACCACTTATTGCGTCCTTTTCTACCGGAAGAAGCTCGACGGCGCGCCGGCCTTCTCGCAGCGCTTCCTCTTTCCGGCCAAGAGCAGCATCGATTAGACCAAGCACGCATAGCGGTGGGCCATAATCTGGTTGAGCCTGGACGACTTTTTCCTGCTCCACGCGTGCAACGCTGAAAGCGGATCGTGCCTGGTCATCATCATTCATCATCCGAGCGATAACGCCTTGTAAGAATGGACGATTGAAATGAAGAAGGCCATCGACGAAAGGCATTTCACCTAGCGCGATCAAGGCGTCGTTTGCGGCAACGGCGTCGCGCTCGGCCAGTGCGCAAAAAAGCCAATGTATAGCGATAGTCGGCCCCGCAGCAGGATTTGTAGCCCGAATTGAATGGATGGTTTGATGCAATGGTCGGGTATCGGCTCTCCAGTCGAATGGTATGAATGCGAGCGCTGCTTTGGTAGCGACATCGTTCGGTTCGATGGCCAGGGCGCGCTCTAGCACGGATGTTACTTCACGGTAGCGCCGGAGAAGGGCGTAGCTCTGCGCAAACTCTTGCATCCCGTGCAGGTTGCGCGGGTCGAGGTCAATCGCGCGCTCGAGGTTTCGCGTGGACTCGTCCCAGCGCCCCTGCCGTCTCTGGATGTAACCCGTCAGCTCGAATATCCGCGCATCATTGGGCAAGCGCTGCCGGGCGAGTTCCAGTTCACTCAGAGCGCCATCGTAATCGCCGTATCCTCGATAAAGACTCCATGCACGCGCGAGATGGGTTTCACCTGCATCCGGACGGAGGCGAGACGCCGCTTGGATGGCTGCTTCGGCTAAAGCCAGCCGCGCGGGAGTATGGTCGAATCCCCGCGCATGAAGGTCGTTATGAACCCAGGCCAGTTGGCAATACGCTTGGAAAAACGATGGATCACGCGCGACAGCCTGGTTCAACAGATCGGCTGCCTGCAGAAGCTGCCCCTCGGCAGTAGGGGTATAGGTCAACAACACAAAAACATTTTTGGCACGCATGTAGAGATCGAACGCGGTGAGATCGACGGTCGGTGGCTGCGCGATGTCCAGTTTCTCAGCTGCCGAGATTTTGGCGTGAAGTCGGTCGGCGACTTTTTGCGCGATCTCGCTTTGGATTGCGAACACGTCCTTTAAATCGCGATCGTATTGCTCGGCCCAGACGCCGGTGTCGGTACGAGTGTCCACCAACTGCGCATTTACGTGCACTCTCCCGCCGGAACGCCGCACCGTTCCTTCCAGTGCATGTGAGACATGGAGTGCAGCCCCGATCTGGCGCAAATTCCGCTTGCCGCGATACTCCATGACGCTGGTCCGGCTGATCACCTTGAGATCGGCGATTTTGGCCAGCTTGGTCAAAATATCGTCCTGGACGCCATCGGCGAACAAGGCGTTCTCTTTGTCATCGCTCAGGTTTTCAAACGGTAGCACAGCGATGCTTTTCTCCGGGGCGGGATTCAAAGCTGATTCAACAGTTGCCGGTGGCCGCACTGATGCGTTCCTCCAAATCATCGCTGCAAGCGTTGCGGCAAACGCGAGCGATAATGCGAAGACCAGGGCCGTGGTTGGATTCCGTCGCAACCATTTCTTGCCCCGAGTGAAGATGCCAGTGTGTCGCGCCCGGATCGGTTGGTGGCCTAACCAGCGTTCAAGATCTTCAGCCAACGCCAGAGCGGAGACGTAGCGGCGCTTTGGATCTTTCTCCAGGCACTTTAGACAGATCGTCGCCAAGTCGCGATCGATCTTCCGGTTCCAGAGCCGCGGCTGCCGAGGTTCGGTTTCTAAGACCAGCCGAACGGTTTCGTAGGTTGTTCCGCCCGCAAAGGGAGTATGGCCGGTAAGCAGTTGGTAAAACACTGCGCCGAGCCCGTAAACGTCAGTGGCACCTGTGAGTTGCTCGTTGTGACCGCGCGCTTGCTCAGGCGCCATGTAACTCGGCGTTCCCAACACGTCCTTGGTGTGAGTGATAGTGCTTTTCGTTTCCAGTAGCCGGGCTAATCCGAAATCGGTGAGATGCGGTTCGCCTGAGGCGTCGACGAGAATATTGCCGGGCTTAATGTCGCGGTGCAGGATGCCGTGTTCATGCGCGTAATGAACTGTGCGCGCCAGTTTCGCGATGAGTTCCGCTGCATTGCGAAATGATATCGGCTTGCGCTTTGTCACTTCATCGAGTTGTCCGCCGTCGATGAATTTCATGCTGAAGTAGCAAGAACCTTCGCGTTCGCCTACTTCGTAGATGGGAACAATGCATGGATGATCGAGGCTGGCTGCCGACTCGGCTTCCCGGCGAAAACGCTTTAGATGCGCCTGCGTGGCCCATTGCCCAAGGCCAATGATTTTTAACGCGACCGTGCGGTTGAGACTTTTCTGGTGGGCGCGATAAACCACGCCCTGGCCTCCCCGGCCGATTTCCTCGAGCAATTCGTAATCACCGAAGTCCATCAGCACTTCGGCGGGAGGGCCGGAGTCAACGCCTCCGGCTACAGGTTCGTCTGCGAGTGGGCCGAGACCTGTCTCCAGAACGCAGGCCAGGCATAATCCTTTCGGCTCATCTCCAAGGATTTTCCCTCCGCAGTTTCCGCAGACTGTGCTTGCGATCTTCATCTTTCCGCCAAATGCGCCAAGGGACGCCAAAACTTGACTACTGCGAGTCCGCCTCCCGAAAGCGGCGTCAAGCCGCCGCACTCCAAAGCGGCTTCGCCGCGAAACTGTTCGTACTACAATGACACGGGTTCGCGCATGGGTGACAAAGAGTTTAAGCAGCCAGGGCCAGGAGCTTCTTTACATCGGCTTGGCGCGCAGCTAAAAGCGCGGTGACGATCTGGCGGCCTTGAGCGGTAAGTTGATAGCGGTAAGTGCCGTTGATTTTTTTGATCATCCCATGCGCTCGCAGTCGCGCCAGGGCTCGGGTGAGGCGTCCACTTTGCCGGCGCACTTCCAGCGCGTCGGCTTTGCCTGCATAAAGGGCGCTGCGCAAGTCGCGATTGCGAAAGCCGCTCAAGGTCCACTCGCCTCGGCTGATGATTTGCAGCAAGGTGGCATCGGGTTCCGACCACGGATTGAGCGCGCGATAACGTCGCCCCGCCTTGATCACCGGCCGGCACACCGCACGGGTCAACTCGCCTGCGCTTTGCCCGGGACGCGCACTGGCCAGCGCTTGAAGGTAGCGCCCGTTAATGGCTTCGCAGATCTGAGCGCGCCGGTGCAGGTCGCCTACGCTTTTTCTCAACACTTGCCAGCGCTTCACCCCGGCCGGATCGCGTTCGCTGGCCCGATAAACTCTGAACTGGTGTGGACGATTCAGTGTGGTTTCCACTCGCAGCACGCTGCCTTGTTTATCGTAAAGTTTGACCGAGTTGGCGCCAGCCTGGTGTTTGAGACGCAAGCCTTCAGGACGCCTTTTGAGACTGCTCAATATTTGGCCTTGATGATTGCCATGCACCTGGCCGTTGGCTTGGGCTTTGTGTCCCAAAAAGCGCAATACGTCGCTGCTGCCAAAATGGGTGATCCCTTGATGCACCAGCGCCGGATAAAGCCGGGCCAATGCGGCAGGCGTTTTGAACATCACATCGGTGGCATACTCGCTTTCTGAGGTTTCTTCGGTTTTGCGGTCAGGGGCTTTTGGAAATAGAAAGGAAGAGTCCCTATGCAATCCAACAGCAGCAAGTTCGCCCGGCGTTATGACCGGGAGTTTAAAGAGAACGCGGTCGCTCTGATCCAAAGCGGCCGCTCCATTACCGAGGTGTCGCGTGATCTTGGCGTATCGCATTGGTCTTTGAGCCGGTGGCTCAAAGACGCTCAATGCGGTCTCTCTTTGAGCGAACCTAAAACCCTTTCAGCCGAGACGCCGGAGCAGCGCGAGCTGCGCCGACTGCGCCAGGAGAACGACTATCTGCGCCGGCAGCGCGACATTTTAAAAAAAGCCTGCAGCATCTTGTCGGCCGAGGTGCAGCCCAGCGATTTACGGTGATGGAGCAGATGGAACAGTCTCATTGCCTCACCGAAATGGCCGACGCTCTGGAGATTTCCAAGAGCGGTTTTTTCGCTCATCAACGTAAAGAAGAGCGTCCCCGTGCTCAGCAGGACAGCCAATTATCCAACGCAATCGAGTCAATCTTTGTGGCCAGTCGCAGGACCTACGGCAGCCCGCGCATCATGCACGCTCTGCGCAAAACCGGGCGGCGCTGCGGCAAAAATCGCATCGCTCGGCTGATGCGCTCAGGCGGTTTGCGCGCCAGGCAAAAACGTCGATTCAGGCCCAAAACAACTCAGAGCGATCATAAGTTGCCCGTGGCGCCAAACTGGCTGGACAAAATCCCCAACCCGGATCGTCCTGGCCGGGTTTGGTTAGCCGATATCACCTACATCCAAACTCAGGAGGGTTGGCTTTATCTTTCCGGGATCCTGGACCATTGCTCAAGGCGCTGTGTCGCTTGGCATGCCGACCAGTCCCTGGAGAGCTCGCTCGTAGCAACAACCTTCGAAAAAGCCTGCCGTGACCAGCAGCTCGAGCCCGGACTCCTCCACCATTCGGATCGCGGCGTCCAATATGCCAGCACTCAGTTTCAAACTCTACTGCGCTCTTGCGGTGCAGCCGCTTCCATGAGCCGCAAAGCCAATCCGTACGACAACGCCATGATGGAAAGCTTCTTTGCCACCGTCAAAACTGAATGCTTCCAAAACCAAATCCCAAAAAGTCGCCGTGAGGCCAAATTGATCTTATTCGATTACATCGAAACCTTCTACAACCGCCGTCGACTTCACAGTAGTCTCGGATACCAATCACCACTGGAATTCGAAAACAACTTCAATCGAGCTAACAACTGAATAAAATATTAAAAGCCCTGTCCACGTTTTCGAAGAAAGATCATTCGCTCACGCTCCAGTAGTAGGAGAGCGCCAGAGGCCGACACAGTTCCTCAGCGTAAGGATGACATTGTTCCACCAATGGCTGGAGCAGCCTCGGCCAACAACTTCGCAGTTGCGCGCGCGCCAGCGCCTGAGCTTTTGCCGGATCTTCGATCCAGGTAAAACAGTTCTCCCGTTGAAGATACCCGATACCGGCCGCTGCCATTTGGCGGGCCAGCCAGTGGCGAGCGTTGAGGCAAAGCTGGATGGCGAAAGGAAACCAGGTTTGCAGACGCAGATGCAACAGCCCCAGGTGCTCATGCCAAAAATAAAAGTAGTAATGCAGGCACTTGCCCGGCTCCAGACGCAGAAGCAGTTTCTTCTGCCGCCGGTCGCGACGCACAAAATAAGTCAAACACGGTTCCACCACGCTCCAGATGCCAATCAATCCCTGCTCAAGCGCATCGCGGCGAGCCAGATCGCGGGCCAGGACTTCCTTGCGCTCGGAACTACCATGCAGATAGAGCAGCGGCCGGCCCGATCTTTCCGCCAATTGATGAGCCGCTGCACGCACTCGCTCAGTCCAACCGGCAGCAAAAGAGCCGAAGTCCTTAAGCAGCACATTCACACAACTCAAGTAGCGCATCATAAAGCTGGGCTGATAAAGCGGACGCAAGCTGGCCATGAGCCGCAGTCGATCAAAACCCGAAAGAACACCGATGACATCGGCAGCATGTTGGGTTACAAAAGAACACGGGGCGTCGCTGGTTGTGGTGGTAATTTTAATTTTCACACCAACGTTCTATCGCACTGGCGGCGTCCTGTCTGCTCATCATTGTGGCTGCGGCGCAAGCCGCGCTAGGTTTATTCGTGTCCATTCGTGGTTAGCCCATTCGTGGTTAGCCCATTCGTGGTTAGCTCTACCCGCGCAAGACGGAAATTAAGTGCCGCAGTTCATCTTCGACGTCGCCCGGTGCTATTACGGTGTGGGCGATCTCCTCGCGCAATAGCACGCGGTAACGTTGGCGGAACCGGTGAAACGCTTGCTTCACCGCGTTTTCTGTCATGTCCAATTCGGTGCCAATCTCACCTTGCGTTGGCCGACCGCGTTCGCCGACGAGGAATTCCTTTAACTGATCGAACAACGCCGTGTTGCCTGCAGCTTGGTACTCAGATTCGAGCCGGCCGAGCACTTGCTCCAATACGCACAACGCCCAATGGCGCTCGTAAAGCCGGTCAGCGCTCCATGTTGCCGCTAACCCAGAATCGGCGATCTCCGACTCGAGCAATTCGTCCAGTGGAATATGCGGACCGCTCTCGTACCGCTTAACTCCGCTGGCCCGATGTTGTTTGCTAATCAGGAAACGTTTGAGCGACACAAGGAGATAAGAACGCAAACGTCCCTTCTCGCGACGGACCGTGTCCAGATTCTTGTGTTCGAGCAGACGCGCAAAAAATTCCTGGACCAGATCCTGCGCCTCCTCTCGTCCAAGTCCTTGCCGGCGAGCAAATCCGTAGAGAGGTCGCCAGTAAGTTCGACAAAGTATTTCGAGTGCTTTCTGTGCGGCAGGCGATTCGCCTTGCGCCTCTACCACTATGCTCCAATGAGTGGTGGTGAATGCCATCGCACCACCATTGGCGCTCTGAATAGCGGGTGAACCGTTCATCAACTGATACTCCACGCTTTGTTAGCCTCGCGGCCAAGGACGACTCCGTCGTCATTCTGCCGGAAAAAGCGCAAGAAACGCAAGCAAGTTTACGCGAAAAGCGATAAGAGACGCCTTGCGGCTCCTCACGAGCGTTTGTTCGTCCGAACTATTTGTCTGCGTATCGAATGTCGATCACTTTCAACTCCTTGACGGCGTGATCGGCCCAATATGAAATCGCATATCGGAGGAAAATCAGCACCTGAATCTCCCGTCCGCTCAGATCGCGTTCACTAAAATCTCCACGGCGATACGGATCTCGACCGAGTTCGTGCAGCAATCTCAGGAGCCGATTACGCTCATCTCTGTGTCTATGGCGCAGAAACTCAAAAGCCTCGGTGCGCAGATAGACTTCATAATCTATCGCTATCCAGACGTCGCTCTGCTTCTTTCAAGTTGATCCACGACTCCGAATTTTGATCGTCCAGCCGCCTACTCAACTCCGCTCGGTCTCGGCGAATGTCGATGGACACTAGAAAGCCGATTAGTTTCCGTCGCTCCTCGGGAGCTAAACGCTCTGCTTCGCGCCGAAGCTCATCCAATTGCATCGCAAAAGACTAGCGTCACCACCAACTGACCGCAACCATCCCGGTGATCCGCCGATTAGCTCAAAGCGAAAAGGCGTCGGCGACGAGGCGGACCTGTTCGCGTTTGTGGCGAGCGAGCGCGCCGACGGCGGGACTGGCGCTGGCGTCGCGGCCGGCGTAGGCAATTTCGGTGCAAAAGATTGTACGCAAACGCGGTTCGATGAAAGTCCAGGCACCCATGTTTTCCGGCTCTTCCTGGCACCAGACGAACTTCGCGTTCTTTGGAAATGGCTTGAGCATTTCGCGGAGTTTTTTCTCCGCGAGCGGATAGAGTTGTTCGATCCGGATGATGGCAGCATCGACAATTTTCTGCTCATTCCGGTACTTCAGCAGATCGTAATACACCTTTCCGGAACAAAAGATGATTCGTTTCACTTCCTCGACCGGACCGGCTTCGGGCGATCCAAGGATTTCTTCGAACCTTCCGTGGATGAATTCTTCCGCTGGCGAGGCTGCGTAGTTTGCGCGCAACAGACTTTTTGGCGTGGCAATGATGAGCGGCTTGATAAACTCGCGTTTCATTTGGCGCCGCAGCACGTGAAAATATTGCGCCGCCGTAGTCAGATTGCAGACCTGGATGTTATCCTCGGCGCAGGCCTGAAGGAACCGCTCGATCCGGGCGCTGGAATGTTCCGGTCCCTGCCCTTCATATCCGTGCGGAAGTAACAACACAATTCCGCTGGGCCGTTGCCACTTCGATTCAGCCGAAACGATGAATTGATCAATAATGGTCTGAGCGCCGTTGGCAAAATCGCCGAATTGCGCCTCCCAAAGGCAGAGCATCTTTGGATAATCGAGCGAATACCCGTAGTCGAATCCAAGCACAGCAGCCTCCGACAGAGGGCTGTTGTAAATGCAGATGCGCGCCTGCTTTTCCGCCAAATGCATCAGCGGCACGTAGGGTTTGCCGGTTTTTGCGTCGTAAAGAACTGAGTGCCGCGAACTGAACGTGCCGCGGGAACTATCCTGGCCCGATAACCGAATGGGAATTCCATCTAAAAGTAGGGAGCCGAACGCGAGAGCTTCTGCGTAATGCCATTCATAAGGGCCGCCGTCCTCGAAGACCTTGCGCTGGTGATCCAGCACGATGCGCTGAATTTTCGGTTGAACCTCGAAACCGTCTGGAACGCGTGTCAGGCCATCGACAATCGTTTTGAGCGTTTTCTCGCTAATCGCGGTCGGCTCGGATTCGCTCGTGTATTCCGGTTGAAAAATGGCAGTTGATTCTTTGAATCTGGCTTTCTGACTGGCCTTCCGTCTTTCGATCGCCTTGACTTCGTCTCGCGTCATTTCCAGTCGTAAGCTGAACTCGGTCTCCAACGAAGCGGCGTCGTCTTCGCTCAATGTCCCGGCTTCAAGCAACTCGCGCTTGTAAAACTGTGTGACCGACGGGCGTTTCTCAATCTTCGCGTAGAGATCGGGCTGGGTGAATGATGGTTCGTCGCCTTCGTTGTGCCCGTAGCGTCGATAGCAATAAAGATCGAGCACGACGTCGCGACCGAATTGCTGGCGAAAATCAAAAACCAGATCGCTAACAAATTTAACCGCCAGCGGATCATCGCCGTTTACATGAAAAATCGGCGCTTCGATCATCTTGGCGATGTCGGAAGTATAGGTGGATGAACGGGCATCCTTCGGGAGCGTCGTGAATCCTATTTGATTGTTCACTATGACGTGAATGGTACCGCCGGTGCTATACCCGGGTAGCTGCGACAAATTCAGCGTCTCGGCCACCATCCCCTGCGCGATGAACGCCGCGTCGCCGTGCACGAGCAGCGGTAAAACTTTGCGACGGTGTTGGGTATCGCCGCGAATTCGCTGACGGGCGCGCGCTTTCCCTTCGACCACGGGATCGACCGCTTCCAGGTGGCTCGGATTTGAGGAGAGCCGGATCTCGATTTCAGCGCCGGAAGCGAGTCTGCGTACGGCATTATAACCAAGGTGATATTTCACATCGCCATCGCCAGCCACCAAATCCGGCACGTAATTCTCGGTAAACTCGGTGAAAATGATCTTGAGCGATTTACGCAGGAAATTCGCCAAAACATTGAGCCGGCCGCGATGCGCCATGCCCATGCAAATCTCCTCAACTCCACCTTCAGGGCATTTGTGGAGAATTGTATCCAAAGTCACCATGAGCGACTCAGCGCCCTGGAGCGAAAACCGTTTCTGTCCGACGTAGCGGGTGTGCAGGAACGTTTCGAACGATTCGGCTTCGAGCAGCACCCGTAACAGCGCCACCTGAACCACACGCGGCGTCGAATGTTTGTGTGGCCGCGTTTCCAGTCGCCGCCGGATCCACTCGCGGATGCGCGGGTCCTGGATGTGCATGAACTCGGAGCCGATCGAGTCGGCGTAAATTCTCTCAAGGCCCTGTATCATCTCACGCAACGTCATCACCCGATTGTCGAGAAAGAATTTCGACGAGACCCGCAGATCGAGGTCCGATTCCTTGAAGCCGAACTCGCTCAACCTGAGTAACGGATTCTGCGGTCGCGTCTCTGCCAGCGGATCGATCCGTGCGATCGTATGACCGAGCGAGCAATAGGCGTACACGAGGCCATCGACGCGCGTCTGCAAAGCGGCTTCTCGAGCCTCAGCTTCCCCGAAAGCTTTCGGGGCCCCGTTATGCTCCGGCAGGTTGCCCAGCTCAAATCCTTCGAAAAATGCGGACCACCCCGAATCGACTGATTCAGGATTCTCCTGCCAGCGTTGATACTTCTCCTCGATCAGGTTGAGATTTGCGCGAGCGTCAATTGAGGTCCGCATGATTAAATTTAATGTCCAACGATTAAGCGATGCGGCAAGTTGACAGTGCCGTGGGACGCAGACAATCCTGTCTGCGAACAATTGGGAAGGACGCAGACAACATTGTCCGGGTCACGAACCAATCGCACATGACCGCTGCTGAAATCTACGAATCGGTAACAAACGGTGGAACGAGCGATTTCGCCGAAGTCGTTGCTGTATTGAACCGGAACAAGCCGTGGTGTCTGATTGGAGGATTGGCAGTGAACTGTTATGTCGAACCGGTTTATACAGTGGATGTTCATCTCGTCGTGGTGGCGGCAAATCTTGAGCGGATCGGCCTCGAACTCGCACGGTTTCGTGTGAAAACATTCGAGCATTCGATGAATGCACAACGGCCCGGGAGCCAGTTAAACGTTCAATTCACAACCGATGTGCGCTACCAGGAATTTCTCGAGGGTGTGACAGAACGCGACGTTCTAGGTGTCCGGGTTCCGGTAGCTAGCCTGGAAAACATTATAAGTGGCAAAGTGTGGGCCTGGCAGGATCCGACACGGCGACTGAGCAAGCGAAAAAAAGACGAGCTTGACCTCATCCGTATCGCCGAAGGCCATACTGAGTTACGCTCATTGATTCCAACAGAAATTGTGAAGCAATTATGACCTTCGTATCAAGAATTTCGGGGAGCGCATTCAACCTTTTGGCGGGCGTTGCGCTGACCATCGCGGGATCTGCATCTTGCTTTGCCCAGGCCGATCCCGCCTCGGAACCGGCGGTGTTAGCTGTGGCCAAAGTGTTGCCTGCGGTTGTCAATATTAATACCGAGCGTGTTGTTCGGCGCACTGTCCGCGATCCATTCGACGATTTTTATGCGCAATTTTTCGGTTACAACCGGTTTCGGCCACGCGAAGTTCGCCAGACCCTGCAAAGTCTGGGCTCTGGTTTCATCATCGATCCGGCTGGTTACATCGTGACCAACCAGCACGTGGTCGAGCGCGCTGCGGACTTGAAAATTCACGTGACCACCAACGACGGCAAAACCTATCGCGCTCATTACATCGCCGGCGATGACAAGACCGATCTGGCATTCATCAAAATCGACGCGCAAACCGATTTCCCATTTGTGAATCTTGATAATATTTCTCCGAATTTGCTCGGGGAGACAGTGATCGTAGTGGGCAATGCAGTAGGGTACGGCAGTTCCATCAGCAGAGGCGTGTTGAGCGCGGTGAAACGCAACATCACCGTCGAGGAGACCGACTACAAGGACCTGGTACAGACGGATGCAGCGATCAATCCTGGAAATAGCGGCGGTCCGGTAATTGATCTCTCCGGGCGTTTGGTCGGTATCGCGTCGGCAAAAATGGCGTTCACACCACAGGGAGTACCTACGCAGGGACTCGGTTTCGCCATTCCTGCAGATGTGGTGCGTGACAGCGTCACTCGTTTCAAGCAGGTTGCGATGAAGCAGCGAAAGTTAAAAAGTCCGCTCGAGCCCACCGAATCGAGCGATGCCCGCATCGAGAAGCTATTCGGAATGCAGCTGCAAGATTTGACCCCGGAATTGAGCGAAGCGCTCGGTTATCTGCGAGGCCGTGGCGTGCTAATTACCGCGGTCGAACCGGATAGTCCTGCAGACCAAGCCGGGATCAAACGCGGAATGGTGATTTACCGCATAAACAAATCGATGGTCTCTTCCGTAAAACAAGTCGAGGATGCCCTCAAAGCCGCCGAGAGCGGCACAAAGGTGGAATTCACGGTTGGCATAATCCGGGCCCGTGGTGAAAACCATGAGCTCGCCACAGCGATGCTGACGGCGCGATAAAAAAAATTGCCAACGCAATTGCGGTTCGGTTGTCTCATCGAATTATCGGATAATGATCAAAGTTGAGAACCTGACAAAACGTTACGCTGGTCAGACTGCCATCCAGGATTTGAATTTCGAAGTCGCCCAAGGCGAGATCATGGGATTCCTCGGCCCGAACGGCGCCGGCAAGACCACCACGATGCGGATCCTGGCCAGCTTTATGCCGCCCACTTCAGGGCGCGCCAGCGTCGCGGGATTCGATGTTTTCGAACAATCGCTTCAGGCGCGGGCGCACCTGGGGTACATGCCGGAAAATGTGCCGCTTTATAGCGACATGCGGGTGACGGAGTATCTGAATTATCGCGCTGCGCTTAAGGGCGTTCAGCACCGTCGCGTTTCAGAGCGTGTTGGCGATGTGAAGGAACTTTGCGGCCTTAAGGATGTTGAAAGGAAGTTGATCGGTACTTTGTCGAAGGGTTATCGCCAACGCGTCGGGTTGGCGGACGCACTGCTGGCCGAACCGGATCTTCTCATTCTCGACGAACCGACGATCGGTCTGGACCCAAATCAAATCCGGCAGGTGCGCGAGCTGATCAAAAATTTGGGAAAGCAGCATACCATCCTGCTTTCGACTCATATTTTACCAGAGGTGGAGATGACCTGCAGCCGTGTCATCATCATTCACAAAGGACGAATTGAGGCTTGCGATACACCGGAAAATTTACTCGGGAAAGTCAGACAAGCCGGCGGCGTCGAGCTGGAAGCAAAAGTCGGGAACGATGACGGCTCCGAAGAGCTGAAGAAGATTCAGGGCGTCCGGGAAGTAGTCATCGACAGTGAACACGAATGGAAACGGTTCTCGTTACGAGTCGAATCGGGTGCCGATGTACGCGAAGAGGTCTTCCGGCTCGCCGTTGAACGGCAGTGGGCGGTACGCGAACTCACGCAGCGGCGCGGCACGCTCGAGGATGTATTCGTTGAGCTGACGCACCCGGACCAAGTCTGATCGAGTAATGCAGCCCCATGAATAAATTCCGGACCCTGCTCGCGCGGGAAGTGCGCAGTTATTTCTACTCTCCGATCGCTTATATCGTGATGATCTTTTTTCTGATCATCAGCGGGATCGATTTTTATTTCCAAGTCTCGTTCATGAATCAGCGCCAGGTGCAATACACAATTCAGGAAGCGTTCTTTAATTCTGTGTTTTTCTGGTTCGCCTTCGTGCTCATTTTTCCTCTGATCACGATGCGACTCTTTGCCGAGGAATTTAAGCTCGGCACCATCGAGCCGCTCACGACTGTGCCGGTGCGCGACTGGCAGGTGGTGCTGTCGAAATTCTTTGGGGCACTTTTTTTTTACATAATCCTCTGGATTCCAACACTGCTTTACTTCTGGGTCTTCCTAAGAGTAACAAACCAGCCGGCAGCTCATTCCGCCGGAGCATATTTTGGTTCCTATCTTATGCTTCTGCTGCTGGGGATGTTCTATCTCTCGATCGGTTGTCTGACGTCGGTGCTGACCCGGAACCAGATCGTCGCGGCGATCATTTCGTTCTGCGCAATTACGCTACTGTTCTTTCTCGGCCTGGTGCAGTTCGTTCTGCTCGACGTCACTTCTACTACGCGCGAATTGCTGGGCTATTTTTCCGCAATCGAACACATGGGAACATTCTCCCGTGGCATCATCGATACGCGACCGATCGTTCTTTACGTGAGCATGACGATTGTGGTGCTGATACTCACTTATCAGGCGTTCCAATCCCGGAAATGGAGGCTCTGATCCATGGCTAAGCAAACCAGGCCGCGTACGCGTCGTGGAATGAAAATTGGCCGAATCCGTATCGGTTTCAATGTTCTGGTGCAGATCGTTCTGATTCTGTTTCTCGCTGCGATGGTCAATTCGTTCGCCTTCAAACACTACAGGCGCTGGGATTTTTCACGCGACCAGAAATATTCGTTGTCTGATAAAACGAAGCGTTTCCTGGAGACGCTCAAAGGCAAGATGCGGATCACGGAGTTCTTCTCACCGAGCACGCCGATCACGACGGACGTTCAGAATTTGCTAACCGAATATCAGTACGCCGGGAAAGGGAAAATCGATCTCGAACAAATCGATCCCGAGCGCAATCTTTCCCGTGCGAAGGAGTTGTTCGACAAATACAAAGTCGTCACGGACGAAAGCCTCCTGGTGCTCGACTACGATGGCCGCAACAAGACCGTAAAGGCCTCCGAGATGGCTGATATCGACCAGAGCGGAATGGCCTTTGGCGAAGGGCCACGGGTGGCGGCCTTTAAAGGCGAGCAGGCCATAACCAGTGCGATGATCGACCTTGTGGAAGGGAAAAAGAAAACGCTGGGTTATGTCACCGGCCACAAGGAACCAGCCCTTTCAGCACCCACCAGTCCGATCAGCCTGTTGAAGACGTTCATCGAAAACGAAAACATTCAGTTTCAAGAGCTAAACCTTCTCGACCAGCCTGCAATCCCATCCGACGTGAACACGGTGATGATCGTCGGGCCGCAATACGATTTTTCGGATCGCGAAATGAAATTGCTGCGCGATTTCTGGGACAAACAGGGACGAATACTGGTGCTGCTCGATCCCTCGGCCAATACCCCCAGGCTGCACGCCTTCCTCGACGACGTGGGCGTGAGAGTAAATAACGACAGGTTGATGGTTTTCCTGCGTACCGGCATCGAAGAACTGGCCCTGACGAGAGATGTTCAGGCGCGTTTCCTCGGAGATAGTCCAGTCACGAAGCGGCTCGCCGATGTGCGGGCAATTTTTGTCGGCGGCACGTCCTCCCTGACGTTGGACTCCAACCGCGTCCGCGCCGCTAACATCCGGCTGGAGCCGCTCATCCAGGCGGAGAAAGGCTATTTTGCCGAAACCGATTACAACACGGATAACCAGGTAAAGCTACAGCAGGACGCCAAAAAGGCTGGTAGCGCGCCGCTGACAATTGCTGCCTCGGCCGAAAAAGGCGGCAGTGCGGACGCCCGGGTACAGGTTAACTCTTCACGTCTGGTCGCGGTCAGCAACGCTACATTCGTGCAGGATAGCGCGATCATGCAGGACCAGGCAGCGCTCGATTTTGTCTCCGGCGCCGTGAACTGGCTTATGAGCCGCGAACAACTGATCGGAATTGCGCCGAAAATCCCGAAGCCTCTCACGTTCAGTCTCGATCCAGAAGCGTTGCGCCGCCTGCGCTGGATTCTTCTGGTGCTTATGCCGTTGATTCCAGCCGCCATCGGCACCGTGGTGTGGTGGCAGCGGCGCGTCTGATATGAATTGGAGAACCACCCTCATACTGGCAGTTATTGCGGTCGCCGGCGTGGCTTACTTCAGGTTTTTTGAGATGAAACGGCCAGGCACGGAAGAAGCCGGACGACAAGTGAAGAACATGGTGAATTTCGATCGAAGCAAGATCGATGGAATCATTATCCAAAACGGTGATCAGAAGATTGAGATACGGCGCCGCGATAACAAATGGCGTCTCGAAACGCCTATCAGGGACCAGGCAGACAGCGCGGTGGTCGAGAGTTTGTTGTCGGACTTGGAGAACTGGCAAAAGGAGGGAACAATCCCCGCCAAAGAGATCGATGCCGATAAAAGCAAACTGGCCGAGTACGGTCTGAATAATCCAAAGCTGAAACTCAAATTACTTGGTCGCGACCGGCCACCTGAAATTTTGTTCGGCAAAGACGCCGCAATGGAAAACAGGATGTACGTGCGATTCCAGAATTCGAAGGAGACGTTTGTCGCCGGTCAATCGGTCAAGAAGGATATCGATAAAAAGCCGGAAGAATTCCGGGACAAAAAGCTGACTGACCTGAGTACGGCAGAGGTGCGCCGGGTGGTATTGAAAACACCTGCCGGCGAGATGGAGTTGGAGAAGAAAAATGCGCACTGGGAAATTCTAAAACCTCTTCGCGCGCGCGCCGACGACCAGAAAGTGAACGATCTCATTTCACAGGTCACCTCCGCGCGCATTGGTGGATTTGTAGCCGAGGATCGCGGCGACCTCCGCCCCTACGGCTTGGCGGAGCCGCGAGGATCAATCACCTTGTTTAATCAGGAGCAAAAAAGCGATCAGAAGACCGGGATCGGGGAATCGATCAAAGTCGCAGGCCGCGACGATCAAGGGCAGATGCTGCAAATCGGCAGTGTGCCGGAGAAAGAAAAAGATCAGGTTTATGTGCGATTCGCTCCTCGCGGATCGGTTTACACATTGCCGAAGAAAGTTGAAGACATCCTGAACGCGAAGCCGGCGGACTTGCGCGATAACCATTTGGTTCGGATCGATACCAACATCCTCGATCGGATCACGATCAACGCACCCGAAAAGGCTAAAACCGTCCTCGCTCGCAAAGACAACGACTGGACGATCGTCAGTCCATACAACGCTCCTGCAGATTCAGGTGCCGTTAAGCGGATGATCGATACGCTGCAAAAAGAGCGGGTAAAAAAATTTGTGGAAGACGTTGCTTCCAATCTCCCCAATTACGGCCTGGATAAACCGCAGCTGGAATTGACGTTCAGTTCATTCGCTTCGGAAAACACGGCCGAATCCAAAGCAGGCGAGGAGCCTTTTGCCACCATCGCGTTTGGAAAAGAAGACGACGACACCGTCTATGCACGCCTCACGGACGAGCCATTTGTGGTGGCAGTCCGTCGCGGATTTGTGGATCAGATTTCCGCCGATCCTTTACGATGGCAGGATTTGTCGATCTTCAAATTTAAACCGGAACAAATTCATCAGGTAAGCGTTACCACCGACAAAGAGCTGTCATTGGAGCGGGACCAAAACAAGCAGTGGCACTGGCTGAAAGGAGCCGGGGCGATCAATCAAGCCAATCTGCAATCACTGCTGAAAACATTGTCGAATTTGTATGCGATGCGCTGGCTGGGAGCAACAACGCTCCAGCATGGCTTCGGTAAACCACAACTCATGGTCGCGTTCACGACTTCTCCCGATAACAAAACAACACACAACTTGATCATTGGCGCTCAAAACAACGACGGCACGTTGTGTGCCCGCATGGACGGACGCGACGGCACATTTACGATTAGCAATACTGATTTTAATAGTTTGGACTTGCCGCTGCAGCAGCCAGCTACCGCGTCGCCATCACCGACAGCAGCCGTCACCGTAAGCCCATCGCCATAATTTCCGTCCCGTGTTTGAATGCACACGGGAAAAGATTAATCGTCGATTGCGTTTGGTTTCCATGGCCCCGAACCGGCGCCGCCGCCGGATGACGCACCGCCACCGGATCTGACGGCGAACACCACCCCGTCCCCCGACTTCACTCCGCCGAGCGATGTGCCGCCTGCCGAAGACCCTGGCAAGGAGGATAAGACAGTGGAAGATTATCTGGGCGACGGCAACATGGGACCAGAAGGTCCAGGGCAACCCGAATTACCCGGCGGGCGCAACGTAGCGTACATTCTGGACAAAGCAGGCAACCGGACCAGTGTGACTGATAACGTGAACGGAAACGCCACCTACGCTCCCAACATTGTCAATCAGTACACGTCAATGGGCGGAAGCCCGGTCACCAACGGCTCAGAGCACGAGATCCGCACTTACAACAGCGTGACGTACACTTACATCAACGACGAACGCCTGAAACAGGTGACCAGCGGGAGTAATAACTATTTGCTCTCTTATGATGCGCTGGGTCGGTGCGTAAAACGCGTGCTCAACGGTGCTACCACCTATTACATCTACGATGGCGAAAAACCTATCCTCGAATACCGTTCAACCGATCTGAGTAATCCGGCCAAAAATGTCTACGGCAAAGCGATCGATGAGATTTTGATGCGTTACGATCCTTCGTTCAGTCCCGCAGTCACTTACTATTATCAGCAGAACCACGAAGGGAGCGTGACCCATCTTCTCAACACCAGCGGCAACGTGATTGAGAAGTACCAGTATGATGCCTTTGGCCTGCCGGTCATCTACGACGCTAACAGCACTCAGCTTTCCTCCTCCGCATACAGCAATCGCTTCCTGTTTACTGGAAGAGAATACACGAACCTGTTCAATTTCTACGAATACCGCGCCCGGGCATATCACCCGACGCTGGGGCGGTTCATGAGCGAAGACCCAAAGCTTTTCGACGCTGGCGACTACAATCTCTTCCGCTACTGCAAGAATGATCCTGTCGATTTCAGTGATCCGATGGGAACTGATTATGGACCGTTTGAATCCTCCGACCAAGCGTATCGTTTTTTCGATGCCAAATGGAACGCCACATCTATGAGGCAGAACCAGGAGTATCGCGTGGACATCTATCGGATGCCCAGCGGACATTTCTACACTACCGATCCAACAACGGGAAAAGGAGACAGTGCTGAGCGACCAGCGATTCTCGTCAAAGGAGCTGAGAGGGTCGCAATCGCACACTCGCACGGGACTTGGAGCAAGGGCTTCATTGATCAGCATGGAAAGCAACATGTCACAGGCCGCGCACGAGATGCTGCTCATGATGACTTCGAGTCTGGCAAACCCTCTCCCACTGATAGAAGGACAGCTAAGGAAACGACAATGTACACGAGCACACCCGCTCATGAAGGCTGGAAGCAAACACCGAGCGACAAGGAGCCGCAGCGGGTTCGTCCAATGCGAGATTCCAACGACAAGCCAGCTGGCTCTTATCGTCAGCTGAGGCCGGAGGAGGTCGGAAAAATGGAGCGTCCGCCGGGGTACAGAGGAGAGGGAGTTCCGACGACGAACCCACAATAACTAGCGAGACGCATGAAATTAATGCTGAGGTTTCTGGCGACGCTGTTCCTGTTTGGCGTTCAAGCAACGAGCCAGTCGCAGGAATCACCCTGGAAGGGAATGGTCACAATTTCCGGTCGAGAGGCGCAAGCTGTTGCAATTGCTGTTCGAGAATTCGAGAAACATCAAGGTACAAAGACGGAAAAAGGTGAGCCAGTATACGGAGATTTGAGACACTACGATATAGAGCTTCTTCGCAAGGGAAACGTCTTAGAAGTCGGTTTTTCGCCTGAATTGGGGCCCATTGATCGAAAAGAAGGGACAGTCGGGAGTAGGACGCAATATGGAATAGCGACAACTTATCACATTTCGTTAATAACATTGAAAATTGAGCGACAAACGTTTTCACGGTGATTACGGCTCAGGATAGGGCCGGGCGTCGCGTCTTCCGACTTAGAAGAAGAAAAGGGGTCGGGGCTAAGTATTGACACAGCGTCGGATGAGGTGCAGTTTTTGAGCCATGGCTCGGCCACTGCGGATTGAGTATTCGGGGGCAATTTATCATGTGCTTAGCCGAGGAGATCGGCGCGAAGCGATCTTTCGCACCGACGCGGATCGAAAACTTTTTCTGGAATTGCTGGCGCGGACGTGCCAGCGGGCTGGCTGGCAGATTCATGCTTATTGTCTGATGGGTAATCATTTTCATCTGGTGGTGGAAACACCGCGCGGCAATTTGAGCGCGGGCATGCAATGGCTGCTGGGTTCTTACACCCAGCAGTTCAACCGCCGTCATGGTTTGTGGGGTCACCTGTTTGGTGGCCGTTACAAAGCGCTTCTGGTGGACGCTCGTCAGGGCGGCGGCTATCTGCGGCAGGTATGCGATTACGTGCACTTGAATCCGGCACGGGCAGGGCTTTTGAGCGACAAGGAGAAAGTGCATCGGTATCGTTGGAGCAGCTGCGGGCATTATCTCCAGAGCAAGAAAAAGCGCCCGTTCTGGCTGAGGAGCGATCGGTTAATGGGCGAGCATGGACTTTTGAGCCAGAGCGCGCGCAATCGCAGGGAGTTTAGCCGCAGGATGGAAAATATGCGGCAAGAAGCTAATGCTCCGCAGTCGCTGCGGGCGATTCGTCGCGGATGGAAATTGGGAGCGGAAGACTTTTTGGATTGGATATTAGAAAAAGTCGAACCGGTTACCGGGGAAGCTCATCCTCGGGCTGAGCGGGATGAGACCGAGCAAGCCAGGGCTTGGCGCATCGTGGGGGAAGAGCTCAAAAAAGCCGGTTGGAGCAAGGTGGAGCTGAAGCGACGGCGCAAGGGCGACCCCATCAAAGTAGCGATGGCCCGTCGGCTGCGTGAGGAAACGGCGGTGAGTTTGAAATGGATCGCAGAAAATCTGCACATGGGCACCTGGACGCATGTCTCCAATCGCCTTTACCACTGCCGAAAATAAACAGTGTCAATACTTGGCTCCGACCCCTACATGCCTCCTACATGCCTCCTCTATATCTGAAATCAGGCCAGACTGACCCCTCCGGAGTAGATTTACCGCTTCGTTTTTTCACGCGATTTGGGCGAAGGGGAGGGGCGAGCAGCAGCGCCGCCTGTGCGACTCAGCAATTTGCCGGAGGCATCGAAGACGGAATAACCGGATTGTTTGCCGGATGAATCATAGCTGTAGACGATCTTGTGCAACAGCGTCCCGTCTGCCGCGCTTTGAGCCTCTTCCAGGATTCGGCCCGCATCATCGTACTTGTATCGGCTTTTGAGACGAACGCGCCCATCGGGGCCTGAAACTTCGCCGGTAGAGAAACGGCCGGCACTGTCCAATTCGTAACGAATCGTTTGACGAACTTTGCCGTCGGGATCAGTAGTGGTAGCGACCGCTTTGTGCTTGTCATTATCAAAGTTGTAAACGGTGCGTGACCCGTCTGGATGCATCGACATCGTCACTCTCACAGCGTCAGTAGCCTGTTGGGCCTGACTCCATTCGACAGTGATGGCACAACTGAGAAAAGCGCAAGCGAGCAGCCGTAGGCGCCGGAAAGATTTCATCGCTTGAGGAGCTTACGGTCTGCGTAATGCGGCGCAAGAAATGTTCACCGGTGGTGATGCCGGTGAAATCGCGAATGAGGCTGCGCACGGTCTCATCGTTTTTCCAACCAGAAGCGACTAGGACACGTAGCGAATTGATCGAATCCAAAACACGAAATGAATTGAAGATTTTTATTGACCGTCTTCTCCCGAGGTGGTTAAAGGTGGGGTCAAGTGGAGTAAAGTGGGCCACTGCTCCACGAGACCATGGATGCCGATTCTCAACCCGAACGCTTCTATGCCGGAGAGTTCCGGCATTCCATCGATGAGAAGAATCGGATCACTATCCCCTCGCGCTGGCGGCGCAACCGTCCGGAAGAATTCATCCTTTTGCCTGAGGCGACTCACCAATTTCTCCTGGTCATGTCGCCAATTGAGTTTGCGAAGATGAGCTCAGCCGCGGAAACCAACGACCAGGTTTCCGCACGTGATCGCCGTGTTTTCCTGCGGCAACTACATTCTCGTGCCCAACATGCAGGCGCAGACCGGCAGGGCCGTTTGGTATTGCCGGACGATCTTTGCCAAAGGGTCGGATTGAAAAGTGAAGTCGCCCTCGTTGGTAATCGCGGGCGTTTTGAAATTTGGAATTTGCAGCGGTGGAAACGAGCGCACGAAGAGGAAACGCCCACCTACCAACACGTGGCGAAGGAGCTTGGGTTGTAGAATGCTGCGCGAACACGTGTTAAATCCGCTGTGGAATGAACCCCCGGCCTGGCTCGCCATTGATCCGAGAGCGCCGGAAGAGGCCACGCAGCCCGCGGAGGATATGGTCTATCATCGGCCGGTCTTACTGAAGGAAGCGCTTGAGTTACTCAAGCCCAAAGCAGCCACGCTCATTGTGGATGCAACGTGTGGCGGCGGGGGCCATACCGAAGCGCTCCTGGAAAGCGGCGCCGATGTTCTGGCTTTGGACCAGGATCCTGATGCAGTCCGGCATGTGAGCGAGCGTCTCGCGCACTTAGGCCGGCGCATCATCGTGCGGCAGGCAAATTTCCGTTACGCGGATTGTGTTCTCGACGAACTTGGGATTCGCAGCATCAACGGCGCGCTTCTCGACCTGGGTGTTTCATCCCGTCAACTCGAGAATGCGGAGCGCGGCTTCAGTCTCATGCGAAACGGTCCGCTCGACATGCGCATGGACCCGCGAACGAGTCTCACGGCCGCCACCGTGGTGAACGAGTATGGCGAAGAAGAGTTGACCCGCCTTTTCCGTGAACTGGGTGAAGAACCGGCCGCGCGGCGGATCGCCGTCATGTTAGTAAAAATGCGGAAGACTTCGCCCTTTTGTGAGACGCTGCCTCTGGCGCGCACAATCGAAAAGTTGGTGGGCCGGCATGGACGACAGCATCCGGCCACGCAGGTGTTTCAAGCATTGCGCATGGAAGTAAACGACGAGCTTGGCGCGCTCGAACAAGGTCTTGGCGTTTTGACCAGGCGATTGGAAC
This sequence comes from uncultured Verrucomicrobiae bacterium, assembly GCA_963753675.1. Lineage (GTDB taxonomy): Bacteria > Verrucomicrobiota > Verrucomicrobiia > Chthoniobacterales > UBA10450 > Udaeobacter. The sequence continues at coordinate 181,250 of CAVWCZ010000008.1, read as the reverse complement.
GGGCCGGGCGGATCGCCGTCATCACTTTTCACTCGCTGGAAGATCGAATAGTGAAAAACTTTTTTCGAGATCACAGCCGCGAATGGCACGACAGGCCGGAATGGCTTGAGCGGCGGCGCAATCCCGATTTCGACCTCATGTTGGTGACGGCGAAACCCCTCAGGCCAACCGAAGAGGAACAACGAGCCAATCCGCGCTCAAGAAGCGCGAAGTTGCGCGTAGCGGAGAAGATCAAATGAACCGTTCGCGACGAAGAAATTGTAACACCGTCAACGCGGCTTCGCTGGCGCGATGGATTGTGATGACTGCATTCCTGGCGATGGCCGGATTGGCATACGTCTATCTGACGCTGCAACTCTACCACCTTGGCGAGCGGAGAAAGGCAGTCGAAAACGAACTCGTGTCGCTGCGCACTCAAAACGATGTGGCCGCCGGGCAGATTGCTACACTTACCTCGCGCTCGGCGTTGCAACGGCGGGTGAAAGACGGCTATTTGAAAATGATCCCCGTTTCGGAGTCCAAAATCGTGCGACTCACCATGCCCATGCGATCGGCCGACGAGGAGACGATTCGACCCGTAGCCAATCCTCTGCCGCCACATGAATCCAAATAGCCGAACTCGTTGCGCGTTGGTGTGTGCCGGTTTCATCGGGCTTTTCAGCATTTTTTCATTCCGCCTGATCTTTCTGCAGGCGATCAAGCACGACGAATACGCCGGGCTAGCTGCGGAAAAGCACGTTTACAAACAGATCATTCACGCAGAGCGCGGCATGATCTTTGACGCAAACAACGAAGTTCTGGCGCACAACATTCCTGTGGAAACGGTCGTTGCCGACGCCACGCATCTTAACGATGTGCAGGCTACAGTTAATGTTCTCAATGCCGAGCTGGAAATTCCCTCTGATGAAGTTGCGGAGAAATTAAATAGCGGGCGGCGCTACGTCGTGATTAAGCGCGAAGTACCCGCCGCGCAGGCTAATTCCCTTCGTGAAAAGCTACGCGCCAGCAAATTGCGGGGAATCTATTTCGAGCATGACGCAACGCGCATTTATCCGAATGGATCGATGCTTTGCCACGTGATCGGCTTTACCGACTTCGACCACCACGGCGTTCAGGGCGTGGAAGCTTCGATGGAGGCATATTTACACGGACAGGATGGCTATCGTTTCATCGAGCATAATCGCGCCGGTCAGGAAATCGTGCCTTATCGTGGCCAGGAACGTGCGCCGCGGGACGGTTACCAGGTGCATCTGACCGTCGATCTTGGTCTCCAGAGCATCGTCGAGGATGAAATCGATGCAGCGATGAAGGAATATACGCCGCAGAAAGCCACAATAATTCTGATGCGGCCGCAGACGGGCGAAATCCTGGCCATCGCCAACCGTCCGAACTTTGATCTAAACAACCGCTCAGAAGCGAAGCCCGAACAGATGAAAGACCGAGCCATCATCGACATGATGGAACCGGGTTCAACTTTCAAGATTGTGGCCGCCGCCGCCGCCCTCAACGAGCACAAGATGCGACCTGATTCGGAAGTCTTCTGCGAGAACGGCCTCTGGAATTTCGGCGGCACCCCTTTGCACGATCACCGTGCGTTTGGCTATCTAAGCGTGCGCGACGTTCTCATTAAATCCAGCAATATCGGCGCAGCCAAACTTGCCCTTAGCGTTGGCGACCAAAAATTCTACGAATACATTCGTCGCTTCGGGTTTGGTGAGCGCACGGGAATTGAGCTGCCGGGCGAAATCAATGGGGTGATTCGGCCGCCCCAAACGTGGAGCAAAATTTCCATCACTCGCATACCGATGGGTCACGAAGTTGGCGTCACGCCATTGCAAATGACGTCGGCGATGGCAACAATCGCCAATGGAGGCAAACTGGTAACACCACGGATCATCAAATCGGTAACGACCTCGCATGGGAAGATCATCAGTTCGCTTTCGCCGATTATACAACGGACGGTCGTTTCTCCAGAAACCGCCAAACAAATTGGTGACGCGCTGCGTGGCGTGGTGAGCGATCAAGGAACCGCCGCGGCTGCGGCGGTGCCAGGCTTTATCATCGCGGGGAAAACAGGAACCGCGCAGAAGGTGAATCCGCACGGCGGATATGACCACGGCAAGTACGTTGTGTCGTTTCTCGGTTATCTACCGGCCGATCATCCTGAGTTTGTCGGCCTGGTTGTGCTCGACGATGCTCACACAAGCGATCCGCATTTGAATTACGGCGGTCTGGTCGCGGGACCGATTTTCTCCCAGGTTGCGGAGAAGGCCGCTCGTTATCTTGATCTTGAGCCGCATGAGGAGATTCGCAAAGCGATTCCCGTTCAGCGAGTCGAAAAAACGAAGCCGGCGCGGCGAGTACGCAAGACGCCGGCAGAACGAGTCGCCTTAACTGATGGTCCGCGACGTTGACTCCGAAATTCATTCGCGAATTAAGTGCCTCGCCCCGGTTCGCCGCAGCAAATCCGTCTCCCACCGGAGACGTTAAACCCTCATGCAGCTCAAAACTCTTCTCGCAGCAACTTCAGTTCGCCAAATCTTCGGGTCAGTTGATCGCCCGGTGGAAAATATCGCGTATGACTCGCGGCGAGTGCAAAGGCACACCATGTTCGTGGCGCTGCGGGGCGAGAAGGCCGATGGCCACCAATTCATCGGTCACGCCATCGACAAAGGGGCATCGGTGATCGTTGCCGAGCGCGAGCAAAAGGATCCGCGCGTCACCTCTCTCCTGGTCGAAAACAGTCGCTCCGCGCTTGCAGATTTTTCGGCAGCTTTTTACGGGCAACCAGCCCGCAGATTAAAACTGGCAGCCGTCACAGGAACCAATGGCAAGACCACGACGACCTTTCTTATCAAACACATCTGCGAAAACGCCGGCCTGCCCAGCGGTTTAATCGGAACCGTTCGTTACGAAATCGGCGAGCGGATTTTGCCGGCCATTCGCACAACGCCCGAATCGCTCGATTTACAAGAGCTGCTTGCTCAGATGGCAAATGCAGGTTGTAAAGCGGCGGCAATGGAAGTCTCTTCGCATGCGCTGGCACAGGGACGCACGCGCGGTCTCGAGTGGAACGTTGCCGTGTTCACTAATCTCACGCAGGACCACCTCGATTTTCACGGCACGATGCAAAACTACTTTGATGCGAAGGCGAAACTCTTTGCCGGACTTGCCGACCAGAAACAAAAGAAAAAACCGGTGGCGATTGTGAACATTGACGATCGTTACGGCCAACTCCTGCTCGGCAAAATCGACAAGAGCATCGCGGTCCTGACTTATGGAATGGGAATGCGCGCGGATTTTCGCGGCTCGAATTATCGCGCCGAATTCACCGGCACATCGTATCAATTGGACGCGCGGGGCAAGAGTTACCTGGTTCGACTTCCATTGATTGGCCGGTTCAACGTCACAAACTCGATAGCGGCGCTGGCTGCCGCCGACGCGTTGGGAATCAACCTGCGCAATGCGGTGCTGAGTATTGCGAAGGCTCCGCAAGTTCCCGGCCGTTTGGAGCTGGTTCCCGCGAAGCGGCAATTCCAAGTGTTCGTGGATTACGCCCACACTCCTGATGCCCTCGGGAATGTTTTGAAAACGCTGCGCGAACTTCAGCCGAACCGGTTGATCGCCGTTTTCGGATGCGGCGGCGATCGCGACCGGCAAAAGCGTCCGTTGATGGCGGAGATGGTGGATCGCCTCGCCGATTATTCCATCATCACCTCTGATAATCCGCGTAAAGAAGCCCCGGACGCGATCATCGACGAAATCGAAACAGGCTTTCGCTCGAATCGGTACGAAAAAGTCGTCGATCGCACGGAAGCGATTAATCGCGCCGTTGCGCTCGCAGGTCCGCGGGACATTGTGTTGATCGCCGGCAAGGGGCACGAAAACTATCAGGAGTTCGCTGATTACACCATTCCGTTCGATGACATCCAGGTCGCGCGCCGCGCGATCGAAGATCATCCCGTGGAGCTTTAGCAATGAATCCGCTCACACTATCTCAGATCGCACAGTTTGCCGGAGCATCGCTCTCCTCCGGCGACGGCAGTGTTGTGATCGATAGAATCGTTACCGATTCTCGCACCATCAGACCGGGTGAATTATTCGTGGCGCTCCGCGGCGAAAACTTTGATGGACACGATTTCGTCGAATCCGTCGCAACATCCGGCGCTGCAGGCGCGCTCGTTGATCATGGCTGGAAGGGGAATGTTTCAAATAAATTTGCGCTGATCCGGACGACCGACACGCTGCTAGCGTATCAGAAAATTGCCGCGAATTACCGGAGATCGCTCACGCTGAAAGTCCTGGCAATCACAGGAAGCAACGGAAAGACGAGCACAAAAGATTTCGCCGCGTCGGTGCTCGCCCGAAAATTTCGCGTTACAAAGACGGAAGGCAATTTCAACAATCACGTCGGTTTGCCACGCACAATTCTCGAAGCGTCTTCCGGGGATGAAGTGGCTGTCTGGGAAATCGGGATGAATCATCCCGGCGAAATTGCTGTGCTGTCCGATATCGCCGCTCCCGAGGTGGCGATTATCACAAACATCGGCGTGGCCCACATCGAGTTCATGGGTTCGCGCGAAGCAATCGCAAGAGAAAAAGGCGCGCTAGCCGAAGCGGTGGGCCCACAAGGAACCGTAATCCTGAATGCTGACGATCCGTTCAGTAAAGAAATCGCCGCACGTAGCAGGGCAAAAGTGATGTTTGCCGGAACCGAAAACGGAACTGTGCGCGCGACTGAAATTCGCCAGACCGCCGACGGATCGGAATTCACAATTCTCGAAGGAGCACACCGTTGCCGGGCGCAGCTTCCCGTTCCCGGGTTGCACATGGTGCAGAACGCGTTGCTCGCTGTCGCCGCCGGTCGAGCGTTTGGATTATCGATCGAAGAATGCGCCGCCGGTCTGGCCGTGGCGCCACTGACGAAAGCGCGTTTGCAAATCAAGCAAATCGGCGGCCTGGATTTTCTCGACGACAGCTACAACGCCAATCCCGACTCGATGAAAGCGGCGTTACGCACATTGGTTGAGCTCGACACCGAAGGGAAACGAATTGCGATTCTCGGGGAAATGCGGGAGTTGGGTGCCGAATCAGAGCGGGGGCACCGCGAGGTCGGAGAAACAGCAGCAACGCTCGAGGTGGATCACCTGATCACCATCGGCGCCGCAGCGGAAACAATTGCAGAGGGCGCTCGCGCTGCGGGCCTGAGAAACGTCTCTTCTGTATCGTCAACGCGCGAAGCTGCTGACTTGTTAGTCGATATTGCCGCGCCGGGCGATCTCGTTCTGATCAAGGGCAGTCGCGCCGCGAAGACGGAGGAAGTAATCGAGCAATTCGGTAGTCGAAATTCCAAACTCGCAACTTCCCCATGATGTACTATCTCCATCAGCTGAGCGGGCAGTTCATAGGGTTCAACGTTTTCCTTTACGTCACCTTTCGAGCAATTGCCGCGGCGGTCACCGCTTTTTTAACCACTCTGCTTTTTGGAAATTTCATCATCGCAAAGCTGCGTGCCTTGAAGGTCGGACAGCCGATTCGGGGAGCGGACGAAGTTCACCGCCTCGCCGAATTGCACGGGGTAAAGCAGGGCACACCCACCATGGGTGGCGTGCTGGTTATCGGCGCCGTATTTGTATCGAGTATCCTCTGGGCACGTCTCGACAACAAGTTCGTCTGGCTCACGCTGTTCAGCATGGTTTATCTCGGCGGACTCGGGTTTGCCGACGATTACCTCAAGGTCACGAAGAAAAAATCCGAAGGGATTAGCGGTCGGATCAAACTTCTTTTTCAAATCGCTCTCGCGGCGCTTATCACTGGACTGTTTCTCACCGATCCCCTGCTGGAAGTGCAGGCGCGTGCGCTCTACGTGCCTTTTGTAAAGGCACCAGCGATCGCCAACATGAGCTGGTTTACGTTTTTCTTTTTCGCTCTTGTAATCGTCGGCACGTCAAACGCGGTGAATCTCACTGACGGGCTGGATGGTTTGGCAACTGGTTGCACGATCACCGTGGCATTCGCGTACGCGTTGCTTTGTTACGCGGCCGGCAATTTCCGTGTGGCGGAATATCTGCAGGTGCCGTTTTATCCGTTTGCCGGGGAACTCACAGTTGTGTGTTCTGCGCTGATCGGCGCCGGCCTCGGGTTTCTATGGTTCAACTGCTATCCGGCCAAAGTTTTCATGGGCGACACTGGATCGCTGGCCATCGGCGGCATGCTCGGCGTTGTGGCGATCTGTTGTAAACAGGAACTGCTGTTGGTCGTAGTCGGTGGCGTTTTCGTGATCGAGGCCGTCTCGGTGATTTTCCAAGTGCTGAGTTTCAAACTCACGGGCAAGCGCTTTTTCGCCATGTCCCCGCTTCATCATCATTTCGAGCTGACCGGCTGGAAAGAGACGACCGTGATCGTTCGCTTTTGGATCCTTTCGATCATCTTTGCCCTGCTCGGACTGGCAACGCTGAAACTGCGATGAAGGAGGGACGCTACAAAGATCAAAGGGTCGCAGTGCTTGGTGCCGGGCTAAGCGGGAGCGCGGCGGCAATGTTGCTGGCATCAGAAGGTGCAAAAGTCACAGTGCTCGACAGCGCCGAGGAGACAACTTTACTGAAATCTACCCTGGAAAATCTTCGGTCACAGGGGATTACAGTAATTTGCGGCCCGGATGCGCACAAACATTCGCAGGAATACCAGTGGGCGGTTCTAAGTCCCGGCATCGATCCGGCTTCCCCGTTAGCGCGCAATTTTTCATCACGCGAAATCGAAATGATCGGTGAACTCGAGTTGGGCTGGCGTTCCTGCGAAATTCCGGTGATCGCCGTTACAGGCACGAACGGCAAAACCACAACCACAGAATTACTGGCTCAAATGCTGAATGCCTGCGGGCAACGGACAATCGCTTGCGGAAACATCGGCAAACCGCTTTCTGAAGTCGCCCGGGAACATGAGCCGCTCGACGTCCTCACGGTTGAAGTAAGCTCGTTTCAACTCGAAGCGATCCGCACCTTTCGTCCATCGATCAGCCTCTGGCTCAATTTCGCTCCTGACCATCTGGATCGCTATCGCTCGGTGTCGGAATATCGTTCGGCCAAGCTACGTATCTTCGAAAATCAAACCGAGCAGGACGTTGCCGTCGTCAACATCGTAGAAGCACTGCCCAAGATTCGACCACGCCGAATCACTTTTAGCGCTTACTCCGATCGAGCCGATTTCCGGCTGTCAGATGGCGCGATTGTTTACCAAAACCAGCCGGTCCTGCGTTTGTCTGACACGAAACTGCGCGGGCTGCACAACATCGAAAACCTCATGGCGGCACTCGCTGCCGGTGTTGCCCGCGGATTGCCGTTCAGGCAAATGGTGCCGGCGCTTCGCGAGTACGAGCCGCGACCGCATCGGTGCGAGTTTATTCGCGAGATCCAGGGCGTCGAATACGTGAACGATTCGAAAGCGACCAATCTGGATGCGCTCGAAAAGGCGCTGGCCGCCCAAACAAAACCGGTGGTGCTGATAGCCGGCGGCAAAGACAAAGGGTTCAACTTCGATCCGTTGCGCTCCGTGGCGGAAGACAAAGTGAAATCGGCCGTCCTGATCGGCGAAATGGCAGAGAACATTAAGCAGTCGTGGGATGGCGCAGTAACCTGTGAGATCGCTGCTTCGCTCGCTGACGCGGTCGAACGCGCCTGCGGTCTCGCTACGCCGGGAGACGTTGTACTCTTTTCTCCGGGCACATCATCTTTCGACATGTTCAAGAGCTACGTCGATCGCGGCGACCAATTCCGTGCGCTGGTGCAAACGCTGCCGTGATGAAACCAATGAAAGTCCCGCGCCTTTTCAAGCCAAAGAAAATGCGAGCCGCGACCGCGCGCCGTGCGTCGGCGGCATCTACCGGAATGGAGTTCGAAGGCATTCCAGAGCCAAACATGAAATTGTCCCGGGCGTTGCTCATTGTTTTGCTTTTGCACGTCGTTGCCGTGTCGGGAATCATTGCGTTCAACGCAATCAAAACGCGGGACAACGCATTCGTGCCGGCGGACTCTTCGCAAACTAACAGCACGCCGGCCAATACAACGGAAACCCCAAACCGCGCAGACACTAACAACGTACCGGTCGTTGCGGAGCCAAAGGAAAAAGCGCAGCAGGAGAAGCCGAAACCTTCACATTCACCAGCCGCTGAAAAACTCGCGAAGACGCCTTCTTCTTCGGGAAAAACTTACGTTGTGAAGAAGGGCGATAATCCCGTTACGATCGCAAAGAAGTTAAATGTCTCCTGCAACGATCTGATGGCGCTGAATCATATCGAAGATGCCCGCAAATTGCAGATCGGGCAGAAGCTGCTGGTTCCTGAGACGGCAAATTCGAAGGGCGCAACCGCAAAAGCTACGAACAAGAGAAAGAAAACGAAATGAATGGCGTAATCAGGAAAGCGATGCGCACCCCCGCCACTATTGATGACTTAACACCGTCGGTTAGCGATCGAATGTGGTCTCAAGAACGGCTCAACCGATACACACCCTCCCCGCCACACAATCACGGTTTGTCATCTTATGCGTCGTAAAAGCGCCTACATTCTGTTTTTGGCGGTGTTGGGGCTGCTCGTCATCGGCATCGTGATGCTTTTCAGCACGAGCGCATATGCACGTGACAGCCATGGGGACGTGTATTTTTTCATCAAACGCCAGGCGATCTGGGTCGGGATCGGGCTTGCGGGATGCATTTTTGCAGCGTTGATGAACTACCATTTCTGGCAGAAAACCTGGTGGATTTGGTTTGGCCTGGCTCTGGGTGTTCTGGCGCTTTGTTACGTCCCGCACATCGGAATGCGCATCAACGGTTCGCGGCGCTGGGTGGGGTACGGTCCACTTACTTTTCAGCCCTCCGAACTCGCAAAGGTAGCGACAATCTTTTTCCTTGCCGCCTGGTTTGCGCGACGCGAAAAGACAGAGGGCAATCTGCTACAGGAATTCATTCTTCCGCTGGCGATTGTGAGTCTTCCTGCCGCACTCGTGCTGGGCGAGGTCGATCTTGGGACAACGGCCCTGATCGGAGCAACAGCGTTCGTTGTCATGTTCGTCGCCGGCACGAATCCGCTGTGGCTTGGCGGGCTGGCATTCGCGGGCCTGGGTGGGCTGCTTGTTGTTGCGACGCAGATTTCAGAGCGTATGGGCCGGCTCTCAGCTTTTCTTCATCCTCAAAACTATAAAGACGACGCCGGGCTGCAGCAGATGCAGGCACTAATCGCATGGGGAAGCGGTGGAATGGAAGGACTCGGATTGGGCAATGGCCGGCAAAAGATGCTTTACCTGCCGTACGCGCACACTGATTTTATCTTCCCCATCATTGGCGAAGAACTTGGTCTACGGTTCAGTCTGCTGGTGGTCTTCCTTTTTATTGTAATAATTGTTTGCGGCATCATGATCGCCCTGCACGCTCGCGATCGTTTTGGACTGCTGCTCGGTTGCGGGATCATTTCGCTCCTCGCTCTCCAAGCGGCGGTCAACATCGGCGTCACCACTTCGCTTTTGCCTAACAAAGGATTGCCGCTGCCGTTTATCAGTTATGGTGGTTCCAATTTGGCAGCATGTATGTTCGGGATAGGTCTGTTATTGAACATCTATCGCCAGGGCATCCTTGACCCGGAGCCGGTGAAACGCGCCACAATGCACTCCAGAGTAACGCCACGCATCTGATGAAGTCCATCACTCGCTCTAGCCCAATATGAACGCTGTAATCGCATGCGGAGGAACTGGCGGACACCTTTTTCCGGGCATTGCCGTAGCGGAAGTACTGCAAGACCGCGGACATGAAGTGATGCTGTTGATTTCCGAAAAAGACATCGACGCCGTGGCGCTTTCAGGTCGTACGAATTTCCTGGTGGAAAAATTGCCGACGGTAGGGCTGCCTTCGCCATTTTCACCGGCGTTTTTTGGTTTTACTCGCCGGTTTGTAGAAAGCCTGTCCCTATGCCGATCGTTTTATCGCAAGTTCAAACCGCATGCCGTACTCGGGATGGGCGGGTTCACTTCCACTGCGCCAGTGTTGGCCGGACGGATGCGCGGCATAGCGACTTTTATTCACGAATCAAACGCCGTGCCTGGAAAAGCGAACCGTTGGACGGCGCGCATGGTGAATGCGGTCATGCTGGGGTTCAAGGAATGCGCACCATTTTTTCCAAAAACCCGCACGGAAATTACGGGCACGCCGGTTCGCACCGAGTTGGTGCATTTGGATCGTGCAGATGCGCGGCGCAATTTGGCATTACAAGCGGATCTTCCCACACTGCTGGTGATGGGCGGCAGCCAGGGTGCCAGCGGAATTAATCAGGCGCTGATCAAAGCGCTGCCGTTCCTGCAAGGTGTGCCACTGCAGGTGATTCATCTCTCCGGCACGCGGGATGAACGCCTTGTAGCAGATAACTATCGTCGCGAAAATGTCCCTGCCTACATCGGCGCCTTTCATCATCGTATGGAAGAGGTCTACAGCGCCTCCGATCTTGTTGTCGCTCGAGCGGGTGCAGCAAGTCTGGCCGAGTTCGCTTCCTTTTCGTTGCCCGGCATCCTGATTCCCTTTCCCTATGCCGCGGATGATCACCAGACCCGCAACGCGGAAATTTACGCTCACGCTGATGCGGCGATTCTTCTCAAGCAGTCAGAGATCTCCGGTGAATCGCTCGCGCGGAAAATCCGCGAGCTGATGCAAAGCCCTGAAAGGCTGGAGCAAATGGCGGCGAATTGCACGCGCCTCGCGCCAAAAGATGCAGCTGGCCGTGTGGCGATGACGATGGAAAAATACACGCCTCATGAAGCTCGCGTCTAAACCAACTGCCGCGCGTAACGATTCTCGACGCGAAAAACTTCGCAATTGCGAACCGCTGTCCAACCTGGCGCAATTTCTCACCAGCGAACAGCATCGGATTCACCTGGTCGGGGTGGCGGGAAGTGGTATGAGCGGTCTCGCGGGGCTTCTCATTGAGCTCGGCCACACAGTCAGCGGCTCCGACAAGGCCAGCACCACAGAGACCGATCGACTACAACGCCTCGGCCTTCATTTTAACAATCAGCATCGGCCAGAGCACGCAGACACGGCGGAGATGGTGGTTTTCTCCTCGGCAATCAAAGAGGACAATCCAATTCTCCTCGCCGCACGAGATTCCGGAAAGCCGCTGATCCGGCGGGCCGAAGCCGTCGCTGCAATCATGCGTGCCAAGCGCGGCATTGTGATTGCAGGAATGCATGGCAAAACAACTACCTCCGCAATGATGGCACACGTGCTTCGCGAAGGCGGATTGCACCCGTCGCACTATGTCGGCGCGGAAATTCCAATCCTCGGCACCAACGCGCATTGGGATCCGCGCGGTGAATATTTCGTTTCCGAGGGTGATGAAAGCGATGGCACACTGCGCTTCTTTCATCCCGAGCACGCATTGATTCTAAACATTGAGGAGGAACACCTCGATTTCTATGTCGATCTTGCAGCGATCGAAAAAGTGTTTGCCCAGTTGATCGATCAAACCAGTGGAACGGTTTTTTATAACGTGGATGACCCCAACACCGCGCGATTGTGCTCAAAACACAAAAGCACGGTGTCGTACGGATTTTCCGAGCAGGCGGATTATCACGGAGTCGACGTTGAGCTCCGGCATTTTGGTTCGTCGTTTTCGGTTCGCCGGCGCGCAGAAAAACTAGGGCGAGCCAGCCTGAATGTCCCTGGGGAACACAACGTGCATAATGCCCTGGGGGTAATCGCTTTGGCGTCCGAACTTTCGATTCCCTTCGACAAAATCACGGCATCCCTTCTGAAGTTCGAACACGCGCGACGCCGGTTTGAAATCAAATACGCGAGCGACCGGTTCTTACTCGTGGATGATTACGCGCATCATCCGACCGAAATCCGTGCCACTCTCAGCACAGCGAAATCGATTGGCCGGCGACGACTGGTGACAATGTTTCAGCCGCATCGTTTCTCGCGAACCAAAGCCTTATCTCGCGAATTCGGCAGCGCCTTTGACGATGCAGAACGCCTGGTGATCACGGATGTTTATCCGGCCAGCGAAACGCCGATCCCCGGAATCAGCGGCGGAACGATTGCCGATGAAGTCGGACGACGCGGACATCGGGGCATCAGCTATCAGCCGCGTCTGGAGTGGGTGCATCGGGACGTGGGAAATATGCTCGAGTCCGGCGATCTGGTTCTGAGTTTGGGCGCCGGCAATATCCACGAACAATTGGAGATTCTTGCCGCCGACCTTGTCATCGCGGAGAAGCTAAAAGCGATCGTCGGCGAAGAAGGCGATGTTCGCCTTTACGAGCCGCTGTCGAAGCATACGACTCTGCGGGTGGGCGGCCCGGCACAACTCTGGGTCGAGCCGCGAAGCGAGCAGAGTTTTGCAGACCTGATTCGCTTTTGCCGTGCCGAACATCTGCCACTGTTTGCAATCGGCCGCGGGTCAAACCTTCTAGTTCGCGAAGGCGGCATTTGCGGAGTGGTGGTTCATCCCCACGGCGGCGACTTCGAGAAAATCGACGTCGAAGGCTGCGAAATCACCGCAGGTGCAGGTGTAAAATTGCGCCAAGTTGCCTACGCGGCGCGAGCGGCTGGTCTCGGCGGACTGGAATGGATGGAGGGAATCCCAGGCGAAGTAGGAGGAGCATTGCGCATGAATGCAGGCGCCATGGGCGCTCAAACTTTCGAGAATGTGACGCGCATTCGTTATCTTGACGCCAAGGGAAACCCCCATGTCAAAACACGCGATGAGCTGGAAGTATTTTACCGCCGATTTCCATTGCTCGAAAAGAATTTTGCGCTTTCAGCGACATTTCGCGGACAGCCCGCCGACCGCGCACACATTGATGAGTGTTTGCGCGAATCACAGGAAAAACGGCGCACCACGCAGCCGGTCGCCAAAAGCGCAGGCTGCATTTTCAAAAACCCCGCCACTGTTCCGGCGGGAAAATTGGTGGATGAATTGGGCCTGAAGAACTCGCGCGTCGGCAATGCGCGGGTCTCGCAAGTGCACGGCAATTTCATCGTGAACGATGGCGGGGCGACGGCGGCAGAAGGTACTTGAGTTGATCGACAAAATTAAAAGCGTCGCGCGCAAAGAGCGTGGGATCGAATTGGAGACTGAAGTCGAAATCGTGGGAGAAGCGGAATGATTACTTTTTGCCGTCATTCTGAGCGTAGTGAAGCGAAGCGAAACACAGTCGAAGAATCCCGTGGAATCACTGTTGAGGCCGCTCCACGGGGTCCCTCGACTCCGCTCGGGATGACAGGAATGAGTTTATGAACAATCCACCGGAGAAAATTGCGGTGCTAATGGGCGGTCCGGGTTCAGAGCGCGATGTTTCACTCGCCACCGGGCGCGGTGTATCGAAAGCGCTGCGCTCGTTAGGTGCTGAAGTAACCGAGGTCGATGTCCGCGATGAAAATTTCGAACTGCCCAAAGATATCGATCTTGCGTTCATTACAGTCCACGGAACCTTCGGCGAAGATGGCCAGATTCAGAGAATTCTGGAGCGCCGGGGAATTGCCTATACCGGCGATGGCGTCACCGCGAGTGAGATCGCTTTCGATAAAATTCGCACAAAACAAAAATTCCAGAAATTCGGGATAGCCAGTCCGACGTGGGAAATCATCGAACCAGGGCAGCGACCGACGATTCCGTTGCCGATCGTGGTCAAGCCGTCACGACAAGGCTCCACGGTTGGCGTGGTCATCGTGAAGAACGAAAGCGAAATCGAACCGGCGATTGGCGAAGCCGCAAAATATGATCGCGAATTGCTAATAGAAAAATTTGTGTCCGGCCGGGAATTGACGATAGGTATCCTCGGTGAACAAGCCTTGCCCATCCTCGAAATAATTCCAAAGGGCGGCTTTTACGATTTCAACAACAAGTACCCCTTTCTCAACCCACAAGCTGGCGGCGGAGCGGAGCATGTCTGTCCCGCGAAGATCGACGGGGAAAAAACAAAGCAGATCCAGACGTTGTCGCTGCGCGCGTTCCATGCCGCAGGTCTTCAGGTGTACGGGCGTGTGGACGTGATTCTATCGGAGGACGGAGAGCCTTTTGTTTTAGAAATCAACACGATTCCGGGAATGACCGAGGCCAGTCTGCTGCCAGAGGCGGCAGCGGCAGCGGGTATCGGCTACGCCGATCTTTGCGCCCGGATTATAGCGCTTTCCCGTCTTCGCCAAGGCTGCGGCGGGCAGGCAGGCGCTGGAATGGAAGGCAAGAGATGAGTTTCAACCAAAGCCGTCCCCGAGCTCGTAATCGGCGACTGTCCAACACGCGGCAGCGGCGGCAGCAACATCTCCTCGACGTGAAAGTCCGCTCCCGCAGAGCGACTCAGAACCGGATTCGCAGCACTATGGGCCTGCTGTGGAAAGTGGTTGTTCTCGGAGCGTTGTGCGCCGGCGTTTACATCGGGGTGCGTCAAGGTGCAAGACGCCTTTTCTTTGAGAATCCAGATTATCAGGTCAAAAGGATTGAATTACAGACCGACGGCACCCTCCAGCGTGAGCAGGTGTTAAAAGAAGCCGAGCTGCATGAAGGTGAAAATATTTTCAGTGTGAACCTGGCGCAGGTACGCGACCGCATACAACAGCTTCCCCAGGCCGAAGAAGTTGAGATCGTGCGCAAATTACCGGGCGAAATCGACATTCATATTGTGGAACGTAGACCGGTCGCCTGGATTACGAGCGAAACGGAAATTACCGACCCATTTACCTCGGACCATGCATTTCTGGTGGGCCGCCGGGGCGTTTTGATGAAGCAAAGGAAACTGTTGCCTGAATATCTGGGACTGCCGCTGATACTGGGATGCACAAGCGAATCCCTCGAATCTGGAAAGATGATCGAGTCGGCCGAAGCAAAAAAAGCGCTGGAGTTGCTAAGCCTCACGGAACGTAGCGTCTTACAGACACGGTTTCAGATTCGCGAAATCGACATTTCCAAAAGCTATTGTCTCGTGGTGACAGAAAAAAACCACAGCCGCATCATGTTTGGGTTGAACGATCTCGAAGACCAACTGCGGCAGCTGCAAGTGTTCCTTGATTATTGCGATAGAACGAAGCAGGACCTGGAGACTTTAAACCTGGTGGCTCAACGAAACATCCCCGTAACGTTCACCAGTCCGGCGGCGGAGGTAATCAACGATACAATCGAGCCCGCCGTGGAGCCGCGGATCATGAAGGCAATCCCAGTGGACGCCAACGAGACGCGGAGTCACGCGGATTCCGCGACACAGCAACCTGCATCCTCATCGCAGAAAGCACGCGCCGGTTCTACACCTGTCCCCAAGCCAATTCACAACCAACTGAAGAAGGCCGCGCAAAAAAATGGCTAACAACAATCTGATGATCGGTCTTGAGATCGGTACCTCGAAGATCTGTGTCGTAGTTGGGGAAAGCCGACCCGATGGCACGCTCAAAATCCTCGGAGTAGGCCAGGCGCCATCTCGCGGCGTGCGCAAGGGAGAGATCGTCGATTTCGAAACGGCCATGAAATGCGTGCACGAAGCAGTTGTCGACGCCGAACAGAAAAGTGACGTTATGATTAGGAGCGTTTACGTCGCCATCGCCGGATCACATCTGCATAGCTTTAGCAATCGCGGATGCGTGATGCTCCCTGAGGACCGCGACGAAATTGATGAACAGGATGTGGAGGACGTAAAAATCAACGCGCGCGAGGTAAGCATCCCCGCTCAAAACGCATTCCTCCATTCCGTGATTCAACACTATCAAGTGGATGGCCAGCAGGGCATTCTGAACCCCGTCGGGATGCTCGGCCAGAAATTGGAGGCCGATTTTCACATCATCCATGGCGTGCGCACACGGATTCAAAACACAATTCGATGCGTGAAAGAGTTGCCGCTGGATGTGGAGGACGTTGTCTTTAGCGGGCTCGCTTCTGCGCAGGTGGTGCTCACCCAGCATGAAAAGGACCTCGGCGCGCTGGTGATTGATATGGGCGGCGGAACCACTGATTACGTGTTGTACTCCGAGGGCGCTGTGAGACAAAGCGGATGTCTGGCGGTGGGCGGCGACCACATCACCAATGATATTTCCATGGGTCTGCGCATCCCAATGACGCGCGCGGAGAAATTAAAGACCGAAGAGGGCAGTTGTATCCTCGGGAATTGTCTCCCGGGGGAAATGATTTTACTCAAGGACGATTCCGGCTTTGCAGGCAAAGAGATCGAGCGCGAAACGCTGAACACAATCATCCACCTGCGCCTGCGAGAAGCGTTTGAGTTGCTCAAACGCAGATTGGAAGAAGAACCGTATCTCGGTTATCTGGGCGCCGGAATCTTTATTACTGGTGGTTGCAGTCTTCTGAGCGGAATCGATTATCTGGCAGCGGAAATCTTCGAAATTCCGGCGAACCTGACGCACGCGCAGACGGCCTGGGGCGTCACGTCTGCGGTGGAAAACCCCCAGTTCTCCACGGCAATTGGCCTGGTCAAGTTCGCGCAAATCATGCACACGGACCGGCCCGCCAGGGGGTTTGGCCGAATTTTTGGAAAACTTTTCAGCGGAAAGCGATGAAAATTCCACCAGAACGCACAGCCAAGTTGTCATCCCGAGCGGAGCGAAAGCGAAGTCGAGAGATCCCGCGGAACAACCTTGCGGTAACGCACCGGGATTCCTCGACTTCGCTCGGAATGACGGCTGCGGCCCGTGCGCCCCTATTGGAAACAGAAAGAGCGTTATGATTCAGCTTAACAAGAACTACAGTCTCCAGGAACGATTGGCGGACTTCATTCCGATCAAAATCGTCAGCGTCGGTGGCGCCGGTCTAAATGCCCTCGATCGAATCGTGCTTGACGGGTTGGAGAGAGCCGATGTCGTGGCGATTAATACTGATGTGCAATCCCTGACAAGTTCGGTCGCGACACGCAAAGTGCAGCTCGGCCGTAGTGTATCGCGCGGCTTGGGTGCAGGAGGCGATCCCGAAGTTGGCTATCAGGCAGCCTTGGAGTCCGCGGATGAAATTCGCGAAGCGTTGGCGGATTCGCGCGTTATTTTTATTTGTGCGGGCCTCGGTGGCGGCACGGGTTCAGGAGCGGCGCCTTACGTTGCAGAAACGGCTCGCGAATCCGGCGCCCTGGTCATTGCCTTTGTAACTCTTCCATTCGGCTTCGAAGGCAAACGGAGGAACACCCAGGCACGAGAGGCGCTGGCGCGACTCAGCGAGTTTGCCCATGCAGTGGTCTGCTTTGAGAACGATCGAATGGGCGATCTGACTCCGCCGCAGGCTGGAATCCATCAGGCGTTCGCGATGGCGGATATGACCATCAGCCAAAGCGTTCGATCGATCGTCAATCTTATCCAGCGGCCAGGACTCATTCGCATCGGCTTCGACGATATACTCGCGGCCCTGCGCAACCGGAACAGCCGATGCTTGTTTGGCTACGGCGAAGCCGATTCGGATAATCGCTCGCATGATGCGCTCACTCAGGCGCTGAAAAATCCAATGATGGATCGTGGACGAATGTTGGCGGATGCGACACACGTATTGGTCCAAGTAGCGGGCGGACCGAAAATGACGCTGTCGGAAATCGAAATCCTCATGCAGGAGCTCGGTCGTCACGTTAGCGATCAGACGCATATCCTCTTCGGCGCCGTGGTCGACAGTCGCTTGGGAGACCGATTGAGCGTAACCATCATCAGTTCGCTTTCCTCAGAAGAAGAAGCAGGTTTGCTACAGACGCCTCCGGTACCAACCAGTGCGTCCGTACCCGCACCAGTTCAAGAGGAGTACAATGCCCCAGCACCGGAGCCAGAAATCCAAACAGAACAACCAGCGATAGAACTCGCGCCTGTCGAGGAAACAATTCCGTTCGCAGAACCGGTTGCTGCTGAGGCGGTGCCTGTCGCAACACCCGTTTCCATCGAAGCGCCGGTTGTCCCGACTCACAACGGCGAGCCCGAGCGCACCATGGTTAAGCCGCACGACACATCGATTTCACCGAAGGAGGAGAAAGCATCCCCCGAAAAAAGCACAGCGCCGGCAAAACAGGAAGTCCTGCAATTTGAGCCGGTCACGCGCGGTCGTTTTGAAAAAAGCGAGCCGACAATCGTGGAAGGCGAAGACCTCGACGTTCCGACTTACCTGCGGAAACACATCAAGCTAAAGTGACATCGTCCTTTGGGCGATGTCATCCCGAGCGCAGCGACGCGCAGTCGAGGGATCTCGCAGAATTAACACGATGCTTTTCCACGTTATTCCGAATGCGCTCGGAGTAACGCAAGGCTACTTTTTCATTAATTCCAGCACGGCTACCGTCATTGCGACAATCCCGGTGCGAATGGTCGGTTCGGGGACCGGTGCAAATTTATTGGAATGCAGACTAGGCAGCGTTTTTCCGGTTTTTTTACTCTCTGCAATTTTTTCCGGCGCCACCGCACCGACATGAAAGTCGACCGCCGGGATCGAATGGTCTGGCAAACTGAACTCGGAAAAGTCTTCACCGCCCATGGTCGGACTCACGATTTCCACATTTCCTTCGCCTAACGATTTTTTCCAGACACCGACGAGGCGCTTGGTGAGTTCCGGATTGTTGTAAGTTGAGGGTGTAAATTCGTTTTTCAAGACGGTCACGATGGGCGCATGATCGGGCGGCACGCCGCCGGCCGCGGCGACCCCCTTGGCGATCCGATCGATCGCAGCAAGCACCTGCTCACGGACGTCGGGCTTATACGTGCGCACCGTCAGCTGCATCTTCACTTCATCAGGAATAATGTTGTGCTTTGTACCGCCGTGAATGGAGCCGACGGTGATGACAATCGGATTGAGCGGATTGTTTTCGCGGCTCGCAACAGTCTGCCACATGTTGATCATCTCCGCTGCAAGCACGATCGGGTCCTTGGTGGTGTACGGATATGCACCGTGCCCGCCGATTCCGCGCACGGTCACATCCACTGAATCGACATTTGCGTACGTGTAACCCTCCGTAACTCCGATGTGGCCGGTCTGCATATCGGCCTTGTCATGAAATCCAAGCGCGAAATCCGGTTTCCCGAATTTTTGGTAAAGGCCGGCGTTGAGCAATGCGCGCGCGCCACTGCCTAATTCCTCCGATGGTTGAGCCACAAAGATGATTGTGCCGTGCCATTGATCCTTCAATTTCGCCAGTGCACGGGCAACTCCGATGAACATCGCGATATGCGCGTCGTGTCCGCAGGCGTGCATCACATGCACATCTTTACCTTCATTGTTTTTGGCTACGACTTTGCTGGCATAAGGCAGGCCTGTTTCCTCTTCGACAGGCAGGGCATCCATGTCGGTCCGCACCAGAACCTTCGGACCATCGCCATTTTTCATAACCCCGATCACGCCATAGCTTTTTAATTTTGGATTATCGTATTTGCCAAAATCCTCAGTGACTTCGCAACCGGCCGCCCGCAATTCCTTGGCGATCAAAGCGGACGTGCGCTGTTCTTGCGTGGATAATTCGGGGTGACTATGAACGTCTTTGTAAATTGTGAGGAGCGACGGCAGCTCCGCGTCAGCAAGCGATTGCGGCGTTTGCTGTGCCATAACCAAAGGCGCAATCCAGAGTGACAGTAGCGAAAGCAATAACGAACGGATCTTCATTCCTGACTTATATCCACAGATTTCACACATTGCATTTTTTTGTCATGTCGAGCGAACTCGAGACATCTCTGGATGTTGGTCCTTAAGAGATTCCTCGACTTCGCTCGGAATGACAGAAAGCTTGTTTGAGAATGGAATTTGAGAAAAACACGCTCCTGTTCGGCGCGGATCCAACCCCGCGGATTGTGGCCGTTGAGCTGGGTGAAAGTGGCACCGTTCGGGTGCACCGCCGGGAAGCAGATGGATCGACAGTCACCGACGTCGAGCCGTTCCACCCATTCGTGTGGGCCGACTCGGACGTTGTCGATCTTGGTATCGAGACGGAAAAACTTCGAGGCGATCTGAAGTACGCCTGGCTGATCACAGTCGATAGCTGGAAGGAATTAATCTCCCTTCGCAACGGACTCAAAAAAACCGGGCGCGATTTCTTCGCATTCACCGATCCGGTTCAGCATTATCTCACCGCAACCGGCCGTACATTGTTCAAGGATTTGAAGTTCGAAGAGCTGAAACGCATGCAACTCGAAGTGCTCACTGTAGCCGGGGCCGGTGACCCCGGCAATCAGGATCAAATCATGAGTATCACGCTCTCGGACAACACCGGCTGGGAAGAATTGATTCGTGTCGATGCAAACAACGTTGAAGAATCCGAGCGTGAAGCCATCAAACGCCTGACCGCTCTGATCAAGGAACGCGATCCGGACGTGATCGAAGGGCACGATTTGTTTCGCGTACATCTGCCGGTGCTCGTTGGCCGCGCCAGGAAATTGAAAACGAAACTTGATTGGGGGCGCAGCGGCGGCTTTCTACGGTCGCGTCCTTCCCGACTGCAAATTGCGGAGAAAACCATCGATTATCCGAAGTTCACAGTCGATGGCCGGCATTTTGTCGATACGTTTTTGCTGGCGCAATTCTATGACGTCGGAATGCGTTCTCTCGCGGGCTTCGAACGAACGGATGTCGCCCGGCATTTTGACCTGTGCGACAGCTCGCAAATTTCAGCGCTCACGGGAAAGGAATTGCATCGCGCGTACTTGGGTGATTCAAAAATGTTCCAGCGCCGCGCGTTGTGCGGTGTTCGGGAAACACGCGCCTTATCGGACCTGCTGAGCCAGAGTTACTTTATCCAGGCGCAAATTTTTCCTTACAATTACCAGGACGTAATCGTGCGCGGCAATGCCACGCGCATCAATGCACTCTTCCTGCGCGAGTATTTTCGGCAGAGACATTCCATTCCCGAACTGCCAATGCCTCGCGCCTTCGAAGGCGGTTACACCGACATCTTTTTCACCGGCGTAGCCCGCAACGTCTGGCACTGCGACGTCGCTTCACTGTATCCGTCCATCATGCTGCAGTTCGACTGCTTTCCCGCATCTGACGAACTCCAAATCTTTCGACATTTGCTTACCGACCTGCGCAGCTTCCGGCTTGAGGCCAAAGCCAGGATGCGAGCGGAACAGGATCCCGCCAGACAACATCATCTCCAGGCGCTGCACAATACCTTCAAAATCCTGCTAAACAGCTTTTACGGTTATCTCGGGTTTGCGCAGGGACATTTCGCCGACTTCGATGCCGCGGCGCGTGTGACGCAGATCGGGCGCGATCTGCTCAAGAAAATGATCGAATGGCTCAATGCGCACGGAGCACACGTCATCGAGGTCGATACCGACGGAATTTATTTCGTGCCGCCAAAGGTAGCGCATGCCTCTGGCTTGCCTTCTAAAGAAAACCAGCGAGACGCAGGTTCTACCATCGAAGAGTTGCAGAAAGGTCTGGCGGCGGAGTTGCCTCCCGGAATTGATGTCGAAATCGACGAGCAGTTTGACGCGATGTTCAGTTACAAGGCGAAGAATTACGCGTTGCTTACGAAAGACGGCGACGTCATCATCAAAGGCGGTGCGCTTAAGTCGCGTGGCATGGAAAAATTCCAGCGCGTTTTTCTGGAGGAAATGATCAAGCTCATCATGCAGGGAAAATCGGAAGCGATTACCAACCTTCGAAACGATTTTGAGCGAAAAATTCGCAACCGCGAATGGAAGATCGACATGCTGATGAAGACCGACACGCTTCAGGATTCACTCGATAAATATCGCGCCAAGATCGCCGGTTCCGCGCGCAATCGCGGCGCCGCCTATGAGTTGGCCCTTGCCAGCGGTCGCAACTACAGACCGGGCGATCAGATCAGTTATTATATTAAAGCCACGTCGAAAAAACTTCCGGCGTACGAAGCAGCAAAACCGGCAAGCGATTTCGATCCCCAAAACCGCGATGAAAATATCGATTACTACGTGGCCAAGCTCGACGACTTGATGAAGAAGTTCGGCTCGCTGACTACAGCCGCTTCCGCGCCGAAACAGGAAAGCTTGGATCTTTAAGGCGTCAATAGTGGTAGCGAAGCTGTATAATTAAGAGTTCACCCCTCGAAACCTGATACACCATTCTGTGCTCGGCCGTTATGCGTCGCGACCAGCATCCTTGCAGAGCCTGTTTGAGCGGCTCGGGTTTGCCGATCCCCCGATGTGGATCGCGCGTAGTGTCTTTGATGAGTTGCCGGATTCGCGCACTGATCCGGGGATCAGTCTCTTGCCAGTACCAGTAGTCGGCCCACGCCTGCGGCGTAAACGCTAATTTCACTCGTCGAGATTTATTTTCTTCCGAAGCAACCTGCCGCGTTTGATCGCATCCAGGGATTCAAGCAGTCGCTTGGCATTTACCGGGGAGCGCAGCAGATGCGCAGTCTCCTGGAGCGATTCATATTCCGCTAGCGACAGCATTACAACGGATTGATCGCGGTTGCGCGTAATGACAACCGGCGCGTTATCTTCACACACGCGGTTGATCGTAGAAGCAAGATTCTCTCGCGCCGCAGTGTAAGTGATCGACTTCATGACATGGACAGGATAATGTCCATTATGTCGTCTCGTCAAACACATTGACTGCCAAGCCGCAAGAGCGGATGAGACACTTTATGAATTGCAATGTTCGTATCGCCGCTTTGCTCTCGGCATTCGCACTAATCACGCCAGCTTCAGGTTCTGGCGCAGCTGGAGATGACCTCGCCGACGTCAAAGCCGAAATCACCAAGCGCCACGATGAAGCAGTGAAGCGATTGCAGGATTGGATTGGTCAGGTGTCGATCGCAGCAGAGGATCGCGGGTATCCCGAAGGTGCAGAGTACATGGCCAAACTGGCGCGCGATGCGGGATTTCAGCAGGCGACGGTGATCAATACGGACGGCAAGCCGGGCGTGTTCGCCACGCTGGATGCGGGCGCGCCGAAAACAGTCGGGCTTTACTTTATGTATGATGTGAAGCAGTTCGACCCGTCCGAGTGGTCGTCTTCGCCGACCGAAGCTGGGATCGTTGAAAAGCCATCGCCGGGAAAAGTGATGACTGGTCGCGGTGCGGTGAACCAGAAAGGGCCGGAAGCGGCGCTCCTCGCGGCACTGCACGCAATTCGCGGTGCAGGAAAGAAGATGCCGGTGAACCTGGTGTTGGTGGCAGAAGGCGAAGAGGAGATCGGTTCGCCGCACATCCCGCAACTCGTCAGGCGACCCGAGGTGCTCGCGGCGCTCAGGAAGTGTGTCGGCGTATTCATGCCCTCTGCGGCGCAGGACCTCGATGGAATCGTCACGGTGAACCTGGGCTCTAAAGGCGTGATCGAGCTCGAGCTTGTATCAAGCGGCGAAAAATGGGGGCGCGGCCCGACCAAAGACATTCACTCCTCGCTCAAGGCGATGGTAGACAGTCCGGTCTGGCATTTGGTCAAAGCACTCAACACACTCGTGTCCGAGGACGGTAACGTGGTTACGATTGACAATTACCCGAAGCCACTTCCGTTAACCCCCGAGCAGAAAGCGATGATCGAAAAAGTATCGAAGGTGCGCAGCGAAGCCCAGTTTAAGAAGCTGTTCAGCGTGCAACATTGGATCAATGATTTGCCGTGGGAGCAAGCGAACGAACGGCTCGAATCGCAGCCGACCGTAAACATCGAGGGATTGGTAGGCGGCTACACCGGACCCGGCGGCAAAACGATTCTGCCACATCGGGCCGTCGCGAAGATCGATATGCGACTCGTGCCCGACATGAAAGCCGCGGATGCGCTCGCCGCCTTAAAGGCGCATCTGGCGAAACGCGGCTTCGGCGATATCGAAGTGAACATGACTGGCGGATATGATCCGACAGCGACGTCGAAAGACTCCGCGCTCATCCAGGCGCAGCTCGCGACGTACAAAAAGTTCGGAATCGACGCGTTCCTCTGGCCGCGTAACGCCGGCTCGTATCCTGGTTACGTCTTTACTGGCGAACCGCTCAAGCTGGCAGCAGGTCATTTCGGACTGGGTCACGGCAGCGGCGCGCACGCCCCTGACGAGTATTACATTATCGAATCGGCGAACCCGAAGATCCAAGGCTTCGATGGCGCGACGATGTCGTTCGTCGAGTATGTCTACGAATTGGCGAAGTAATGTGATCTCGCCAGGAATTCAGCGAAATAATCGTTCATCTGTAGCGGCAGCCGTGTCGGCTGCCCCAATCTAATCTTTGCAGGCGACAGGCGTGCCTCTACAGCAATTTTACGTCGAGATTAATCTGTGTCCCGGCGAGTGCGACCGACACCGGGCAGGTCTTTTTGGTCAGCTCGGCCTGCTCGCGAAATTTCGCTTCGTCGATTCCGGGGACTTCGGCTTCGGTTTTCAAGTCAATGGTCGTGATTTTTGGACCACCACCGGTCATTTCGAGTTTTACGGTTGCAGTGGTGCTGATGCGTTTGGCGGGATGGCCAGCCTTTTCGAGGTTGGCTGAAAGCGCCATCGAATAGCAACCTGCCTCAGCGGCACCAATGAGCTCCTCGGGGTTTGTCCCCTTTCCTTCCTCAAAACGGGATGAAAATGAGTAAGGACCATCGAATGCGCCGCTGCCGAGTTTCATTGTTCCCCTGCCCTCTTTGAGAGTGCCTTCCCATACCGCCGATCCAGTTCGTGTTGCCATTATTTTATCTCCTTTAGTTGTTGACGTGATGCAGGCAATCGTGCCTGCAGTTCTCTCGCAGACGGGATTTGTCTGCGTCACTCTCACTTATCTCTGACGCGGACGAGTGCAATTGTTTTCAGCGTTCTTAAATACCGGGCTGTCATGTTGAAAGAAGCGAAACATCTCTGGCTATTGCTGTGTCCAGGGTCCGCCAGAGGCAATCAGAGATTCTTCGCTTCGCTCAGAATGACATTATCGCCATTTCACGCCGCTTCAGGCGCGGCAGCGCCGGGTAGCGGCCCGGTCTGATCGGCCTTTACTTCAGCGAGTTGGCGTTGTCTGCGCCCGAGCCAGATGCCGAGAACACACCAGATTGCTCCAAAAGGAACGGCCACCCATGAAATGCCGACCAGTCCCAGGCCAAACCACCGCATCAACGGATAGGACCACGCACCGATTTGATCGCCAACGCGGTAGCCGAATGTGTCGATGAGGCTTTTGGCTTTGTATTTGTCCTCTCTCCGCAACACAGTGAAGAGAACTTCGCGCGCTGGTCGGAGTAAAGCGAAGCCTGCGGCCCGTCGCATAACCTGGAACGTCGCAAGAACGGTCAGAACCGGGGCGAAACCGATCGCGGCAAACCCGGTCGCGCTCAAAAGCGGCATCAGTACCAGTGTGACTCCAACTCCAAACCATTTCATTAGACGGCCGGTCAGGAAAATTTGAATCACCACCGTAATGGTGTTCACCGCGATATCGATGTTCGCCAGGAATGACGTGCGTGCGGCGCGGTCCTGCAGATAATGTTTAGTGAGATCGGCTTGCTGAAAGTACGCCCACGTATTGGTGAGCGTGTAGATCATGAGAAACGCGGCGAGACCAAGTAAATAGGGAGATCGAGCGATATGTGTCGCGCCTTCCCACAATTTGCCGCCGATTGGTTGTTCTTCGGCGGCCGTGGCGGCATGCGGTTGGAACATAGGCCTTTGGCCTGTGCGCCCAGCGGAGATTTTCTCCGCTGCGGCTAATTCAGCGGGTTGCAAACCCGCTGGCCGCACAGACTGGAAGTCTATGTTCCGGCCCGTGAAATCATCGGGAAATCTGCGGACACATTGCGCAGCAACCTCCAACATGACTGCTGTGATGAGGAGGAAGAGTCCGGTGCTCATCTTTCCGGCCAGCGAACTGGTGACAAAACCACCCACGATTCCGCCCATCGACCCGCCGACCGCAATGAATCCGAAAAGCCGTTTGCCTTGTTCTGATGTGAAAACGTCAGCCATGAACGACCAAAACATTGTTGTGGCGAAAAGATTGAAGACGCTGACCCAGATGAAAAAAATGGGTGCGAGAACTGCGCGCTCCTGCGCGGGTGGCATCCAGCGCATGAGGAGGAAGAAAAGGAAAAGGTTCGCGACGGCGAAACGGTATGCGATCGGGATAAACCGACGCCGGGACATGCGCGTGACCAGAGCGGCATAAAGCGCATTCGCGATTAGCATGCCGATCAGCGTGCCGGTGTACATCCACGGCAGATTTTCAACGCCGCGGTCGGCGCCGATCTCGTCGCGGATCGGACGGATAACGTAATAACCGCCGAGAACGACAAAGTTGAAAGCGAACGCCAGCAGCAGCGCGTGAAGCTCGTTCGGTTTTACGTCAACGATTTTCGAGAAAAGTGACTTCACAATGACGAAGGACGAATGTCGAATGACGAAGGAATGACGAAGCACGAACAGGTTTTCGTCATTAGAACATTCGAATTTGTTTCGATATTCGTCATTCGAATTTCGTCATTTCCGCGCATGCCAGGCGCGGAGGACCTGCGCTTCGCGCTCGGGCGAGAGGCCTGCTTTCGGATGAGATTGTCGCTCCTGCGGAAGCGACTTGAACCACGCGAGCGTGTCGCGTGCCGTGACTTCAAGGGGTCGAAACGTCAGCCCTTTACTTAACGCGCGATTGATGTTCGTCCGCAAGAATCCCCCTTCTTTTCCGGTCCACACCGGCATGTCCGACCACGGCTGTACTTTTTGCTCGGTCAAGAATTCCTCGTTCACCCATGTAAATTTCGCCTCCGATTTCAACGCGCTTTTAATTCCGTCCAGCATCCCGCCCATCCCAAGCGGTTTCGCCGGACCGGTCGCATTGTAAATTCCGGTCTCCCGCCCCTCCACCATGCGAATGATCCACTCGGCAAGGTCACGCGCATCGATGAACTGAACCGGGTCCTCTGGCGTTCCAGGGGCAAGCACCTCGCCCCCGCGCTCTATCCGCACGGGCCAGTACGTGAAGCGATCCGTCTCGTCTCGCGGGCCGACGATGAGGCCCGGCCGAATAACCAGCGTCTTGCCGGGAAACCATTTCTCAGCCTCGCGTTCCGAGAGCGCCTTTAATGCGCCGTACGTTTTGAAACCGGATGCGCGGACCGCCTCGATTGTTTCTTTGTACGGATCCGGCCCGTCATATTTTTCCGTCGGCGTATTTTCATCGGGCCCCTGCTTCGGCTCGCCATAAACGGAGATCGTCGAAATGAAAACGTAGCGATCAACGTTTCCTTTGAGGACCTGTGCCGCATCGCGCACCCAGGCGGGCAGCATGGTAGGATTATCAATCACTACGTCCCATTGCCGATTCTTCAGCGCAGCGAGGTTTCCATTACGATCGCCGACAAGCTGTTCGACTTCGCCAGGCAACTCGCCGGGATGCGTTTTGCCTCGATTGAAAGTGGTTACCTTGTGTCCACGACTGAGCGCATATCGCACTTCGTATGGACCGATAAATCCGGTACCGCCGAGAATCAGAATGCGCATTGGCGCCGGCGTCTTCTCCGCAAACAAAGATGTCGGAGTCGCCTGGGACGCGAAGGCGCCCGCAGCGGATAGTTTGATGAAACGACGGCGATTCATCGGGGTATATACCTGTTGTAGGGCGTCTGTGCCAGACGCCATTGGCGTTCCGCAGAAACGCCCTACAATGCGAAAATGACGAGACGTGAAGCTGCGAAACTGATCGGTGGAACAACCGCCGGATTAATTTTGCCAATCAACGCGCGGGCCACGAGCGAATCATCAGCAATGCTCACGCGTAGCATTCCCTCCTCTAACGAGAAACTCCCGGTCATCGGGCTCGGAACATGGCAGGCATTCGATGTTAGTCTTACGGCGGACCTTCGGAAACAGCTCGGAGACGTTCTGTCGCTTTTTGTAAAGCTGGGCGGTCGTGTCATCGATTCGTCGCCAATGTACGGTCGCGCGGAGGAAGTGATCGGCGAGCTCACCTCTGCGCTTGGGATTCGTGAAAAACTCTTTCTGGCAACCAAGGTTTGGACTAGCGGTAAGCAAAGCGGAATTCAGTCGATCGAACGTTCGATGGCTCTTTTGCGTGCGAAACGAATCGATCTGATGCAGGTACACAACCTGGTCGATGTGAACACACAGCTCGCGACGCTGCGTGAATGGAAACAACAGGGGCGCATTCGCTACATCGGAATCACGCATCATGAATCGGGAGCTTTGAGCGAAATTGAAAAGCTGATGCGGAGCGAGACGTTCGACTTCCTCCAGATCAATTATTCGCTCATGGAACCGGAAGCCGAGGAGCGCGTTCTGCCGCTGGCACGGGAGCGCGGCATCGCGGTGATCGCAAATCGCCCGTTTGGAGCCGGCGATCTCTTCGACAAAGTACGTTCGAAACCGCTGGCCGATTGGGCAGCCGATTTTGATTGTCACTCGTGGGCGCAATTTTTCTTGAAATGGATCGTGGCAAACCCGGCGATCACATGCGTCATCCCGGCAACAAATAAACCACATCATCTCGAGGATAATATGCTGGGCGGAGTCGGCCGATTGCCCGATGCTCCAATGCGCCGGCGCATGAGGGAATTAGTATCGTCCTTCTAGCTTCGCCGGGTCTTGCGAGCTATTCGGGCAACTCAAAAAATTTGCATTTGCCGAAAAAAATCGGTTGCGGGCATGCCCATTATACCGGATAGGAGGCGGCTTTATGCGAAAACTTCTCACGCTCACGCTTGTACTTTTTGGATGCGCGACGCTTTGTCCCCGTCCGGCTCTTGCGCTGAACTTTTCGGCGACGAAACCGAAATTTAGTTACACGGACACTTCCGGCAAAAAGCAATCAGTCGAAGTTGTAGACAAGTATTATCCAAAGAAGATCGTCCACCCATTTGCCAAGGTGGATCCTAAGATTGATCCAAAATTGCGTCGGGCAGCTACCATTGCCGAGGAACGAGCACGCGCGCACTCGCTGTCCAAGTGCTGGCGCTTCGTGAAGGAAGCGCTGGTCGCTGCAGGCGTAGTGAAGTCGCGTCCGCAAACAACTCTGGCGAAACAAGCTGGCCAGGAACTGGTAAATAATTACGGCTTCAAAAAGCTGTCCGTCTCGAATCCATATGAAGCGCCCGTCGGATCTGTGTTGGTCTACGGTGCCAAACGCGCGCCTGGCCACGTGGAGATCCGGACCGAGACCGGCTTCGTTAGCGATTTTCGCTCGAAGACCCCTTCGCGCCGTCCGTTGATTGGCGTTTTTGCCAAGAGTTAGCTGACCCGCCGCGGCGGTCGACGTCGTCTTCGAAAGGCCGATCCACTTGCACAACGGCGTTGTCTTCAACGCCGTTGCACGTGCGGCCTTGCCGCCTGACTGTTCGGGCCATGAGCATCCGAATCGCCATGTGGTCCGGGCCTCGAAACATTTCGACCGCCATGATGCGTGCCTGGGGCAACCGGGACGATACGGTCGTCGTGGATGAACCTTTTTACGCTCATTATTTGCGCGCCACGGACAAGCCGCACCCCGGGGCGGACGAAGTAATCGCCACCGGCGAAACCGATTGGCGGAAGATCGTTGCGTACCTGACCGGACCGGTTCCGGACGGTAAACAGATTTTTTTTCAGAAGCAGATGACCCACCATCTTCTGCCGGAAGTCGATCGCCAATGGTTAGGCTCAGTGACAAATTGCTTTCTCATTCGCGATCCACGCGAAGTAATTGGTTCCTATGTCAAAAAGCGCGATGAACCGGACCTCGAAGACCTTGGCTTTGTGCAGCAGTTAGAGATTTTTGATTTCGTGCGCGCACAGACGGACAAAGTCCCACCCGTTGTCGATGCCAAAGACGTGCTGCAGAATCCGGAGCGGATGCTACAACAACTCTGCGATGTGCTCGGGATAGAGTTTGACCAGTCGATGCTTTCCTGGCCCCCGGGTCTGCGCGACACGGACGGGATATGGGCCAGGCATTGGTACGGCGAGGTGGCCAAAACAAAGTCCTTTCAGCCGTACCGTGCAGCTCACAGCGAAGTTCCGGAGCGATTGCGCGATATTTACCACCGCTGCCGCGAGTGTTATGAACAGCTTTATCAATACCGGCTGCATTAAAATGACATTTTCTTTGTGTTCGTAGCGGACGCCGGAGGAGTTAATTCAAATGCTTCAGAAATTTGACGAACGAAACCGGAACCTGATCGTAAACATTAGTGGAGAATTGATGCACCGCGATAAGGCCGGTGTAAGCCCGTTCGACTCGGCGGTGCAGGGAGGTGACGCTGTTTGGGAAGGGCTGCGCCTCTACCACGGTCGGATTTTCAAACTTCACGAACATCTCGACCGGCTGGAACGTTCCGCTCGCGCCTTGTGCTTCTCCGAAATTCCGCCACGGGAAAAGATCATCGATGAAATAAAGCGCACGATCGCGGCAAACAAGATGCGCGACGGCGTGCATATTCGACTCACACTCACGCGGGGCGTAAAGATCACGTCGGGAATGGACCCGCGGCTCAACCAGAACGCACCGACATTAATCGTGCTCGCCGAACACAAGACGCCCGTTTATGCAAAGACGGGATTGAGCTTGATCACCAGTAAAGTCCGCCGCCCGCCGCCGGACGTCCTGGATGCGCGAATTCACCATGCGAACCTGCTGAACTCGATTTTGGCAAAGATCGAAGCGAACAATGCCGGCGCAGACGATGCGCTCATGCTCGACACGCGCGGTTTCGTCGCTGAGACGAATGCGACGCACGTGTTCATCGTGCGGGAGCATGACGTGGCAACAAGCCGCGTCGTAGCATGTCCGGAAGGAATAACTCGTGCGACAGTGATCGAGATTTGCGCTGCGGAGAAGATTCGTTGCATCGAAACGGATCTGTCAGTGGTGGACGTCTATGGCGCACATGAAATGTTTTGCACGGGCACGATGGGTGAATTAGCCGGCGTAATTCGAATCGATAATCGCCAGATCGGAGATGGCAAAACCGGCCCGATGACGAACCGACTGAGCGACCTCTACGTCCAACGGACAGCGACCGAAGGGGTGCAGGTCGTGGATGTTTAACAAGGCTCCGCCGACTTCTATCACAGCTGTTGCGCCGGCTTGATCAAGCCCAGCAAGATGGCAACAGGAATAGACGTGTAGCCGATAAACAGAAGCCATGCCAAGACCCGGCCGCCGAGCGCGAGATGCGGTGTGAGCTTTTTGTCATTCCATCCCAGCGATTGAAAAAAGCTCGACGAGCCGTGGCTCAAATGAAGGGCGAGCAAAAAAAGGCCGAGCACATAAAAAGCGGACACATAGTAGCTTTGAAATCCGTACACCATCATCGAGTAAACGTCGTAATGTCCGAGAGGATCCGCTTTGAGCAGACCAAAACGGGGATCGGTGACTCGCACCGTAAAATGCGCCAGATGATAGACGATAAAGGCAAATACGATCAAACCGCTCATCACCATATGTCGCGAGGCGAAGTCTGCTTTGACGTAATGCCGGTCGAGGTAAGCCGCGGGCCTCGCGCGGCGGTTTTCAATCGCCAATCGAATCGTGACGTAGATGTGAATGATGACCGTCGCGAGCAGAAAAAAGCGGACTGCCCAAAGCAATGGCCCGAGATCACGCAGATGTTGTGAATAACCGTTGATCCACTCAGGACCGAGAAAAATCTGTAAATTGCCGAGAAGATGTCCGACGACGAAAAGAATCAAAATGATGCCTGTGATGGCAACGATCATCTTCTTGCCAACTGACGAGCGATAAAAGGCGGCAAAAATGTTCACTAGAAATTTGGCGCGCGAAGCACGCGCACGCCTCTGAGATTATGAACGCTTGTCAGAGCGTCAAGGCTGTAGCCGTGGACAGACGCTCCACAGTTTGAATATCATCCGATTAGTTGGGCTCGAATAAGTAATGTTTTACTTCGGTTTACGTAGGATATAATGGGCGACCTGATGCCGAACAGCCAAGAGCCTCAGACGGTTTTCCGGGATTTTCCCGCGCTTCCAGAGGAGGGTCCGACGGTGCGGAGCGAGTCTGTGGTTACGAGTAGGCTCCGCACCGGTTTTTGGTCGAACTTTTTCCACCACGAATGGTCATCGGCTGCACTGTATCTGTTTTTAGATGTAGGGATCTGGGTCGCTATTTATCGAATAGTTGGCTGGTTCCGACATGACGCATTTTATGCCACCCCGTTTCAGTTCTTTATCATTAATCTTATTCAGCTCGGTGTCATTGTGGCGGCGTTGTACTTTGTCGGCGGTTATGATCGGACAGTCGAGAAACTCACCCTCAGCTATGCCGCCGAGCACATCCTTGCGATCATAGCGGCGGCTGTGGTCAGCACCATGCTAATTTATTCCGCAGCGACCTTCGATCAGACGATGAAACCCAGTCGGGGGGTGCTGCTTTTGAGCTTCGCGATTTTTCTACCGCTATCGCTAGCCTATCGCCGATGGATTCGGCAATATGTGGTCACCAGCAGTGCAAACCGGTCATTTCTAGTCATCGGCGGCGGCAGCGCAGCGGCGCGCTTTTATGAGGCCTATAAAAAGTCTTCGAACGGCCAACAACTGGAATTCGTAGATACAAATGAAGAGCGCGTAGGCAAGCCGGTGGCGGGCGAAGGATCGCCGATCGTCCAGGGAAATCTTGCGGCGAAACTACAGAGTCTTAGCATTCGGTACAGCGGAATCATTCTCACCGAGCGCGCCAGTTCCCTGGACACCCAATTACTGGAGCGTCTTGTGCATGCACAATTCCAGGAAACCCGTGTTTACACTTTGGAATCTTTCTATGAAACTCAGTGGCGTTATCTTCCGCTGGGAATTGTCGATCCTTTCTGGCCACTCCAGACCGGGTTTCAACTCGCTCGTACCTCTCCGTATCACTACCTCAAACGGTTTTTCGACATTGTCGCGTCCGCCATCGCGCTGGTCATCTGTTCGCCGCTCTTCATCCTTATTGCCCTTTTAATCTGGTTGGAGGACGGCGCTCCGGCCTTATTCAAACAGGAACGAGTGGGACGGGATGGGAAACAGTTCGTTCTTTTCAAATTCCGGACAATGCGCTGCCGCGCGGATGAAACGGAAGATGACATCTATACTCGCGAAGGCGATCGGCGAGTGACGCGCGCGGGACGGTGGCTGCGAAAGCTTCGCCTCGATGAATTACCGCAGCTTTTCAATGCCCTGAAAGGCGATATCAGCCTGATTGGCCCTCGCGCTGAGTGGAGCAAGTGCGCCGAACGGTACGAGCAAAGCATCCCGTTTTATCATTTTCGGCACCTGGTGAAACCGGGGATCACCGGGTGGGCGCAGGTCAATTATCCCTATGGCGAGAGCGACGAGGACGCGGTCGAAAAACTAAAGTACGACCTTTATTATATCCGCCATTACTCATTGAAGCTGGATGCCATGATCGTTCTGAAGACACTGTATACAATGCTTTTTGGGAAAGGACGCTAAGGTAGAGGGTGAGCGGTTAATCGAACTTTTAGGTCCGACGTGTGATTCCTTATATTTTTCGCACCGCGTCTCGCTGGATTTTTTTTGCTGCGCTTGCTTACGCGCCGTGGGCGTACGGCGCTACGACGTCAACGAGTATCGCAGTAACCAACTGGCTTCTGCTGACTGCACTCGTGCTTTGGGCTGCCGAGTTACTCACCTGTCGACGGCGACCGGAATTTCCTCCGCTCCTTCTCTTACTGGCCGGGACATTGATGTTTGTTGGCGGATGGATGGTTCTAAACGCGAAATTCGTCTACGACACTGAATTCTCTTTCTTCGTGCCTCTGCGCAGCTTCATGCCGCCTTTGCCTGGCTCCGTCGATTATGCCATCAGCGGTGCCTGGATCGTCCGGGGCGGGTTGCTATTGGCGACCATGCTGTTCGTCGCGGACTTATCTCAGAGTAGCCGGTGGTTGCTCCGACTGTGGTATGTCATCGGGCTAATAGGCGGTTCGATTGCGTTTTTGGGTTTGCTTCAGAAAGCAACCGGAGCGCAGATGATCTTCTGGCAACCGCCGCCGCCGCCGGAGTTCGGCGTTACTACATTTTTCGCAACCTATTTTTACCACGGTAACGCTGGTGCGTTTTTGAATCTCGTGTGGCCGCTAAGCGCCGGTCTCGTCATACGGGCATTTATGAGCCGATCTCAGCCGGCCCTCCGTGCCCTGTGGGTCATTGTTTTTATTTTAACGATAGCCGCAGTGCTGGCGAACACTTCACGCATGGCGCAGCTGGTGGCGGTTTTATTGCTGATTGTCATTTGCCTACATTTTGGACCGGCGCTTCTGCGAAAGTTTTCCGGTGCGCAGAAGAATGTCGCCATAGCCGGTGCGTTCGCGATTGTTTTGGCGCTTATTGCGCTCGCTCAAGCCACGCATCTGGAGCAGCCGCTTAACCGTTGGCAATCGG
Source organism: uncultured Verrucomicrobiae bacterium (assembly GCA_963753675.1). Taxonomy (GTDB): domain Bacteria; phylum Verrucomicrobiota; class Verrucomicrobiia; order Chthoniobacterales; family UBA10450; genus Udaeobacter. The sequence goes on along the minus strand of CAVWCZ010000008.1, from coordinate 146,994 downwards.
TAGGCCAACGAATTCCGACCGACGCGCGCTGGCAAGCTTCGGGCGTGGCACTCGGTGCACTGCCCAGCGCGGGATTCTTCGGGTCCGGTCCGGGAACATTTCGAGTTGTGTTCCCGGGCTATAACATCGGATCGAGCCACCCGGTCCCGGGCACCTGGAGGTTTTTACACCAGGATTACCTGCAGACTGTTCTGGAATGGGGATGGTTGGGGAGCATTCTCTGGGCCTTGATTTTCTTCGGGGGAATAGCGATCGGAATTCGCAGTTACAAAAGGTACGCCGCGCGAGACTGGTTACCGCGGCGACGTGTGATGCAACCTCTGGCTATCATGGCGCTCGCTGGAGTCGCGCTACATGCGGTTGTTGATTTTCCATTTCAGATCGAGTCCATCCAACTTTATATCGCAACCTATTTGGGGCTGTGCTGGTGCAGCAGCTTATGGTATCAGCCGGCGAAATCGAGGCGTTCCAGTTCGGAGGCTGCTGTTATTACTGCGTATCGCTAAACCTAGGCTCCGTTGCCTTCGTGGTCGGAACCGTGCGGGCGATTGTAACTCCTGGTATACGCACCTTCTTCCTTACCGTAACCATGCGATGAATAATGATAATAGTAGCCAACACCGCCGCTGCGTCGCAATCGATTCAAGACCAGGCCCGCCGGCCGAATCCCTGATTTTGCCAGCAAAGAAACTGCTCGGCGAACCGCCTGGCGAGGCGTTTTTGCCGCTCGAACGACAATGCACAACGTTTGGACATGGGGGGTCATCAGAAGAGTATCGCTTACTGCCAGGATCGGAGCGCTATCAATAACGACACGATCAAAAAGCGCAGAAGCTTCAGCAATCAAGCGCCCGAAAAAGGGCCCGGCAAGAATTTCAGCCGGATTGGGAGAGCGTCGCCCACCCGCCAGGACCGAAAGCTGGCCCCCGGTCGCTGTGAGAATGTTGCCAGTAATTGCAATGTTTTCGTCGACGATCTGGATTTCACCCGCGGGAATCTGGCGCGCGGCTGACGCCACCTCCGCCTCACCCAGAAGGCAATCTATGACTCCAGGCTCACTCTCCTCGTCCGAATTATTTCTGACGGTGGGGAAACGGAATATCTTGTGCATGGTTGGCCGACGCAGATCGCCATCAATGAGAAGCACGCGATAACCCTGCTGAGCCAGGGCGAGCGAATAATTGGCGCTGGTGAAACTTTTTCCTTCGTTCGGCACGGCGCTCGTAAAAAGGGACACCTTGCGCTCCGCTTCCGGTCCTAACAGCGCAAGAGCAGCGCGCAAGTTGCGAAAGGCTTCGGCCGCCGGACTTTCAGGAGTTTCTACCACCACCCGGTAGTTTGAGCTGCCAAATGCTTTTTTGCTTCGCCGTTTCAAATGGCTCACCGGTCCCTCGTCAGTGGTCTCAGGGACAGCTGCGAATACCGGCAACCCAATTGTGCTTTCTGCCTGATCGACCGTTTTAATTGAACGATCCAGGGCATCCGCGCCAAATACGAATCCCAGGCCGACAACCAGACCTCCCAGCAGCCCCAGAAGGATTGTTCTCGTTGGGCGCGGACTAACAGGTGACTGCGGGAGCGGCGAATGCTCAATTACGCTGACCGCATTCGCTTTTACATCTTTGCTCAAGCTCGTCTCCTTTATTTGACGAATGACGCTTTCGTATAGCGCACGATCGGTTTCGGCTTGCCGTGCCAACTCCTGCCATCCGATGGCTGTGCGATTGAGGGCGACGGCGACACCCTGCTGGTCGTGTAACGCTTTTTGCAGGCTGTCTTCTGTGGTCTTGGTCTGTTCGATGGCGTTACGCAGCATCGCCGGCTGCGCCATCACGGCCTGGCGAAGTTTCTCCTTCGCGTCGGCAAGCGACGCCTTGGCAGCAATCATTTTGGGATGTTTATCCTTGTATCGCAGGGCATAAGTGGTAATCGCAGCTTCGATCTGTGTAACAGTGCGGCGCGCTTCCGTCACCATCGGCGCAGAGGAGATACTCGGAACTTCGAGCAGCGCGTCGATGTTATCCCCGTCGTGTTGAATTTGCTCTAGCTCGCCTTCGAGGCGAATCCGGTCGGACTTTGCTGCCGTTAATTTGTTGTTCAGGTCTTGCAGCTTGTCTTCCACGAGACCACCACGCGGTCCGCCGCCACCCGCGCCCGACCCCTGCTGCGAACCTGTGGCCGCCGTGCCGCCGCCGAGCTGCAATGCGTCCGGATGACTCGCCTTATAATCTGCTACAGCAGCTTCGCTTTTTTGCAGGTTCGTTTTCAACCGCTCTTCTTCTTCGAGCAAATACCGCAAGGCCTCTTCGCTAAGAGAGGCGCGCCGCTCGATTGAGTTACGGATGTATTCCCGACCGACCGCTTCGGCGAGACGCTGTGCCATCACCGGATCGGGATGCGTCACATACAAATCAATCAGGCGGGTTCCGCGGCGAATCGCTGGTCGTACCATTCCGGACATCGCCCGGCCTAATGCTTCCTCCAGCGGAGTGAACGTTGTACCGCCACCGGCGCTCTGAGCTTTCGCTCCAGATTGCGCCGTTTCGGCAGGAGGCGTCGGACTGGATTTTTTGTCTGGCACAACACTCTGACCCAAAAGCGCGCGTCCACCGTCTGCCGCCAGCCCTTCCGAGCGAACGACTCTGGAAAGCAAAGTTTGGTTTGTGAGATTCTGTTCGATGGTCCGCAGGGCCTCCTGACTTGCCAGAAACATCGACCGCATCCGCGTGGTGGAATCGTCTGTAGGAAGGAACGAGGGCTCCTGAAATTCGACTTCCAGTACGGTGTGCCCCTGGTAAAGCTTCGGCGTCCGTGCGAGGTAACCGAGCGCGAGGAAAAGGCCGGCGAGAACGCAGATCGCCACGATCCAAATGCGTTCCACGAAAGAATGCCAGAACCGGCGGAAATCAAATTTCTGCAGTCCCTCGGCGTAGTGTCCGGTCAAATCAGACAAAACGGGTTTGTCCGAATTTGTAGAAACGGTGGTGCCGACGGAAGATTGTGCTGAGTCAATCACAGCGGAATACCGGCTGCAATCATACACCAAGAAGCGCGCCGGAAAAGGCGCACGGAATGAAAAGTTTTGCGGTTAAAAAATGCTTTCCCCTACGGTGATGGTATCGCCTGGCTCGACGCGAAACCCTCCACCATTACCCTTGTTAAATTTCTTGGCATTTACCTTGAAAATTCGGTCCCCGTTTGCACTCTGCCGTCGCACCGTTATTCGTTCCGGCGCCGCGATACGCGTATATCCGCCGGCCAACGCGATCGCTTCCAGTAGATCGATGCCGCCTGGACTGGACTCAGGCATTTCATAACTTCCCGGCCGACCTACCTGTCCAAGGATCGAGAATCTTCGCTTGGCGTAACCCATCAGCATGACATTTACTTTGGGGTTTACCAAATAATCGCGGCCGTACAGCTCTGTAAGTTTCGAAGCCGCCTGCGTCAGAGTTAAACCCGCCAGATGCACCGAACCCAGCAGTGGTACGCTCAGATTGCCTTCCGGATTCAATCGTCCGTTCGTACGCAGATCGTCTTCGCCAAACACCTCGACCCCCACGTAGTCGTTTGAACTCAACACATAACCAGCTGGCGCGCTCGCTCCTCCACCGGCTGGAAATGCCGATCTCGTGGCCGATCCGAACGCCTGTGGTCCGCTGGTGCCCGGCGCGACTTGCCCCTGCAGAGAGCCCTGCAGCAATGGTAGTGCGAGCGCTATTATTAACCACCGTCCCCGCATCCCTATTTGCAAACGGCTTGCACCCTCGTTAGAACCGGACCGTCGCCCGAACGCCCACCTGATTGTCATAGAAACTGAAGGAGCTGAGTGAGCTATCGTCATCGCGATGCAGGTAGTACACCCCGGCGCTCAGCCACCTGGTTATCAGCACGTCGACGGACGGTTCGATAAACCAGTAATTATCATCCCGCGGCGTATTGAGGTTGCGCACGGCCGCGAAATAATTCGAATTTTCATAGCCAACACCCAGGCCAAGATAAACGCGTCGGAATAAGCGCTGCTGAAGTCGCCCCACAACGTACGTGTTCGCAAAATCCTGATTAGGCTGGAAACCGGAATTGTAAATTCTCCGGCCGGCAGCCAGTGTGAGTTTGGTGCCTTCGAATGGGTGGTGTTCCACACCGACTTCAAAGATCGGCGTGGTGTAGGTATTCCGGTTGCCATCAAACTGACGGAATTCGACGCCTGCTGAAGCATAGACACCTAATTTCGCTGTCGCCTGGTAATTCAGACGCGCGTTCACCTGCTCGAAAGCCTGGTTGGGGGTTGGGTCGTCCACCCAATCATAACCGAAGGTGCCGCCAACGCCGACCGAGAGCTTTGGCAGCCAATCGTAATAGAGGTAGAGGCCGGCTGAAACGTTGTAATCACTGATGTTATTAGGATAAAAGTAGATCGAGGAACCCAATTCGCCTTGTAGAGATATTTTCCCCGTCAGGTCATAATTCGCTGTCAGGCGCGTGTTGAAGATGTTGACCCGCGTGGGTGCGCTCGCATCGAGGTTCGCCCACAACCCCGTCGTGTCGATGATACTGCTGAGGTTTGCCGATTCGAGGAGGGCTATATCCTCAAAGAGGCTTACCTTTAAGCGGCCTGTGTCGTACCCGCCTTCGAGGTGAATCAACTGGTTAAACGCGTCTTGATTGGAGTGATCGACGAACAAAATGCCGCTCGGCATATAATCCAACCGGAGATAGCTTCTACTGCGCCCCTGAATATCACCAACGCCAAGGGTAATTTGTGGCTCAATCGCGAAATAATAATCTGAAACGCGATTTGTATGACTGATGAAGATGTTGTCGTCCCAAACACCTCGCACAGTGAACTGCAATCCGTAATATAAACGATGCGGTTGACTTGATGTCGGGCCTTCGCCTACCGCTATATCCTTCGTGCTAAAGCCGCCGTATGGCGACCCAACCGCTGGAGATCCAATGGCGTTTGTCTGCGCCGTGGTGTAGTTTGTCGAAGAAGACCACGGATCAGGCGTCGACGGAAAAGCTTCCTCAGAGGAAGGTAAGGCTGTTGACGAAGAGGGCAACGGCTCCTCCGGGACAGAGGGCAAAGCTTCCGGTGCAGACGGAGTCTCGACCTGTGCTGATTGTGCTGACGAAGCCGGTTCCGTAGACGGAAGCGTTGGCTCCGACCAAGGCGGCAAAGCAACCTCTTGAACCGATTCCTGGGCTTGCGCAGCAAGAACAACTCCAAAGGAGATTGCTGCAACTAGAACCAGGCTCGGGCCGGTAATCAGGTGGAGGATCGCGGCAGCTTTTTCTGCCGCAAGGCGGGCTGAAAATGGTGCGAAGCGGCGATTGAACAGAGCATAACCGTATCGCATGGCGGCGAGACTAGAGTGCCAGTACATAGGCGTCAACCGAAAAATCGCGCAAAAATTCGACACATTTTAAAGCCCGTTGTGCTTCGCATATGCCATGTTTGCACGCTTGTGAACACGTCATTTTAAGGGAACGAAACTTGCGTTGTAATTTCTCGCAGAAGAGGTTTTACAGTCCTCTAGCAAAGAATGGATACCAGCATGTTGAACGGCGAGAGAATACTTAAGATCCACGAAATCTATCACTCCATCCAAGGCGAGAGTACCTGGGTCGGTTGGCCGTGTGTTTTTGTGCGTCTCACATTCTGCAATTTGCGCTGCAACTATTGCGACACTGAATATGCCTTTTACGAGGGGAAAAATCAGACCTTGCGTGAAATCGTGGGTGCTGTGGCGGCATTTGGGTGTGATTTGGTCGAGATTACGGGCGGCGAACCCTTGCTCCAGAAAAACGTATTGCCGCTGATGTCGATGCTGTGTGATTCGGGCTACACAGTCCTACTCGAGACTAGTGGCGCGCAAGATATATCAAAGATCGATCCGCGCGTGCACCGGATTATGGATCTAAAAACTCCGGGAAGTGGCGAAGTGGACAAAAATCTTTGGTCGAACATCGTTCACCTGACCGTACGCGATGAAGTGAAATTCGTGATGGGCTCGCGCGAAGATTACGAGTGGTCGAGGGATAAAAACCAGGAGCACGATCTTACTTCTCGATGCCGCGCAGTGCTCTTCTCCCCAATTTTCGGCAGAATCGATCCCCGTCAGATCGTGGAATGGATTCTGGCCGACAAACTAAACGTCCGTTTTCAGCTTCAAATGCACAAATTCATCTGGAGCCCGACGCAGCGGGGTGTTTGAACAGTGACAACGTGCCTGCTCGAATGTTAATCTCCTCATCGTGAGAGCGCGCTTAACCAAGGACTTTACGTTCGAAGCGGCACAGACTTTGCCAGAGGCGCCTGAGGGTCACAAATGCCGCCGGGTCCATGGACACAGTTTCATGATTGAGGTTTCAGTCGAAGGCGAAATGGATCCAAAAACCGGCTGGATTTATGACCACGCGAACATCAGCGATGCTATGAAACCTCTCTTACACATGTTGGACCACGAATACGTCAACGACGTCGAAGGATTGGAGAATCCCACCATCGAAAATATGGCGCATTGGTTTTGGGAAAGGCTGGAATCTAAATGTCCTGGCCTTTGCGAGATAGTAGTGCACGAAACGCCCACCGCGCGCTGCATTTATCGCGGCCAGTAGGAGCCAGGGCGCTAGCGTCCCCTTTTCGCAGCCTACAGCTCGATTGCGTATCGCTTCAGCTTGTTATAGAGGGTGGGCCGCTGGATACCGAGCAGTTCGGCCGCCTTTTTCTTGTTGCCGCGACATTCGGCTAGCGCCTGCAGAATGGCCGTTCGCTCCATGTCATCGAGTGTTTGGACGCCCTTGTGCGACAATCCGCCAACCTCGGCTTGTTGCAGCGCCGCAGGCAGTTGTATTTCTGTCGGCAACTCTTTTACCCCGATCACGCCTTGACGAGCCAGTACCACTGCATATTCGATCGCGTTTTGCAGTTCGCGCACATTCCCAGGCCAGCCGTAATCAAGCAATTTTTGAAACGCGTCCGGCGAAACTTCCGGCTCCGGCTTTCCGAGTTGCTGAGAAAATTGTCTGAGAAATTGCGTAATCAAAGGAGGGATGTCCTCTTTTCGTTTCCGGAGAGGAGGCACCTCAATTTGGAAAGTATTTAGCCGGTAATACAAATCGGAGCGCAGCCGATTTTCGGCGAGCGCCCCGGTAATTGGCATGTTAGTCGCAGCAATCGCCCTGAAGTCCGCTTTCATTGTTTGCGTGCTGCCGAGAGGCCGAAACTCGCGTTCCTGCAGAACGCGCAAAAACCGCGTCTGCAAATCAGCCGGCATATCAGAAATCTCGTCGAGGAACAATGTTCCGCGATCGGCCGCGGCGATTACTCCCGGAAAGTCGTGCATCGCTCCGGTAAAGGCGCCTTTGACGTAACCAAAGAGTTCTCCCTCGATCATTGTTTGCGGAAACGCCGCGCAATTGAGCTTCACCATTGGTTGTCCGGCGCGGCGGCTGCGGGCGTGAATAGTATTGGCGATGACTTCCTTGCCCACGCCGCTTTCACCTATGATCAGGACGTTAGCGTCCGAGGGCGCCATCGCCTCGATCAACTCGGCGATCTCCTGCATCGGTTTGCTGTTAAACACCGGGGCGGGCCGCGCCTCCGCGATCTCCAGGCGCTTTTCGAGTTGCTCTGTCTTCTCCCGCAGCTTTTCGGCCTGCCGAAGAAGGAACTGTTTCTCCAACGCCTTCTCAACCAGGCTGAGCAGTTCCTCGGGGGCATAAGGTTTGCTGATAAAATGGTAGGCGCCGCGTTTGATCGACTCGATGGCGTTATGCAGGGAGTCGTGCGCGGTCAGAATGATCACCTGCACATCGGGTAACTCCACCTTGATCTGTTCAAGCATTTCCAACCCGTGAGCGTCTGGCAATTGCAAATCCAGAAGCACCAGAGACGGTGCATGTTGCTTCAGCAGCTTGAGCCCCTGCGACGCTGTCGCCGCCGTGTCCACGTCGTAATCATGCCGCTTGAGTAACGCTTCGAGCGTCATCAACACGGGACGCTCGTCGTCGATGATTAAAACCCGATGGTTCTCGGTTTTCATCATAATAGGCCGCTGGTATTACGCATAAACAGCGAGCGACAGTTCGTTAAGATCGCAGAATGCCATAAGGTTTAAACATGTTCGGAATGCCCATTTGAGACGGGCAGTGTTACGGTCGAAACGAGCGTGGAAGCTTTTTTATCATGTTGCACCCGTAGCTCGCCGCCATGCGCTTCTACGATGGAGCGCAAGCGATACAAACCAAGCCCATAGTGACGCTGGCTGATATTCCGCAGCGGTTCGCGTCCCCAATTTTGTGTCGGCGAATCAAAACCGGATTTTGGTTCATGGAGGCGAAATAGAAGGCCGTCGTTCTCTATCCTGGCGCTCGCTGACAGCGGCCCCTTGCCGCGATCGTGCCAGAAGGCATTGGCGAAAAGTTCGATAAAGACTTCCCGCAATAGTTGCGGATCAACACTCAGCATCCCTTCAGCCTGCAGGTCCCACATGATTTGGTCCGCTTTATCTGCAAAATCGCGGCCGATTTCTGAGCGTATATCCGCCAAAAAATCAGCCGCCTGGTATGGAATCATGGTCGGTGTCACCTCTCCGACTGCTCTGGAAAGCTTTTGTAGATTCGAGCTCAGGCCTGAGACGATCTCACGCAAACGTTTAACCTCACCTATCAGCTCCTGATCCTGGGTCAGTTCACTGATGTAAGCCGATTGCAGCTCGATGGCATTCAAATCATTGCGCAAATCATGACTCAATTGCCGGACAAAACGAACCACGTCATGCCACGGGACACTCAATGAATCGGTTCGATTTTCGGAGTGGTCCATCATGCGAAATTACGGCGATTGTCCGAACGAAAAGCGGTTCTCCGCAGCTGCGTCTCCCGAGACAACATTGATGCGGGGGTCGTTGCTGGCCAGATGCCGCAGTAAGTGAAACACCTCTTCCGGATCGGCGTCGATTGAGCGGGCAATTTCTTCGGCAGTTTTTCCCTCACTGGAAAGCGTCTCACGCACCCGTTTCTGAAGCTCCAATAGTTTGCTTGCCGCCTTTTTGCCCGCTTCGACACCCGGTTGATCATAGGCATTGATGTTAACCAGCGACCCGTAATAGCCGACTGCCCGCTCAAAGAGCGCGATCAACACTCCGATATTAAACGCATCGACCCGGGGAATGCTCAAGGTGATCGACTCCCGCCCATTCTCGTACAGTGCGCTGCGCGTCCCGCGCAGAAATCCCTGAAGATAATCGCCACTGGTAAAACCATCCTCGACTTCAAACCACGCGCCATGCCGATCGTTGCGCACTTCCACAAATGTCACAAAAAAATTCAATACCCCATCGCGTAATTGTTGGACGTACGAATGCTGGTCGGTCGAGCCTTTGTTCCCGTAAACGGCGATCCCCTGATGCACAACTTCGCCGGCGAGATTCTTTTCTTTGCCTAACGATTCCATCACCAGCTGCTGAAGGTATTTGGTGAACAAAGCCAGTCGATCCTTATAGGGAAGAACCACCATGTCCTTTTCGCCTTTCCCGTTGCCGACGTAATACCACATCAGCGCCAGAAGCATTGCGGCATTTTGTGTGACATCAGGGACGCGGGTTCTCGCGTCCATGGCTGCAGCCCCCGCAAGGAACGCATCAATATCTAATCCTTTCAGAGCCATCGGCACCAGTCCGACCGCGCTCATCACCGATGTGCGGCCGCCAATCCAATCGGGCATCGGAAACCGCGCCAGCCAGCCGTTTGCTTCGGCATGCTTGTCTAACTCGCTCTCTACGCCCGTCACCGCAACCGCATGCCTTGGAAACTGAAGTCCTTTCGCCGTAAATTTCGCTTCGGCCTCCAGCATTCCGTTGCGTGTTTCTTTTGTGCCACCGGATTTTGAGACCACCACAACCAGAGTTTGCGAAAGCCGGTCTCCCAGCTTGTCGAACACGCGATCAAAACCTTCTGGATCGGTATTGTCGAAAAAGGAAATGTCCACCGGGTCATGTGGCGAACCGAGAGCGTCCGCTACGAATTCGGGACCAAGCGCCGAACCGCCGATTCCAATGTGCAACACGTGTTCGAATCGTTTTCCATTTTCAGCCGAGATTTTTCCAGTATGAACGTCCTCGGCGAATTTCTTAATACGCACGATCGTTTCTTCGATTTCCGCCCGAATTTCCGGGGTTGGCGCAAGCTTTGAATCTCTAAGCCAGTAATGACCAACCAATCGCTTTTCTGTCGGGTTTGCGATCGCTCCCCCCTCCAATTTCTGCATTGCGACAAACGCGTTCTCAATTCGCGACTGCATTTTTGCGAAAAGGTCATCAGAAAATCTCATCCGACTGATGTCCAAAGAGAAACCGAGTTCAGGGTATTCCAGGAAATACCGTTGAAACCGCTGCCATAGTGATGAAGAGGCCATTGCGTAGAATACCAAGTGAAATTCGATTGCGCCGTCAAGTCGCGATCGTAACTTCGTCTTCTCACTATGAGCGCCTCCACCAGCAATCCATGCCGAACCCAACACGCTAGATTCGTGCACGACCGAGAAAACCGCGCCGCTGGGAGCACGCTTCCATTAAGCTGGGCGTCCTTTCGCGTCAACTTTGGGGGTGCGCGTCCTCGCGCGGCTTTCGCTCGACGTTAGGAGAATGCTATACGTGATTCACGTATAGCGTTGATTCCTTCGAGGGAAGCCAGGCGCGGAATAAAAACCCAAAGCGGCATCAAGCCGCCACCGTCCAAAGCGCGCTTCGCGCGGAAAACATTCGTACCAATTCGTGCGAAATTCGTGTTCAAGATTCCTGATTTACAGGGAAATGCTTGTTCTTTAGATCCTCGGGCACGGCTTTTGTTTGTTACGCATCGATCGTTTCGGTCGCGGCATTTAGTGAATTGCGGATTTCGCTAATTAAGCGACCAGTCGTACAGCAAGACCATCACCGCTCAGCCGAACCCGCTCAAGCTTTACGGATTAGTCGCAACCACTTGCGGCGCAGGTTTGCCCGCTTCAAGCTGTGCGCTCACCTTCTGTAAACCCGCAGTAAGCGCTTCAATTTGCTTCTGCTGCTGGGCGGCAGTCGCTTGGAAGTCGTTCTGCTGCTGGGCCACCGTAGATTTCAGTTGAGTGATTGTCGCCTGTTGTTCCTCCACTTTGCGATGCTCTTTGAGGAACTCGTTGAGCAACATGGCGTTCACTTGCTCATATCGGACGCTGTAGGGTTTTCCTTCTTTGTCGCGCACCACCAGAGCTGGGTTTACTTTTTCCACATCTTCGGCCACGAGGCCAAACTGCGGAATGCCATCGGCATCAATGTCCTTTTTGTAGCGGAAGGTGACCGGGTTGAGTGCGAACAGCGCTTCGCTGGCTTTGTCCATCGGTTTGATATCCTCCTTAAAGCGCTTTGAGGAAGTAGTCGTACCGAGCTTATTGGACGAGTTAATGAGAACCGGGATTCCGCTGGCAGTCGTTTGGCCAAAGATGCTTCTGATGTAACAGGCGTCGCTTTCGCCAGTAACGCCCTGCATCCCTGCGCCAATATAGACGTTACCTGAACCCGTTGTCGCAAAGAGGCCGGCGCCGCTGCCCAATGCAACGTTGTTGCTGCCGGTAGTGTTAGAGAGCGCAGCAGCACCATTGGCCGTGTTGAAGTCGCCGGTGGTGTTCTGAACGAGCGCTTGATAACCATTGGCGGTATTGGCCGCGCCGGTGGTGTTGCTTAAAAGTGCTGCAGCGCCGACAGCCGTATTTGCGTCTGCGGTGTTGAGAAGTAGCGCCCCGGCACCGACACCTGTGCAGAAATTACCGGTGGTCTCGCTGCTTAGCGAAAAGAAACCAAGGGCCGTGTTGTAGCCGCCGCTGGTGAGGCTCAAAAGCGCGTTTTGCCCTTCTGCCGTGTTGCCACCGGGATAGCCTCCGTCTGGCGCGGGAACGACCGCTTGCGCTTTTGGCAAAAGCGCAAGGCAGACAAACACGAATACGACGTGAAATAGTGGAGTTGCTTTTTTGAGTTGGATCAGTGGATTCATCATTTCTTCCCTTCTTTCTCTCGGTGGGTTGACCCTGCGATTGCCAGGCCTGAAAGAGGGGAAGAAAGCACCGAGAGCGGGCTCTCTTACCCTACCCCGGATTCAGATCTTTTCGAACAGCGACAAGCTTTGAAAAAATCTCGCCCGTTGGTCAAGATTAAACGCTAACTACGGATTGCACGGATAAAACGGATGATTGGAATGACAGCGAGTATCGCGCCTGAAAGAACTCACAAACACACAACAATACGGATCTCCATGGCTGAGTCTTATCCGTGCTATCCGCGTAATCAGTGGTTCTTACCGCGCTAATGGGTGTGGCGCGCTAGCTTTCTGGATTCACCGGAAAATGTTTGTTCTTGAGATGTTCCGGGACGCGGTCGGTTTGTTCCATTTCGATCTGCTCAGTTGCGGCATTCAATGAATCATAAGCTGCGCGGCTTTTGGAAGCGCGACACATGTAAGCGGTAGCATGTGCGAGCGGGATACGTGCCTCGGGCATTCCGACAAATTCCACCGCCTGCTGGGTAGCGATCGCCAACTGCAACGCTTCCGGGTCGGCAAGCCCAATGTCCTCGCTCGCGAAAATTACGATGCGCCGTGCGATAAACCGAAAATCCTCGCCGGCATGCAGCATTTTTGCGAGCCAGTACATCGCGCCTTTTTCATCCGACGCCCGCATGCTTTTAATGAACGCGCTGATGGTGTCGTAGTGCGCGTCCCCGACGCGATCGTAAACGACCGCTTTCTGTTGAATGCTTTCCTCAGCCACTGCCAGCGTGAAATGGATTACGCCCCTGCTGTAGCCGGGGGCGTCCGCCTTCGTCGAGGCTACGGCGGACAAGTTGACCTGGGCATTTTGAAGATCCGCGTCACGCTGCGTTTGGCCGGCCTCAGCGCGGCCGGCTACAGTGGGCGTAGTCAGCACGCCAATCTCGAGTGCATTTAAACATTTCCGCGCATCACCGTCACTGAGCTTTGCCAAATGCTGGCGCGCGTCCTTGTCGATCTTTACATTGTAATTACCGAGCCCCCGTTCTCTATCCGTTAACGCGCGATCGATCAATTGCTCCAATTGCTCGACGCTGAGCGGTTCCAGTCGAAACACCTGCGAACGCGACACGAGCGCGCTGTTTACATAGAAAAATGGATTGTATGTCGTCGCGCCGATGAGGCGCAGGTTTCCGGCTTCGACATCGGGCAACAGAATGTCCTGTTGCGCCTTGTTGAAGTGATGGATCTCATCGACGAACAGAATGGTTTTTTGGCCCGATGTACGGAGGCGGTTCGTGGCTGCGGCGAGCACGCGCCGCATTTCCGCCACATTGCTTTCTACCCCGCTGATTCGAATAAATTTCGCGTGCGTCATCTCCGCGATAACGCGCGCCAGCGTTGTCTTGCCGCTGCCCGGTGGCCCATAAAAAATCACGGATGGCAGGCGATCGGCTTCGATGGCACGGCGCAAAAGTTTGCCCGGTGCAAGAATGTGTTCCTGGCCGACAAATTCATCGAGTGAGCGCGGCCGCATGCGCGTAGCGAGCGGTGCCGCGGTGTCGGCGGTTTCAATCCGCTGCTCTTCCTCAAATAGATCCTGCACTAAGGAAATTACGGCGCGCATGTTAACGAAGCAATTGGCCCCGGGGTCGCATCTGACACGACTTACCGCGATAGCCTGTACGACAGCACGACGCGGTTGACACGACGATTGCGGCTTGCGTTACCGATAACAACTAAGCGAAAACTGCAAGTAGATGAAACTGCTCGGCACGGTGCGGCAGCCTTTTGTCGGGCTCGCACTGACGGCTGTGACCGGAATTATCGCCGCCGGCATCTTTCCGTTACCATCTTTTGCACTGGTCGCAGCAGCGATCATTCTCTTGATCGGCATCCTCATCGTCGGGTGCTGGCCCAGATTAGCTGCGACGTATTTTCTCGTCGCTGCTTGTTTTTTCCTACTCCACAATCTGTCCACGACGAACACGCGAGGACAACAGCTCGCGCGTGAACTCGGCGAACGTCCACGCGTGGTCACGGCAATCGGATGCGTGATCAGTGAGCCAAAGATTGGGCCGAGCGGATTCGCAACGTTCCTGTTAAAGCTCCGGTCAGTTGAATTCGAGGGCAAAAAAGAAATGACCAGCGCCGTCTGGCAGGCGCGTTGGAAAAGCCTGCCCGAATTTGGTGACGAACTGAAGCTTTTTGGAACCGCCGAGCCGATCGTGCCGCCGCGAAACCCCGGCGAATTCAACGCGCACGCTTATTTTGCGCGGCATGATATCCGCCGGATGCTTTTGTACGATACGCCGAGGACGGCACGTTAATTCGCCACGGCGGCGGCAATCCTATCCTGCGTGCTGCACAAATGTCCCGCAACTGGATGCACGACGCGCTATGCCGCGGTTTGGAGAACGCGCCCGAGGTACAAACTTTTATTAGTGGAATCGTTCTCGGATTAAGGCATCAAGCGCCTGAAGACATCGAAGAACCATTTCAGCAGACCGGCACGCTGCACCTGTTCGCGGTCGCCGGCCTGCACATCGGGATCGTCGCGACCCTGCTTTGGATGCTGGCGACGCTTGTCAGGCTGTCGCGCAAGACAGCGGCTGCCATCATAATTCCTTTGCTTTTCTTTTACGCCGCAGTGACCGGGTTGCACGTCTCAAGCATTCGCGCGGCCACAATGGCTTCGATCCTGGTTGGCGGCTTGTTTTTCGAAAGAAAGGTTTTTCTGGCAAACAGTCTCGCGGCGGCGGCTTTTTTCATTCTCTGTTGGAACACCAACGAGCTGTTTTCCACTGGGTTTCAGCTTTCGTTCGCAGTCGTTGGCGCAATCGTGCTGCTTGCGGATCCATTCTTCAGATTTTTGCAGCGCCAAGGCGCGGGCGATCCATTCCTGCCGCAAAGTCTGCTGCGCGGTCCGCGTCGATGGATGCACACCGGTTACGAATGGATTTCCGGTGGAGCATCGGTGTCGCTCGCGGCCTGGCTTGGTTCATTGCCGTTAATCCTATGGTATTTCCATCTGGTCACGCCGATTTCTCTACTGGCAAATCTCGTGGTTGTCCCGATCGCGTTCTTTGTCCTGGCGATTGCGCTTCTTTCGCTGGTGGCCACGCCTCTGCTCCCTTGGGTGGCTCTTGTTTTCAATAATGCCAACTGGACTCTGGCCACTTTGGTGATCGGAACCGTGAATTTGTTCGCACAAATTCCCGAGGGACACTTTTATGTGAATCCGCGTGACTGGGGCGAACGGATTCCGGCGAAGATCACAGTGCTGGATCTCGGTGCAGGCGCGGCGGTTCACGTCCGCGCGAATGGCAACAATTGGCTGTTCGATTGCGGAAGCGAACGCACATTCGCGCGGATCGTGCGCGAATATTTGCACTGGACTGGTGTAAATCGGCTCACCGGTTTGATCCTGACCCATGGCGATTCACAGCACATTGGGGGCGCCACCCAATTATTGAGCGACTTCTCACCCATCCAGGTGATTGACAATCCCGCACCCGATCGCTCCCTTGTTCACCGGCGTTTGACCCGAATGCTTTCGGGATTGAATGGCCATGGGCTCAGAGCTGCTGCACTGGTTGCCGGAGACAACTTCGATTTATCCCGCAACATCACTGCACACGTAATATTTCCGCCGCGTGGCTTTTCAGGAGCAACTGCGGATGACCAGGCGTTTGTTATCCGATTATTGATCGCGCCGGACACGTCCGTTTTGTTCATGTCAGATAGCGGCGCGGAGACCGAGCGCGCCTTGTTGAACAGCGGTCAGGACCTGCAGAGTCAGATTCTTATAAAGGGCCAACATCACACCGGTGTTTCAGGTACCAGTGAGTTTCTCGATGCGGTTCAGCCGCGCTTAATCATTGCGACATCGACGCAGTTTCCAGAGCGCGAACGTATCAGCGATGAATGGGCTGAGCAGCTTCGCGCTCGGGGGATTAAGTTGTTTCGCCAGGACGAAACCGGCGCAGTGGAGCTGGAATTTTTTGGAAACGAATGGCGCGCGCGCGCTTATTTGACCGGCGAAGTTTTTCGAAGTGTAAGTCGGTAAATCGATACTCCCTGTCCACGGAATTGCCTTTCGAATTTCGTCGACGGAAGAACGACGTCATCCGGCGATCGCGAGACTGCTTCGAATCGCGAATCAGCGCGGCTTAGCCCTTCGATATGCTGAAAATAATCGAAATGATCGGTCGCGATGTGCAAAATGCCGTTTTGCCTTAATGCCCTGCCGGTTGCATCCAGAAAATCGTGGGTGAAAATCCGGCGCTGCTGGTGCCGCCGCTTTGGCCAGGGGTCTGGGAATAAAAGATAAAAGGCTTCTGCTGAATTTTCCGGCAATAGATACCGCACGGCAAACAACGTATCCGTGCTCAACACCCGGAGGTTATTGATCATCCGCGCCTTACGACGAATCTTTTCCACGCGCTTGGTTAGGCGTTCGATTCCGAGGAAGTTTTTGTGTGGAAAGTGGCGCGCCAGGTCACACAGAAACGACCCATCGCCGCAGCCAAGATCCACCTGCAACGGCGCACTGCGGCCGAAAAGTTGCGCGACATCCAAAGACACGACATCCGGTTTCGGCAGTGGTTCGATCACTCGCAAAAATGTCGCTTCCCCATCAACGCCGCAACCTGCTCTGTGCACGGAAACATCTTGAACGGCGTCGCGTCTGGAGCGAGATGAAAGGAACAATATGAGTCATCTTTTCATTCGCACGCTTGGTTGGGCGGTGCTGACCACGTTCCTTTTTACTCCGGTCTATGGGCAAAGTCCGTCTCCGGCGACGACGAAGACTGCCATTTTTGCCGGCGGCTGCTTTTGGTGTATTCAACCCGCATTTGACAAAGCGCCGGGCGTCATCAAGACCGTCGTTGGTTATTGCGGCGGAAGTGAGCCGAACCCCACTTACAAGCTCGTTACGTCGGAAAAAACAAAGTATCGCGAATCGATCGAGATCACCTACGACCCTTCAAAAATTTCATACGATCAGCTTCTCGACATTTACTGGCGTCAAATCGATCCCACCCAGGCCGACGGCCAGTTCACCGACATCGGACCCAGTTATCGGGCTGCGATCTTCTATGGCAACCCCGAGGAAAAGAAAATCGCTGAGACTTCGAAAGCGAAGCTTGCAACCTCAGGGACCTTTAAGAAACCAATTGTGACCGAAATCCTGCCGGCAATGAAGTTTTGGCCGGCCGAAGATTATCACCAAAGATATTACAAGCAGAACCCGGAGCATTTTGAAGCCTTCGAGGCAGGATCAGGCCGCGTATCATTCAAAAAACAAAAGTGGGGCGACAAACAATAGTTTGGGCTGGCTGCGCCGGAACGTCGTCATTCTGAAGCATGATTGGAACTCTTGATCCGAAAATTCCATCGGGCCCGCTGGATCAAAAGTGGCGCGGTCATCTGGATCATTCACGACTCGTAAGTCCAAACAACCGGCGGAAATTTGAGATCATTGTCGTCGGCACAGGGTTGGCCGGCGGATCGGCCGCGGCGACCCTTGGTGAACTTGGGTACCGGGTGAAATGTTTTTGTTTTCAGGATTCGCCAAGACGCGCGCATTCGATTGCAGCACAAGGCGGCATTAATGCAGCGAAAAATTACCAGAACGACGGCGACAGCGTTTACCGCTTGTTCTATGACACGATCAAGGGGGGCGATTTTCGTTCCCGCGAAGCGAACGTTTATCGGCTAGCTGAAATCGCCAACAACATCATTGACCAATGTGTGGCGCAGGGCGTGCCGTTTGCCCGCGAATACAGCGGCTACCTGGCCAATCGCTCCTTCGGAGGCGCACAGGTTTCACGAACCTTCTACGCGCGCGGCCAGACCGGTCAGCAACTCTTGTTAGGCTGTTATCAGGCACTCTGCCGTCAGATCGCTGCGGGCACGGTACACATGTTGCCGTACACAGAGATGCTCGACCTGGTGATCGTGAATGGACAGGCCAAGGGAATCATCACTCGAAACCTGCGCTCAGGAAAAATGGAGCGGCACGCGGCGGACGCCGTGGTGCTCGCAAGCGGGGGATACGGCAACGTGTTCTATCTCTCGACCAATGCGCGCGGCAGCAATGTTACTGCAACTTATCGCGCTTACAAAAGAGGCGCCCTATTTGCCAATCCCTCCTTCACACAAATTCATCCCACCTGCATTCCTGTCAGCGGCGACTATCAATCCAAGCTCACGCTGATGTCTGAGTCGCTGCGGAATGACGGCCGGGTCTGGGTTCCGAAACTCAACGAACATTGCTCCAAGCCGCCAGGCACAATTCCGGAGGCGGATCGCGATTATTACCTCGAGCGAAAATATCCCAGCTACGGCAATCTTGCTCCGCGTGACATTTCGTCGCGAGCAGCGAAGGAAGTTTGCGACGAAGGTCGCGGCGTCGGTCCAGGAGGACGCGGCGTTTATCTCGATTTCGCCGATGCCATCAAACGGCTCGGGCTGGAAACGATTCGTGAGCGCTACGGTAACTTGTTCGAAGTTTATAAAAAAATCACCGGCGAGGACGCCTACAAAGCCCCCATGCGCATTTACCCTGCGGTGCATTACACAATGGGAGGGCTTTGGGTTGATTACGATTTGATGAGCAATGTTCCAGGGTTGTTCGTGATCGGCGAGGCAAATTTCTCAGATCACGGTGCCAATCGGCTTGGCGCCAGCGCGCTGATGCAGGGTTTGGCAGATGGCTATTTTATTCTCCCGAACACGCTGCCGAATTATCTCGCCGGTCAGTTGGGAAAACGGCCTTCGGCTGAGTCGCCGGAATTTCAGCAAGCGGAGGAAAGTGTGCGCGCAAGGCTTGAAAGACTGCTGACGGTCAATGGGACACGATCGCTCGATTCCTTCCATCGCGAGCTTGGCCTCCTCCTTTGGGACAAATGCGGAATGTTGCGGAGCGAACAAGGATTGCGCGAAGCGCTCAGGAAAATTCCTGAACTGCGCGAGGAATTCTGGCACGACGTGCGCATTCCGGGAGAAGAAGAGGATTATAACCAATCACTTGAACGCGCCGGTCGGGTTGCCGATTTTCTGGAATTCGCCGAGCTAATGTGCATCGACGCACTACAAAGGGATGAATCTGCAGGCGCGCATTTCCGCGAGGAACACCAAACGCCCGATGGCGAAGCGCTCCGCGATGATGAGAACCATGCTGCTGTGTTCGCATGGGAATTTCAGGGCGACGGTCCTCCGAAGCTACATCGTGAACCCTTGCATTTCGAAACAGTGCATCTAGCACAAAGAAGCTACAAATGAGCACTCGTCTGTCATTCCGAGCGAAGTCGAGGAATCTCGTTGCAGAACCCTCGATAATTGCGCGGGATCCTTCGACTTCACGGTGCTCCGCTCAGGATGACCTAATGCCATGAACTTCCGTTTGAGAGTCTGGCGACAGCGCGACGCAAAATCTCGCGGCAAACTGGTGAATTACGACGTTCGCGACATTTCGCCGGACACATCGTTCCTCGAGATGCTCGATATTCTCAATGAAAGTCTGGTTGAGTCCGGCAAGGAACCCGTGGCGTTCGACTCTGATTGTCGCGAAGGGATTTGCGGCACCTGCTCGCTCACGGTGAACGGCGAAGCTCACGGCCCGGATCATCCAGGCGCAGTGTGCGAGCTTTACATGCGAAAATTTCGCGATGGAGCGAGGATTACAATTGAGCCCTTTCGCGTCGGAGCGTTCCCGATCGTGAAAGATCTCTCCATCGATCGCAGTGCGTTGGATCGGATCGTGCAAGCCGGCGGATTCATCTCCGCGCGCGCGGGTTCCGCGCCAGAGGCAAATTCAATGCCAGTTCCCAAACACGACGCCGATATCGCAATGGAAGCGGCAGCCTGCATCGGCTGCGGAGCGTGCGCGGCAGCGTGCCCTAACGGATCGGCAATGCTTTTCACCGCTGCAAAAGTTTCGCACTTATCATTCCTGCCGCAGGGTCGACCTGAACGTGAGCGGCGAGTCTCAAAAATGGTTCAGGTCATGGACGCTCAGGGATTCGGCAATTGCACCAACACTTATGAATGCGAAGCCGTGTGTCCTGCCAAGATCAGCGCCAGTTTCATCGCGAAACTCAATCGCGAGTACTCGCGCGCGCAGTTCCGGCAACGTCTAGGCGAATGATTGGCGCGTGATCGCGTGCTCCGGGGAGCGCACGCGTCGCGCGTGCTGGCGAACGCGTCCTCGCGGTCGCGGACTTTTCTTTGACTGGTTCATCCGTCACTGCGTGCAGAATTCGCAAGGAAAGATCGTTTCGGCGCGACGCCGAAACCAGCACGCCAGAGGCGTCCGCTACCCAATCGTGTTACACACGCACGTCCACAGCTTCGGATCCAGCTCCGTTCTTGCGCGCTTTGCCAGGCGAACCGCATCTGAATGGCCGTGTAGTACGGCAAAAACGGTCGAACCGGAACCGGACATGAGCGCAGCGCCCACTTCCGGTTGCCTGAGCAACCACATTTTCATTTGCGCGAGAAAAACAAACTTTTCGAAAACGGAGCGCTCGAGATCGTTCACGAAGATCTGTCCAGCGAATTTCTGGATCCCATAGGAGACACCCGGAATTTCGCGCGAATCTTTCCAGCGAGAATACGCCCAAGGCGTAGGCACGCAGAACTCAGGTTTCAGCAATAACACTGAGACAGGTTTTCGTAACGTGGTTGGATCAACTAATTCCCCGCGCCCTTTGCAAACCGCTGCGGATTGAAAAATGAAAAACGAAACATCAGAGCCGATTGCCTTTGCCATCTCGGCCAGCGCTTCACGGGGCAATTTCGTCCCGAATAATTCGTCGAGTCCCAGCAGGGTCGACGCTGCGTCGCTGCTTCCCCCGCCCAGACCTGCCGCGTGCGGAATCTTTTTTTTAAGGTCGATTAAAACACCGCTTTTAATGTCGGTTTTTTCAAAAAATAGTTTGACCGCGCGCACGACCAGATTGTCGTCTCCTTCCGGTATCGAGCGATCATTGCAATGGAACTCGATTCGCTTCCCGCCCTCGAGTGGCTCAATCCTGATCTCATCGCAAAGCGAAACCGGTGCGATCAGAGTTTCGATTTCGTGAAAGCCATCGCTGCGTTTACCAAGAATTTTTAGGGAAAGATTAATCTTCCCTGGGGCGAGGACTTGCATCATCTGCAATTTCTTCTGTCATTCCGAGTGAAGTCGAGGAATCTCTTGCTATTGATCAGAAAAAATCAAGAGCTGTCTTGAGTTCGCTCGACATGACAAATGACTGTGGGAATGACAAACACCGCCGATAAAATCATTGTGGCGCTGGATGTCCCTACAAGGGAAAGGGCCCTTCAGCTCGTGGAACAGCTGCGTAGCGATATTTCATTTTTCAAAATCGGCCTCCAACTTTATACGGCCGAAGGCCCGGAAATTGTGCGGGCAGTGTTGTCCACTGGCGCCAGGGTATGGCTCGATCTTAAGCTCTACGACATCCCGAACACCGTTGCCCGGGCCGTCGAATCCGCCAACACCCTTGGCGTGCAGATGCTCACCGTTCATTTAAGCGGCGGCAGCGAAATGATTCGCAGTGCAACTACCGTTCGAGCCAGCGACATGCTTTTGCTGGGAGTGACGGTGCTAACAAGTGCAACGGAACGAACGCTGCGCGAAATTGGAATTGTTGAGAATGTAGAAGATCAAGTCCTGCGGCTTACAAGGTTGGGCGTCGAATCAGGAATCGATGGAGTCGTCGCCAGCCCTCATGAAATCGAACGCTTGCGTGCCGAGTTTGGAGACAGAATCAAAATCGCTGTTCAGGGAATTCGTCCGACATGGGCAGAACCAGGCGACCAGAAACGCTTCATGACTCCGCGACAGGCACTTGAAGCAGGCGCTGACTACATCGGCATCGGCAGACCAATTACTGCGCATCCCCGGCCGCGTGAAGCCGTGGCTAGTATTTTGGAGGAGCTCAGCACCTAATTGTCATGTCGAGCGAAGTCGAGACATCCCGCGGCCTAACTTTCCATTAACAACCCAACGGGATTCCTCGACTTCGCTCGGAATGACAAGACATCTATTCAACACGCTCGACGTCTATCACGATTCCGCTTCACCTTCGGCGGCAATGAACATGGCTATCGATGAAGCATTGCTTGAATGCGCGGCCGTTTCGTCCATCCGCTTCTATCGATGGCAATCCCCCGCTCTCTCCTTTGGTTATTTTGGGAAATATTCCGACGTCGCCATTTATGCCGGCGAACGTGATTTAGTTCGGCGTTGGACCGGCGGTGGAATCGTTTTTCACGGAGAGGATCTGACATATGCGATCGTCATTCCGGCAAGCGATCCGACCTTTCACGACTCATCGACAGCCATCTACGAAAGAATTCATCGCGCCTTAGCTAAAGTTTTGAACAGAACCGGCGAACAAGCCGTTGTAGCCGGGGGCGCTGACCCCGGCGGAATCGCGACTGCGAAAGGCGTCACCGCCGCCAGCTACAATTGTTTCGCGAATCCCGTTCGCGCCGACGTGATGATCGATGGTCGCAAGGTCGCAGGCGCGGCACAACGCCGGACCCGTCGTGGATTGCTGCAGCAAGGCAGCATTCAAGGAATCGATCTGGACATTCCCCTGGCGGACCGTTTTGCGAACGTTTTGTCACCAAGTTGCACTCAGTTGAAAATCGAGAAAGAAATTTTTCAGCGGGCTCGAGAAATAGCTGAACAAAAATACGGAACCGAGAAGTGGCTGCGCAAAAGATAGCGCTCGTTTCGTCAACCACGAGCTTTGTTCCCAGCGCTTAATTCGCAAAATTATCCAGAAAAGAAGCTGCGAGCTTGCTCTACTGAGACCGCCCCGTTATTCTCGCCTCGTGGAACTCTTTGCCCGCCGGCAGACAAGCACGACCCACCGCGCAATCCCAAGGGCGAGCGGCTCTGCGGCGGTTTGCCTGGCTGAAGTGGCAAAATTAGTTCAACCGCATCTTGAGCAAGTCGAGGCACGCATCGCGGAACAAGCAGCGGCATTCGATCCCGCGATCGAGGGTTACGTGGTTTACGCAGTCGGCAGCCGCGGAAAACGTCTCCGGCCACTACTGGCTCTGCTTGCAGGCGGGGCGACGGGCACCATCAACTCCGGACACGTGGATCTCGCCGTCATTGTAGAGCTAATCCACATCGCCACACTGGTGCACGACGACGTCATGGACGAAGCGGAACAGCGACGGGCACAGCCGACCGCAAACGCTCGCTGGGGAAACTCGTTGAGCGTTTTGCTCGGTGACTGCCTTTTTGCGCACGCTCTAACGTTATCGACAAATTTCGAGAACTCCGATATCAGTCGCGCCATCGCGCGCACCGCCGCGACAGTTTGCTCCGGCGAAATGATTCAGACCCAGCGCCGGTTCGATCTCAACCTGACTGTTGAAGATTATTTGCGGATCGTTGAAATGAAAACCGGCTCGCTCTTCTCCGCCGCAGCAGAACTGGCCGCCATGATTAGCGGAGCCGATCCCAAAGTAATCGAAACCTTCAAGAACTTCGGCTTTCAAATCGGGACGGCGTATCAGATTTATGACGATTGCGTCGATCTTGCCGGGACCGAAAGCGTAACCGGCAAAACGCTCGGCACCGATTTGCGCAAGGGCAAATTTACACTGCCGGTTTTGATTTTCCTGCAGTCCGCTTCCGAGTTCGAACGCGAACGTTGTTGCCAGCTTGTGCTGGACGAAAAAATCGAAGAAATGATTGAGCTGTTAAAGAACGGCGCAAACAATGGCGCATTAAACGAGTCAGTCGCGGCGGGCAGCGATCTGATTCGCAAAGCGCAAAGCGCGTTGGACGGGGTCGCCGTGAATCCTTACGCTGACGCGTTGTTCTCCCTCGGTGACGCGTTGTGTGACATGTTCGATCAGCTTCGCGCGTGAGACACAGTCAAATGCAGGGTGCGACTCCGCGAGACAGTGGGCCTGGAGTTGCAGGAACTTCACCCTCCGGATTCTGATATGGCGCAGCTCAAAATCCGCGAAATGCCACAGGATGAGCGCCCGCGCGAAAGACTGCTCGCACGAGGAGCTGACGCTCTCAGCAACGCAGAACTGATCGCGATTCTGCTGCGCACAGGCCGGCGCGGCATGAACGTAATAGACGTCGCTCGTGAGTTGCTCGACAAATACAAATCGTTTGGGGAGCTAAGTCGTTGCTCGGTCAAGGAACTGAGCGAGGTGAAGGGGATCGGCCCCGCTAAAGCATTAGAACTCGTGGCGGCGTTCAATCTTGGCAAACGTTTCGCTCAGGAACGTCTCTCCCAGCAGAAGCTCGATTCACCGGAATTGATTTACAAATTGCTGGGTGATGAGATGCGGATGTTGCGCACTGAATCACTGCGGGTGGTCCTTCTCGACACCCGTTACCGTTTATTGCGCGTCGAATCGGTATCTCTCGGAAGTATGAACGAGAGCATCGCCCATCCGCGCGAGATTTTTCGGCCCGCCATCACTTACTCAGCGTACGCAGTAATCGTCGTACACAACCACCCGTCCGGCGACGCGTCTCCCAGCCAGACCGACCATAGCCTAACCCGACGCCTTGCCGAAGCCGCTGACCTTTTACAGATCAAATTGCTCGACCACATCATCATTGGCGCGCCACTGGACACGAGTCCGGGTTATTTCAGTTTCAAGGAAGCTGGCGTGTTATGAAATCGAGATTTGCGAACCGCAACCTTCTCTGAGCAAATATGAGCGACACGAAGATTCATCGCACGGCAATCGTCGATCCAGACGCAAAAATCGCCGCGAGTGTGGAGATTGGTCCGTTCTCGATCATCGAACCGCAGGCGACAATCGGAGAGAATACGATCGTGCAATCCCACGTCGTGATCGAAGGCACTGTTACAATCGGCCGCAGAAATGTTGTTGGACACGGTGCCCTCATCGGCGCCCCGCCGCAGGATCTGTCCTTTTCGCCCGAACGAAAAACGAAAGTCGAAATCGGGGACGACAACATCATCCGCGAGTACTGCACGATCCACCGCGGCAGCCCGGATGGCAGCTCTACAACAATCGGAAATAAGAATTTTCTGATGGCCGGAGCGCATATAGGTCACAATTGTGTCATTGGGAACAATGTCATCATCGCGAACAATTGTTTGCTCGCCGGACATGTGCTCGTGGACGACGGCGCGTTTCTCGGCGGCGGTTCAACTTTTCACCAGTTCATGCACATCGGGCGCCTTGTGATGGTGCAGGGCAGCTCCGCATTCGGGAAAGATCTGCCACCGTTCGTGATCGCAGCGGAGCGCAATTACGTTTTCGGACTGAATATCGTCGGACTGCGCCGGGCTGGATTCAGCGTAAACGATCGAGACGAAATCAAGGAAGCATTCAAGCTTGTCTATCAGAGCGGCCTAAATACGTCACAGGCGCTCGAAAAAGCAGCGAAGATGAATTTTAGCGAGCCGGCACGCGAATTCCTGGATTTCGTGGCGAATGCCAGGAAGCGCGGCATTTGTCCTCTCAAACGCGACAATCCCAGCGGCTCGACCGTCTGAAACGCCGCTGTGTCGAACCTTATCCGCCGTGCACCGGGGGCATGATGGCGATTTTCTCACCCGCTTTCAGCTCGTATTTGCGGTCCACAAATTCCAATCCGGCACCGATCAAAATGCTTTTGTCATACGCGCGAAGTGCAGGGTGTAGTGCATAGATTTGATCGAGCAGATCGCGAACAATCGCCCCTTGAGGAAGCTCAACTTCCAACTCGCGGATTCCAACCAGATCGCGCAAGTGCGCATAAAATTGCACCTGCACTTTCATTGTTCCGAGCGGTCGGTACGCCATCTCACAAGTGTCATTCTGAGCGAAGCGAAGAATCTCAGATCATCATAATCGATGCCGAATGAACAGAGATGTTTCGCTTCGCTCAACATGACAGCGTCACAGGGACCTTCAGCAAGTCCTTTCTCAACACGCCGATGTAAGGAAGATTGCGGTAACGCTCCATAAAATCGAGCCCATAGCCGACAACAAATTCATCCTCGATTTCGAAACCGACGTAATCGACGTCCACTTCACGGGCCCGCTGTTTCTTTTTGCTGAGGAGCACGGCCACTCGCATGCTCCGCGGCCTGGCCTGTTCCAGTTTCTCGCGAACGACCGCAAGTGTGTGGCCGGTATCGAGGATATCGTCGATGACCAAAACATCACGGTCCACCACGTCTGGAAGCGGCGGCTGTTTGAAACTCACCTCTCCGCTCGTATACGTTTTTCCGTGATAGCTGGACACGCTCAGGCAATCTAACTTTAGGGGAAGCGGAATTCTTCGTAGCAAATCCGACATCAAGATGAAGCTTCCGGTAAGCACTCCGACTACGGTGAGCTCCCGGTCGCGATAATCGGCGGTAATCTGCGCAGCCATTTCTTCCAAGCGCTTGTGAATAGCAGCCTCATCAAACAGCACGCGCTCGATATCGCTTTGCATAGGAGGGTAGCGCATGCGTCTCGCTTGCGCATGCCAGAGTACGCAAGCGAGACGCATACGCTACTCTTTACCCGGCTGCCCAAGTCACCGCTCTTTGCTTTGCCCTGGCCTCCACGCTCAATAACATGTCTAAAAATGCACGTGTACCACCACCAGGTCGAAATTCGCACCACCGGCAAAGGTCTCTACGAAATCACCGATGCCGTGCGGTCGGAAATCGATAAATGTGGAGTGCGGAGTGGGACCGTCACCGTTTTTGTTCAGCACACCAGTTGCAGCATTGTCATCATGGAAAATGCCGATCCCAGCGCGCGCTGCGACCTGGAGGAGTTTTTCGAGCGCCTCGTGCCAGAAGACGCCGATTACTTCACGCACGATTCCGAAGGGAGCGACGACATGCCATCACACATCCGCATGGTCCTGACTCGCACCAGCGAGACCGTTCCACTTGTCGATGGAAGAATGCAGCTCGGAACATGGCAGGGCATTTTTCTGTTCGAACACCGGCGCGCACCTTATCGGCGAAAAATTCTCGTCACGATTGTGGGCGAATAAGATTACTTCGTTCCAAACCGGCCATCCTTGAAGGTCGGTCTGAAGGGCGCCGTTACGTAGCGTGATAAATCGCGTCAACCAATCGCAGCGATTTATCATTCGGCAGCAGCGAGTGCTCCATTTGGTTCATCACGTAAGCGAAGCTGATGCCGTTTGCAGGATCGCAAAAAGCGTGACTGCCGCCCGCTCCGGGATGCCCAAAAGCTGGTGCGCCTAGTCCGAACATTTTTCGAGCAGCGTGCCGTGAATCCTTCATGAACCCAGCCGAGAATGCAGTCGGTACCTTGAAAACTCGGTCGATGCCGTCCGTCAGCGTCGTAGTCATCCAGGCGATTGTTTTCTCTGAGAAAAACTTTTTGCCATCAAGCGCTCCGCCATTCGCAAGCATCGAATAAAATTTTGCCAGCGACGAGGCGCTGCCGATACCGCCAAAGGAGACGATTGGTTGTGCGCGAATCGCCGGATCGTTCATCTTGCTGATGACATGCAAGCCGTAAGGTGATGTAAACGTCTTACGCGCCAAAGTGCCCGGTGTGCCTAAATCGGTGTAGAATTGTTTCGGCTCCGGGGGTTTTCCCCCTTTTGCAGCATAAACTGTGGCAATGCGCGTATTTTCTCGCTCCGGCAAACCGATCCAGAAATCGAGACCGAGCGGCTGTGCAAAATTTTCCTGCCAGTAGTCGGACAGAGTTTTTCCAGTGATCCGCCGCACCAGTTCGTCGAGAAGAAATCCGAACGTACGCGCGTGATAACCGTGCGCAGTTCCAGGTGACCATAGCGGTTTCTGCATTTCCAACGCGCGGACGACTGCACCGAAATTAAGGATGTCGACTCGCCGCTCCAACGCGCAAAGGCCGGCCTGATGTGAAAGCAACTGTGCAAGTGTGATGTTGTCCTTGCCGGCCTCACCGAACTGCGGCCAGAACTCCGCGACACGTTGGTCGAGCTCGATCTCACGTTGCTGCAACACATGCAGGACGCATGCGCTGCCGATTCCTTTCGTCGCAGACCAGACGAGAACGAGCGTGTCAGCTGTCCACGACTGTTCGCGACGGCCATCGCGGAATCCTCCATAAAGATCGACGATCGGCTTGCCGTCTTTCCAAACCGAAACCGCAGCGCCTAATTCGCCGAACCTCTCAAAGTTTTCCTGAAACAGCGGTTCCAATCGCGAACGAAATTTTTCGGTATCGACGTGCATGATCGAAGGCTAAAACAAGAGCGGCGTCTTTCCAAAGCGCCGCCGAAGGTAGGGCATGCGTCCCGCTTGCCCTGTTGCGGTTCGCAAGCGAGGACGCATACGCTACTTCAAAGCAACAGCTCTTCCAATTCCGCAAGACGGCGTTCGAATAACTGCAGTGTGCTCTCGATAGGCGCGGGCGTGGTCATGTCTACGCCAGCGGCCTTCAGGGTTTCCAGTGGGAACTGGGAGCCACCCGAACGCAGGAAATTCATGTAGGCGTCAACGCTTCGCTGCTCGCCGGAAAGCACGCGCTGCGAAAGCGCGACTGCCGCGGAAATCCCAGTCGCGTATTTGTAAACATAGAACGCGTGATAGAAATGCGGGATGCGCAGGCATTCGAGATCAAGCTCAGCATCAATAACAAAGTTTTCGGCGAAATACGTTTCGAGCAGTTTGTGATATTCCGATTTGAAAACGTCGAGTGTCAGCGCGTCGCCGCTTTCCTCAATGGCATGGATAATTTTTTCGAACTCTGCGAACATGGTCTGGCGGAAAAGCGTGCCGCGCAGATCGTCGATTTCGCGATTGATAATGTAAGCCCGCATTTTGGGATCGCTCGTGGTTCGAAGCAGATAATCGGTGAGCAATTCCTCGTTGAAGGTGGACGCGACCTCCGCGAGAAAGATCGGATACTCATAATCCTGAAACAGTTGGAAATTTTGCGAGAACCAACTGTGCATTGAATGACCAGCCTCGTGCGCGAGTGTGTACACGTCGGCGAACACATCCTCCTTGTAGTTCATCAGGATATAAGGCGGGGCGGCATAGCTCCCGGATGAAAACGCGCCGCTGCGTTTACCTTTGTTTTCGTAACGATCGCACCAGCGAGTGGAGCGCAAACCTTCGGCCAGCACGTCGACGTATTTCTTTCCCAGCGGAGCCAGCGCGTTGAGAACCGCTTCAACCGCCTGATCAAAAGTGAACCGCGTCTCTATTTCCGGAACCAGCGGAACGTAGGTGTCGTAATGGTGTAGTTCGTTCAGACCAAGAACGCGCCGGCGCAAATCGAAATAGCGAAACAGCGGTTTCAAATTCGTGCGAACCGATTGGATCAATCCGTCATAAACTGCGGTCGGCACATCATCCGGGAACAGCGCCGCCTCGAGCGCGGACCGATAATGACGGGCTCTGGCGTGGAAAACATCCGCCTTTACCGAATATGCCAGGGACGCGGCCAGAGTGTACTGATGATCGCGTAATTCTGCGTAGAACTGGTGAAAGGCGCGTTTGCGCAATTCAGGATCGCGCTTCACTAAAAACGAGCTGAATGAGCTTTGCGTCAGCGGTCGCTCGCGTCCGGCCTCGTCGACCAGTACGCCGAACTTCATGTCCACATCGGTCAACTGCGAAAACGTGTCGTCATAACCACTGAGCGCGACATTGCTCAGTGCAAGAAGACGTTCCTCCGGCACGGAAAGGACATGCTGTTTCATGCGCCGAATTTTGTGCAACTTGATTCGCCAATCCTTCAGCAACGGATCGGCAACGAATTTGGCAAAACGTTCGTCGTCGATAGCCAGGATTTCCGGAACAACAAAAGCCGCCGCTTCGCTGATCCGTGTATGCAGGTTCTGGACCTGACCGATCCTTGCGAGGTACTCGTTGTTGGTGCTGTCCTCCGCCGCTTGCAGCGACGCGTAGTGATAGATGCGCTCCATTTTCAGTTCGAGCGATTTCTCGAACTCCAGAACCGCGGACAAGGTCTGCGCCGATTCCCCCACTCTGCCTTTCCACTGCTCAAATTTCGGGTACTCCCGCTGCAGCCAGGCAAAATCTTCCTGCCATTTGCTCGTGTTAGCGAACAAATGCGTCAGGTCCCATTTGTCCGATTCGGCAACATCAGCGCGCGTTGGAGTCTCCATGCCAGATTCTCGCACAAAGGTCACAAAGAACGCAAAAGCCCAAAAGTTTATGGTCGTGACTGTTGGGCGCTCCGTACGAAAGCTTTCATTGCAGAATGTCGCGCAATCAATTTGAGGGCGCGCCCTGTGAGACCGCGGCCGGGTGGAATCTTGTGCCACGGCGATGCGCCGGAAGGATGTGGTAACGGAATCAGATCGAAGCGATGTCTTGCACGTGTAACGTGAAATTTGCGGCCAATTACGCCGTCCAATCTTAGGCAATCGATGAATTGCAGGATCGCCAGCCGGCCGATGGGAATAATCAGACGCGGTTGTAAGATTCGAATCTCATCTTCCATCCATGATGAGCAATTGCGAATCTCATCCGGCGCTGGGACGCGGTCGGTGCCGCTGGAGTTTTTACCGGGAAAGCACCGGCAAACCGCCGCGAAATAAATTCTCGATCGAACGGCTGCTTCATCCATTCCGCAAAATTTTTCGAACCATTGGAAGAGCGTTTTCCCAGCAGTGTGGGCGAACGGCCGTTTCAACGTCGGTTCCCGTGGACCGGGCGCTTGTCCGATGATCATCACGTTGCTTATGACCGCTCCGCCGGACACCGGCGTCGATTTCATGCGCGGGCAGCGCCGGCATTTCATCAACTCATCGACGTGTCGAGCTAGCAATTCCTGCCGATTTGATCTGGCCATCACGCCAACCATACTGCGCCTTCGGCGAACCTTTGCCATCGTCTTTCGCCACCGCGAATCTTCGATCGGAGAAGCCGATCCACCTAGCGACGGAAGATTGAGAAAAGGGAGAGAAGCAGGCTGAGCACGATGCTGACGATGATGCACGTGACGATGGGAAAATAGAAAGCGGAATGTCCCCGCTCGATTCGAATGTCGCCCGGGAGCCGGCCAAGCCATTTTGGCGCGAACCCGCTCCACATGATCAAACCGACTAGCGTAGTGATCACGCCAATGATCACGATGAACTTTCCCAGTTCGCGCACGATTCAAAAAGTTGCGCGAAGCACGGGGAGGCACAAGCTTGATAATCAATGCCCGTCCAATTTCGAGATTATTACGAGACGCTCGGTGTGCCGAAAACGGCGAGCGATGACGAGATTCGCAGCGCGTTTCGCAAGCTGGCGCGCAAATATCATCCCGATGTCGCGAAGGACAAAAAAGCCGCCGAAGAAAAATTTAAGGAGATCAACGAAGCGTACGAAGTCCTGAGCGATCCTGAGAAGCGGAAAAAGTACGATCAGCTCGGCGCCGATTGGAATCGGCCAGGGGGTTTTCAGCCACCCCCTCAGTGGCAAGGGCAGCAACCCGGCGGCGGATTTTATCAATGGGGCGGCGATGGCAGCGATGTGCAGTTTGAATTCGGCGGAACTGGCTTCAGCGATTTCTTCGAGGCATTTTTTGGCGGCGGGCGGGGTCGTTCCGCTTTCGGCGGATTCGGTGGGCGCGCCGCGACAGCCGAGCGCGGCGCTGATGTGGAAGCAGACATCATGGTCACTCTCGAGGAAGCGCTTCACGGATCCACGCGGACTGTGTCCCTGCGGCGAGCCGGTTCAGATAAGATCGAACAGTATCAGGTCAAGATTCCCCGCGGCGTACGCGAAGGTCAACGGATTCGTTTGCGCGGCCAGGGCGAAGCGGGCGTTGGGGGAGGGAAAAGCGGCGATCTTTTTCTTCGGGTGCGCTTGGCCAAGCATCCGGATTTTTCAGTCGAGGGCAGCGATTTGATTCATGAGGAACGGATCGAGCCGTGGCAGGCCGTCCTCGGAACGGATTTGCTCGTCTCCACGCTCGAAGGAAAGGTGCGCCTGAAAGTTCCGCCAGGCACGCAAGGCGGCCAACGTTTTCGGTTGCGCGAGCGCGGCCTGCCGGGCGTTTCGGGGAAGCGTGGCGATCTATATGTCATTGTACAAATGAACGTCCCCAAAAAGCTAACCGACCGCGAACGCGAAATCTGGAGTCAACTGGCGAAACTGCACGGCGGCTGATCCTCGTCATTCCGAGCGAAGTCGAGGAATCCCGCAGCCAAACCAAAGAGTAACTCCACGGGTTCCTTCGGCTCCGTTTTACTCCGCTCAGGATGACAGAAGGTGGAATTCGTGGGAATTCGTGTAATTCGTTTCGCATGAAGATTTCAGTTGGCTCAGATCACGCCGGTTTTCGTTACAAAGAAAAAGTAAAAGAATTGCTCCAGTCGCTGGGACACGAGGTAAAAGACTGCGGTACGTTCAACGAAGACCCTGTGGATTATCCGCTGTTCATTCGGCCGGCGGCAGAAGCGGTGGCGAGTGGCGAGTGCGAACGCGGCATCGTGTTCGGCGGCTCTGGTAACGGCGAAGCAATGGTGGCAAATAAAGTGCACGGCGTGCGTTGCGCACTTTGCTGGAACGAAGACTCCACCCGCCTGTCACGGCAGCACAACGACGCCAATGTGCTTTCGATGGGAGAGCGGCTTATCCCGGAAGATCTCGCGCTCAGGATTGTCCGGATCTGGCTGGAGACAGGTTTTGACGGCGGCAGACATGTGCGACGTGTCGAAATGCTAAACGCGATGTAGGTAGCGGCGGTTCACCCGAACCGCCTTGGGCGATTGAGGTCAATCGCTTCTACCTGACTAATCGATCGACGCAGACGGCCAGCAGGAACACCGCGCTAACAAACGCGTTACTCTGAAAAAACGCGCGATTGATTCCGGCCAGATCGCGCTTTTCGGTTTTGTGTTCGTAAACAAGCGCTGCGGCAATCAACAGCAGGGACCAAAAATAGGCCGCACCGAGCTTTGCGGTGAGGCCAAAACCAATCAGCGCCACGAAAGCGAGCAGATGCAGCAACTGCGCCATTTGGAGACTTCGCGCGATCCCGAGCTTTACCACTAGCGACCGAAGGCCTTCGCGCCGATCGAAATCGTAATCCTGCGTCGCATAAATGAGATCGAATCCCGCGACCCAGCAGATTACGCCGGCGGCAAGCACGACCGGGGGGAGGTCGATGCGTCCAGTCTGCGCGATCCACGCACCGATCGGTGAAATAGCCAGGGCAAGGCCAAGAAAAAAATGCGTTGCGCTGGTGAACCGCTTTGTCACCGAGTACAAAAAAATTACCGCCAGAGCAACTGGCGCGAGGATCAACGTCAATCGATTGATTGCAGCCGCCGCCAATAGGAAGCCCCCGGAACTGAGTGCAAGCAAGACAATGGCGCCTGACTTGGAGAAAAGCAGATGACGCGAAGCTGTGCGCGGGTTGCGTTGATCAAGCGACCAATCAACGACCCTGTTGAAAAGCATTGCGGCCGTCCGCGCGAACACCATGCAGGCGATCACCAGCAGCAAAATTCTTAACGACGGCCAGCCGTTCGCAGCCACGAAAAGAGCGCCAAGAGCAAACGGCAACGCAAAAATCGTGTGCGAAAATCGAATTAGGCGCAAGAAGCGCGCGATCGGTCCCGTGTCAGCCTGCGTCATGCTCCTCGACCCAGTTCGCTGCAGAGCGCGCTATCATCAGCCCATTGCCTGATTGTGCGCCTGGGACAGCGGACTCTGCAGATTGGATAAACGTATATGAACCCGCCAGTCACAAATTGCTGCCGAGCAAATGTCGCAACCGCTCATTTGCTCCGGTCAAAATCGGCATGCCATGCGCGAAAAACATTCGTTCCGCTTTGTAATCCAGGAGCTTCCGAAGCGAATGCAGCATTTTCTTGCGGTTCAAGCAATACTTCGCCGGCAGAAACGCGAATCCATACGGCTCAAAATTGATTAGCGCATCGCCGAGAATAAGTATTCCGACCGCGTCCGTGTAATGAAGCACAATTTCTCCCAACGGCGCACCGTCGATGGCAATCACCTTTAACCCCTCACAGATTTCCTCGCCATCAGAAAGGGTCGTCAGCCGAGCGGGGGGCTCCTCTGCAAACGTGCCACGATATGCGAAGATCGGAACCGCTAACTGTTGCGCAAATTGCACAGCGGCGCGGTGGTGATTTGAATTCGTCACGATAATCCCTGCGACTCGAGACGAACCGATTAGCCTTTCCAACGCTTGCCTTTCCAAAGGAATCGGATCGATCAGATACAATCCGCCAACAGTCGTTAGACAGGTTGCATAAAGTTCCGTTTTGACGGCCCGGTCATCAACAGACCAGATCGCTATGTCAGAAGTGATTCGGTCGAAATCGGACGCCCGTTGCATGCGCACATCATCGGCGCGCAGCCCAGACCACTCAAGTTCATCGAAACATGAACCCGCTGGCAAGCGAAGCGCTCATGATGTCGCTGTAACGCTTTCCTTTACTCAATCCGTTCCGCCAATGGCCCATGAGGCGGTGGCTCAAACATCCGAAATCTACAAAACTTCTCTATCTGGTTGCGAATGCTACCCGTTTCAATCCGTAGAACTGGTTGTCAGGCTGACCCCTCGGCGTGATCTCGTAGTGGCGCGAGGAACCGGGCACCCAAAGGGCGCCCGGTTCCATCGGCATACCACAATAGAGACAGTCTCCCCTCAGGCCGTTCCAAAAGGGTGTTAAGGCTTTAATCTTTCACCGTCTTAAAAGCTCGAACAATTTTTGAAACGGCGCACATCTCCCTATGGATTCGCTACCACTTTTGGCGCTGGCCTGCTCATCTGGACTTGTGCGCTCACCTTCTCAATTTGTACGGCCTGTTTTTCTACTGTTGCCGCCAGACGAGCCACAGTGGCTTCCAATTCCGCAATTCGCTTTTGCTGTTTCTGGAATTGCTTGATGCTCGCTTGAGGCTGGGCGCCTTGAGAACCGCGTATTCTCACCTTCTTCCCAGAGGCATTAACAAGGCTCGTGCCTAAATGGCCATCGGTATCGACGTAGACCGGGAGGGCGGTGCCCTGACTAACGCTTGCCCCGTAAATGCCACCGATATACGTGGCTTCGTAATCGGTTCCGCTGGCGGCAATCCCGCCGATGGAGATCACGTTGGTATCACCGGGGAAACCTGGATCGCCGATATAGATATTATTGCTGCCGATGCCAGGATCGGTGCCGGCTTCAGCACCCAAGGCGATGTTGTTATCGCCAGTGCTATTTTGAAGGGCATCAAAACCAACGGCGGTGTTTGAAGCGCCATCAACATTACTCATTAGGGCCGAATCGCCAACCGCTGTGTTGAAGATCGCAGTGCCGTTTCCGCTCGAGTCATTATTCAGGAGCGAGAAAGCCCCCGTGGCGGTATTCGCAAAGCCATGAATATTCATAAGAAGCGAGCAACGGCCCAAAGCACTGTTCGCGTATCCGTCTACGTTGTTAGTAAGCGAAAAGGCGCCGACGGAAGTGTTGCGATAGCCGCCGTCGTTAAAGACAAGCGCGTTAGTTCCAACGGCCACGTTTTCATAGCCGGTGGTGTTGAGCAACATCGCTGCAGCGCCAACTGCGGTGTTGGAATCCGCGTTATTAAGAGCCAGCGCTCCGCCGCCTACTCCAGTATTATAACCGCCCGTGGTATTGCCAAAGAGCGAATACCAGCCAAGCCCTGTATTTCCAGCACCGGTAGTAAGGGAATTAAGCGCGCTGCATCCTTCCGCTGTTGTGAAATTGGGATAGCACCCATCTGGAGGCGGACTCAGCGCTTGCGCTCGTGGCGAAAGCCCAAAGCAGACAAGCATGGACACAATGGCTCCGAGGATTGTTACGATATGCCGATTTTTCATAATTTAATCTCCTGTTTTTGTTTTACCCTTTCGTGAACTCCCTTCTGGCGCACCGCCTGCTCGCAAGAATTACTCTCGGATTTGCCCACTGCACCCGCAGGGACGGGCAGCGCCGTCAGAATTTACTTCGAGTGGTTATACTTGTTTAAACGCAACGCTCTCGTGCAACGGTCGTAAAAAATGTCCGCTTGCATCCGATGTTCGAGCAACTGCGCAACGCTGTACCTCCATCAATCGATGTTGAGTGTTCTGTTGTGCGAACTGTTGTTTGCCTCCGATATCGGGTTTGCCCGCGAGGAAACTTCAGCCGCGTTCAAAAAATATGAGCGTTCAACGACGTGGTTTATTCCCGGCAAACTCAGCCGCGACTCCGCGAGTCTGCATTCCCATTAGCCAGAGGTATTTAAGTCACCGAATACGAGGCTCAGCTGCGGTACGCCGGCTGGAACGCCCACCATTAATTCGATCGTTACGCGATACACCGCAGCCGGCCATATGATGCCGTGATTCGCGCTTACGATTATGCGGGCAACGTAATCAAGACAAAGGAACACGCGGGAGAATTCAAGGAGTGGTAAGTGCTTGAAATCGTTACCGATTCTCGAGCACCACTTGCGTCGCCAGCCTGCTCAGTTCCAGGCGGTGGCTCACTATCTGAATTTGAGCGGTCTGTTCTTTGAGGGCTGACTGTAGCTTCGCAACGGTGGCTCGCAGTTCCTCTATCTCGCGATCCCGTTGTTCACCTTTGCGGTGCTCCTTGAGGAACTCGTTAAGCAACATCGCATTGACTTGGTCGTAGCGCACGGTGTAGACTTCCCCGTTGGCGTCGCGCACCACGAGGTCCGGATTTACTTCAGCCACCTCTTCTGCGACCAAGCCGAATTGCGGTGTATTGGCGTTGTCGCTCTTGTAGCGAAAGGTGACCGGCTTAAGAGCCAGGATGGTTTCGCTCGCCTTGTCCATCAATTTGATCTGGTCTTTGAATCGGCGAGAGGAGCTAACGGTGCCCATTTGACCGCTCCCATCGATATAAACGGGAATGCCACTCAAGGTATTTGTGCCATAAATGCCAGCTATGAAGGTAGCAGTGTGAGTGCCGAACACGCCGATGTTGATAGTATTGATTTGGTTAGGATAACCCTGGTGGCCGATATGGATATTGTTACTGCCTGTAGTGAGATCTCTGCCCGCTCCGGCACCGACCGCGATATTGCCGCTGCCGACAGTATTCTCGCCGGCGCGATCCCCAATAGCTGTGTTGTTCGAACCCGACACGTTGCTGAACAGTGCCCGATCACCAAAGCCACAATTGTGGCTGCCGTCCACGGTATTGAGTAGTGCGGTCGAACCAAAGGCATTGTTAACTTCGCCGGTAGCACTCTTATTTAACGCATAAGCACCAAACGCATTGCTAAATGAAGTGGTAGTGTCGTGGAGCGCATTCACACCAACGGCGGCGTTGAATCCGCCGCCAGTGTTGTTTAACAGCGCGGACGCGCCAACGGCTGTGTTCTCAGAGCCGGTGGTGTTGAGCAGAAGCGCTGCAGCGCCAACTGCGGTATTGGAATCCGCGTTGTTGAGGACCAGCGCTCCAGCGCCAACAGCGGTATTGTAGCTGGCGCCGCCGGCTGAAAAAAGCGAATACCAACCAACTCCTGTGTTTCCAGCACCGGTAGTGAGATTTTTAAGGGCGTTGGTCCCTTCTGCAGTGGTGAAGTTGGCGTAGCCCCCATCCGGCGCTGGTACAACTGCCTCCGCCAGTGGGCAAACCACAAACTGCGCAAGCGCAATTACAGTGAGGAACAACGGAGCTGCTTTTCGGAGCGGGATCATAGTATTCATCATTCTTTCTTTCCTTTGCCCCGCTGAGGTGGTTTTCTCGTTGCGGGTCCAGAAGAGACGAAGAACCTAGCGGGGCGACAGGCCTCCGCCTGATTCAGATCCGTTAGCGATGCCGAGTGTGGGAGAAAACTCGGTGGTTTGTCAAGACTAATGGGACGACGCTTCTAGGAACGAATCGGTACGAATAAGTATCAACTTTGCGTCTGATCCTGGCTCTCGCGGCGCGCCCGGCGGTCGCGCCATACCTTTCCGGCTGGACCCTCACTCGCCCGCGTGATGCGGTTCGGGCGTTTTCGGTTCCGCCGGTTTTTCCGGTGGCGCCTGATCCGCTTCGGTCCAATCGGTGTGAAACACGCCAGGCTTATCGATACGCTCGTAAGTGTGCGCACCAAAGAAATCGCGTTGCGCTTGTAAGAGGTTCGCCGGCAGCCAGGCAGAGCGGTAACTGTCGAAATAAGCCAACGAGGCGGAAAGCGCAGGGACAGCCACCCCGTGCTTAACGGCTGTCGAAACTACAAGCCGCCATTTCGGCTGCGCTCGTTTGATCATTCGTGTGAAATACCGGTCCAGCAAAAGATTGTGTAAGTTGCCGTCGCGTTTGTAGGCTTGAACGATGCGGTTCAAAAATTTGGCGCGAATGATACAACCGCCCCGCCAGATGGTAGCAATGTCGCTGAGGTTCAGGTTCCATTTGTAATCCGTGCTCCCGGAGCGAAGGAGTTCCATTCCCTGTGCGTACGAAATAATCTTGGAAGCATAAAGAGCATCGCGCACCGCTTTGATGAAACGATCGCGATTGCCTTTGAACTGTCGCACTTTGGGTTGCGGCAGAATCTTGGAGGCAGCAACGCGGTCCTCTTTCTCCGCGGAAATCACGCGCGCTTCGACGGCAGCGTTAATCGTCGAAATGACGACGTATTGTCGAATGGCGGCTTGAAGCGTCCAGATCCCGGTTCCCTTTTGACCAGCCTTGTCGAGGATCATGTCCACCAGCGGCTTGCCGGTGTCGGGATCAATCCTGCGAAAAATCTGTGACGTGATCTCGATGAGATAACTCTCGAGTTCGCCTTTGTTCCATTCCGCGAAAACATCGGCAAGCTGCGCGGCGTCCATTTCGAGGATGTCCTTCAAAATAGCGTAGGCTTCGCAGATTAGTTGGATATCGCCGTATTCAATGCCGTTGTGGACCATTTTCACGTAGTGACCGGCGCCGTCCGGTCCCAGGTATCGGCAGCATGGTTCGCCGTCCACTTGCGCAGCGATCTTGCGGAAAATCGGCGCAATGATATCCCATGCCTCCCGCGGACCACCAGGCATAAGCGACGGGCCCTTGAGCGCGCCTTCCTCGCCGCCAGACACACCCATACCGATGAAATAAATGCCTTTGCTTTCCAACGCCTGACCGCGACGCTGGGTATCGGTGAAGAGAGAATTTCCGCCGTCGATGATCACATCACCTTTCTCCAGCAGCGGTTCCAACTGGCCAATAACAGAATCCACGGGGGTGCCCGCTTTTACCATCAACATCGCGATGCGTGGTTTTTTTAGCGCCCCAACAAATTCCTCCAGCGTACGAGTCGGCTGGATATTTTTTCCCCTGGCGCGACCTGCCGCGAATTCGTCCGTAATTTCTGTCGTCCGATTGAACACGGCGACCGAAAATCCCTTCGAGTCCAAATTCAGGGCGAGACTTTCGCCCATGACACCGAGGCCAATCAGGCCAATATCACATTGATTCATGTTCATTTTGGTATCTCCTTTTGTAGCTGCTCAACACAGAATAGTCACTGTAACGAGTAGTTGAAGCGCATGGCAAATGTCGTTTGTGAAATTCTGGTGACGGAAGATCCACTGGCGGAACCGTCGAAAAACCACAGAAGCGATGCAGGAGCGATGGTCGAGTTTTGGGGAGTGGTGCGCAAACTTGAAGCTGGCCGTGAAATCGAGGGTATCGAGTACGAGGCGCATCGTGAAATGGCCACGTACCAGTTGAAACGAATCGCAGAACGCGCCTGTGAGAAATTTGAGCTTAAACAAGTGATCGTTCACCACCGAATCGGATTTATCGCGGTTGGAGAACCATCTCTGTTCCTGCGAGTGGCAAGTCCGCATCGCAGCGACGGGTTTCGAGCGAGTCAATGGATCGTGGATGAATTGAAGAAGAGAGTGCCGATTTGGAAACGGCCACTGTTTAAGAACGAAACGCTCTCCCGTGCCCCTCACGGCGAGACGGCTACAGTATGAATTGGGCGAACCGAATTACTCTGAGTCGGCTTGCGCTGACTGTGCTTTTTGTCGTGGCGCTGAATTCATCGTGGCACTATGCGCGCACCTACCGCGCTCGTAATTTTTCTTATTGCTGGGCTAAGCGATTTTGTCGACGGCGAAATTGCCCGCCGCTACGGAGTCATCACTAATTTTGGCAAATTGATGGATCCACTCGTGGACAAGATCATGGTAGCAGCGGCTTTTATTTCACTGGTTCCTCTTGAAAGCCGTGCCGGCATGGGCGGCGACGACAATTGTGGCGCGGGATTTTCTCATTACCGGTTTACGGCTCATGGCCAGCGCCAAAGGACGGATTCTTCCGGCAGAGTCGCTGGGTAAACAAAAAACATCATGGCAAATCGTCACGATCATCTTTTTCCTGGCGCTTCTTTCGATTGCAGAGCTGCATTATGCCGATGAAAAAGCGACATGGTGGATCCGTGCCTGG
This sequence comes from uncultured Verrucomicrobiae bacterium, assembly GCA_963753675.1. GTDB lineage: Bacteria > Verrucomicrobiota > Verrucomicrobiia > Chthoniobacterales > UBA10450 > Udaeobacter. The sequence goes on along the minus strand of CAVWCZ010000008.1, from coordinate 106,607 downwards.
GACGATGCCGGGCCGGTGCTGGTGTGGATTACCGTTGCCCTGACGATCTACTCCGGTGTCGGCTATGCTTGGCGAAATCGCGATTTGATTGCCCCAAATCAATAGCCAACACGGGAATCGAACCTACTCTGAGGTGTTCGTAGATTCACGTCATGTCGAAGCAAACTTGCGGGAATCCGCGCGTTAACCGCACCTCAGAAGAATCTGCCCGGCTACGCTGCATGTGAGATTCATCCGGGGATGAAAATGGACGTTCAGTGACTAACCCTAGCGATCTGGCAACCTTTAGGGATTGTTGACCACTTGCGGCGCAGGTTTGCTCGCTGCAATCTGGGCGTTAACCTTCTCTAGGCCCGCAGTGAGCGCTTCAACTTGTTTCTTCAGCTCTTCAACGGTGCGGTGCTCCTCCAGAAATGCGTTGTGTTCTTTCAAAAACTCATTGAGCACCATCGCGTTCACCTGGTCGTAACGCACGCTGTAGGGTTTTCCTTCTTTGTCCCGCACAATTAGATCAGGATTCACCTTTTCTACATCTTCGGCCACAAGGCCCAACTGCGATGTCCCGACAGGGTCAATCTCCTTCTTGTAACGGAATGTAACCGGCCTAAGCGCAAAGAGTGCCTCGCTGGCCTTCTCCATCGGTTTGATGTCCTTCTTGAAGCGCAGGGAGGAAGTCATCGTCCCAAGCCGTCCGTTAGAATTAACCAAGACAGCAACTCCATTCACAGCTGTCGCACCGAAGATCTGGCCGATATAGCAGCTGTTGTCTACGTTATTACCAGCAGCACCGATACAAATAACGTTATTGGCTGTATTGACTCCAGATCCGGCGAACGCCCCCAAAACGATATTGCCACCCCCCGTGGTGTTGTTAACGAGCGCTTCATCACCGATGGCCGTGTTTTCGCTGCCGGTGGTGTTAGATAGCGCGAACGCGCCGACCGCCGTGTTGCCGGCGCCGGTAATGGCGTCTGGCAGCGCATCTGCGCCGATGGCCGTGTTGCCGTTCCCCGTCGTGTTGGCAGCGAGCGCATTAACACCGGTCGCCGTGTTCAAGCTGCCCGTCGTATTGGAAAAAAGCACGAAGTCCCCGCCAATGGCTGTATTGTGATCGCCGGTCGTGTTGTTCGCCAACGCACCAGCGCCGATCGCTGTGTTGACAGTGCCAGTGGTATTATGAAGAAGCGCTTCATCGCCGGTGGCGGTGTTAAAACTGCCTTCTGTATTGCTAAAAAGGGCAAACGCTCCATTGGCCGTGTTTTGGATTCCAGTGGTATTGCTTAGAAGTCCAGCGGTGCCAGTAGCCGTATTTTCGTCTCCGGTGTTGAGCACAAGCGTTCCAGCCCCAACACTCGTATTGAAGCTGCCGGTGGTAAGGCTCTCGAGCGAAAACCACCCAAGCGCCGTGTTGTACGTCCCGGTGGTAAGACTAAACAGCGCGCGCGCTCCTTCCGCCGTGTTGCCTCCGGGATAACCTCCGTCCGGAGCCGGACTGACCGCTCGCAGCGTCGGCAAAAGGCCGAAGCAAACCAACGCGACAACAAATACTGGAGCTATTTTTTTTAGCTGATTCAACGGGTGCATAGATATTCCCTTTTTCCCGCCGTGTTGATTCTGCGATTCGCAGGTCTGGAAGAGGCGAAGAACCCAGCGGGGGAAAGTCCTCCGCCTGATTCAGATCCGTTGTGATGGGAGATCTTTACTTTGGATGCCCATCCAGATTTGTCGAGTCAGGCATGGCCTGATTTTGATGTAGGGTCTCGCCTGATACGAGTTTGTTTTTCGAGCCACGTCGCGAACTGTGAATGAAGAGATGAGCGGGCAACGGGAATCGAACCCGCATGGCCAGCTTGGAAGGCTGGAACTTTACCATTAAGCTATGCCCGCGTTACCGGTGTAAATAGTGACCGGTGAACCGTGAATAGTCAAAGCGTCCGACCCGGGATCTCGAACGCGGCTCGCAACAGTGACCGTCAGCCTTCGAATGCGGTGGCGACGAGCGTGGCGTTATGGCCGCCGAAACCGAACGAATTATTGAGCGCGACGCGAACCTTCTTTTCGCGGGCAACCTTCGGGGTGTAATCGAGGTCGCATTCTTCGTCTGGATTTTCCAGATTGATCGTCGGCGGAACGACCGAATCGCGGATAGCCAGCGCACAGGCAGCCATCTCTACTCCACCGGCGCCGCCCAACAAGTGACCGGTCATCGATTTTGTGGAACTGATTGGAACGGTGTACGCGTTTTCGCCAAAAATCTGTTTAATAGCGCGTGTTTCGCAAAGATCGCCGATATCGGTGGAGGTAGCATGCGCGTTAATGTAATCGACCTGCCCGGGTGAAATACGGGCGTGTTCGAGCGCGAGCTTCATGGCGCGCGCCGCGCCCTCGCCATCCGGCGGTGGCGCAGTCATGTGATAGGCATCGGCAGAAACGCCGTAACCGGTAATTTCACAATAAATTTTGGCGCCGCGCGCCCTGGCATGTTCCAGTTCCTCTACCACGACGATTCCTGCCCCTTCACTCATCACAAATCCATCCCGATCACGATCGAAGGGCCTGGAAGCGCGCTCGGGGTCATCGTTGCGTTTGCTCAGTGCCTTCATGGCCGAAAATCCTGCAACGCCGATTTCGACAATGGATGCCTCTGCCCCGCCTGCGAGGAAAATATCGGCGTCGCCGAATTTAATAATTCTCCAGGATTCGCCGATGGCGTTGTTGGACGTGGCGCAAGCCGTAACGATGCAAAGATTGGGACCACGTAGGCCGAACTCCATTGAAATCACACCGCCCGCCATGTTGCTGATCAACATTGGAATGGTGAACGGCGAGTTTCGTCCGGGTCCCTTCGTCAATAAGATTTGCAACTGGTCCTGTAATGTCTTGAGTCCGCCGATTCCGGTGCTAACAATCACGCCGAACCGATCCCGTTGCTTCAGATTCGCAATGTCGATCCCGCTGTCCGCAACGGCCATTTTCGCCGCCGCCATGGCAAGTTGCGTGAATCGATCGGTGCGTCGCACGTCCTTGGGATTTTTGAAGAACGGCTTTGGATCGAAATCGCGTACTTGTCCCCCGATCTTGCAATCGTATCCGGTAGTATCGAACGCGTCGATGGTGCCAATTCCGCTTACGCCGTTTTTAAGATTCGACCAAAACGTTTCGAGATCGTTGCCAACCGGTGTGACAACACCCATCCCCGTGATAACCACTCTGCGCTCGGCCATGACGTATAGCGTTTAAACGTGGAAGCGGGGAATCGTCAACTGGTTCCCATTCCGACATTTTGCACAGTCTGGAAAAGCTTCCCCTCGGTCCGGATCGAAGGCGCGATGATGATTTCGGTTTGCTGGAACTCGGGAATATTGCGCGCGCCTACATTGCCCATGCAGGTAGTAATTGCGCCGACAAGATTTTGGCTGCCGTCGTCCACCTCGGCCGGGCCGAAGAGGATTTGTTTTAGAGAACCAGTGGTACCCACCTTTATGCGTGTGCCGCGTGGAAGGTTGGCGTGCGGGGTGGCCATTCCCCAATGATAGCCATGGCCGGGCGCTTCCTGCGCCTTGGCAAAAGCGCTGCCGACCATCACCGCATCAGCGCCGCAAGCCAGCGCCTTGCAAACATCGCCGCCACGGTTCATTCCGCCATCCGTGATAATTGGCACGTAGCGGGAGGTTTTTTTGAAGTAAGCATCGCGTGCGGCCGCGCAATCAACCGTGGCCGTAACCTGCGGCACACCAAGGCCGAGCACGCCGCGCGAGGTGCAGGCGGCTCCGGGCCCAACCCCAACCAGCACTGCGGCCGGCCCGCACTCCATGATCTCGAGCGTCACATCATAGCCAACCGTATTTCCCACGATCACAGGTATGCGCATTTCCCGGCAAAATTTTTCAAGATCGAGCGACCTATACTCCGACGAAATATGCCGGACCGTGGAAACGGTGCTTTGCACCACAAAAACGTCCGCACCGGCTTCTTGCGCGATCTTTCCGAATTCCGCCGCGCGTTGAGGAATTGAGCTGACCGCAGCTATAACGCCGGCGTCTTTGATTTGGCGCACACGCGCGGCAATCAGATCCTCTTGAATCGGTTCCAGGTAAATTCGCTGCAGCAGTGCGGTGATTTCGGATTTATTCGCTTCAACGATTTTTTGCAGGACTTCCTGCGGATTCTTGTAGCGCGTTTGCACTCCTTCCAAATTCAAAACGGCAAGCCCACCAAGCTTATTCATCGCTATGGAGAAGCCCACATCGACGACTCCGTCCATGGCGCTGGCGAGTATGGGTATGGTCATCTCCAGCGGGGGCGCCTCCTTACGAGGCAAACGAAACATGATATCGACTTCGTTGGGATTGATGGTCACCCGCCCGGGCACCAGCGCGATTTCGTCAAAACCGTAGGTGACGCGCGCTTTGCGGTTTCGGCCTATCCACATTCCCATATCTAAATGTTCTCCATTCTGAATCGTTCATTTAAACTTCCGCAGTGCGGGCACCGGGGAAGCAGCGCATCAGTTCGATCTTCAAATTCGAACGCGCAAATCACGCAGCGCAACCGGTGCTCTAAAGCCTGTCGCTCACGGCGCCGGCGGTTCCACTCTCCAAATATCCAAAATAGAAAGACCGCCGCAAGAAAAAGCAGCAGATAAATCGTGACCAGAGTAGCAAGAGTGACGCGAATCACGGCGTAACGCTGGCTGACGGGGCGGCTTGCTCTGGGCGCGCCACATCATTGCCCCATTGAATTGTTACGATGCCCCAGACCAGGGAATCACTGGGATTTCTGTCGGCTTCTTTGGTCGACGGGAAACGGCTGAGGATAACCTGTAAACGCGCTTGTTCGTCCAACGCCGGATCACCTGACGAATCGATCGGAAAGCAATACCGGATTTCTCCCAATTCGTTAACGGCCACACGAAACCGAAGTGTTTCGGGAGCTTCTTTATTGGACGCGACGAAGCGCGAGGGTGGCAGACTCGGAACCCCTAACCGATCAAAGTTTTCAGAAAAAGTGATGGATGTTTTGCCGCTGGCCATCGCCGTGGCGGTTTTCCGTCGGAGAGAGCTTACCGCTCCCGGTGGCCGGGAACTCGGAATGCGCAGATCCGGCTTTAGCGCCGGAAGGTCCTTCAAAGTCGGCTCTAACGAAGAATACGATGGTACATGCTCCGCCGTTGGGAGAGCGCGGAGCTTTGCTCCCGGCGGTGGAAGGGTGGTAAAAGCTAATGCAGGATCTTCTGCATCGATCCAGTGAAGAAGTGTCCGACCTTCATCGGAATCCAGGGCCATGAACGTAACGCGGGCTGGCGGCGGCAGCACCGCTACCGGCGCTGGATAGACAATTTGAAAAACGTAAAAGCAGAGTGCATGGGCCACCAGCGACAACACCACGAACGATGCAAGTACCGTCTTCTGGCCCCGAGGCGAATCCCAACTAAACAAGAGTGGTTCGGCGGTGATCTCGGCGGCAGTGCCATTCATCGTGGGGGAGACGCGGCCAGGGCGACAGAACTAATGCCATGTTCAAGCGCAGCGTTTGTTACTTCGGCTACTATTTCGTATGATGCAGAACGGTCAGCCTTAATAATGATCGATTGGTCCTTACGTTTGGCTGAATCAAGCAGGTGGCCAAGCTGCTCTATCGTAACTCGCTGATCCTGGAAATAAATCGCCGGAACTGCGCCGCCAGTAATACTAATGATTTGCTGGTTACTTTTTGGACCAAGCGTAAAGCGCGAAAACGGCATCGAAACCGAGATGCCTTGCTGCAGGATAAAATTCGAACTTAGCAACAGGAAAAAAGCGAGCAGGAAGGCGAGATCGACAAGCCCGACGATTAAAAGCCATCCGAAGTTATAAGTTGTTGTCCGTCTGAGTCTCATCTGACGCTTCAACAGTACACCTTGAACAATTCCACGCGACGAAGCGCTTCGTCATCAAAGGTCCTGCCGTGCTTCAATCTCCCGCGAAATTTCACCAGGTTGCTGGAAACTGATGATGCCGCTGATGGGACGACTTTCAGTCAACATGTGCACAATCTCAATGCCCGCGCGTTCCATATCGTGGATCATGGTGTTTATGCGGGAAGAGAGGTAGCTGTAAGCCACAAACGTCGGTGTTGCCACAACCAGGCCGGCGGCAGTCGTCAGCAGACTTTTATAAACGCCACCGGAAAGTTCCGTGACCGTGGCATAACCGCCGCTGGAAGCAATCGTCCCGAACGCATCGATCATCCCTGCGACGGTGCCAAGCAGTCCCAGCAACGGGGTAAGGAAAGCAATGGTAGCAAGCACCGGAAGGAACCGCTCCAGTTTGGGTACCTCGAGCTGGGCGGCTTCCTGCACTATGTCGCGTAACTCCGTTCGGGGCGCATCGTGCCGGATCAGTGCAGCATGAATCACTCTCGCCACCGGGCCAGAGGTTCCGGCAGACTCATGAAGTGCCTCGGCGAAATTGCGACGACGAATCAAATTTGACAATCCCTTCAGGAACTCGCCGATATGAATTGTCGCGCGATGAAAATAGAAAAGGCGCTCCGCAAACACAGCAATGGAAACAATGCTGCAGGCCAGAATCGGCCACATCAATAATCCGCCCTTTTGAATGTAATCAATCACACCGGGTTTTTTGTAACTCTCTTTCTGCGTCGTGGCAAGGGAGTTTCCCCGTTCCTACGGTTTTGTACAGGTGTAGATTGAGACGATTCCTCCCGTCAAAGGTTCAAACGTCGGGAGGACATAACCATTCGCCCGCATCAACTCGCACATCGCATTGCCGCTCGGAAATTCCTCGATTGAATCACCCAGGTAATCATAGGCGCTTTTCTTTTGTGTTAGAAACGAGCCGAGCACGGGCAGGCACCGATGCAAATAGAAGCGATACATCGCGCGCAAGATCGTCGTCTTCGGTAATGAAAATTCGAGCACCAATAGCTGACCATTGCTGCCAAGGACGCGTGCGATTTCAGTGAGCGCAGCTGAGCAGTTTTCCAAGTTTCGCAAGCCGAACGCGATCGTAATGCACTCGAATGACCCATCGGGGAACGGGAGTTTCATCGCATCCGCTAGTAACCCGCTTCGGAGACCTTTTTTCCGCGCAAGCTCCAGCATATCCGGCAGATAATCGACACCAATAATTTCGGAGGCCGGCAACTTGTTTTGCAGAGCAAGTGCCAGATCTCCGGTGCCAGTCGCAAGATCAGCGATGTTACGAGGGTGCCAGCCGGCCACGATGTTAGCCGCCCGGGCACGCCAGTAGAAATCCATCCCGCAGCTCAGCACATGATTTGCGAGATCGTAGCGTCTCGCAATCGAGCCGAACATTTCCCGGACGTACGCAGGTTTGGCAATCATGTCATGATCCGATCGAACACCAACTGACATCTTTTACAAGGTTCCGCCTTATGACTTGTCGCATAGCTAACGAGCTAGTAACGAGGAACAAGGTTAGAACTCGTTACAAAATTACTGATTGCCAGACTTGGCAACTACGGCTATCTAGCGGAATGGACATATCTGTTAAAGATCTACAGGACGCGATCTCAATTCGCCAGCAAATCGATAATCTGCAACGACGACTTTCCTCAATTTTGCGAGGTGCACCTCAAAAGGAAGTCGCTCCTACCGCCGCCCGCGGACGCTACTTCTCGCCTGCGACCAGGGCGAAGCTTGCGGCAGCCGCCAGAGCTCGTTGGGCAAAGAAGCGTGGCACCGGAGCAGGAGCAGCTCCCGCGGCGCGAAAAGGCCAACTCACGCCGGCCGGCCGAAGGCGGCTTTCTCAACTAATGAAAGCGCGCTGGGCGGCAAGAAGGAAAACAGGAGGAACAAAAGCCTCTACTCGAAAGAAAGGCGCGCTCACTCCTGCCGGTCGAAGACGGCTTTCGGAGCTGATGAAGGCCCGCTGGGCAGCGAGAAGAAAATCGGGAGGAAAGTAACAACCACTTGCGACTAGCATCGAGCAGCTTCTGATCGATTGCGCAAGATCGCTCGGGTGGCCTGCTCGCGAGAGGACTCGAACCTCCAAGGGTTTCCCCATACGGTCCTGAGCCGTACGCGTCTGCCAGTTCCGCCACGCGAGCAAGAAAAGCACTTTATAATGCGCGCGTGCACGAGGCCTGCAAGACCAAATCGGGGAGAACCGTAGGCTCATCAATCCGACCGTTTCTTGCGGGCGCGTACCTCCAGTTGGTGAGCCTTGCGCACCTGACCAAGGGAACGCAAGAGATCGGCATAATTGGATACGACAATATCGTAGTCCTTTGACGGCTTCTCCTGTACTTGGTCCCAGCTCTTGATTGAGGATTGATAGAGCTCCGCCGCCTTGGCGTAATCGCCGCGTGAATGATAGACGACCGCCAGGTTGCATTTCGACTGCGCGATATCCGCGATCGGAGGTGGCTGCAACTTCTCTCTGATGGCCAATGCGCGGAGGTGCAGTTTCTCGGCCTCGGTGTATCGGCGTTCGTTGGTATAAAACACCGCCAGATTATTTAGTACGGATGCTACGTCGGCGTGGTCGGGCCCAAGCTGCTTCTCGTAGATCTCTAAAGCGCGCAAATAACACGGCTCTGCCGCTTTTTGCCGGCCCGATTTGCGCATGATGAGTGCGACGTTATTCAACATCGTCCCGATATCTGAGTAAGGGACGTCTTCGATTTCGGTCCCGGAAGCTATTGCCTTCTGGTAGTAATCGATTGCTTCTTCGGATTGACCAAGATTATCAAAAAGTAACGCGAGCCGGCGTGCCGAGCGGTAGATGGCGCGCTGATCTGGCGGGTTCCCCCTCTCGAGAATGACGTGCGCCTTCAGTAAGTATGCCTCGGCGCCGGCGTGGTCCCCTTTTTGTTCCAGCAGTTGCCCTAGTTTTTCGAAACTTAAGGCAAGCGCAGTCTGGTTGCCCTTGAAGGCACGCCTGGCAACTTCGAGCGCCGTTTCGGCGACCCGAATTGCCTCGGGCAGACGATTCGTTGCACGGAGATTATCAAGCTTCTCGTTGAGAATCGCCCATAGCTTCTCTTCACCTTTCATCTCATCACCATCCCTCGCTTAGTTGAGCAACTAATCGGGTGGCGAGATCCTCAGTGGCGAGCGGCAACGCTTGTCTTTCGTCAGTTGTCACGTCGCCGGTGACGAAGAAGCTAGTGGTTCCACTTGCTTCCCCTGGCCCGGCCAACGGTTTGCCGTCTCGCGCAGTCAGCGAGTACTTGATACTCATTACCAGACTAAACTCGGTTGTGGCCAGCACGTTGCCACGGACGGAGCGCGCCGGCGCCCGGACAATACGAGATATCTCCCCGCTTAAGGTAGCGTCGGCCTTGTCGTCGCTCGCAATCTGATACGTACCATCCTGCTGGAATTGTTTGATCACCGTGTCCGTGACCAAAACCTCTATACGAGGTACGAGGGTGCGATTTTTAAACGTCGGAACCGCAATGGTGTGGACGTCACGGAGATAGTACGGCTTTACGGGCCCTACGTGATAGCCAAGGCAACCAGAGACCGCGAAGCAAAAAATTGTCGCAAATAAGGCTTTCAAGGCGCCGGTGAGGCGGACGCTTCGGGCGCAGCCGACGCTCCGGGAGGATTAGAAGGATCGGCGCTTGTGCTCGTGCCCGGCAGAGGTAACGCAGGTTCAGGCGCAGTAGTCGTATCCGGCGCTAGCGAAGCCGGCGGCGGAAGCGAATTGTCCGACTCCGATGAAGGCAAAGGAGCTTCGTTATTTGGTGCGCCCGGTTTGGCCGATCCAGTTCCTGCGCTTCGTGATCCGTGGCCATCGGTTTTTTTCTTGGCGTTTTGCGACACCGATATAGCGGGCTGAAGCACAGCGTCGCCAAATTTTTTGCGCAACTGATCGATCCGCCTCTTGGCTTCGGTACTTTCCTCCGAGCCTGGCTGCTGTCGAATCACTTCGTTATAGTAAATCACGGCAGCGCGATAAAATTTTTGTTTGTCGTAAAACTTGGCGACCCTGTAAGAATTGCTTGTCTGTTTGTGCTCAAGAATATCGAGGTTCTTACGCGCCTGCGCGGCCTTTTCGCTCTTGGGATAGTGGAAGAGAAAATCCTGGAACGCCGTTTTCGCATTGGTTGCCGCGGCGGCGTCATTTGTTCCTAACTTGGCAGCCGTAAACCAGATGTAACCAATTTGATATTGCGCATCGACGGCAATCGGTTCGTCTGGAAACTTGTCCACGACCGCCTGGTACGCCTGGATAGCCGCGTCGTTCGCTCCCTGCTTTTCACGCGCAAGGCCAATATCGAACTGTGCCCGGGCGGTGTATTTCCCATAGGGCGCCGTGCGGACAACGTTTGCGAAGATCGTGACTGCACGATCCAGTGCTGATGCCACCGGAATCCCCAATATCCTCAGTTTCTTTCCGTTTAGATAAATTTCGCCAACGCGGAACTGCCCCTCGACCGCATCATCAAAATGCGGGCTGCCCGCGTATTTTTCAACCAACTGAAGATAGGAGTCGGCCGCCGGAGTGTAGTCACGGATCTGTTCCTGCAATTGAGCAGCGCGATAAAGCGCTGTCGGAGCCAGAGCGTCTTTCGGGTGACGTTTGGCTATAGTTTTGTACGCCCGGATCGCGCGCTTCTTGTTCCCTTCTTTTTCTGCGGTCTGCCCGGTCTGATATAGCTGCGCCGCGTCCCCGCTCATTTCTTCCTCACCGGGCACGACGAACTTCGCCTTTTTACCGGGTTTAAAGATGATAGCAGCGCCCTGTTCAGGCAAAAGGAACAGGGTGACAACGAGAATCAGAAAGCTGCGAATAAGCAGTTGCATCCAGAGGTGCCAGCGTAGTTAACTTATCCAGCCCGTCAAGTTTTCCGCGCACTCTTCTCCTTCAATGTGACATCTTCTCCGACGGGCAAAACCGAATACTTTTTCGATTCCACTTGAATCTCTTCGATCAACAAAAAATACGCATCGGCTCATGCGCATGGAGCTTTGAAGACTGGCGCGGCGTGTTTTATCCACACAATTTGCCAGAGTCTCACTGGCTTGAGTTCTATTCCAACTATTTTCCGGCGGTTGAAGTCGACTCGACCTTTCACGCAGTGCCCGCGGAAAACACGGTCCGTCGATGGGCGGAAATGACTCCTGCCGGTTTTCGGTTCGCATGTAAGCTTCCCCTGCAGATCACGCACATCTGCCGTCTACGGGACTGCGCAGCGGAGCTTAATTCGTTTCTACACGCTATCGAACATCTCGAATCAAAGCTGCAGGTGATTCTCATTCAGCTCCCGCCCTCGCTGACCCCTGCCGATGGCAAGCAGGCACTGCGGAAATTTCTGGTGCAACTGCCGCGCGAGTTTCGATTTGCCATTGAATTTCGTCACGCCGGCTGGCATCGGCCGCAATTTATCCGCCTGATTGAAAAGTATCGCATCTGCTGGGTCTGGGCCGATACTACTCCGCTCAACGAACGAAACCTCGCGCCTTTCGAATTTCTGCCATGCACCACCGATTTTCTGTATCTGCGTTTGCTTGGTGACTACGCAACAAAATACGACGTAGATGGCGGCCACCTCCATCGTTACGGGAAATTGCTTTGGAAACGCGAAGCTGCGTTGGAAAGCTGGTCGCTGAAAATTAAACGGCATCTTCCCGAGGTGCGCAGTGTCTCGGCATTTTCCGGCAATCATTTCGAAGGTTTTGCGCCCGAGACCTGCCAGCGCCTGGCCCAGCGTCTGGGTTTTGGTTTGCCCCTGCCGCCGGACACCGAACAGGCGTTTTCCACAGAGAAAGGGCCGCAGCTCGATCTACAGCTGTAATGGTTGCGGAACACGCCTGTGCTTCTCGAAGATACAGATCTCCCGAATGCTCAGATCGGAGATTTTGTCAGAGAGACTGGAAAAATTCTCACCTAGTTGCACGTGGGAATGCGCGTCCGAAGCGGTGGTGAAAGGAATCTCCTTTTCCATTGCCAGCTCAATGATTGAATCGCTTGGATAAAGTTCATTCACAGGCTTGCGCCAGCCGGCCGTGGAGAGTTCAATCGCCAAGTCGCGCGCCTCAATAAATTCAAGCGTTTCATTGACCAAACTGCCAATCTCTACAGAAGAGCGATGACCATGGATTTTGATCAGGTCCAGATGCGCGAGGCAATCGACCAATCCAGTGGCGGCCATGTCGCGGACACGGCGAAAATAATCGACATAAATCGCGTCGATGTTCCGGCCTTCGAATTGCGCTGCGCCATCGGGGACGCTGTCGAACATCTGATCGGGACGATCCAGGAAATGCACCGATCCCAGGACAAAATCCAGCTTGTCCCAATTTTGCTCCACCCACTTTCTGCCGGCCGCTGAGTGAACGGGATCGTTATCAAGTTCGATACCAGCACGGATTCGCAAGTCAGGATTTCGCTCTCGTAACCGGTCGATTTCATCAAAATCGATTCCTGCGTGGTAACGATCATGATCGGTAAAAGCGATATCCTTCAACCCTGCCTTGCGCGCCGAATCCGCCCAAGGTTGGAGGAGTCCCTGCGTGTACTTCTGCACCCGATGCCCCTGTGGATGAGTATGATAATCAGAAAAGAGGTGTAATGGAGCACTGGAGGGTTGGGGCATTGCAAATGCTTCAGAAGACATCACTCTACTACAGTTTTAGTGCATCACTTCATTCTCCGCTCACGGCACGGCGAGGAACTTCTGCCGAATGCGCAACTCCAGATATTGAGGAAAGAAAACTTCGGCGATAAACACCTTGTTCGGCGTAAGCTCACGCGTCGAGATCGTCTCGTTGTACTCGATCCGCTCGGAGGGGTTAATCAGGATTGTGGCAGGTTTTTCGACGAATGCGTGATTCTCAGACCACTTTGTCAGAACATCGCCCGCGGAATTTTTCAGATAAATTTCGATGCGCTGACTCGTCGGAAAATCGAGCGCGACCGGACGCTTCGAGAGATTTGCCAGCGTCACTTTTACTGTAAGCTGGCGGACCTCGGAAAGCTTAACAGTCTGTGGCGAAATTTGCAGATCCAGAGCGAGTCCACGCAAACGCGCGTCTTTATATTGTGGAACGATGTTGGGAGAAAACGGGTGTAGAATGCGGCTCAACCAGCCTCGTTTCCGCGCAGGTGTAGGCGCGGGCGTGACGTCCTGGCCCAACACAGACCCCGCCACGAAAATTACGAAAACGGTCAATACAACGCGGCAATTCATGAGGACCCTAAAGAGCGCCGAAACTTTTCTGAGTTGCAAAATTGCTGTCAAACCTTTTATGAAGTCGCAAATGCTTTCGGAGTCAACGGGCATAAAGGTTGTGTGTGTGGTGGCACTGGGCCTGGTTTTTGCGCTGAGCAATGGGTTCGGGAAACCACGACACTGTACGTTTCGCGTGCACGTCCAGGCGAACCCTCATGATTCAGACACGTTCGCAATGTCCGCTCCGGCGACATCGCGCGGCAAAGATATTGCAATCGAAAAGACGCCATGGATCACAGAACACAACGTCGTCGGGTTTGCGCCGTATCAGTCTCCGGACGGAACATACGGCGCCTTATTTCAACTGGACGATCACGGGCGCGTAGTGCTCGATACTTTAAGCATCGAGCACCGCGGCAGCCTCCTTTTCATATTCGTCAATGGCCGGCTAATCACTGCACTGCAGATCGACAAACGCGTGTCAGACGGCAAAATTTATGTTCCTTCCGGACTCTCAACCGCCGACATCGAAGTAATGAAGAAGGACTGGCGGCTGATCGGACAAGGAAAACACTAATCCGTTCTGAATTGTTCATGCGATTGTTGTTCGCCACAGTTATTTTCGTCGGTGCTTTGTCAACTTCAGTGACCACGCAAGCGGAGGCTCTCGATCTTGTTCTTCCCACGGACAACGACGCACTCTTTTCCGGGGACGGCGCCGCGTTTTACCAACACATTGATCGGGACTTCAACGGCGTGAAATCGACGCCATGGGAGGGCGGGCAATATGGGTTTGTGCGCGACCCGAAAGAAACTCGTGGAGGCGTCGTTTACACTCGCTTTCACGAAGGAATCGATATCCGCCCTGTCCACCGCGATGCAAATGGTGAACCGCTCGATGAAGTGCGCGCTATTGCCGATGGCAAAGTCGTGCACGTTAACCCTGTAGCCGGCTATTCGAATTACGGGAAATATATCGTGATCGAGCATCATTGGGCCGGCTCGAATTACTACAGTCTCTACGGACATCTCAGCTCGATCGCCGTGCAGCCCGGCGAGACAGTGAAAGCTGGCCAGCGTATCGCGGTAATGGGTTATACCGGAAGAGGCATCAACCGCGAGAGGGCGCATCTGCATTTGGAGCTGGACCTGATGTTTAGCCCGCAGTTCCAAGCGTGGTACGACACATTCTTTAGAAACGATCCGAATCGTCACGGCGCTTACAACGGTATGAATCTCGCGGGTCTGGATATCGCGCGTCTCTATTTGGCGCTTCGAAAAAATCCAGCGCTCACAATTTCCGAGTTTCTCAATGGCGAGGAGACCTTCTACAAGGTCCTCCTGCCGAAGGCGCGCCACTTCGATTTGCCACAGCTTTATCCGTGGATGGTTGCAGGCGCGAAGCGAAACAATGCGTCATCATGGGAGGTTTCATTCGCGCGTTCCGGTGTTCCCTTGAAAATTGAACCCAGCGAACAACATGTGACACAGCCCGAGCTGAGCTACATAAAGAAAAGCTCGACTGAATATTCTTATCTGACTCGCGACATCGTCTCCGGCCACCAGGCAAACGCGCATCTCACAAATTATGGCGAGCAGTTGATGCGATTGCTGGTTTGGCCCGACTGACGCGCGCAAAAAGCTTCAGCAGGAGGTCGGCGTGCCTTGCGCAACTGCAACGGCGTGCGGAATTGCGTCTCGCACGAAACTGAGACATTCCACGGCTCCGCTCGGCTTACCCGGAAGCCCGATCACCAGAGCGTGATCAACAACCGCAGCGAGGTTACGTGAGAGAATTGCGTTAGGCGTGATCTTCATCGACTCGGCACGCATCACTTCACCGAAACCCGGCAATTCTGCTCGCATGATCGCGCGAATCGCTTCAGGCGTGACGTCCCGCGGCCCGATGCCTGTGCCCCCGGTCGTGAGGATCAAACCGCATCCTTGTTTAGAAAACGATCGAATTGTCTCTTGAATCCGGACTGCATCATCGGGCACAATCGCTTCCGCCAGCACCTGCCATCCAGCTTTCCGTGCCGCTTCCTTTACCGCCGGCCCGCCAAGATCGTCGTAGTCGCCCGCGCTGGCACGATCGGAGATTGTGATGAGACCAACCTGTATTTGCATGGTTTGAAAGGGCGTTTCTATGAGTGCCGCGATCGTTTGTTTCGGCGGTCATGGCCCGCCGATACATCACTTTTTTTCTTTCCAATTAGATGCACCTCGCTGACGCACATGCGTTTGTCCACGGCTTTGCACATGTCGTAAATCGTCAACAGCGCAACGGTCACGCCCACCAGCGCCTCCATCTCGACTCCAGTCTGGGCGATTGTTTGCGCAGTGCATTTAACCTCCGCGCCGGCGTTGAAAGTGACAATGTCGATGTTCACTTCACTAAGCGGCAGCGTGTGGCAAAGCGGAATCAGATGCGCCGTCTGCTTGGCGGCTTGAATTCCGGCGATGCGCGCCGTGGCGAACACGTTGCCTTTGGCGATTTGATCTTTTGCAATCAAGTCGAGCGTCTCGCGCTGGAGGCAAATCCTTCCACTGGCAACAGCTTTTCGTCTGCTCAGCGGTTTTGCCGAAACATCGACCATCTGTGCTCGTCCATCCCTGCCAATGTGAGTCAGGCCCTTCATTTTTGCCTACCTGTCATTCCGAGCGGAGTCGAGGAATCCCGTGGCGCCACCAAATGTAATGCATCGGGATGTCTCGGCTTCGCTCGACATGACACGCCTCAACCGCCAATGGCAACCATTTTGCGATTTGGCTGGTAACTATTTCTGAAGTCATGTTCCCGCGGCTTCCGCTCTACGACATCGAGAAAAAACTGTTTGAGCTGTTCATCACTCGCGCCCGCACGCAACGGCTCCATGATATCGAACTCCAAATAACTGCCAAGACATGGACGCAATTTTCCGTCGCACGTAAGGCGCAGCTTGTTGCAGTTCTCGCAAAAATGCAGATTCGTCATCGCGCCGATGAAACCGATGCGCTGAGGTCGCCCCGGGATTTGATAGTAGGTAGCCGGACCATTTGTTCGAAATTCGGCTTCCGGAATTAAAGTTCCATAAGCCGACTCGATTAACCGTTTCGCCTCTAACACCGACATGAAATTGCGCTCGTTTAAAACGTCGGCTGTGCTCACCGGCATCATTTCGATAAATCGAAGGATAAGGCCCCGAGCTCCGGAAAATTCGATCAGCGGCATGAGTTGATCTTCGTTTCGGCTCCGCATGAGGACAGTGTTCAATTTGATTTGATCGAACCCGGCGGCAATCGCCGCGTCGATTCCAGCCAGCACCTGTGCGTGGAAATCGCGGCCGGTAATCTGCGAATAAATGGCTGGATCGAGCGTATCGAGTGAAATATTAATCGATTGCACGCCGGACTCGCGAAGCACTTCCGCCATGCTGCGGCCTGGCGTGATTTCGCGTGCGAGCAATGTCCCATTGGTCGAAAGACCGATACTCCGGATTCCGTCGACCTCTGGAAGTTGCCTAACGAAATGAATCACGTCGCGCCGCGTCAGCGGTTCGCCACCAGTAATTCGCACCTTCGACACACCGAGTTCGGCTGCAATGCGAATGAGGCGCAACGTTTCTTCATACGTCAAAATTTCCTCGCGGGGCAACCACTCCTGAAGCTCCTGTGGCATGCAATACGTGCAGCGCTCGTTGCAACGATCGGTGATCGAAACGCGCAGATAGGAAATCCGGTGGCCGTGACGGTCTTGCATCCGCCGACATGTTACGGGGAATGCGGTGGTGAATCAACAAGGCCCTTTAATTGACTCGATATAACAGACGTACGATCGTCGCGTCATGCAGCGTCTACTTCGGGCCGTCGCGTTTATGTTCGCGATAACAGCTGTGACGTTGGTTTTCAGCGGTTGTGCAACCACTGAGAGGCGTATTTCGCAACATCCGGAAATCTACCAGCGTCTTTCGGCCAGAGATCAGTCGTTGGTAAGTCAGGGACAGATTCGCGCAGGAATGACAATGGACGCGGTATGGCTGGCTTGGGGCACGCCAGACGAAAAAATTCCAGACAACATTGGTGATCGTCCCAGCGAAACGTGGCTCTATTTACGTTACCAAACACCTCCCAGCTACGGTAGCCCCTATTATTATGGGCCATTCGATTGGTCGTATATCCCGCCTAAGTTTCCTTATGCCTCCAGAGGAGCCACTTTTTCAAACGGTAAAGTGGTATTCTTCCAGTACGTGCCGCCGCCGCCGCCGCTATAACGCTATTCAGCTCGTTAGTTTGACCAGCGTTGCCACGACGTTGGGTTCAATGTACGGTTTAGCTTGCCAAATTGGTGCCCGACATGATTTCCTCGCGGCGTGGACAGTTGGTTTTTTGTTCGCGCATCGACACTCGGCCTTGCGACCGCCGCCATCGTTCTCGCCAGTTGTTCGACACCGCAAACGCGCATTTCTGATCATCCAGACCTTTACCAGACTTTTTCACACAGAGACCAGACGCTCCTAACTCAGGGAAAAATTCGCATCGGGATGTCTCGAACCGCCGTATGGCTTGCATGGGGGACCACGGATCAAAAAATTATCGGCAACATGGGGTGTGGACCGACGGAAACGTGGATTTACACTTATTACGCCAATTACCCATACTATCCGTATTACAGCCCGTTAGACTACTATTTCGGGGCGCCATTGTACGATCCGTTTTGTTATGCCTGGTTCCCGCAAAGTGTTCCTTATCCCGGCAAAATGGTGACGTTCGCCAACGGCAGGGTTGTGTCCTTTCAATATTTGGCATCGCAGTAAAAGCCAATCGAAAATTCTGTCGCATTCTGGGGCGCAACGGGCGAGCATTCCTGCGGGTTTGATCCATGGCTTACCATTCATTTCAAGAGTTCGTGCGGGCTCTGGACAAAGCGGGCGAATTGAAACGCGTCACGGTCCCGGTCGATACCGATCTGCTCATTGCAGAATGGGCGGATCGCGAGATGAAATCGTCCGGGGGCGGAAAAGCTTTGTTGTTCGAGCAACCGATGGTCGATGGAAAAAAATCGGAATTTCCTGTCGCCATCAATACCATGGGATCGCGCCGCCGGATGGCCATGGCGTTACAGGTTTCCGATGTTGAAGATGTCGCGCGCGAAATCCAGCTCATCCTGAAGGCGAAACCGCCTACCGATCTCCGAGAAGGCTGGAATTTACTGAAGCAGGGAATCCATCTTCTCCATGCGCGACCAAAATTGGTGCGTGAGGCACCATGCCAGGAGGTGGTGTATAAGATTGAAAATGGGGGCCGTTTTTCTCTTTGCGATCTTCCCATTCTGAAATGTTGGCCGAAAGACGGCGGGCGTTTTATCACGCTACCAAACGTGCACACGCGCGATCCGGAAACCGGCGCGCGCAATGTGGGCATTTACCGGCTGCAGGTTTATGACAACCACACCACCGGAATGCACTGGCAAGTTCACAAGGTCGGAGCGCGCCACGGAAGGCGCTACTACCAACGCGGTGAACGCATGCCGGTCGCCGTTACGCTAGGCGGCGATCCGGTTTACACATTTGCCGCTACTGCGCCTTTGCCGGACGGTTTGGACGAACTGCTTTTTGCCGGCTTCTTGCGAAGAAAATCTATCGAACTGGTTCGATGCAAAACGATCGACTTGGAGGTGCCGGCAGATGTTGACTTTGTTCTGGAAGGATACGTGCAGCCGGGCGAAGTGCATCCGGAAGGGCCGTTTGGTGATCACACCGGATTTTATACCGCCGTCGAAGATTACCCTGTTTTCCATTTGACTGCGGTCACGCATCGAGGTGACGCGATTTACCCGACAACCATTGTCGGCAAACCTCCGATGGAAGATTTCCATATCGGTGATGCCTCTGTTCGAATTCTTCTGCCGGTATTCAAAATGAATTTCCCGGAAATCGTGGACATGACGTTGCCGGCCGAAGGCGTATTTCACAATCTGGTGTTCGTGAGCATCCGCAAGCAATATCCTTATCAGGCTTTCAAAGTGATGCACGGCCTCTGGGGCATGGGCCAGATGATGTTCAGCAAATACATCATCGCAGTGGACGAAGATTGCGACGTGCACAACACGAGCGACGTCCTTTTCCGATTGTGTGCGAACACCGACCCTGCACGGGATACAACGGTCATCAAAAATCCAAGTGACTCGCTCGATCACGCGCCAAGCGAACAGAACATCGGCTCTCACATGGGCTTTGATGCCACGCGCAAATTACCTGGCGAAAATTATCACCGGTCGTGGCCGGAACTGATTAAGATGACAGACGAAGCGCGAGCGATGGTGGATGCGCTGCAAGCCAAAGCGCGCTGAAACGCGATAGGCCATGAGCCTATTGCTACAGAATTGTTGTCAATCAGGGTCTGCGGAAAAGTCGACCCGTATCAATATCGCGGGTAAGTCCACCTGGCGGCACGCCGCGCAGATTGTAGACGCGACCAGTGTAGGGACTGTAGTAGAAACCCGGGGTTCCCGCCCACCGCGCATAAGGATAACCGCCCCGGGGCGGCGGTCCGTATTGCGCGGCTTGATTCTCCTGGATAATTTTGCCGGTTAAAGCGCCAGCTGCCGCTCCCGCAGCTGCGCCGATTGATGCGGCTCGCGCATTCCCAGTCGCAGCGCCGCCGATAATCGCTCCTGTGGCAGCACCCCATGCTGCGCCCTGACCTACCGGCGTGTCACATGACGTCAGCAGGCAGCAAGTCGATGCAATTACCAAGCTCACCGTGAGAATCGTCATTCGCATGATCCGGCTGTAGTTTACCACATTGGCCGCGGAGCCCGAAAGATGTGGCAGAACCGCACTCCACACAGCCTTCGTTCGGCAAAACCAATATTAGGGATATATAAATACGTGCTTCGCGCGCACGTCGAGCACTAGCCCGCCATGGTTAACTTTCGAGCAGTCATACTTCTGGTACGGTGGATACGGACTGGTAACAACTCCAGAAGCCTCATGTGGATTCCGGTCTGCTTTCGGATATGACGACCCATTTGATGGCGGATATTTTTTCTCAGCGTCTGCTTTCGTGATTGCCGTCGCTTCGATCACGCGGTGACCCTGGTTTATCCGCGAGTCGACGCCTTGTGCATAAAGAGTTGTGCCTATTGCAAAAAGCCCGGTTACAACTGCAGCGATGAGTGTAAGAGATTTTGTTTTCATAGTTTATGTTCGGTAAGAATTTCGCAGCCAGGAACTCAGACGGATGCCTGGCGCGGCAAATTCAAAAAAGATTTGAACCAGTGCGCCGTGATCTGACCTGCCTTCTCCAAGTTGCTCAATCGGTATTCTTTTTCGAAAACTCGGAACTTGTCCAGTTCAATCCTTCGTAGCAGGGCGCGATAGATCGACCCCATGAGCTCCGCAGGTGCCATAGCACCGCGGTCTTCGTCCGGAAGCGCAGCCGCGGCGCGATTGAAAAATTCACGCGCTCGGGACGCTTCGAACTGCATCAACTCGATGAAGCGCCCGTTGTACTGTCGTTTCGCCAGCTCCGCCTCGGAGTAGTTGAACCGCACCATATCTTCCTTGGGAAGGTAAACGCGCCCGGCCTGGAAGTCCTTCCAGACGTCGCGGATGATGTTTGTCGTTTGCAGCGCCAGTCCGAGATCGATTGCGTACTCCCGGCAGAGTGGATTTCGATATCCGAAAATCTCGATACTGACCAATCCAACCGCACTGGCGACACGGTAACAATAGACGCGAAGCTCTTCGAAGGTCGGATATCGCAGAATGCTCAAATCCATCTCCACTCCGGCCACAATTTCCTCCAGCATCTCGGGTGGCAGCGAATATTTTTGCATTAACTGCCTCACATCGATAGCAAGCGGCGGTTCATCCGAAATGGCAGCGCGAAGCATTTGACGCCATTTTTCCAGACGCACGCGTTTCTCCGGTGCGCTCAACTCCGGTGAGTCGGCGATGTCATCGACCACACGGCAGAACGCATAAAAAATGGTGATGTCTCGCTTGCGCTCGCGGTCTAGAGAAATAAATGCCAGGGCTAGATTCGATTTGCTCTGGCGCGTGATAGTGGCCGCGTTCACATTCGCCTTCCCGCAGGCTGCCTGATCAATACTGAATCCATCTCTCCTGCTGAATGCGGCCGGTTTCGCATTGCCGAAACAGGCAGACCCATGAAGCCAGGAGCCAGCCTGTAACCAGTCCCCGCAGGCAGGCAAAAACGAATTTCCACAGGAAGAGCGCCCCTAATCGATTGGCAATCGCACCGCGCAAAAGTCCGTCGCAAAGAATGAGGCCATAAAAGTGCACCCCGCAAATCATGAGAAACCATGCCAGCCGAACGGCATTTTTTTGGACAAAACGCAGATGCGCTCGTATTGCTTCGATCAACGTTTCGTTGTGCAGCGTCAGTGAGATTTGGACCGAACAAAACGCAATAATCAACCCGCTCATGAGAACCCGCGCAATCGGCAGATAATCGAGCACCCCGGGAATGTTGGTGAAGTACGCCAAAACGAGCGGCAGACGGACGATCAACGTGCTGACGGCAACCACAATGCCAGCCCATTCCAAAACATAGCTGAACCGGCGCATGGCGAACCTGAATAGCTCGCCTTCTTCGAAGCTGACGCCCTTTATCCACGCCAGGCAAACAGTAATGAGATAAACCTGAATATAAACCCCGAGCAGGTACTCGAAGATGAATGCGGTCGCATCCACCGTAGCGGAGATCCGCAGCAGACCAGCAGCAGGGAAAAACCGGCTCCATTCCGGCAACCTCCAGAACACGATCGGTTTTAGGAGCGACGCCACCGCGCTCAGCAATAGAATCAAGTAAGCGAGATAACCCCAGAAGCCATAGCGTTTCCGCAGAGCGCGCACCAAAGCACGGTGTAGTCCGCGCCAGTTCACTATCATCAGCACCGCGGCAACCACGGAGAGCGGATAGGTCGTCGTGGCGTTGTCGAAAATTCCTGCCACGCCTTCTAACGCAGGCAACAGGGTTTCCTGCCATATGTCACTTACTCGAGGCCACGACCACTGCGGAAATGAGGTGATCTGGCTCAACTCCAAATCCGCCCAGGTCCGGATTGGCGTGAATGTGACAAACTGAAAAACGAAATAGCCAAACCCCAGGACGGCGAAAGTGATCCAGATGCGTTGGTGCCGTCGGAGACAATGAACACCGTCATCGAGCGCCTGCCGAACGGGGGCAAAAAACATCAACAGCGCGTACCCGCCGCAAAGCCCCAGCCACCCGTAAACGCTCGGCGCAGGTTGCCACACTTCACCTAGAATGTAAGCGGGAATGAAGGAGTATCGGCCCGATAGAGTAATGCGGGTCAGAACATCACTCCAATATTCCATGACCCTGTCACTCCATCTTTGGACTAACGAATGCGTCCCCAGTGCGGGTAAAATGGCCAATAAACGAACAAGCCGCGGCCCACTAAATTTTCCACCGGAACTATTCCCCAATACCGACTGTCAAAGCTGTTGTAACTGTTGTCGCCGAGGGCGAAATAGCCGTTGAGCGGTACATTGAAGGTCTGGTTAGGGTTCGATAAAAAGTCACGACCCTGTGCATAACCACGATAAGGCGGCTTCGCCGACATCACTCGCTCAAAGCCGTGTCCCTGTGCTTTCCTGCCGTTGATGAAAAGAAATGGCGGATCAATGCGCAGTTGATCGCCTGGGAGACCGGCCAACCGTTTAATGTAAAAAGGAGCGCCTGCCACCGGATCCTCGCGAATTGCGGGAATATGATTTGTCCTGAAGACAAAAACATCCCCGTTATGCGGTTTAACAAAGTTGTAGCTGCATTTATCCACGAAGACCTGATCACCGGTGTCGATGGCCCCCCTGGCGATAACTTCGCCGCGATGAACAAGTCGACCGGGGAAGACGTTGAAATCCTGACGAAGCGTGTCGGGCGAGGCGTATACAAGAAGGCTTTGCCGCTGACAGACCAATCGCGAAAATGTAAAAAAGAAGCCGACTTTCCGCGGCACGATTTCGAGAATCTGGTCGTCCTCGTGGGAGACCACATTGATATAATTGCGCCCCAGAACAACGAACTCCACTATTTGCCGCAAAATATTTGGCGGCGGATTGGGGCTGGGATGACCGATGATCCCGTTTAACGTCGGCTGCATCGAACCTGTGGGAATCTTAAAGGGCTGCAGAAAATAAGAACGAATCCCAACTGCAATCACGATGGCCACCAGGATCACCTCACAGTTCTCCCGCCAATGCGATTCCCACGTTACGGGTGTTAATTTGTGCAGCGTCTTATCAAGGGTCTCCGCTGCGCTGTGGATCTTCTGGCGATCTCTTCCATGTAATGCGGCGCGGAGCACCTGCATTTCAGCGACAATTTGTTCCCGGTCTGCGTCGGTGAGCAGATCGTGCTTGTAACGCAGATATTTCCGGGCGTGCCGCAGAAGCAGCCGACTGTGCTTAACGTAACGCGATGTGAACATGGCTAGAGAATGACGAAGATCGAACGACGAAGATCGAATGAAGCACGAATCTTGAATGACTGAAAACTGCATCGCCAGAAACCCAGCGTTTCGGATTTAGTCATTCGGATTTCCTTCGTCATTCGTCATTCGGATTTCGTCATTCAAAGTGGATCATTGCGTTAGCACTGCGATAAACGCTTCCTTCAGCCCGCTGTCATTCCGAGCGAAGTCGAGGAATCCCGAGCTAATTTTGAAGTGGTAGCCAGAGATGTCTCGACTTTGCTCGACAGGAAAAAAAGGTTCATTGCGCCTTTAGCACTTCGATAAATGCCTCCTGCGGAATGTTGATCTTCCCGATGCTTTTCATCCGTTTTTTTCCTTCCTTTTGTTTCTCCAGCAATTTCCGTTTACGGGTGATATCGCCGCCGTAGCATTTAGCGGTCACATTTTTTCGTAAAGCGGAAACCGACTCGCGGGCAATAATTTTCCCGCCGATGGCCGCCTGGATCGCCACGGCGTAAAGCTGCCTCGGAATCACTTCCTTCAATTTTGCCGCAAGTTGCCGTCCGCGGGCTTCGGCGCGGTCTTTGTGCACAATTGTCGAAAACGCATCGACCGGTTCACCGTTCACGAGCAAATCGAGTTTTACCAGTTTCGCTGCCCGATAGCCGGCATGGTCGTAATCCATCGAACCATATCCTCGCGTACTGCTTTTAATCTTATCGTTAAAATCGACGAGGATTTCGTTAAGCGGCAATTCGCAATGCAACATCACACGGCGGGTATCAAGCGATTCGGTCCGGTCCATCTGACCGCGTTTCTCCAAAATCAGTTGCAGGATGTCACCGATATTCTCATTTGGGCAAAGGACGTACGCCTTTACGATGGGCTCACGGATTTCCTGAATCAGGCTCGGGTTCGGCAGATGCGCTGGATTATCGATGGATAGTTTTTCTCCGCGCGTGGTCAGCACCTCGTAAATCACGCTTGGACTGGTGGCGATGATGTCCATGTTGTACTCGCGCCGCAGCCGTTCCTGGATGATTTCCATGTGAAGCAACCCGAGAAACCCGCAGCGAAAACCGAATCCCAGCGCGACTGAGCTCTCGGGTTGATAGACAAACGCCGGATCGTTCAGGCGCAGCTTCCCGATTGCAGTTTTCAAATGTTCGAAATCGGCGGTGTTAATCGGATAGATCCCGCTGAATACCATTGGATGAATTTCCTGGAAACCAGGAAGCGGCTCGCGCGCTGGATGCCGCTGATCAGTAATCGTGTCGCCGATCTTCATGTCGGCCGTTGATTTAATGTTTGCGATGAAATAACCGACGTCCCCGGGATTCAGCCTTTCCTGAACACGCATCTTGGGCGTAAACACGCCCACCTCCTTGATCTCGTAGCGCGTTCTGTTGCTCATGAACATGATCGCGTGATTCGCTTCGATTGTTCCGGAAACAACGCGCACATAGCCGATAACGCCGCGATAAACGTCAAACACCGAATCAAATACCAGCGCACGCAGCGTCCCGTCCGCCGGTTGTGCAGGAGGCGGAATGCGCTTGACGATTGCCTCGAGAATCTCTTCAATACCAGTCCCGAGCTTCGCGCTTGCTTGAACGGCTTCCTCCGCAGGAATGGCGAGGATTTCTTCCAGCTGACGCAGCACCGAAGGGACGTCGGCATTCGGCAGATCGATCTTGTTGATAATCGGAATGATGGTGAGGCCTTGTTTATGGGCGAGATGAACGTTGGCCACCGTTTGCGCTTCCACGCCCTGTGCCGCGTCGATCACCAGCAGTGCCCCCTCGCATGCCGCGAGGCTTCGCGAGACTTCGTACGCAAAATCGACGTGCCCCGGCGTGTCCAGCAGGTTTAGTCGATAGGTTTCCCCCGACTTGCTTTTGAAACGCATCGCCACCGGATGCGCTTTGATGGTGATCCCGCGTTCCCGCTCCAAATCCATTGAATCAAGAAGCTGATCCTGCCTCTCGCGCTCCTGGATTGTACCGGTGCGCTCGAGCAACCGATCCGAGAGAGTCGTCTTGCCGTGATCGATGTGCGCGATGATGCAAAAATTGCGCGTCAGCTCAATGGCCATGAAAGCGCCACTATCCGAGTGCGCCCCTATTCGGTCAATTCTCGCACCCTTGTCATTCCGAGCGAAGTCGTTAGCCTCGCGACAGATTGAAAGTCTCCGGCTGTTGACAATCGGAGGCGTCTCGATTTGGGTCGACACTACATTTGACGTTTGAGATATGCCAAAGCTGATCATTTCCGGCGTTACACACGAGTTAATGGATGAAGCGATCACGATCGGTCGCGGACCGGACAACACGATCGTGGTGAACGATCCGTCCATCTCGACGCATCACGCGCAGTTGCTGATGGAAGGCGAGACGTATCGATTAAAAGATCTCGATTCGACAAATGGCACCCGGGTCAATGGGAAACCGGTCACGGAAACGGTGCTTCGCTTCGAAGATCGGATTCGATTTGGTGCAGCGGAAGCGCGGTACGAAGCGGACGTCAGCGGATCAAAGCCGTTACCGAAGCCTGAAGAAATCAAGGCTCAATTCGCGGCAGACAATGCGGCACCGCCTCATTTTTCCAGTGCGTCTCCCTTCCGCCGTCAGGAAGAGCAGAAAGACCCCATGCGTAATGGAATTCTTATCGGGCTGGCGATCGTGCTGCTGGTGTTTCTCGCGAGCATGGTCGCGGTGCTGATGATGCATGCCCCAAGCCTTTGAGTCCGACTAATCCCGTGGCACAATCGGGGATGATTCAACGGGATCCCTCGACTACGCTCGGGATGACAGCGCCAGCAAAGCGTTTGTTGCTCTTCGACATCGACGGCACCTTGATTCACTCGGGTGGCGCGGGCATTCAGGCGCTCATACGCGCTTTTCAGGAGCGCTTTGGAGTTGATGATGACCTGCACGATATCGAGGTGGCCGGCATGACGGATTCGGGCATCGTCCTGAGTATCCTCGACAAACACAAAATCCCTGCGACTCACGAAAATGTAAGTGCGCTTCTCGACAGCTATGTGCATTTTCTTTCCCTGGAATTGCCCCGCCGGAAAGGCAACCTGTTACCCGGGGTACTGAGGTTGCTTGAGCAGCTAAAATCGCGGCCACATGTGGTGCTGGCGTTACTTACGGGAAATGTTTCGCGCGGCGCGCGGTTGAAGCTGGAGCATTATGGTGTCTGGCATTTTTTTGAGTTTGGCGCGTTTGCCGACGATCACCGCGACCGGAACGAGCTTGGGCGGTTCGCTCGCGCCCGCGCAAAAGAGAAGCACGGCCGCGAATTTGCGTCATCGGAGATCGACGTGATTGGCGACACGCCGCGCGACATCGCCTGCGGTAAAGCGCTCGGAGCCCGTACGGTCGCAGTGGCCACCGGCAGATGGAGCCGGGACGAGCTTGCAAAGCATGGGCCGGATTTTTTGATTGATGACCTCTCTGATGTGGAAACAATCATTGACACGCTCGGATGGTGATCCATTAACGAATTGCACCCTGACATGAACAAAGAACCCGTCTCACCAAATACAACGCCAAATCAAAGCCGCGCAGACGTTCTACCGCTAAAAGGCGAAGTTGATCTGCACGTCTCCCCTACAGTCGCAGCGTTGCTTAATGAAATGATCGAAAAAAAACCGAAGCGTCTGGTGGTCGATCTTTCCGAAGTGAGTTACATCGACAGCGCCGGATTAGCGGCACTCATAGAAGCGATGCAAAAGGTGGATGGGTACGGAGGTAAATTCATGCTGGCCGGACTACAGGAAACGCTGCGATCGATCTTCGAAATATCACGGCTCGACCAGGTTTTTCAGATTTTCCCGGACGCGGACACCGCGCTGGCTAACTGATCTAATTAGGGAATTCCGCTGTGGACAGCGAACTTGAAGCGGAATTGTCGGGCGTTTCTGTGAACCCCGAAAGCATTCGGGGCTGACACAGACGCCCTACAGCGCGACGCGCCCTAAAAGCTCAAGCGTTTGCTGGACGTTTCTCGAGATGTCGAACTGCGATGCAAGCTTGATGTTCGCCACGCGAGTTGCGTCGCGCCGCAATGGATCAGACCAAAAACGGATGGCATTACGCAGTGCGGTCAGGTTCGAAGAATTATCGATA
The DNA here is from genome assembly GCA_963753675.1 of uncultured Verrucomicrobiae bacterium. Lineage (GTDB taxonomy): Bacteria > Verrucomicrobiota > Verrucomicrobiia > Chthoniobacterales > UBA10450 > Udaeobacter. The sequence continues at coordinate 78,875 of CAVWCZ010000008.1, read as the reverse complement.
ATCGATCCGTGGACACTGTCTTCGACAATTTCAGCAAACCCGTTGGAACGCGTTGTGATCACCGGTAAACCGCACGACAGCGCTTCGAGGCACGCGTTGGAAAATGGATCGTATATCGTCGGCAAGATAAAAATGTCGACGGCAGCATAAACAGGAATAAGATTTGCAACTTCGCCGAGAAATTGCACCGGATCTTCGCGCCAAAAACGAACTCGGCTCGTTTTGTAGGGTGTTGCGTCTCCGCGACCTGCCACCAGCAGACGCAATCTCCGATCCTTGCAAAGTGCCATCGCTTCGATCGCGAACAGTAAACCTTTGCGTTCCCAGCCGGATCCGGCGAACAAGAGTGCAATCTGGTCGGGCTTCAGCTCTAAATGGGCGCGGCATTTTTGGCGAACCTCGGGATCGAAGCGGAATTTATCGAGCGGAATGCCGTTACGGATGAGCTCGATTTGGTCGGCGGGATAGCCGTAAACATCGACGATCTCATTTTTGACCATTTGCGAAGCCGCGATCACTCGTCCCGCGTTGCGCTTTTGAAAAAGCGATTCCTCAAGCTGCGTCAAATCTCGATGTTTTCGACTGGCCGCGCGGATAAATTGCTTCAGGGGAACCTCGAATTTGCTCCTGCGCGCGAGCCACGTCCGATGCACCCCATCGCCGGCACGGTATACATCGCAGCTCCAAACCCGCTCGAGACTGAATAGCGCATCGCAATGGAGCTGCGGTCGCATTTGTTCCAATTCATCAGCAAAGCCAATTGGCGTTTTTCGGCGCAGGCGTTCGACCGATCCAAATGGCCATTGGTCGTCCGGCCAACCTTTGCCGGTTATAAGTTGCACTTCATGTCCGGCCTTCGCGACGCCACCCGCAAGTCGCTGCAAGTAAGCCTCCGCGCCGCCGCTTGGTGAATAGCCACGGCGAACGAAAACGATCTTCAATTTCCTCACCGTGCTTTAGTCTATCTATTCGTTTCCACCCGTCTGTAGGGCGTTTCTGTGAACCCCGAAAGCATTCGGGGCTGACACAGACGCCCTACAAATTGCCGCTTCTTTACCAAAAACTTTGGGGTAATCCCACGGGATCCTACTCCTCTGAGGATCACTCTATGCGTGTCTTGTTCCCCTCCTTATCGGACAGGGTATCTTCCCGGGTCGCATCGGTACCACATACAACGTCACTTTACACGCTCAACGTTCGCCAGAATATTTGTAACCCGATGCCGGGTAAAACCCTAAATGTTCCTGCGCCAGTGGTCTGCCCCGCGCCTGCGGTGCGTACACTACCAAAGCGTTTGCTCTATTCGATCTTCGCTCGCATCGGTGGTTCCGGCCTGGACACCGATGCGTTTGAAACGTTGCGCGCGTCGTATCATGGAGGCTTTCTTGGCAAGGCAGTCGCGTACGATAACCGGCAAAAGGAAATTCCATCCGCATTGATCCACTCCCTGCGGTGGCATCCCGTGCGCCTGATCTCATTCCTTGATCGGCCCTACTATTACGGCGCGAAAAAGAAATACCTCGACTGGATTGCTTCCCGGCAACTGGAGACTGGACGTTACGATCTCTTTCACAGCTGGTCGGGCGATTGTTTGCGCTCGTTGAAAGTTGCAAAGCAACGCGGCATTCCGTCCATCGTTGAGATTCCTACCTGGCATCGGGACGGCGGGAAAGAGAAGGTAGTGCGGCCGAAGGCGGCGCCTCCAGAGCATGGCTCGACTTTTGAAAGGTGGAAAAACAGGCTGCTGCTCGAGCGGAAACGTTACATAAGGGAGTACGAGCTTGCAGATCTTTTGCTGGTGTTATCCGATAAGGCAGCGCGGACTTTTCGCGTGCGTGGTTTTCCGGAGGAAAAACTGTTTTATCTCCCGCGCGGAGTGGACGTAGAACGTTTCAAGCCCGGTCCGCGGCCAGAGAAATTTCGCGCCATATTTGCGGGCGCATTGATCAAACGGAAAGGGATTCAACACGTTCTCGAAGCCTGGCACCGCCTGAATCTGCCCGATGCCGAGCTATGGCTGGTAGGCTTCGTACATGAAGAAGCGAAGCCATTTTTGAATCAATTCTGGAGGGACACCATTCGGGTTGTCGGATTCGCGCGTGATCCCGAGAATTATCTCAACCAGGGAACGATCCATGTTTTTCCATCGCAATGGGAAGGCAGCGCCAAGGTCACGTACGAAGCAGCAGCGTGCGCGTTGCCACAAATCACCACGCACGAGGCCGGCGACGTGGTCCGCGATGGGCTCGAAGGTATCATCGTGAAACCGGGAGACGTGAATTCGATCGCAGCGGCGCTAGAGCATCTATATCAGCACCCGGAAATCGTGGAACAAATGGGTGCCGCGGCGCGCCGTCGTGTGGTCGAGAACTTCACCTGGGACCACTTCCGAACACGATTGCTGGACGCGTACGAAACCGCGATGCGAATGGCGCGATGATTTCATTGTAGCGGCGGTAGTCAGAGATCGCCGTGACAGTAAAAGGCCTGTGAAAATTCTTCTTTTACAACTCAAGCGAATCGGCGACCTGATTTTGACGACGCCAGCAATTGCCGCGCTGCGTGAGCGTTTTCCGGAGGCGTATCTCACGCTCGTTGTCTCGAACGAATGCGCCGAGTTGTTGCCGGCGATCTCCGGAGTCGATCGGATTTTGGTCGCACGGCGCAATCTGCGCGATATGGCACCGTTTTCGTCTGTGGCCGCGACGAGATTCGACTACTGCATCGACTTTACGCGAAATGATCGATCTGCTCTGCTTACGCTCGTATCGCAGGCGCGCAGACGCATTACCTCTTACCGCGTACGTGACAAGTCTAAAACGCGCGCCCGCATTTATACCGATCTTCTCGGCGTCCGTGTGCGGGACATGCACACAATTGACTACAATCTGGCGTTACTTGAGCCGCTCGAAATAAGGGCTGCTTCCCTCGGTCCGTGTCTTAACCTACCGCAAACGGCATACGAAAAAGCCGGGAAGCTTCGCGATGATTGGAAAATTACGAAGCCTTACGTCATTTTGCAGCCCGGCTCGGCCCGCCCGGAAAAAATGTGGGACGCCGCGCGCTGGGCGGAGGTCATTGACCACTTCGGTGTGGATAACGATGTCGATCTTGTTTTGACGGGCGGACCATCCAGCAACGAGCGAGCGCACATCGAGGCCATTACGAGCCGTGTTGGGCAAAAGATCGTCAATCTCGCTGGAAAAACCGATTTGCTCACGCTGGCAGCCTTAATCGCTCAGGCGCAGCTGCTTTTGACCGTCGATTCAGCTCCCGTACATCTGTCTGCGGCAATGCATACCCCCCAGGTGATCCTGTTCGGCCCAACCAACCCGTTTCACTGGAGGCCCAGGGAGAGTCCCGCGCTGATTTTGCAGGGCAAATCAGGCGTACCGATCACCAATTTCGTGCCCGTTCAGCCCCGCTTTGCAATGAGCGAAATCTCGACGGAAGCAGTGATCGGTGCTATGGATTCGCTGCTGCCGTGTCGTGCGGCAGTGCAAACTTCATGAACGGCGCAAAACCGCGTAGGAAAAAGCAGTCCCTCTGGCAAACGTTACTCGCGGCGTCCAGTGCGTACCGGCGCCTGTATGGTTACGTCAAGCCTTACAGAGGACGATTTATCGTCGGATTGGCGCTGGGACTTGCTTACGGCGGAGTGAATTCACTTTTTCCTTTAGCCATTGCCCGAGTCACCAGCACGATTTTCCAGGGAGGCTCGCCTAAAACGATGGGTATAGCCTCCAATCTTCACGCGCTGGATACGGGGCCGAAAATAAATTCCATCGTTCTGATCTGTCTGGCCATCCCGGCGATCATGACCGTGCGCAGCCTTTGTTCCTACGGCAGCACCTACTGCATGCAGTGGGTAAGCAACAAGGTGGTCTCAGATATTCGCGTACAGCTCTTTAGCAAGATGGTGCGGAATTCCATGGATTTCTTTAACAAGATGCGATCGGGATTTTTAATGTCACGCATCACGAACGACACACGCATCATGCAAATGGCTCTGACCACGGTCAGCAGCGACGTTTTCAAACAACCCATAACCATAGTCGGCGCGATCAGCGTGCTGCTTTTGATGGACTGGAAGTTCACCCTCGTGACGTTGGTTCTTTTCCCCACCTGCTTGTTACCTCTCCGCATTTACGGGCGACGGGCTAAGAAAGCGGTCCAAAACGAACAGGAAGGCATGGCGCAAATGGTGGTAACGATGCAGGAAACGTTTGCCGGCATTCGCGTCATCAAGTCGTTTGGGCGCGAAGGATATCAGGAAAAGGAGTTTAAGCGCAGCAATCAAATGCAGTTTTCGCAGATGATGCGCATGATCCGGTCGATGGAGGCTGTCGGCCCGCTGGTCGAGATAATCGCCGCCGTAGGCGTTGGAATGGCTTTGGTTTACGTTTATGCGGCAAACCTGAGTGTCGGCCGCTTCTTTGGCCTGATCTCAGGAATTTTCATCCTCTATGATCCCATCAAAACATTGAGCCGTATCCATATTGTGATGCAGCGATCCATCGCCGCGACTGGCGCAATTTTCGCAATCCTCGATTCAAAGCCAACCGTGCAGGACGCACCTGATGCTGGCGTACTGAAATCCTCTGCGGGCCAGATTGAGTTTGAAAACGTCACGTTCCGCTATGCGAACACGAACAGAGATGCGATCCAGAACGTAACCCTGCAAATCGAGCCTGGAAAAACGTTCGCGTTGGTCGGGGCCAGTGGCGCCGGCAAAAGCACAATTTTGTCATTAATCCTGCGTTTATACGATCCGACTTCCGGCATAGTGAAAATCGACGGACACGACATCCGTTCGATTACGCAGAAATCCTTGCGCGACCAGATAGGTCTCGTTACCCAGGAAACATTCCTGTTTCACGACACGATCTTTAATAACATTCTGTTTGGCCAACTGCATGCCACTAAGGAGCAAATATACGAAGCGGCGCACGCCGCGTATGCGCATGAGTTCATCACGGCGCAACCAAAGGGCTATGAGACTGTAATTGGCGACAAGGGATGCATGCTCTCAGGCGGCCAGCAACAGCGGCTCGCGATCGCCCGCGCCATCCTGAAGGACGCGCCGATTCTGTTGCTTGACGAAGCCACTTCTTCGCTTGATTCGGAATCTGAACTTCAAATTCAAAAGGCGCTCGCTAAACTTGCCACCGGGCGCACAGTGATCGCCATCGCTCACCGGCTCTCAACTGTGTTGTCTGCCGATCAAATCATCGTGATGGACTCCGGCCGGATCAAGGAGATCGGAACACATGCCGAGTTACTGGAAAAATCCGGATACTATCGCCGTCTTTACGATCATCAGTTCAACCGTATCCACGCGGATATCGAACCGGAAGCAGGCATTCTCGTTGAAGAGCTCGTCTAACGACAGGTGATTGGCTAAAAAGTCAAAACAGTTACATGGTTACAAATCAAAAGTGTGATTCCCATCCCTGTTTTAGCCTTGTAATTTTTTTAACTATTTAACTCTGCTGGTGCGCCATGGCGCTTAACATCGATCTCCACACGCATTCGTTTTTCTCCGGCGACGGAGTCTCCAGCCCGGAAGATTTGATCGCAGCGGCGCGTGCGAAGGGTTTGAGCGGCCTTGCCATCACCGATCATAATACGTGTGACGCGATTACCTATCTGCTGGAAAAAGGGTTGATGCGGCTCGATGGATTGCCGGTTAACGATTTCCTGATTCTTCCAGGAGTCGAAGTGACCACCGCCGATGGGCATCTGCTTTGTATCGGCGCCGAGCTACCTTATCTGAAAGGAAAACCCGCGCGCGAAGTCTGCGACATTATTCACGAGCGTGGCGGTCTGGCTATCCCTCCGCATCCCTATGATTTGTTCCGCGCTGGAATCCGTTTTGCAGTTTTGGAAACATTGTCCGTGGACGCCATCGAGGTTTTTAACGCCGCAACCACCCTCCGTCGCTACAACCGCTACGCTTTTAAGTATGCGCAAATTAGGGGCCTGCCCATGACGGCCGCCAGCGACGCGCATCATGCCGCCGCTGTTGGGACAGCGTACACCATCGTCAATACCGACGATTTTTCCGTGAAAGGAATTCTCGCGCAGATCGTCAAGAGCAACGAACTAAATCAGAAATATCAGACTCCGCGGGATAGCTTGCGCAAAACCTGGAACAACTGGCTGCGGCTTCGCCGCCGAAGAAAAATTCCTGAGCTGGCCGCAAAGGACCGCGACCACAACGGTGGCCAAGCTTAATTTTTCGACCTCTTCCTCCACCGTGCCCGCTTATATTATTGTTGAAATCGAAGTAAACGACCCTGTTGGGTACGAGGAATACAAACAGCTTGCAGGTTCAACCGTAGAGAAATACGGCGGAAAATACATCGTGCGCGGCGGCAAAACCGAGGTACTCGAAGGCGACTGGCAACCAAAGCGTATCGTAGTGCTTGAATTTGAATCGGCGCAGCGAGCCAAAGAGTGGCTCAATTCCGAAGAATACCGCGAGCCGCGCAAGATGCGACGTCGCACCGCCAGGACAAATATGATCCTGGTGGAAGGTAATTAATTTTCTCGGGGGGCGTAATACCGCGATGCCCGCAGCATTGCAGTTTGGGTAGCGCACGCGTCTCGCGTGCTGGCGAGCGCGTCCACGCGATCGCGAACTTTTCTTGGAAAGCCTGTAGTATCACCAGGCAGTGACGCTCAAAGGAAAGCCGGTTTCGGCGTGACGCCGAAACCAACACGCGAGACGTGTGCGCTACCGAGGCGGAACGGCCGCGCGCCGCAGCGTTTTCATCTCGCGCTCCTTGATCTCGATCATCCGCTCGTAACGGGCGAGAAGACGGCAGAGCAACCATCCGCGGTAACCGTCACGAAAACCTTGTTTCCAAAGGTAGTGATAAAGAAACCGCAGGCCCGGACGAAACGGAACTTTCGTTCCAAGTTTTCTTAGCCAGCGCTTGCGCTCCAGTGTTGTTCCAAAAGGCGTGGGTCGCAATGACTCTCCATCTGTCTTTTTCAGTTTTTCGGAGGCGGCCGCTTCCCACGAGGAATAACGATTATGCTTCTCGACAAAGGTTGCGATATCTGGAAACGCGTAATGCTCCATCGGGGTGGACAGATATTCAGCGCGTCCCTTGAGCAATATGTGCTCGTGCACTTCGTTATCTCCGGACGGAATCTTATCACCGACTTCAATTTGTTCGTATCGACCTAGCCGATGCCGGAACAGGCGCAGGTTCCAGCTCGGAAAATAACCGCAATGGTTTATCCAGCCGTCCAGAAACCAAAACCGCCGGTTGAGATAAAAGCCGTCAACATCAGGACGGCGAATCGCTTCGCGGATTTCGGCTTCCAGTTCGGGCGTGATGCGTTCGTCTGCATCGATGATCAGGACCCATTCGTGTTGCCACGGAATATTTTCCAATGCCCAATTCTTTTTGCGCGGGAGTTTTCCGTCCCAAACGAACTGCACCACTTGCGCTCCTGCCGCCGCGGCAATTGCCTGGGTGGAATCTGTACTGCCCGAATCGACAACCACGATTTCGCGCGCGAACGAAACACTGGCGAGACAGCCGGCCAGGTTTGCCGCTTCGTTTTTGACCGGGACAAGCACCGACAACGGCGCTCGCGCGTCGGACCGCTCGCTCATTGAGTAATCTCGCGTTTCCTGCTTTCGCGCGCGGGGTTTCCGACAACAATGCTCCAAGGGTTAACATCTTTCATCGCCACTGCTCTTGCTCCAACGATTGCTCCTTCACCAATTGTCACGCCAGGCCCCACGAACGCGTCCGCACAAATCCACGCTTCGGAGCCGACAACAATCGGCGGACGCAACAGCGGAAAATCCGGCTTGGTGTGATCGTGTGTTCCCGCACACAGATGCGCACGATGCGAAATCGTCACGCGTGAACCAAGTGTGATCAGTCCTAGATTGTAAATAAACGCCTGCTCACCGATCGCGCTTTCGTCTCCAGCCTCAAGGTTCCATGGAAAATAAATTGTCGCTGATGGATATACATGAACGCTTCGACCAATTTTTGCCCCGAAGCTGCGAAGCAGAAATCGCCTCCATCCGAAACACGGCCTCGGACTGAAGCGGAAAAACGGTTGCACGAGAGTCCACAAAACCCGGCGGATGATCTCGCCCGATGAGTATTTCCTGGATCGGCGATTTTGTTTAATGTCCAGCATCAGGAAGACCGCTGGTTTGCTCTTCAATTTGGTCGTCGCTGCACCGAGGGCTTGGAGATTCCTTCCTCGCCTTCACGCTTACGCCGCCACCAAATCTTTCAAAACACGCACTTCAGCAGTAAGTCGTTTCTCTTCGCGCAATGCACACCGAAAGTCGTATTCGGTCTGCAGATTAAGCCAGAAACGCGCTGATTGACCGAAGAATTTTCCAAGTCGAATCGACATCTCTGGGGAAATCCCGCGCTTTCCAAGAACAATCTCGGAAATGGTCTTCGGCGTAATTCGCAATGAGCGCGCCAGTTTGTTCTGAGAGATACCGAGAGGTTTCAGATATTCCTCCAGTAGAATCTCGCCAGGATGGATTGCCTTGAGCATAGCGTCTATTGCGTGATCCACAATACTCGCCGGACTGAAGCGATCAAGCTAGTCTTTTTCAGTGATAATCGCCGATCGTGACTTTCCCCGGGCCATTCGCGGTCCAAACAAAGCAGATTCGCCACTGATCATTGATGCGAATTGAATGTTGTCCTTTGCGCTTGCCAGAAAGTCCTTCAAGCTGATTTCCCGGCGGCACCGAGAGATCGCCCAACTTCTCCGCAGCATGCAATTGCAACAGTTTGCGAAGCGCGACTCGAGCGATGCTCGCGTATCGCCTCGATTTCTCACATGTCCAAAGCTCCTCAGTTTCCTTGTCACCGAACGAAAGAATCATCGTTCACTTTGTAATCTTACGGTCACCGGCACCGCGCCGCCGGCAAGCACCCATTCATAAACAGCCAACATCTCTTCGCCGATTCGGAGCCACGAAAAATTCCTTGTGACCAGATCACGTCCACGGTTTCCCATTGCTCGCCGATCGTTCTCACTCATTTCGGTGATTTGTTTCAAACCGAGGGCAATTTCCTGCGGACTCGATCCGATTCGCAAAGCGGCTTCGGCCGAGAAACCCTCAGGAAGATGGCACTCCGGTGTCATGAGCACAGGTTTGGCATGGGACCACGCTTCCAGCACAGTCATTGGCAGGCCTTCGCTTAAAGAAGGCAAAATGAAAGCGTCGGCGCCGCGATAGCATTTGGTTTTCTCCGCACCGAATTGCGGGCCGAGGAAAACGACCGAAGGAAGAGCTACGATACGCTTGAGCTCGTTTTCGTATCCGCCCTGATCCCATCCGGCGATTGCCAGGACCCAAGAGTTGCTCGATTGCCGAGAGTTAAACGTGTCGTTCCACGCGCGAATCAAGTTCGCCAGATTCTTCTTCGGGTGCAGTCTGCCGAGGTAAAGCAAAATTCTTTGACCTTGGCCAAATGTTCGAAGCCCAGTGGCTGTAGCGTGCGCTGTCCCCAGCGCATCAAGTCGTTGAGCATATCCGGGCGATCCGCTGAGGACAGCGGACGCTACAGCGCCAGGAGCGTTGAGCGTTGAACTATCACCCAGTTCCGGTAAATCAACGCCATTGGGAATCACACAAATCGGATTACCCAGTCCGCAGGCACGAATGGATTCCGCTTCCGCTTCGGACAACGCACGCAGGCAGGCCGCTCCCCGCAAATGTTCATTTTCGTACAGCAGTGCGGCGATTCGTTTCTTCCATTGCGCATTCCGCAACGCCCATGGTTCGAGCATCCCATGCGGATGAACAACGTAAGGCCGGCCCGTTCGCCGGTGCCACCGTCGCGCACCAACCGAGCAATATTTCCACAAACCGTGGACGGACAGCACATCGAGATCCGCAGCGACCATCGCAGGCACAAGCTCGTTTGAATAACCCCACGCGCGCAGTTGCGGGCGAAACGTTTGAACCGAAAGCGGCCGCCACTCCTGCAAATCAACAGCACTTTGTTCGTCGCTTATACTAAACACCTGCACGCCTGAATTTGTGGACGCGACAGCTTTGGCCAGTCCGCGCACGCTTTGAAAAAGTCCTCCCGCTGCACGGGAAACGCTGCTGACCAGGAAACCCACTCTCATGTGATTAGGAGCGGCGGCGGCTCCGGTCCTGCTCAGTTGGGAGCGTGGCTAAGTGGGATGTCGGGATGTCGGGCTGCCAGCCTGACCCGGCGAGCAGGCTGCCAGCCTGCGTGCGTTCGCCAGGCTGGCAGCCTGGCGGCCGAGTCAGCCAAGCTGGCCGACATCCGATGCGCTGCTTTCGGCCAAACTGACGATCCACTAGCGCTGCCCAGCTCGATACATTCGGCGTCTCTCGGTCGCGAAATTTCATGCCAGCAGGTAAATGGCGTCCGCGCCGTGTCTGCTCGTCCAGTGTTGCAAGCGCTGTTCAAGTTGAAAATTCGCCCAGGACCACAGGCGATCTCCGAACGGAATGCCGAGGCTATGCCGCCGCACATCGAGTACCTGCAAACCCGCATCATGAAATGCGTCAGTGACGTCCCGCTGTGAGAACCAGGAAATTGAATACCCGCGCCGGGCGACCTCGCGTCGCGAAGTGAGGGCGCAGATAACACGGGTCCCGATGTGGTCAAGGAGTGTTGTTTGCAAAATGATTCGACCGCCAGGCGTTAACATCGATTTCAAATGCGGAAGTAAAATGTCCAGCCGTCCGGTGTGCGCAATCAGGCCCAGGCAGAGAATGAGATCGAAACCGTTCTCAGACGGCTTGAAGTTGAACACATCCGACTGCACGAATTCCAGTTCTGTGTTCGCGATCTCCGAACAGAGAAGTTCCTTCGCGCTCCGCAACATTGCCGGCGAGATATCGACCACGGTCGCATGATTAAACCTTCCGGATTTCAGCAACGCACAGGTTATTTGACCCGTGCCGGCCGCGCAATCGAGCAACCGCCCCGACGACGCTCCCGCCAGTTCGCACGCCAGTAGCAGGCGCGTTCGAAAATAGAAGCTCGCCCCAGAGGCATTTTGGGCAAACTGCGCCTTATGAATCTCCGGGAGTTTTTCGAAATAAGCAGCGACCGGATCGTTCATTTTGAAGCGGAACTATGATAGCTCTGTTCAAAAGTTACGCCGGGTTGCAGAGCACAGCCATCTTGGCAGTGAGGCTGGCGGGCCTCCTGCCTGCCAGTTTGTGCGTGTTGTTGGTGAACCGACAGGCAAGATGCCCGTCGGCCCCACAGGCTAGGAAGCCCGTGCCCCGGCCTGCTTGCCGCCTGTTCAACAGAGCTAACCACAATCTTCATCGCCCGAATCTTGACACGGCGAGTAATAACGCCCTATCGGTTACTCCAAATTTCTTTCGCGCGAAATTCATCGCCACCGAGGCCGCCTGCTGCATGCCTTCGCCGAAATGTTCCGGAGCAAAATTGTCCGCGATTCCGTAGCTGGCCTGGCCGAGCTGCATTCGCTCCTCCTGCGATAAGGTTGCCATCTCTAACAGCCGCGCCGCCAATTCGTGGCCGTCCGCGGGGTCAAAAGTAAAGCCGTTGCCGTGCACCAGCTCGGGAGCGCAACCGCACCGCTCCGACACAATCACAGGCAAACCGGACGCGATGGCCTCGTTCACCACCAGCCCCCATTGCTCAGTGGTGCTCGCATGCACAAACACGTTCGCCAGTCCGTAGTAAACCGGCAATTCATCGTAGGCTTTAAAGCCGGGAAGATGCACGTGGTTGTGCAAGTTGAGAGTTGAGAGTTGAGAGTTGAGAGTTTCCCGCAGCGGGCCATCACCTAACAGCACAAGGTCCCACGGCGCGCTCCTGTTGTAGCCGGGGTCGATGACCCCGGTCCTTTGCGACCTGTCTCTATATTCGGCGTACGCCCTGATCAGCCCCGGCAGATTCTTCTTCTCGATGAACCTCGCTGAGGCGAGAAAGTAATTCTCCGGCAACGCATACCTCTGTCTGACCTCGGACCTCTGACTTCTGATCGCTTCCGCTTTTCGACGGAAATACTCGTTATCGACTACATCATAGCCGGTAAAGATTCGTTCGCGCTGCATCCCAAGTTCAATCAGATACTCGACGTGCCGCTGGCCACCGACCAGGCCAGCGGAAAAAAAGGAGACGATCCGCCGCTTGATCATTTCCTTCCACTTTGTGCGCGGTTCATCCTGTCTGGCACTCTCGGACATGACAATCATTGGGATCCCGCGACGCAGACAACAGTTCACGGCGGTCAGTGATCCGAAATTGTTCCAGCCGTTAACGGCAACGACATCACACTTCGCCTTATCCAGGGCCAACTCGAATGCTCGCTGAAGCTCGGCCTTCCCTGGGCGATTCCGGGTCGCTTCCGGAAAGAGCGAAACTTTGCGGTAGCGCGCAGTCGAATCCGCCACGCCCCAGGCGTCATACGCCTCGGCCGACCACTCGATGCCGGTAACTGTTAGTCTATCAGCCGCCGCGTTCAGGCGCGTGTGGTGATAGGGACCAATATGATGAAAAACAACCGCGACAGCAGCCTTGCGCTCCATTGTCGCATGAAAGATTAACTCCCAACTTTCCGCAGAACCACTCGAATGTTTTGCGGAGTACGGACTTTGCCGTTGAAACCCCGCCTGAGCTAGTACGAAAGACGGAAGTCCACTGGAATCGAACCGGTCGTCGCTGTGGCGCCAGCCATGCCAGTAGTGGTGCCGTTCGCACCGGCTTTCGCTGGCGGAGTCGAGAGCGGCTGCTGGCCTTTGGATTTGAGCGAATCGTTTAATGCAGGCAGGTCGTGCGCGAGAAGTTGATCGAATTGTTTCGTCACCTCGTTGAGTTCGCGTCGGAGAGTTTCGATATAAGCGATCTGGTAGGTGGCAGGTTTGCCTTCGTAGCTCAGGATTGCTCCGTAAAGCTGATCGGTGTGCTCACGCAAACGTTCCTCGCCCGTGATTGCGCCACCCTCGGTCGTAGCGACGATTTTCTTCCGCACACCGTCTACTCTTCCGTCGAAATCCGAGATTTGCTTGCGAAGCGAATCGCCTTCAGGCAACGCGGCGCCAGTCTGGGCGAGCTCTTTGCGCATCGCCATAATGCGATCCATCAGCTCGCTTTCGTCGCTGAATAGCGCAACGACACGCATCGCCGCGTCGAATTGCGCCTTGCGATCTGCGGTGCTGAATTTCGCCCGGCGATCCAGACCCACCTTCAACTTTGTCTCGTAGACCTTACCTGCCTTCGTCAGGCGCACAGTGTAGTCTCCCGGCACCAGACGCGGGCCTTTGATCCCCGCGAAGGCAATTTGTGCAGCAGGCGGAACTCGCGGCGGCTTCGCACGCATCGTCCACATCACACGATTCAAGCCCGGTCGTTTGCTGGCCGGCAATTCATCGACAACACGCCCCGACGAATCCAAAACTTCGAGTTTCATTTTGCCAAACAAATGCCGCTCGCGCTGGTAGTAATTGATAACCGCCGCGTCCGGTGGATTTTCGCCGACAAAAACCGCGTCGCCATTGGGCCAACCGCCCTGGCCTTCGATGCGCTGCTGCACCGGGCGCGCCGAAACAAACGCAACCTCTTGCTTCAACAAATCCGGAGTCAACGCGCGCAGTGGGGTGATGTCGTCAATGATCCAAATCCCGCGTCCGTGGGTGGCGAGAATCAAATCGTTGTCCCGCGGCTGAATTGCCAGGTCTCGAACGGCGACGGCAGGAAAATGGTGACCCTTGAATTGCGCCCAGTTTTTTCCGCCATCGATCGATACCCAGAGTCCGAATTCGGTGCCCAGAAAAAGAAGATCGGGCTTGACCAAATCTTCTTTGATCACGTGCGCGTATCCACGAACGCTTTTCGAGTCTTGAGGTGTGACGAGCGGTGTCCACGTCTTACCGTAATCGGTCGTCTTGAAAAGGTACGGCTCCATGTCGCCAAACGTGTGCCGGTCAAACGCTGCGTAGGCAGTACCGGCGTTGAAGTTGCTGGCCTGCACCCAATTCACCCATGAGTTCTTAGGCAACCCCGGGACATTGCCGACGACATTGGTCCAGGTTTTTCCACCGTCACGAGTGAGCTGAAGGTTGCCGTCGTCTGTGCCCACCCAGATCAAGCCCTTCTGCTTCGGCGATTCGCTGATGGAATAAATCGTGGTGTGCATTTCCGCTGACGAATTGTCGACGGTGACACCCCCGGATTTTTCCTGCTTCTGCTTCTGCGGATCGTTCGTTGTCAGGTCCGGCGAAATGCGGTCCCATGTCTGGCCATGATCGCGTGAGCGGAACAGAAATTGCGCGCCGATGTAAATTGTTCCCTTCTCGTTAGGCGAAAGCGCGATCGGCGTGTTCCAATTGAACCGAAGTTTCTCATTGTAATTCGGCCGCGGCTTGATGTTGCGGGCCTCATGCGTGTTCCGATTTACGCGTCCAATTTCCCCTCCCTGATACTCAGCATAGATGTAATTTGGATCAGCCGGATCTTCGAACATCCAAAACCCGTCTCCGGTGTACATATTTTCCCAACGCGAGTTGGTGATGCCGCCGGGATACTGCGAGTCGCCCACCCACGAACTATTGTCCTGTAAACCACCGTAAACGTGGTACGGATCGTTATTGTCCACGCTGACATGGTAGAATTGGGATATCGGGAGGTTATCGGCCTTCCACCATTTGCTGCCACCATTGTACGAATACCACATCCCGCCGTCGTCTCCCACGAACACGACCTGCGGGTTCGTCGCATCGATCCACACATCGTGCGCGTCGCCGTGTGCACCTTGAAAACCACCAACTTCGGCAAAGCTTTTTCCGCCGTCATCGCTCACAATCAGTGTGCCGTCCGGTTTAAACAGGCGGTCTGGATTTTTGGGATCGACGACCAGGTTCGCAAAGTAGAACGGTCGCCATACCATCCACTGGCTTTTGTCCCGTTTCTCCCATGTGGCCCCGCCGTCATCGGAAACAAATAACGCGCTTTCCGGCGATTCGACGAAAGCATAAACCCGCTTGGAGTTGGAAGGTGCAATCGCAATCGCCAACCGGCCATACGGTTTCTTCGGGAAACCTTTGTTGGCGTCCGGTGTGATCTCTGTCCAGGTATTCCCGCCGTCCGTGGAACGGAACAGCCCGCTGGCGGAAGGCGCGGTGGGAGTGTCGCCGCCAGAGCGGTATTCCCAGCCTTTGCGCCGGAAATCCCACATCGCGGCGAACATGATATCGGGATTGTTCGGATCGATTTTTACATCGGTACAGCCGGTGGAAAGATTCGCGCCCTTGAGAACTTGCTGCCACGTCTTACCGCCATCGGTCGTCTTGTAAAGCCCGCGATCAGGCGAATCGCTCCACAATGCGCCGGGGGCAGCCACGAAAACCGTGTCGCTGTTTCGCGGGTCAACCACGATCCGCGAAATACGTTCGGATTTGTCCAAGCCGGCATGCGACCACGTTTCGCCGCCGTCTGTCGATTTGTAGATGCCGTTACCTATCGAGACCGTGTTGCGCGTCCACGATTCACCGGTGCCGACCCAAACGTTCTTCGAACTTTTCGGGTCGAGCGCGATGGCGCCGATCGATTGCACGGGTTGCTCATCAAAGACGGGCCGATATCGGGTGCCGTTATCGTCCGACTTCCAAACACCGCCGCTGGCCGAGCCGACAAAGAGCGTGATCTTGCCCGATGGTTCGCGCACGCCGGCAATGGACGTGATGCGGCCGCTCATCGTCGCTGAGCCGATATTGCGCACGCCAAGCCCCGAAATGCTGGCCGAACTAAACGGAGCGTCAGCTCCTCGCAAGACGATCGCATTGGAAAATAACGCGGCGATAAAAATAAGTTTCGGCCAGCCCATGGGTAGTTGATTCATACGAGTAAAAATTTTATGCCGCGTTTTTATTAGCACTGGGCTTCAGCCCAGTGCCGTCGTGACAAACGCGAAGAACCGTTTCAACGGTCTTCGATCCGGACAAAAGCCGTTGAAACGGCTGGTGCACTTCATTGCTGTTCGCATCTGGCTGAAGCCAGGTGCTAATGAAATTAGGAATGTATGGCAACGTACAAGCGCGCTCACTTCGCTTGTGGTGATTAAATGTCCTCATGTATAAGATCAGCGCTGTGGTTGGTGGACACTTATTTGGCCGGGGAAATGGAATATCGAGTCATCGACGGGCACGTTTGCTTCGACCTTATCAATAACAATCTTTTGCTTTTCCGCTGCGCCCTTGGGCCCGGTTTCGATTGATGTCGGAATAAATACCCCACCGGCCTTTTCGTAATCGCCAAGGTCGGTCTCTACTTCTTCGTGCGCGCCGTGTCGCATTCGTTGTGTCACAATCCGGATCTCAAGAAAATGGTCGGGATCCAAATAAACGAAGCTGACGTCGCCATTCTTTCGGACCACTTTCAATTTGTGAGCCGGCGTTCCATCGACGTCCTCAGTTCCGAGGTACTCAACGGTGCTCCCTTTCGCCTTCCAATCGGCCAACGGACCACCTAACTCGGTATCTTCAACGAGCGCCTTAACATCGTCCGCAGACATGCGCTCCGGATCCTTGCGTCCGAAAAATGGCGAAACCTTCCAGCCCTCCTTGCCGTCATAAGCCTGGATCTGCGTCATTCCCTGAATGGAAGCCTCTATACGCACTTCGTCGGGACGCTTTTTCGTTTCCAGATATCCGAGCTCGATCTGCCCCTGTATCGGCACCAGCAACTTGCCGGTTGCCTTCAGCGTTTGCAGATTATTGAGCGCGGTCGTGCCGCCTTTCGCCTCGATATTCTTGGCGACCAATTCGTCCACGGTCGGCTGGTTCTTGTTCTGCGCGAACAGTGTCGACGCGAAAAGCGCAGCGGAAATGAAAGGGACTAACAAGCGTAGAGACATATCAATTTTTTAGATTCATGTGAGACATCGCAACATCGTAAATATTCAAAGAAACGACGAGGCAAGTGTTCTCAACAACGTCTTTGGAAGAATAGATGCACTCATCATTGCATTTGGATTCAAAAATCATTGGATAATCATTCGGCGCGCAGCGCTTGAATCGGATCAACGTGCGTGGCGCGTCGCGCCGGGAGCAAACACGCGATCATAGCCACTAAAGCCAGCACAATTGCCGTTGTGAAAAGCAGCGTTGGATTGTGTGGTGAAACCTGGTAGAGCTGCGTTCTCAGCAGACGGCCGAGCGCAAGCGCCGCGGCAATGCCACTGGCTAATCCGATCGCCACCGGCATCATACCCTGCCCAAAAACGAGCTTCAGGACATCCGCAGCCTGGGCACCGAGCGCGATGCGTACACCAATTTCGCCGGTACGTTGAGCAACGCTGTAAGCGACAGCGCCATAAATCCCCACGGCCGCTAAAAGCAGCGCAACTCCGGCAAACATACCCAACAACATCATCATCAAACGCGCCTGACCGAGTGCCTGCGCCACAATCGCATCCATGCTCTGCGGAACGGCAATCGCCAGACCAGGATTGACCTTGCTTAATGCTGACTGCACGAGTGTCGTCACCGCATCGGTGTTCAATGTGCTGCGCACTGTCACGTTAACGAATGGAAAGTTTTCCTGTGACCATGGCCGGTAAAACTCCATTCCCGGCTCTTCTTTAATCCGGGTCGAGCGAATGTCGCCGACCACCCCGACGATCTCGCACGGCGTACTGGCGCTCGTCACCAGCAATGTTTTGCCGATTGGGTTTTCGTTCGGAAAAACTTTTTTGGCGCCGGTCTGACTGATCAACACCACATCTTGTTTCCCGGCCGTGTCGTGCTCGTTGAATTCGCGCCCGGCGAGAAGCGGAATACCCCACGTCTTCAAAAAATCCGGCGCCACATCATGGCTCGGCGCACCCGGACGTTCCTCCACGGCTGGAAGATCGCGATCGCTGCGCGCGTACAGCGTCCGGTTGCCGCCATTTAACGGAACGTCGCCGCTCACCGTTGCGTTTTGAACACCAGGCACATCGTGCAACGCGTTGAGGAGCTGCTCGACGAAACGCTGGCGCGCCGCGGCATCGAGATACTGAGCGCTCGGCAACGTGATCGTCCCGGTCCAAAGATGCTGTGAACGGAACCCGAGATTCTGCTGACTCAACCGCATAAAGCTGGTAATCAACAGACTGGCACCCGCCAGCAGCGTTACAGAAAGCGCCACTTGCGCGCCAACTAGAATTTTGCGCAAACGTTGTTGCCGCACACTGCCGCTGCTTCCGCGACCGCCCTCTTTCAATCCATCAACGAGGTCCGCGCGTGAGGCCTGGGTCGCTGGATAAACGCCCATCAGTAATCCTGTCAGGAGCGACAATCCTATAGTGAAGAAGAGCACCGGCAGGGACAAACTGGTGGCGGTATTCCCTTCCAGCGGAAGAAAATTCGACGCCATTCTTGGCACAAGTGGAACCAAGCGCCACGCAACGAACGCACCTACGCCGCCCGCGATAATGCTCACAAGCACGCTTTCAAAGACGAAGAGACGAATAATGCCGCCCCGGGAAGCACCAATCGCCATTCGCAACGCGATTTCGCGACGGCGTGCGCTGAAACGAACCAGCAGCAAATTAGCGACGTTGCTGCACGCGATAAGCAAAACGAAAGTCACGGCAGCGAACAGCGTGATGAAACCTGCGCGGAAATTTTCGGTCACATCTTCCGGCAGCGTTTTCACCGTTGTCGTTAACCCGCTGTCAATCTTGGTCGGATATTGCGCTCGATAACTTTGGTCGAGCGACGGAAGCGCTGCTTTCACCTGATTGAGCGTAACGTTTGGCTTCATTCGACCGACCACGCGCAGAAAGCTCGTGCCGCGCATCATTCGTTCATACGTGAAACCGGGAAGCTGAAACGGCTTCGTGGTCCATACCTCCGCCACTGGATTCGCGCCGAACCACGTTGCCGGCATGTTCGGCAAAACGCCTATGATTGTGTGTGCGGTGCCGTCGAGCGTGATGCTACGGCCGATCACATTCGGATCGCCGCTGAGGCGTTTCTGCCAAAAATTCTTCGTAACCACCGCAACATCGGCGCCTTCTTCCTCCTGCGGCAAAAAGTTGCGTCCAAGAATCGCGCGAACGCCGAGCATGTCGAAATAGTTCGAGGTCAAACGGCCACCAAAAACCTGGACCGGATCGCCAAGGCCGGTGAGCGTAAAGAGAAAGAAATTCTCTGCGGCTAACCCGTCGAACACCGTTTGACCGTTGCGAAAATGCTGGTAACGCGGCGTCGACACGCCGATGTCTTCAAAATCGCGCGACTTATCGCCGCCAAAAAGATGAACCATACGCGATGGCTCTTTAAATGGCAGTCCCCGCAGGAACAGATCGTTGATCAAGCTGAAAATGGCGGTGTTAAGCCCGATCCCGATCGCAAGCGTGATGCATCGCGAGAGCGAAAAACCCCGGCGATTTAGCTAGACGTGCGGAGCGCGTATTTGAAGTCAGAGATCATAAGAATTCGTTATTTGTTAGGCGATAATCATCGGGAGCGCGGGCGCCTCGCCCGCTGTTTTCGTGCGCCCTCGCGCGACACAATTCGAACGGGTGCAATGTCACACAGACATTCGACCGATCGTAGGTCTTTCGCGGGGGCGCCAAAAACAGCGGGCGAGGCGCCCGCGCTCCCCAGAAGTTGTCCCAACGTTTTCATTCGGCGCGAAGTGCTATAACAGGATCAACGCGGCCGGCGCGGCGCGCCGGTAGCCAACAGGCGATCATCACCCCGATGCCGAGCACAATTGTGGCGCAAATGCACGCGATCAGATTTGGCGCCGGCATTTCGGCCCATTGGTTTCGCAACAGGCGCACGATTCCGTAAGTCACGAGCGCGCCGGCGGTGAAGCCTATAAGAAGCAACGCTGCGCCTTGCCGAGCGACGAGCTGCATGATCTGGCGGGCGCTGGCGCCGAGTGCGCTGCGGATGCCGAACTCGCGTTCGCGTCGCGCAACCTGCAGCGCGAGCAAACCGTACAAACCGACCGCAGCAAGCAGCAGCCCGACGAATCCGAACGACGAGACGAGGATGAAGATGAAGCGCTCAGTGGTGCGAGAAAGCGCGGCGGCATCTTCGAGAGAGAGAAAATTGTACGCCGCAAGATTAGGATTTACGCGGGCCAACGCGGCCCGGATCGCTGCCTCGTTTACGGAGCGGCCGTCGGTGTGCAGAACGAACGTGATGTCGTCGAGTTGTGTGGTTGCATGCACCAGCCTTTGCGCGAGCGGGCGCGCGATCATGCCGAGCACTTCACCGTCGCGCGGATCGATGACCGCCTTCATATCGCCCACGACACCGACAACCGTAGACCAAGGCCCGGTTCCATCCAGTCGTCCCCCGCGGATGCGTTTGCCGATCGGAGAATCGTTAGGCCAAAAACGCTTTGCGATGCTCTGGCTGATAATGCACACAATCGGCGCGTCGGCAGAGTCGCTCGCATTGAAGTCGCGCCCCTGCAGGATGGGTTGGCCCATGCTTTGGAAGTAGCCGGGCGCAGGTACCCGCGAGTAAGCCGTGTACACCCCGCGCGGCTCGGGCGCCGGTGCTCCTTCGGCGTTGAAAAGCATCAACGTCCAGGAGGCTTCCATCGGCGAAGGCGAAACGACGGTTGCGGATTTCACACCGGGCAATGTGCGCAATTGCGCCAGCGAGTTTTCGAGCGCGTTCTGTTTCGCCGCAGCGCTTGGGAAGAATCGATCGGGAACAGTGACGTTGAAAGCGAGACGCTCCTTCGTCTCGAAACCCCACGGCTCGTCGATCAGCTTCCGAAAATATTGCGTCGCAGTGACACTCGCGGTCAGAAGTGCAGCGGCAATCGCGAGCTCGATCACGACGAATGAGCCGAGCCATCTGCGCGCGCTGCGATCGAGTGTTGCGCCGCGTGAGGTGACGCTCATCGCACCGCGCAAGTCCGTACGTGATGCGCGGACGGCGGGAAGCAAGCCAAAGCCCAATCCCACGAGCGTCATCACGCCCGCAGCGAAAACGAACACTGGCAGGTCAAGTCGCGCAGTGTAATCGAATTCCCGCATCGCGCTGCCGGTTGCGTCCGCGCCCTCAGGGCTAAGCGCGAAAAGCATCGGCGTGATCCAGAATGCGATGAGCAGACCGAGCGCAGTACCAACAAACGCGAGCAAAAGCGCCTGAATGAGTTGTTGCCTAACCAACTGCCGCCTGCTCGCTCCGAGCGCAGCTCGCAACGCAAACTCCCCTTCCCGCTCGATCACGCCGGCGAGCAGCAGTCCGGCAAAGTTCGTGGCCGCAATCAGCAGAGCGCAGACTCCAGCCCCGACAATGACCAGAATTTTTGGCCGCAAATCCATAACGAAACTTTCCCGCAGCGGCGGCATATAGGCAGAACGCGCATTTGTAGGATTCGGATCGTCACGATTGATTATGGCGCACATGCGTTTGACGGCCTCCTCAGCTTTCCCGGGCGTGACGCCCGGTCGGAGTCGTGCGACCCCGTACAAATAGTGATCGTTAAGAGTCCTGGAATTGTCAGGTTCAAGCGCGAACGGCAGCCAGAGATTCGCACGATACGGATGCCGGAATGCTTTCGGCATTACACCGACGATCGTGCGTGGTGTGCCATCGACCACGATCGTGCTACCGAGCACGTCACGGCGGGAGTTGAGGGTGTTTCGCCAGAAGTCGTCGCTGATGATGACGACGTTCGCAGCCTGACCGAGCCCCTCTTCCGTGGTAAAACCGCGGCCCTGTGATGGCGTTAATCCAAGGACATCAAAAAAGTTCGAAGTGACCCGCGCACCAGGAACAGTCTGCGCAGGGGCGCCGGTGGTTTTGCCAACGACTGCGGCACCTCCGGTTCCACCGGCCACATCTTCGAAAATGTCGCGCCCGAACTCGCGGAAGCGCGCCAAGGTGCGGTCGCTCAGATTCAACGACGCCGAACGCGCACCATTTTCGTCGAGTCCTTCATAGACCCTGACCAGTCGTTCGGGATGTGAAAAAGGTAATGGCCGAAGCAGCGCGCCTTCCACGACGGAAAAAATTGCAGTGTTCGCACCAATGCCGATCGCAAGTGTCAGGACCGCAACCAAAGTGAATCCGGGCGATTTACGTAGCCGGCGCAGGGCGAATTTGAGGTCGTTCATGTGGTTATAGTCATCATTCAGCACGCAGGGCGACAACAGGATCAACTCGCGAGGCCCGGCGGGCCGGGAGCCAGCAAGCGAGAAACGCGACGACGCCAATAAGCGTCGTAATTGCAGCGAAAGTGATCGGATCCCACGCAGCGACGCCGTAAAGCAGGCTGCTCAGCAGACGCGTTGCCATGAATGCGCCGAGCAACCCCAGCGCCATGCTGATTGCGACTAACAGCATCGCCTCGCCAACGATTAACCGGAAAATGTTCGATTGCGCTGCGCCGAGTGCGATCCGAATTCCGATTTCGTTTGTGCGTTGCGAGACGGAATAAGCAAGCACCCCGTAAATTCCGATCGCTGTGAGAAGCAGCGCCGTTCCGGCGAAGATCGATAAGAGCAAGGCGTTAAAGCGCGGCTTGGCCAGCGTTCGCAAGATGTATTCGTCGAAACACGCGAACTTGAGTGAGCGGAACATCGCGATCGAGCAGGGCGAGTTGATCACGCACGGCAGTAGTAACGGCAGCAGGATCAGACAGGCTCGTGCGCGCTACGATCCACATCAGGTTAATCGGAATTTGCGTGGCCGGCACGTACATTTCCGGCGTGAAATCTTTCTGAAGCGAAAGATATCTGACGTTCCCGACCACGCCGACGATCTCACGCATCTTCGGCTTGTCATCACCGACGCTCCAGCCGGGCTCAACTCGTTTGCCGACCACATTTTGTCCCGGAAAAAATTTCTGAGCGAAGCGCTCATTCACTATGACGACGGGAAGCGAGTCAAATTTGTCCGTTTCCTTGAACACTCTTCCCTGCAAGAGCGGGATACCCATTGTCTGGAAATAATCCAACCCGGTGATGCGCATGGGAGCATCGTTCCGTTGTCCTTCCGGCAGCGGATGCTCCTCCATATCGAAATCAGTCGTTATATGACTCCCCGTCAGCGGCAGAGGCAGAATGATGCTGGCAATTGACTCCTGGGATGTCCCGGAGTTTCGCTAGTAATTGATCGAAAAATGCGTTCACGTTCGCCGGTCGCGGATAGGATGCGTCCGGCAAATTAACGCGCGCGGTGAAAAGATTTTCGGTGCGCAGACCGGTCTCGACGCGACCAAGCCGGGCGAATGTTTGAATCAATAAACCGGCACAAACCAACAGAATCAGTGCGAGCGCGATCTGCCCCATGACAAGTCCATTACGGAAACGATGCTTGTGTTCGCCTCCGGTGCCGATGCGCGCACCTGTCTTGAGTGCGTTGTTAAGGTCGACCTGTGACGCGTGCCACGCCGGAACTAATCCGAAAATAACACCGGTGGCGATGGAAATGAGCAGAGTAAAGCCGAGAACGGCGCCATCGAGTTGGATCGCGCTGATGCGCGGAATATTTTGAGGCACGGTCATGATGAGGGCGTCAGTTCCCCACTTCGCGATGAACAGACCGAGCAGGCCGCCGGTTCCCGCAATCAACAAACTTTCCGTGAGTAATTGGCGAATGATCCGCGTGCGAGTCGCGCCCAGCGCTGCCCGCAAAGCGATCTCCTTTCCGCGCACGGAGGCGCGCGCCAGCATCAGATTCGCAACATTGGCATTCGCGATGAGCAATACGCACACGACCGCACCGAAGAGCACGTAAAGCGCTGTGCGCACGTCCCCAACCATTTCATTGCGAAGCGGCACGACAGCAGCGCCAAATTGCGTGTTCGTGTCCGGATACTTTTTTTCCAATGCAGCCGCGATCGTTCGCAGATCGGCTTCGGCCTGCGCCACGTTTACGCCCGGCTTAAGTCGGCCAAGACCCAAAAGCATGTGATTGCCGCGTTGTTCCGTGTTCGGCTTGGTTCCGTCCGCGGTCGCTGCATCCTCCGCAGACGTGACGTACATTTCGGTTATGGGCGTTTCGAACGGAAATTGAAATCCGCGCGGCATAATTCCAATGACGGTATAGGAATGGCCCTGGATGCGCAGCGTGCGACCGATCGCCGCTTTATCTCCGTTGAATAGCCGCATCCATAGATCGTGAGTAAGAATAACCTTGAATCCTCCCGGTCCGCCTCCGGCCTGTTCGTCCTCGCGAACAAACGCGCGGCCGATCGCTGGTTTCACACCGAGAACGTCGAAGAATTCCGCGCTGACTCTTTAACCCCTGGACATTTTGCGCACCTTTTTCGTTAACAAGCGCATAACTGCCACCTCGATAGATCGACATGCAGTCGAAGGTCCGGTTTTGATTTCGGAAATCGAAGAAGTCCGGATAAGACATCGAATTGAATTGATGAGATCTATCCGGGTCCCTCAGATTGGTGCTCCCGACAGCAACAAGCCGATCCGGCGACGGAAATGGCAGTGGCTTTAACAATACCGCGTTGACCACGCTGAAGATGGCGGTGTTCGCACCAATACCGAGTCCGAGTGTCAGGACAGCGACCAGGGTGAACCCAGGCGATTTGCTGAGCTGGCGAAAAGCAAACTTGAAATCATTCATATCATTCTGCTCGTAATGCGACAATTGGATCGACTCGCGTTGCGCGGCGGGCTGGCACGCAGCACGCGATCAGCGCGACTGCCAAAAGCGAAAAAACGGCGGTCATCACGGCCCCGGCATCAACAGCGCCCACGTTGTAAAGCAACGACGTCAGAGCGCGACCGGCAGCGATCGCTCCGATGAGGCCAATTCCGATGCCGATTGCCATTAGCGTCATGCCCTGGCCGAGCACGAGCTTGAAAATGTTTGTGCGCTCCGCGCCGAGCGCCATGCGAATCCCAAGCTCGCGAGTGCGTTGCGTGACCGTGAGCGCCATTACGCCGTAAAGGCCAACGCTGGCGAGCACGAGCGCCAGCACCGCAAACGCGCCCAATAGCACCATCGTTAAACGCCGCGTCGCCAAACTTGAAGCAATGGCTTCATCCATCGTCGTAATGTGGCCAATCGGCTGGTCCGGATCGAGCGATTGCACCTCGCGTTTGACTGCGGCAACGAGCGGACCGATGTCACGCAACTTGGTCCGAACGTGCAGAGTGTTCGCGCCCTGCGGGTTCTGCGATGCCAATAAATATTCCTCCACCATGTGCAGCGACTCCGTGTTGAATTCGCCAGGAGCTTCATTGCGCGTTCGGGGCACGACCCCGATGATCGTCATCGGCGGCGCATGTTCGTCCATTGATTCGTTGTCGTCGATGTGCTGCCCGATGGGATCTTTTCCCGCAAAATATTTCCGTGCGAAGGACTCGTCGATGATGATGGAGCGTGAGTGACCTTTTTCACCCGGCAAATCTTCCGGGCCAAACCCGCGACCTCGAAGGATTGGCATTCCCATCACGCGGAAATAGTCGGGCGACACAGAACTAACTTCCGCCGGAGGCTTTTGCCCTGGCGGGAGAGGCGGAGTTCCAGTGATGTGGAAACCGCTGTCCCATTCGGTATCGTCGAAGGGGCTGTTAGCACTAATGGCGGCGGCTTCGACGCCGGGAATGTTTTGCACCCGTTGCAACAACTGCGTCCAAAAGGCGGCCTTCTGCTCATTTGTTTTGTACTTCGCGTCCGGCAATGAAATTTCGAAATTTACGACGCCGTGCGGATCGAAACCGAGCGGCGCGTTCTGTGCGTGCCAGAAGCTTTTTAACGTCAATCCCGCACCGGCGAGCAGAACAATCGCCAGCGCGACCTGAGTGATCACAAGACCCGATCGCATTCGTCGGCTGCTTGCGCCGTCGCTCCCTGTGCGGCCGCCTGCTTCGTGCAGCGCAAGCGAGATCGATTCGGTGTTTGAGATTCGCCAGGCCGGCCAGACACCAACGAGAACGCCGGCCAGGAAGGCCACACAGGTGGTGAAGGCGAGCACGTGCATGTCGATCCTTGTTTCATGAAACCGCGGCAGCCTGGTTGGCGTGAGCGCGAGAATCGCATCCATGCACCACACCGTCAGTAGTAATCCGAGAACGGCGCCGACTACTGCAAGTAATGTACTTTCCACCAGTAGTTGCCTCGCGATGACCCAACGGCTGGCGCCAAGCGCCGCGCGTACCGCAATTTCTCTGTCGCGAGCAAGCGCGCGTGCGAATTGCAGGTTCGCAACGTTTGCGCAGGCGATTAAGAGCACGCAAACAACGGCGGCGACCAGGAGGTTCAAGCTGCCGCGATAATCGCCGACCGTAGTTTCAAATAAGGGTCGCATTGTCACCCGCCGGCCGCTGTTGGTTTGAGGATATTTTTTCTCGAGATCGATCGCGATTGCATTCAGATCACTCTTCGCCTGCGAAATCGTCATACCGGGTTTCAGCCGGCCAAGACCCCAGAAACCCTGGTGATTGTCACGACTTCGCATCCATTCTTCGTTGGCAATTTCACTGAGCGGGACCAGCACATCCGGATTTCGGCCAAATTGAAGTTCAGTCGGCAACACTCCGATGATCTCGCGTACCAAACCATCGATCATCACACGCCGGCCCAGCACAGACGGCGAACCAGCGAACCGATGTCGCCACAAGTTATCGCTAATCAGCACTACATTCGACGCGCCAGCTATATCATCTCGCGCGCTTAAATCGCGCCCGAGCTTCGGCTTCAACCCCATGACGGAAAGAAATCCGGAGCTGACACGGACACCGCGGAGCCGCTCGGGAGATCCAGCGCCGGCATCGATCGAAAAGTTAACCGCTTCGCGCCTGAGTAACGCAATGTCAGTAAAGCTTTTCTGGGCGGCGTGCCAGTCGAGCCAGTTCATGTAACCGACAGAACCCTGCTCGAATGCGTGCGACCGCTCGCGAAGAACAATCAGTTTGTCCGCGCCAGGATACGGCAGAGGCCGCACTAGCACTGCGTTGACAACGCTGAAGATGGCAGTGTTCGCCCCGATCCCGAGAGCAAGCGCAAATATTGCAATGATGGTAACGCCCGGATTTTTCGCGAGCTGTCGAAGTGCGAAGCGAAAATCGTCTAACATCTAAGGGCCCTCCGCGAGTTGTTGAAAACAAAGCGCAGCCACCGGATTAAAAGCACGTGGCGCGTGTGGGAACGAAGCAGGAAGCCGCTGCGACAACAATGAATTCAGGATCATGGAGACTTATTTTGTTGTTGATTAATGATCCAGCCGTCGCGCAGTTGAATGACACGTGCCCCGTACGATGCGTTCCTCTCCGAGTGCGTGACCTGAACGATGGTCATACCTTCCTCATTGAGCTTGCGAAAAAGCTCCATGATTTCTTCGCCCTGACTGGAGTGCAGGTTTCCCGTGGGTTCATCGGCGAGCAGAAGCTTCGGCTCGGCGATAATCGCACGCGCAACACCGACGAGCTGCTGTTGTCCGCCGGATAGCTGACGCGGATACAAATCTTTTTTGCCGACGATTTGAAAGCGGTCGAGCGTGTCGGCCACCAGCGCGGCCCGCTCGCTTTTGCTGTAATGACGATAGGACAGCGGGATCTCGAGGTTCTCGTAAACGGTGAGATCGTCCAGCAAATGATATTGTTGAAACACAAAACCGATTTGTTCGTTTCGAAGTGTGCCCCGCTCCTTCGGCTTCAAATGATGTACTGCGGCTTCGCCTAACGAGTATTCGCCCTCCCATCCGTGATCGTGCATACCAAGGATGTGCAACAGGGTCGATTTCCCTGCGCCTGATGGTCCCATCACCGAGACGAATTCCCCTTCGGCGATATCCAAATTGATGTCGCGCAATACGTAGAAAAATTTCTCCTTTCCCAGGGGATATCTGCGTTCGAGACGACGAAGCTTGATCATTGATTGGTCAGGTATTGTGCCCGAGCACGACCATTGGATCGGCTCTGGTTGCGCGCATTGCCGGCAGGTAACTCGCGGCTAATGCGACAACGCCGAGCAAAACCGTCACCAGCGCAAACGTAGTCGGATCGAACGCGCTTACGCTGTAGAGCAATGCTTGCAACGTATGCATGCTCAGCACGGCGACGACCAGACCGATGATGGTGCCGGCGGAAATCAGTTTGATGGAGCGGACCAGAATCAGTTTCAGTACATCACTACGTTGTGCGCCGAGTGCCATGCGAACACCGATCTCGTGGGTGCGTTGAACAACCAGGAACGACATCACGCCGTAAATGCCGACACTGGCAAGCAACACTGCGACGCCGGCAAAGACTCCCAGCAAAACGACCGACAGCCGTCGCGGCGCAACCGAATCGGCAATGACGTTCTCGAAGGTGCGAATATTTGCAAGAGGCACCGCAGGATCCATGGCTTGGATTTCGCGGTGGATCGCTGGAAGCAAGGTCCGTGGGTCCTGGTTGCTCCGCACCACGTAGATCGTCGTAAAATAGGACTGCTGAGCGAAGGGAACGTACATTTCAGGCTTCGGATCGACATCCAGCCCGAAATGGCGGATGTCCCCGACAATTCCCACAATGGTGATCCAATTCGGATGATCCGACATTCCTCCCATGACGATGCGTTTGCCCAGCGCATTCTCGTTAGGCCAGAATTTCTTTGCGAAGGCTTGATTGACGATGATCACCGGTGGCGCGCCTGCTTTGTCCGCATCGGTGAAGAACCGCCCTCTGATCAAGGGCGTCTCAAGCGCGCGAAAGTAATCTGGAGAAACCTGACGAATTTCTTCGTCAGGCGTCGGACTATTGTCGTTCCGGGCACGGCCTTCGATCGCGAACGAAGAATCGCTATTGGTGCCGGCCAGCGGGAGGATGGTGCTGAATCCCACAGCCTGCACTCCGGGCAGCGCAGCGATTCGGCGTTGCGCTTCGTTATTGAAACGGACGATCGATGCATCGTCAGGATACTGCGTCTTTGGCAGTGAAATTTCGAACGTCACCGCGCCTCGCGGATTGAAACCCGGGTTCACGCTTTGCAAGCGCACAAAACTTTTGATAAGAAGACCGGCGCCGCTGAGCAGCACCAGCGCAAGCGCCACTTCGGCGATGACGAGTCCATTGCGCAAACGATTTCGCCGTGCGCCCCCGGTCGAACCTCGGCCGCCTTCCTTCAGCGCTTCAGTGAGTTCCGGACGCGCGCTGGCCAGACCGGGAGCGAGACCGAAGATGATTCCGGTGCCGACGCAAATTGCCGCCGTCACACCCAGCACAACGACATCAACGTTCACTTCGCGCAACCGCGGCACGGTCTGCGCGCCGATTGTTTTCAATAGCTCAACGCCCCACAACGCGAGAACAACGCCTGCAGCGCCACCGATCAGCGCCAGCGACACGCTCTCAGTAAAAACTTGCTTCAGCAGCCGTAGCCGGCCGGCACCAAGCGCAGCACGAATTGCAATCTCCCGTTCGCGCGCTGCCGCACGCGCAAGCAACATCGTGGTGAGATTCGCACAGGCGATCAGTAGAACGACAACGACAGCGCCAACCAGGATGAGCAGCGTCGGACGCATCCCGGCCACCGCCAAATCTTGCAACGACAAGACGTCGCCGCCGAAACTATCGTCCTGGGTGCCGCCGAGGCCGCCGGAAGCCATGTAATTGTCAGGGTGCTCGCGTCGCATTTGAGCATTGATGGTTTCGATTTCAGCTTGTGCTTGCGCCACGGAGATGTGTGGCGCCAATCGTCCGATAATCGTGAAACCGCGCGAGTAACGCGCTTTCATCTGCTCTTCGGTGAACGCCAGTGGCTTCCAAATTTCAGCGCGTCCGCCAAATTGGCCACCGTTGCCAAGGTTGAAAAGCTGGAGCGGAAAATCAAAGCTCGCCGGCATCACGCCGACCACGGTGAAACTCTTGCCGTCGAGAAGAAGTTTCGTCCCGATAATCCGGGGATCGCTGTTGAATCGGCGCTTCCACAATCGGGCGCTAATGAGAACAACGTCGTCCCGGCCAAGTGCGCACTCTTGCGGTTCAAAGAAGCGGCCCTTAATCGGTGAAACACCGAGCAACGGAAACACGTCTGCGGTAACGGCCGCACCTGGAATCCGCTCGGGTCGATCTTCGCCCGCGAGGTTGAAACTGGTGAAACCGAACGCGCCGAGCTTTTCAAAACTGTGCGTGCACGTCTCGTAATCTTTGAATTCAGGCGGCGAAACCGGAATCCGCTCCAGATTTTGCGATTTGAAATGCTGAAGAAGCAGGACGAGCTGCTGCGGCGCTCGATACGGCAACGGCCGAACCAACAGCCCATTGACCAGGCTCAGGACAGCAGTGGTCGCGCCAATGGCGAGCGCAACGGTGAGGATCGCGATCACAGTGAACGCCGGGCTTTTCGCTAGCCGGCGCAACGCAACTTTTATTTCCCTCAGCATGAGTGCTGAATCTCGCTTTGTATTTCGTCAGGCAGCCATGCGGTCCTCGACGATCCGGCCGTCAAACAAGTGCACGGTGCGATCAGCGTGCTGGGCGAAACGCTCGTCGTGCGTAACCATGCAAATCGTTGCGCCACCCTGATGCAGTTCGCGAAGCAGGTGCATCACCGCTTCGCCGTTGTGTGAATCGAGGTTACCGGTCGGTTCGTCCGCGAGCAGAATCGCCGGTCTCCCCGCGAGCGCGCGAGCGACTGCGACGCGTTGCTGCTGGCCACCTGAGAGCTGGCTCGGCAAATGTTTTGCCCGGTGCGCCATGCCGACGCGCTCGAGCGCTTCGGTCACCAGCGCTTTGCGATCGGCGGCACTGGTGCCCCGATATGTGAGCGGTAATTCCACATTTTCAAAAACCGTCAGGTCACCGATCAAATTAAAGCTTTGGAAAATGAAGCCGATCTCCCGGTTGCGAACGCGTGCGCGTTCCGCGAACGACAAATTCGCCACCTCGTGGCCCTTTAGCGCATAGCTGCCATCCGACGGAGTATCAAGCAGCCCCAGAATTGAAAGCAGCGTCGTTTTGCCGCAGCCTGAAGGTCCTGCAATGGAAACATATTCCCCTTCGCGTATATCGAGATGAATTCCCGAAAGCGCGTGCGTTTCTACTTCGTCAGTAAGAAACACTTTGATCACGCCGTTGAGACGAATCAACGGAACAAAACCATTTCCGTCGAACTCGTTAGTTGATTCCTCTGCAATTAGTTCAGTCGATTTCATGTTGTTTTTGTTGCTTTGATTGTTTTCAAATCAGAAATCAGATTCAGAAATCTTAGTTAAGCCGAATTCTGTCGTGAGAGTCCCATGCACTGGTATCGGAAAGGATCACCTGATCCCCTGGTTGGAGCCCCTCCATGATTTGAATGGTGTTCACCGAGCTTTTACCCAGCTTCACGGGAGTACGCACCGCTTCGGAAGTGCCGCTTACGAGCTTAAACATGCCGACGGTGTTGTTTTCCTGACCGAAGGCAGGCCGCCCGACGTAGATCACATCATTGAGGTGTTCGAGCTCGATGGTTCCATCAACACTGAGATCGGGCCGGGCGCCTTTCGGCAGCGGTTCATCGAAGGCCACGTCGACCGTCACAGTCCCCTGCTCGACTGCAGGATCGACGCGCGTGACGTGGCCCTTTGCGACGCCGTTGCGAGTGTCGATAGTGGCTTTTTGACCAACCTGAATGTCTTTTGCCTGCGTCTCGGCAATCTTGATCTGCGCTTTCAACTTCTTCGGGTCCGCTACGCGCGCGAGGTTATCGCCGATTTTCACTCTCTGTCCGATTTGCACAGGCAGTTGTTGCAGAACCCCTGACATGCCGGCACGGACATGTAACGCTTCGACCTGATCAGTCTTTAACTTGGCGAGTTGTTTGGCTTGATCGACCGCGGCCTGCTTGGACGCTAACTGCGGATCAATTGATTCGTGCGCAAATTGCAGCCGCTTTTTTTCGATCTCATTCCGATTCGCCAGCTCGGCCTCTTTCACCTTTGAGGTCTTGTACTGCAGCTCGGCTATCAAACCGTTCTTTGCCAACTGATCGTTGGTTTCACGCTCCATCTTCGCCTGCTCGTAGTCTGATTTCGCTTTTGCTGTGACTGCTTCCTGGTCGAGCAACCCGCGCTGAAGTGTCGCGCGTAAAGTTGTTAGCTCCGCTTCTGCAGCGGTTGCCTGCAGTTCGGCGTCGTGCGCGGTTTGTTGCAGTTCAGGACTGGTTAATTCCAAAATCACCGAGTCCGATTCCACGTGCGTGCCAGGCCAGATATTTATTTTCTCAACCCGACCTTCGGTGTTTGCTGGAATCCAGCGAATATCCTCCGGCACCAACGTACCGAGACCCCGCACCTGACGTACCATCGGGCCGCGCTTAACGGTATCGATCCATACCGTGGAGCGATCGACGCTCGGCACGGCCGGTTTCAGGCGCGAAATTGCAATGGTCGCCAGAATCAAGCCGAGAGCAGACGCCGCGATGATCATGATGCGGCGCTTGCGTTTTTTCGCCGCAACGCCTTTGCGCGGCACGTCCATCGAGGAAAGATTTGGCGCAAAGCCGGCCGGACGCACAATCCTTTGGTCTGTATTTTTTCGCTCTGGAATCACGGTTTCGTTTCGCTCAAAACAGCGGGAGATCGCGAAGGAGTTGGACCACCGCTAACACGCCAGCCATGATCGGCACCAATGCCATGATGATGAGCGTGCCGAACACAGCCGCTTCGGTCGTAAACTCGCGGTTCGATTCAGCGTCGAAATAGTCCCGGCTGATGTCGCGCAATGAATTGGATCTTTTAACGCACGGCGCGCTCGAAGCACGGAGCATCGGCGCGTGGTAACAGTAATCGACGAGGGGAAACTTCTGCGCGCTCAGTGGTGTATTTAGGGATGGTTTCATATTTTTTTGTTACCTCTTAAAGTGAGAAGCAGTTGGTGTGTTTGCTGGATTCAAAAAAATTTCCGTGAACTTGGTTCGAAACATAATCGTGACTCCGTTGTCCTGATGCAACGACCGTGCCAAGACAGGGTACAAACTCATAAGTCGTTGATGTCCAGGTTCTAAAAGTTCTTCGACCTTTTCTGGATACTTCCGAAAGAAGTCCGCTTCCGGGACTGCGATGTCCCAAGTTCGGGACGAATGTAGCGCGAGCCTCCGGTCCGCCGCAGCGAGCGAGACGCATGCGCTGCTCATTCCATCGAGCAAACGAGTTGTTTGCCGCTGGCGTTGAGCTTTACGCCACCCGTCCACACAAGGAATGGTCGCTCACGGATTGCATTTCGTTTGTCGTGATGGAACGCGAAGGGCTGACGGATGCACTGACTAGCGACCGCCATTTCGAGCAGGCTGGGTTCAAGCTGCTTCTTTCGAATTAAGGAATTACCGCGGGCTGGTAAAACGCTGGACTTGATGTCACCGCAGTCTTGCCGCTTGGTCGCCCCACGGGGAACGATGCTGGCCCACCCGACCGGAAGATAGAATCAAACCGCCAGTGTTGACCTGTTATGCTGAGCAACCTACCATCCCACTATGTCAGCCGCACTTGACTATCCGCACATCGTCAAGTCTGTCGGCGAGCCGGCCCGGCTCGAACGGCATCCGCGGACGCACGTCGCAATGATCGTCACTGACTACCTCAATCGCGGCTGGTCAGCGGAGGAAATTGTCCTCCAGTACCCTTATCTCACTCTCTCCGAAGTCCACGCGGCGCTCGCCTACTATCACGACCACCGCGAAGAGATCGACCGCGAGCTTCTCGCCGAAGCGACAGACGCGGAACGGTCGCATCGGCAGCAACCGGAGACGCCCATTCTGGCGAGGCTCCGGGCGATCAAGCGGCAGCAGGCCGGCTGATGGCAGTGCGGCTTTACATGGATGTCCACATCCCGATGGCGATCACGCGCCAGTTGCGGTTGAGCGGAGTGGATGTCGTCACGGCGACCGAGGAGGGCACAAACGAGTTGGACGATGACATCCTTCTCGAACTCGGCAGAGAGCAAGGCCGCGTCCTCTTCACACACGACATCCGATTCAAAGCATTGGCCGAAAACTGGCAGCGCACAGGCAAACCCTTTGCTGGTCTCATCTACGGCCATGCCGAAGCCGCATCTCTCGGCCAATATGTGCGCGACTTGGAACTCATCGCCAAAGCGTGCGAGCCATCAGAGATAGCAAACACGGTGATTCAACTCCCGCTTTGATCACACCGCCGTCTTGCCGCTTGGTCGCCTCACGCATCCCCGTGATTATTTGTGTCGCCGCCAGCGCGGCAATCAGATATCCAAATAGAATCATCGGTAGTGTCCTAACCCGCATTTCTGCCAGCCCAGCGAAATCGCGCCACCAAGGGCAGCTACTTCACAAGAAGTAGGTGGGTTAACCCAGCCCCTTCAACCAATCTAAGCATCGATCCAAATCGTATTCCTCGGGTGGCTTCCTTTTCACACTCCAACTCATCCGCTTCGAAGGGGCTGCTCGGTCTCCCGCCGAGCGGATATGAAATACCCGGGCTGATTTGATTTTCTTGATCAGGAAAATCGATCTCCCGGAAAAAGAGCGAGATTCAGAGATTGATTTGTCCGTGCCGTTCTTCCCGCCGAGCAGCCTATTTATCTCGCGCGAATGCACAGACAGTGCGGGTCCGTTACATGAATGAAGTGGACGTGATTCCGCCCGCCTCATCGTTCTACGCCAACGCGACTTCGACGTATTCGGCGCTCGATGAAGGCTCAGGAACTGGCAACCCGTCTTCACGCATAGCCTCGATATGAAACTCGATTGCCTCGCGAATCAGCTTCAGCACTTCGCCTCTTGTTGCCGCGGCGGCGACGCATCCGGGGAGATCGGGCACGTACGCACCGTAGCTGGCTGGTCCCTTCTCCACTACAATCGCGTATCGCATCATTCGGTTTTGAGCCCTGCTTGCTTCAGGATACTGTTCAGAGTGCCTCGCGGAATGTCAACGCTCGGATGTCCCGCGATGGTCACGATGCCAGGTTTCTTCAGATGCTTGAAGTGTCGATGACTGCCGCGCGTTCGCGCCAGATACCAGCCGTCCTTTTCAATCAATTTGATAGCGTCGCGCACTTTCACGGCCGCAGCATGACGCAACTGAGATCAATGAGACAAGCGTCTTTGCGAATGCGGCCACGCCGACGCAGTTTGGCACACTGACCTCTCAGCCTCCCATCACAAAACGCTCACGGACTGCATTTCGTTTGTCATCATGGCGACCGCGGACTGACAGACGCACTGACGGCGGATCGTCATTTCGAGCAGGCTGGGGTTCAAGGTGCTCCTTTCAAATTAAGGCGCATTATCGCGGATCGCGAGTGTCTAATTTGGTTTTTTTGGGGCAGGAAAAAATCGAATGTGCTCGAGAAAGAGCGTGATTCACAGACTGACCTCAGCTGCCCCGTCCGGATTTTCTCCGAGCCAGGTGCGCGGAGGGAAGCCGGGCACCCATGCAAAGACTCGGCCGTCTGCGATAAATTGAATCGGCAACGGGGGCTCCATTGCATCTTCTGGCTGAATGAAGCCGGAGTGCCCCCACTCATTCATCAAGACATCCATCTGTTCGCTGAACGAGGTGGCGAGCTTTTCAGCGAGTGGAGTGCGGGATCCAATCGGGAAGAATTGCCCGGAGAAGCAGCTGTCGAAGCCGTTCGTCGTGAATCCCTGGACGATGCTGGCGACTTCCTCGATCTGGCGCGTGTCCTTATGAGCGTAAAACTCACCGAGCACGTGGAAGCGCTCGTCAATAAGCGTGTAACTGCCCGAGTTCACCAGGATGACCGCGCCCCGCGAACTGGCTAGGCCGAGGCGATCGCGAGTGGCGCGAATTTGTTTTGCCGCTTTTTTCACCGCGCGCTGGATGGGGCCGCCTATGATTTCGTAGAACGCGAGGGTGTCGGCTTGAGTGAGCACGGACGGGTCGAGTGGCACTTCGCTATCGTTGGGAAAATATGGAGTGAAAAGCGCAGCGAGTTTGTGCTGTCGCTCTTCTTTGCCGAGTGGCTCCTCCCGAATCTCCTTTAGCTCAATGATGAAATCGTCGAGCAGGTAGTCGGCGTTTTCATCACCATCGCCACCGCGTTCCGCATCGGTCAGCCGCCGCCCGCCGCCGCGCCTTATCATTTCATCCACGAAGTGTTCGTTAATGCGCGGAGGCGCGAGCGGAGGACGATGGTTCCCAGCGCCGAAGTGTTCGGGCAACTCAACGAGATAGTCGCCGCGCGTCTGCGCGGTTTGATACGCGGCCCAGACGTCGCCACCGATTTCACGAACCCTTTGCTCAACCAAAGTGCCCTTTTCCTCAAAAGCAAGCAGCTCCCAACGATGCGTGCGCAAAACGGCATCGAGACGGAAGAGCGCGGTCGCGCAGTCGCCTTCACCGATGAACACGACGAGACTGGCCGTTTCCCACGGTCGATATTTGCGGTGATTCGCGGCGGGCTTCGCGCGGACGATGAAGCGCTGCACCTGCGGTTTGACCGGTTTCATACGGAATAAGGCTCGCGCAACGTGCCTGTCTCAGCGAGCGAATTCGATTGTCACGAACTGCGATCGAGAGAGGAGAGGGACGCTGGGGGTCATATGAACCCCCAGCTCGCACCAGCTTCCAACCCCTCGACCAACGCGGCGGTTCTTTCTTCTTGCAATGACATGTCCTCGCCCGGCTGTTTAAGGATTGGCAATCGCGATGACTGCATAGCACTATCGCTGCGCATGCACATTAACGCCGCATCGATTCCATTGGCACGACGCGGCTCCGCGGCACGCCGCCGCAATCAGCTCAAGAAAAATGTGACAGCAGTGGTTCGTGGATTCGGGGAAACTCTGCGACACATCAGCGATCTTACGGATCGGGAGACGATTGAGGACAAGGAGTTGGCGCAGAAACTCGCCGGTTTCCGCGAAGTAGTGCGGGAGCGTTTACGGCACATCGACGACGATCTCGGAATGATGCTGGAACGTGCAGAATGGGATCGGATGAACGTCGGTTTTTTCGGCGAAACGCAGCACGGCAAGAGCACGCTGATCGAGTGTCTTACGCGCGGCAATGGCTCCAGCATCGGCACGGGCCGCAAGGACCATACGCGGGAAGTGACCGCCGCAAGCATCCGCGGAATGCGCCTGCTTGACATGCCGGGGATCGAAGGAAACGAGCAGACCGTCCTCGACCAGATCAAAGCCGGTTTGCACCGCTCGCACGTTATCCTTCACGTGCTTCCCTGCGACAAGGCGCCCGAACGGTTAACGCTCGAAAAAGTGCGCGCGCATCTACGCAACGAGGTTATGGTTTTCGCGCTGATCAATGTGTTTGGGTCAGCCCGCGATTTTGCGGGCGCGCCGGCGTTGCGTGAGCACAAGCGCGCGACAATCACAGAGATTGAGAAAGGTTTCCGAGAAGGGCTCGGAGTGGCATATCGGGGGAGCTTTGTCGTGGCGGGCCGCATTGCCCATGCGACTGTCGCCTCGGGGCAGGTTTCGGCGAACGTGCAGAAAGATCGCGCCAAGGCGAAGAACACCTTTGGCTCTCGCCCCACAGCGCGTCGTTACAGCGGTCTGTCTGAACTTGAGCGCGGTCTCCGCGATCTGCGGGATAAGCATTTTCCCAATCTACCAGTGCTGACGACGCTGCGAATCGCCGGGGAGCTGGATCACATCCTCGACGAAGTGACCAAGCGAACCGTCGGAATTTTTGAGCCGATTGAGCAAGTAATCGCCGAGGTGCGGGCGCTGCCGGAGCAGATTGACGAGGACGTAAGCGAGGCAATCAAGGCGCTCCACGACAGGATAGGACGGGTGGTGAACGATCACCGAAATCAAGCCGTGGAGATCGCTACCAAAGGAATTTGGGAGGAGCGCAACCGGCACCAGATCGAAGCGGAGATGAGAACGATCATTTCCGATTGTTCGGATGCAGTGAAAAGCGAAATCGAGCAGCTCCTTCAAGATCTGAACAAGAGAATCAATCGACGGGTAGCTCGATTGAACCGCCGCATCGAGCTGCTCGGTGATCTGGCCCACTTCTCAGGCGAAGTGGATTTGTCGCAGGTGTTTGAACGGTTGAGGATCACGTTCGCGGACGCGCTAAAAGACATCGTGGAAACAGTGTTGGTTCTCGGCCCCTTGCTTTTGATTCCAGCGATCGGAGAAATCTTGGCGGCAGCCGCGGTGATCATTGGATTGGCAAAGAAGCTGTGGGATTGGTTCGTCGGCGACCCGAA
This sequence comes from uncultured Verrucomicrobiae bacterium, assembly GCA_963753675.1. Taxonomy (GTDB): domain Bacteria; phylum Verrucomicrobiota; class Verrucomicrobiia; order Chthoniobacterales; family UBA10450; genus Udaeobacter. The sequence continues at coordinate 40,781 of CAVWCZ010000008.1, read as the reverse complement.
TCGGCGCAAACGCAACGCCCAAGAAAAAGCAGTGGAGGAGTTGGAGAAGCAGTTTAGACGGATGAAGAAAAAGTGCCGCCGAAAATCGGAAGATGGGGCCGAGAGTTTGCGGCGTGCTGCGAGAAAGGAATGCTCCGCTCTGACGAGCGTGGCGAACCGTCTGGAGCACTTCAAAAGGAGATTGGAAAGTGCTGTGACGCAGCTTCAATCGTCCAAGATGCAACTTACGACCGCGATCATTCACTATCTCGACCCCTCAGTGTCCCACAACGCACACGCCTACTTGAGTACTCGAGGGAAGCGAATGATCGTCGTCGCTGAGCGGGTTAATGCCGAGGTGATCCGGCGCGGCTTGGATGGATTCAATGTTGTGTTCTGTGAAACACGGACGGCGCTGCGGCACGCGACGTTTGCTGACGAGCAACACCACAACGGCGCATGGCGGCTGCTTGCACGGGAGTTTTTGAAGGTGCTGAAACGGGAGGATGCGCCATGACCAACTCAATGGATTTTTCCGCTGAAAAGAGCAGGCTGCTAACGGAGTTGAACATCTTGAATGAACACCTCGCCGCTGCCGAACAGGCAACGGAAGTGGATTTAGCTGACATGAGGCACAAGCTCGCGCACGCACGCAGTGCCGTCGCAGCCGAGCGCTTCTCCATCGCTTTGTTTGGTGCCTTTTCCGACGGGAAAACAACGATTGCCAACGCGCTCTTGGGGCGAAGCGATCTGCTAACAGGGCCGGAACCAACTACCGACGTCGTTACGAAGTTTGCGAGCGGTGACTACGTGATCGTGGACACGCCGGGCCTGTTTCCCGTCGGACTGAAGCACGAGGAACGAACACGGAAATACATATCCGAGGCAAACTTGATTCTCTTCGTCTTGCCGCCGCAAAACCCGCTCAAAGACAGCCATCGCGAAGTGGTAGCGTGGCTTTTGAATGACTTGGGCAAGTTGTCGGCGACGATATTCGTCGTGAACAAGATGGACGAAGTGGCGGATGTTGAGGACGACGATGAATTCAAGGAACGCGCCATCATCCGCCGAGAGGTCGTGCTGGAGACACTATCGAGGTATGTCGGCAAGCCGGTGCATCCAGATATCGTTTGCGTGGCCGCTGATCCACGCCAGAAAGGCGCTGCGTATTGGCTCGCACACCGGGAGGAGTATGATCGCCTCTCTCGGGTCGGCGAGTTGCGCCATCTGATGGACGCTTTGATGGCCGAAGCGAAGCGAAAGCTTATCATCCGTGCTGGGTTTGACGTGCTGCGCGAGGCGCGAGGCGAATCACTGATTCGGATTCATCGCGCGGTTCGGGTGATTGAGGAACAGATCAAAGTTACCGAGAACAGCAGACTCGAAATTTCCGAGGAGATCGACGAACTCGAAAAGGATTCGCGCCAAGCGTGGGAAGGACTGACGAAAGAATTTGAGAATGAGAGAAAGCGGCTTGTTCTGGGCATTAACAATCAGGCCGATGCGAGGAAACTTGCGACGTACGTCATGGCAGAAATCGGTAAGGACGGAGACGAACTACTCCGCCGTGTGGGACGTTTGATCACCACCTACGCGGAGCCGCTGGCCGGCGGCGCCAGGCGTCGCATGGAGCACATCGATGCCGCGTTTGAGTTCCAGAAAGGGGCTCAGAAAAAGGTCTTCGATGCAGTGGGCAAGATTGGCGCACGTCTTGGAGCATGGCTCGCGGGTCAGTCCACGCGCGCGCTGGCCGACGCAGTCCTGAATATGAATCGCGCAGTCAAGCTCACGAAGTTCAAGCCGTGGGGTGCGATGAAGGTTGCGAGCAAATTCAAAGCGATCGGTAAAATTGTGGCGCTGCTTGGCCCTTTTCTCGACGCACTGTCCGTGGCGATCGACCTTTGGACAGACCATCAACTCAAGAAGAAGAGAACCGAGCTGACAGAATCTGTGGAAGGGTTCTTCCGAGAAATCCGGGACGAATTAACGCTCGATCACCTTCGCGCGGAATGCTGCCCTGGTCTGGAAGAAGCGCAGAAAGTCTTGGATGGCCTCGCCGCCGAGCAAGGCGGTTACCGAGCCGTGCTCGATAAGTTGGCGGAGGCCGAGCGGTTGCTGGATCAGTTCAATGTCTAAAGTTCAAGCGCTATCATTGTCTCAATGTGGATGCGCTCCAGTGTTTCAACTCGATTTGATCTAAAAGTGCGTCGGTTCGCACTCGAGAAATTCGCCGCGCCCGAGTTCTTTTTCAACGACGTAGCCTCCGATCTGCTGTTCGATAAACCGCTCGGCTTTCTTCTGTTTGGGGGCGTTCACTTCAAAGATCAGTCTGGCTAGCTCCTCGCGGACTTGGGCGCTCTCGTCCGGCTTAGCTTTCGCCTGCTCGATAGCGACCGCCATAGTCGTATCGCCCACGCGAATCCGATCGCCGTCATTAAGGTCAACTTCAGGATATTTGCGCTTTGCACCTTCCTCTGGATTCTCGCCTTTCTTTCTGCCGCCGCATTTGCGGTTGTTTACGTGCGTCACGTTTAGACTGCCGAGATCGCGCAGTCGTGCGAGAGGCGGATTTACTTCGAGAATAAAATGGTGACGTGAAACGTAGGTGTCATCAGGCAGTTGAGCATGACAATCGGGAGCGCGTCCGAAGATGAAGGTGTCGTGCTCGGCGAAGTCAAACCTCTTGCCCTTCAGCGGTCCATCCACAATTTCCAGGCGAACTCGGTTCTGCATGCGGAACGCAAGGGTATCGGGGACGGGGATCAGCTGCAATAACGACTCGACTAGTGAGGCGGGCCATCCGATTCGATTGTGGGATTGTCGCGTGCCAATTTCGGGACGGAATTTGGAGTGCGCGGACATGTCCGCGCTTTAAAAGCGGCGACATGTCGCCGCACTCCCAAAATTACTTCGGCAGACGAAGTAAAGCTCGCGCGCCCTGCCGCTCTCTTCGGTTCATCAGCACTAGCGTTCCGTCATGTGCCTCGGCGATTTGTTGGCTCAATGGCAGACCGATTCCCGAGCCATCGGGTTTTGTGGTAAAGAACGGAACGAAAAGATTTGTCGGGTTCATGATGCCCGGCCCTTCGTCTTCGACAAAAATCTCAACAGAACCTGCTTTTTCATGCCACCCCAGCGTGACCGTGCCATCTGTTTCAAGTGCGGCGTCAACCGCGTTATGCACCAGATTGATTAATGCTTGTTCAATCTGCGCGGCGTCGGCGCGGATCACAGCCTTGGAACCCGGCAGGATTTGCACTTTGAGCCGGGGTTCCAAATCGACGACACGCTGGATGAGCTGAGCCAGATCGACATCTTGCTTTTGTGGCGGCGGAAGTTTCGTGAGTCGGGTGTAAGCTTGCAGGAAACGGCTCAACGAATCGGCGCGCGACGCGATGGAATTTAACCCCGAGCTTGCGTCATCTTTCCAGTCCAATGGAAGCGGGTCGCGCCCCAGCAACGATTCCAGACTGGCGGCAAGGGATTTAATCGGCGCCAGTGAATTGTTCATCTCATGGCCGAGCACACGCACGAGCCGCTGCCATGCGCGACGTTCTTCTTCGCGCAGCGTCCGGCTCAGGTCCGTTAAAACGAGTAATTCATGCGGCAAACCTTGTTCGCGAAACGTGCTCCGGCGAATGCCCCAACGCCCCGACGCGCCTGGAAAATTCAACGTGAGCGGTTCGTCATCGTCCGCGCTGAAACATGCGTGAAGTCCAAGCTCCTGCGCGGTTTTGCCTAACAACTTGTCCATCGGTTTACCCAGCAAAGTTTCGCCGGCGCGATTGATCAACCGCAGGCGTCGTTCGGGATCGAAGGTAAAGATCGCCACATCGATTTCGCTCATGATCGTGCGCAAGAGCGCAGTGGCTTCAAATGCGCCGAGTCGCTGTTGACGCAACGTTTCGCCGAGCGAATTGACTTCGAGAAGCACTTCGCCCAATGCGCTGTCTCCGCGAGCGCCCCGTGCACGAATCGAGTAGTCTCCCTCGCGTAATGCTGACAGCAGGTTCGATAAAGTTTGCAATGGACGAACCGCATGCTCGCGCGTGCTCCAGATGAAGGCACCGAAGCAGCCGACAATCAGGAGAGTAAGCGTCCATTGCACTTTCGGTGTGTGATCGCCGAACCAAAGAAGCGCTAGCGCGATAATGATTGCTGGTGCGACCGCAACAAATGTGAGCCAGGTGATTTTCCCTTCGTAGGAAAGCCGCCGACGCGTTTTAGAACGATTCATGCGCGGTCGCTTCGTCATTGGGGAGCGCAGGCGTCTCGCGTGCCGGCAAACGCGTCCTCGCGGTCGCGAACTTTTCTCCGAAACCTCCGACATCCGCCGAAGCAGCGCACAGTGAAAGATTGTTTCGGCGGGACGCCGAAACCAGCACGCGAGACGCGTGCGCTCCCCGGATCACAAACCATATTGCTGCAGGCGCCGGTAAAACGCGCTTCTGCTCAAGCCCAGTGCCTCCGCCGCCTTGCGCGCGTTGCCGTCATTTCGGGCCAGCGCTTTTTTGATCAAAAACGCTTCCACCTCTTCGAGACTCATCTCTTCGAGGTCGCGCGATTCGCCCCCGCCGGTCGTTAGGCCGAGATCGACAGCGCGAACCTGCCGATCCTGCGTCATGAGCACGGCACGTTCGACGATGTGATCGAGTTCCCGGATGTTTCCGGGAAACCGATGCTGCAGCAAACGTTCCCGGGCGGTTTCATCAAAACCTCCAACCTGTTTGCGATAGCGCTCTGCGTGTTGGCGAAGAAAACTGTTTGCCAGCGGCAGGATGTCCTCCCGTCGATCGCGCAGTGGCGGCAATTCGATCTGAATCGTGTTCAGACGAAAAAGCAGGTCCTGCCGAAAACGGCCTGCCCCGATCTCGTTCTCCAGGTTTGCATTTGTAGCAGAGATGATGCGCACGTTTGCCTGAAGCGTTTTGGATGAACCAACCCGCTCGAAATCGCCGGTCTCGATCACCCGCAAGAGTTTCGCTTGTTGAGCAAGCGGGATGTTTGCAATTTCGTCCATAAACAACGTGCTTTCATCGGCGAGCTCAAAGCGTCCGGCCCGATCCGTTTTTGCGTCGGTAAAAGCACCTTTGACGTGCCCGAACAGTTCGCTCTCAAACAGGGTCTCGGACAAGCCGCCCATATTGACGGTGATCATCGTTCGCGCCGATCGCGGTGAGAGCGCGTGAATCGCGCTGGCGATCAAACTTTTTCCCGTACCGTTTTCACCGGTAATCAGAATGTTTGCATCGGATGGCGCGACGCGTGAAATCATTTCGATCACCGGCCGCATCACGGGCGATTGGGCGATCAAATCCGGCATGGTGCCGCGCAGTATTTCGTTTTCTGCTTCAAGTTTGCGTTCGCGACGAAGCGCCGCAGCGAGTTCGATCTGCGTCCGCGCAATCGCCAGCAACCGCTGGTTGTCCCACGGTTTGGTTACGAAATCGCGGGCACCGCATTTCATCGCTTCCACCGCCAATTCAATCGTCGCCCACGCCGTCATCACGACGATTGGCAGGGTGTGGTCGAGCTCCTGAACTTTTGAAATCGCTGACAAACCTTCCTGCCCGGAAGTGGTGTCGCGCGTATAATTCAGATCCATCAGCAGCAGCGAATACTCCTTCTTTTCCAGAGCATGAAAGACCCCTGCCAGCGAGGTGACACCCTCCGTCTGATACCCTTCGCTCTTGAGCAGGATGCGCAGTGCCTCGAGCACATCCCGTTGATCGTCTGCAAGGAGAATCCGAGCCATGTAAAAAGTCGTTGCTACCCCAGAGCGCCAAAGGCGAGACCGAGGCCGTAAGTCACTATAGCAACGATGACGCCAATCCAAGTCATCTCCAGACCGGAGGCCCAGTCTTCGCTCGCAGCGTAGAAGAGAGCGAAGGCTGTCGCGCCGTAGCCTGGCGAAGGCGGACGTTTCTTGACCTTGCCACCATAATCGCGCGAGCTACGACTCGGCATGTTGCGTTTTCCGATCGAGACCAAGCGAGAAGATTTGAAAATTATCTGAAATCCGCTTCAGGACGCGCATTTCTCAAGAAAAGGCTATAGCGGAGTTGCAGCTCGTGTTCGCGGACTAGCTGATTGCGCCGAAGGCGAGTCCGAGCCCGTAGGTGACTACAGCAACGATGACGCCAATCCAAGTCATCTCCAGACCGGAGGCCCACCACGAACGGATGGTGATGAGCGATTTTAGCGCGCCGATGGCGAAATGGGCAACCAGGCTTATCCCAAAAGAAGCGATTACCGCATCGAGTCCGCCCGAAAAAAAGAATGGAATAATCGGAATGAATGCGCCGATAGCAGTGGAAATGCCGGCCGAGAACGCGGCCGTCCAGTAATTCGGAAACCGATGCTCGGAAAGGCCGAGCTCGCTCTGGGCCATCGCCTGCACGAATTGCTCAGGCTGCTCCGCCAGGCGCTCCGCCATTCTTTGCGATTCTTCCGGAGTGAATCCCTGCAGTTGATAGAAGAGCGACATTTCCTCGATCTCTTCCTCCGGATTCTCTTCAACCTCCGCGCGTTCGCGCGAGATTTCGGCTTCATAAACCTCCGCTTCACTTTTTGCGGCGAGATACGCGCCCGCGCCCATGGAAAGCGTTGAAGCGAGCATGCCCGCGAGGCCGGAGATCAAAATGTAATGCTGCTGATTGTTCGTCGCGCCGGCTACGCCGGAAACGATTCCAAAGACCGCACCGAGGCCATCGTTTGCGCCATAGATTGCGTCGGCTACCCAGCTGCCGCCCCGTCCGTGCCACCGTTCGCGTTTAAGAATCTTATCGAGCGCGGTGCGCGGACTCACCGGTGGTGCCATGGCGCTCAGAGCGCGCGCATGAGCTTTTTCTTCGATTGCACTTTTTCGCAGAAATTCCTGTACATCCTTTTCGCCAACAAAAGCGCGCTCGGCTTGATTATGAAATTCGGCTTCCTGTTTTTCTTCCGTCGCTTCCATTCGACGGATCGCGATTTCCGCTCCTGCGATTTTGTTCCACCAACGATTTAGCCGGCGGGCAAGAGTGTCTTTGTAGACAGGCTGTTCCGCGCCAAGCTCTACGAGCTTTTTCTCCCAACGTTGCGCATGGCGTTCTTCCGCTTCGGCCATGCGCAAAAGAACGCTTTTACGTTTGTCATCTTGTTCGCGTCCGGCCAGATCGCGATAAGTTTGTGCAGTCTCGACTTCAGCCTGCCAGTTGCGTCTGGCGATTTCAATCGTTTGCTTCGCTCGCGACGGCTGTCGGAGCCGGCGATCTTTCCGCTCGGGGGCCATGACTGATTAAAGCCCAAGGAGGGGCGGCCTGCTCGCGAAAATTTCGGAGTTTCCAAACCGCCCTTCTTAAAGGCGGCGGTCTGGAGACCGCCGCTCCTTGATGCGTCTCCGCGTTCAATCAGCGGGCTCGAGCGCAGCGCTCAGAGCCGGCTCCACTCGCGCTCGTAGCTGCTGGGCGGTAATGATCAAGGCTACCGAACCGACAATAAGCGCAGCGGCAACAAATGTGCGCGCGGTCAAAGTTTCGCCGGCAAAAAGAGTGCCCAGCAACACGGCGACGATCGGATTCACGTACGCATACGTAGCAACCTTTGCGGGCTCACAATGGCGCAGCAGCCAAATATATGCGGTGTACCCGACCACAGCTCCGATGATCACCAGATAGATAAACGAAACGAACGACAAAACCGAAATAGAGCCGGGATGAAACTGCGGCAGTTCGCCGGTCACGATGCCTGCCAGCAAAAGCAGGATTCCGCCACAGATCATTTGTTGAGCAGCAGTGAGAAATGGCGAGGGCGCGTGCTTTGATCCGCGTGAGTACAGCGATCCTGCCGACCAAATGAAACTTGTGACGAGCAGGATCGATATTCCAATCGCAGGATTTCGTCCTTCTACAGAGTGAAGGTGTAAACCCGGTCCGAATAAAACTCCCACGCCAACAAATCCACCGGCAAGCCCCATCCACATGACTGGCGTCGGTCGCCGGGCCGTGCCAGTCATCCAGCCCAGCAGCACGATGTAAATGGGCACAATCGCCACCACCAGCGCCGCCACCCCCGAGTCGATATACTGTTCTGAGATTGTGACACCCCCATTGCCACCGAGCAGCAGACAGGCGCCGATAATCAGTGAGGTGCGCCAATTGGCCCAGGTCGATTTACCGATACCCTGTGACCAGGCAATCGCATACATGATCGCACCCGCCAACACGAACCGCGCCCCCGCCATCAAAAAGGGTGGAATTGTTTCGATAGCGAACCGGATGCCGAGATAAGTGGAGCCCCAGATGAGATACAACGCGACGAAAGCGACGATGATCCGGATTTTCGTTGGCGCCGCCATGGCGCAAACAACTCGCATTCGCGACACAGAGCAAACATGGCTTCGCCAAATCGTTGAAGCGTTGAAGCGTTGAATCGTTAAACCGTTGAATCGGCCAGAAAGATTGGGAGCGGCGGGCCGATGTGACGATGGAACGATTTAACGATTTAACCTGGCGCAAGCGCGCTACGGTCCGCGTTTGAAAAGCAATCGGTACAGCAACAACAGAACCATGGCGCCAACGACCGACATGATCCACCCCGCGATATAGTTTTCCCCCATGAAAACCCGACCGATCCAGGTGCCAACAAACGCGCCGGCGATGCCGAGCAGGATCGTGATGATGCAACCGCCAGGGTCTCGGCCCGGCATCAGCAGTTTCGCGATTGCGCCGATGACCAGACCAACAAGAATGATCCAGATAAACGAGTGAGCGCCGAAGTCCATAATGAACGGAGGCTATGAATTTGATTCGCGCTCTGCAAGACAATTGCGTTGGACTGAAAACAATCGATTCTGTAGCCATGCGGCTGGGGCGCGGATCGATAGCGCAGCGCCGCGGGGCAAGCTCCAAGGAGTGACGGCTTCCTAGCCGTCATGTTTTCGACGGCTGCCCAAGCCGTCGCCCCTTGTCAAAGTTGGATCACCTGTGCAGAATGAATGTCTTCGCTCGCCCGAATTGCGCGTAGAACCTCTTCGCCTGGCGCAGTGTCGAGATTCAACACGGTGAGCGCGGTGCCGCCGGCCTGATTCCGGCTCAACGACATGGTGGCGATGTTGACGCCATGCTCGCCGAGCAGGGTGCCGATCCGGCCGACCATTCCTGGACGATCGGTGTTTTCCAGCACGAGCACCACACCGTGTGTTCGGGCTTCAACCGGACGGCTGTTGATGCTCACGATGCGCGGCGTCGCGCCAAAAAATGCGCCGCCAACCGAAACGGTTTTTCCTTCGCCCACTGCGGAGAGCTCGAGCATGTCGGTGTAATCGCCGGGCGCGCTTAGTCGCGATTCGCTCACCTTTAACCCGAGAGCTTCGGCAAATGCGGGCGCGTTCACTTCGTTCACCTCACTGCCACCCGCAGTCTGGAGGAAACCTTTGAGTACTGCGCGCGTGATTGCAGTGGTATCCACCTCATTAACTTTGCCGCTGTAGTTGATGTTGAGCGACTCGGCGCGTTTCGGTGCGATCTGCGATAAAAATTTGCCGAGCTTTTCGCCGAAACGCAGGTGCGGTCCGATGATCGCGAGGGTTTTCGCGTCAAGATTGGGCATGTTCACCGCGTTTCTGATCGTGCCTTCCAGCAGCACCGCGCGAATCGATTGCGCGATCTCGATACCGACACTCTCCTGCGCTTCCGCGGTCGATGCACCAAGGTGCGGCGTAAGAACAAGATTAGGCGCGTCGCGTAACGGCGAACCGACCGGCAATGGTTCAGTTTCGAAAACATCCAGGGCCGCGCTGGCCACATGTCCATCTCGCAACGCCTGAGCCAGAGCGGCTTCATCGATCAAACCCCCGCGCGCGCAATTAATGACGCGCACGCCGCGTTTCGTCTTCGCCAATCGCCCGGCATCGAGAATGTGGCGAGTTTCGCCAGTAAGCGGCGTGTGCAGCGATATGAAATCGGCGCCGCTGAGCAGGTCATCGAGTTCATCCACGAGTTCGACTTGCAGACTGCGGGCGCGCGTTGCGGAGAGATACGGATCGTAAGCGACGACTCGCATGCCAAACGCGATCGCGCGGCGACTCAGTTCGCTACCGATGCGGCCCATACCGATTACGCCAAGCGTTTTGTCGTACAGCTCGACGCCCTCGAAATTCTTTTTGTCCCATCTCTTGATTCGAACATTTGCGTCGGCCTGCGGAATCTTCCGCGCCGCACAAAGCAAGAGTGAAAAAGCGTGTTCCGCGGTGGAGATGGTGTTCCCGCCGGGCGCGTTCAATACGACGACGCCGCGACGGGTCGCCGTCTCCACATCGACATTATCGACACCGACTCCGGCGCGACCGACAACGCGCAGTTGAGCACCCGCTTTCAAGACGTCAGCCGTTACTTTGGTCTGGCTGCGAACGACAAGAGCACTGAACGGCGAAATGGCCTCGATAAGTTCGCGCTCGGTTAATCCAGTTTTAACCGTCACTTCTACTGCATTTTCGCGGGCGAGCTCGTCCACTCCGCGTTGCGAAATGGAATCGGCGACAAGGATCTTCGGGCGCGTCATTTTCCTTGCGCCCTCAATAAACGTCATTCCGAGCGAAGTCGAGGAATCCCGTGGCATAACTCAAGGGTAACTTCGCGGGATGTCTCGACTTCGCTCGACATGACAGTGTTTTCAAAGCCGGCGCACTTAAATCTTAAAACTTAATCTTTTCTGTTTAAACTTGGCTGTATGCAAGAGCGGAAAGCGTTCCTTGTAACTTTCGCCATCGCAGCCGCGCTTATCATTCCGGCTGCGCTCACGTTGCGGACGGTTGTTCACCCCGCCGTTTTGCAAGCCACGTCGGAAAATCCGACGCCGCTCGGATATACGTGGAGCCTGCTCCTTTTCGTTATTCCAATTGTTGCGCTCGGTTGGTGGTTTGCCCGCCGCCCAGATCTAAAGTTTCCGCGAAAAGCTTTTTGGAGAACCATCGGGATACTCACACCGCTTGGTTTCCTGCTCGACCTGCTTTTTGGCAACGCTTTTTTCGTTTTCCCGAATAAGCTGGCAACGCTTGGGTGGGAAATACCAGCGGCGCGAGGAGCGATTCCGATCGAAGAATTCATTTTTTACATCGCCGGGTTCGCGCTGGTGCTGCTGAGTTATATCTGGTGCGACGAATATTGGATGGCGGCTTACAACGTGCCCGACTATGCAATGACGGCCAAAGGCATACCTCGGATCGTTCGCTTTCATTCTGCATCCCTGATACTTGGGGTGGTACTGATCGCAGGCGCGGTCATGTATCGGAAATTTTGGTCCGGCGAGCCTGAGGGCTTTCCGTGGTATTTCGTCTATCTCGCCTGCGCTTCACTGATTCCGTCGGCGGGCTTTTTCCACACGGCGAAAGCATTCATTAATTGGCGCGCATTCAGTTTTACGTTCTTTTTGCTTCTGCTGATCAGCTTGCTTTGGGAAGCGACACTCGCTTTGCCTTATGGATGGTGGGAATACCGGCCGGATATCCTGATGGGGTTGCATATCGGAGCGTGGTCCGGCCTGCCGATCGAAGCAGTTTGTGTTTGGTTGGCTGTGACTTTCACCACAGTGATCACATATGAAGTGATTAAGATTTGGAAAGCATTGGGCACTCGCGCGCTCGAAGCATTTTTCGGCATTCGAAAATAAGCCGCTCCAAAACTCTTCAGCCGTAAATGATCAGATGGATCGATTCCGGCAATTGTTGCGCGACGTTTGTAGCCACGCTCCCGCGAAGCAATTTGGACATGGCAGTACGCTGCGATGCACCGATGATGAGATAATCCACACCCAACGTGGCTGTAAGGTCAAGAATCGTCGTCGCCGCGTCATCGCTCACCACATACACCGGTAGCACACAGACATTTCGGTCAGCCCCCAGCTTCTGCATCGTGGACATGATTGCCGCCGCCTCGGGGTCCTCCTGCCATTTGGCACGTCCAGGCATAGTCGGGCCCCGCGCGTAGAAGACGACAATTTCTTTCACATACAAAACGTATAACGTCGCATTTCGCAGCTGTGCTTCGTCCAATGCGAATCCGAGGACGCTGGTAATGCCTCGCGCGGCGACCATGATCCTGTGGCCCTCTTGAATGCGCGTCTCCACGTTTGTCGCGAGATCCGGTGTCACCATGGCGGCAACCTCGCGCTTTACAGTGAGCGTTTTTAGCCCCGCGATCTTATGCGAATAGGCGCGGAACCCGAGGCCTATACCCAAAACGCAGACCGCGAAAAAGAGCGCGTCAGGTTTTGTCTTGGCGATGGTTACTTCGACCAGCGCAAGCACGAGGAACGTGGCCCCCATGATGAGGCGTTCGTACGCCCGCAGCCCCAAATGTTTATTAAACGTGCAGGCGCCGAGATTGACCGAGATAGCGCCGACAACGCCGATGGCATATAGACCCGCAAGAGACTCGAATTGCCTCATGATTGCGAGCACCAGGATCGGAATTGCAACCGCGATAAGCAGTGGAACACGCGGCACGCCGTGTTTATTCAGGCGCGCGAACTGCCCCGGCATCTCGCCGTCCTGCGCCATCATGTAGATCACGCCGATCAACGCGACAATGGCTGTGTTGACGGCACTGATGAGCAGAAGACCGAAGACGATGCCAACGAAAATAGAAAAGGCCTGGCCGAACCACACGCCGCCGACTAATCCTGCGTAGTGTTCCCCAAGAAAGCGCAACATATCCTCCTTGTGGGAGATCAAGTCAGGCGCGAATGATTTCGGCATCGAAAGCATTGCCCAACCAAGTAACGCTGTTCCGCCGACGACTTCGAATGCCACCGGCAGAATCGCTTTGGTCGCTGTGCGCGTGACTTTCGGATGTTCCGGAGTCGCCCCCGGATCCAGTTTCATCACGCCGGTGAGATTCGCAACCGCCTCCACACCGCTTAAGGCGAGAATCACTCCGACAAACTGCACCCAAACCGTTTCCAAATTAGTATGACGCGGCTCGAGGTGCGCCAGATTCAGTTGGGGTGCACTGAAAGCGATCGTCGCCACAACCACGATCACCGCCGGCACAGCCAGCCAGATTGAGACGCTACCGCTGTGTTTTGGCCCGAAATAGTTAAGAATACCGAGAGCCAGTATGACCCCCATTGTCGCTTCCGGCGCATACTGGGTCGGCACACCAAAATAACTGACGCCGGCCCAGCCGCTCAATGCTGCGGTCACGATAAAGTTCGCAATTAACAAGAGCGCACCGACCGATGCGAGAAAGCGGCTCTGTTGCCGCGCGGCGGAATAGACCCCGCCGCCGTCCGGAAAATGGGCGCAGACAATAAGATAATTGAAACCGACGATCGCCGTCAGGAGACAAACGGCGAGGATGATCGGACCCGACGCGAAACCGGCGGCGACAAAGGCCAGCCCGAGCACGTATGCTTTGCTCGTCCCCCAATCACCATAAAGCAGCGCAGCGGCGCGCTTCCAATCGACGTTGCGCGGCCGATGGATTCCTGCAGAAATAATTTCGGCCATCGCTGTAAGGGGCAACTTTCAATTGCCCCGGCGCGTGCTGGCAAGTTCTTTCTCAAACTTCGACGGCCGTGATTTTGAATTGAATCTATCGAAATGTTTGCGCGCGCTGACTTACTCCCGTCACACTTCGACACGTGCGCCTAATTCCACTACGCCGTTCGGTGGGAGGCAGAAGTACGAGGTCACATCGCCGGCATTGCGTGTCATCCAGGCAAAGATGGAGCCGCGCCACGAAGAGAGACCAAGATTACGCGTGGCCAGGATCGTCTCGCGGCCAATAAAGTAGGTAGTGCGCATGGGATCAAAACGCAGGCCGGGTTGTTTTATGCGGTCCAGCACGGCAGGGAGATTGGGTTTCTCCATGAACCCGAAATGGATCTGCGCGCGCCAGAATCCTTCATGCAGATTCTCGAGAGCGACGCGATCTTTAGGGTTGGCAAGAAAGGGAACCTCTTCCGTTCGGACAGTGAGCAATACGACTTGCTCGTGCACCACCTTGTTATGTTTGAGATTGTGAAGCAGAGCGAGCGGTGTCCCAAACCGATTTCCTGACATATAGACTGCGGTCCCCGGCACGCGCCTGATATTCTGGCCCTTCAGTTCCGACAGAAAAGCATCGAGTGGAATGCAAATTTTACCGAGCCGGCCGCGAAGAACACGACGCCCCTTCCTCCACGTCAGCATCAGAAAAAGAATCGCTGCGGAAACCAACAGCGGAAACCACCCGCCATGCACTATTTTGAGCATGTTCGCGCCGAAAAATGCGAGGTCGATCGTGATGAAAAATGCAGCGACCGGCAGAGCGGCCGCCGCAGGCCAGCGCCATCGCCGGCGAGCCACGACATAAAACAAAATTGTTGTGATCAGCATGGTGGTGGTAATCGCCACGCCATAGGCTGCCGCGAGATTACTTGATGTCCGGAACCCGAGGACAAGCGCAACGCATGCGACCATCAATCCCCAATTCACCACCGGGACATAGATCTGTCCGATAACTCGCTCCGAGGTATAAACGGCTTTCAAACGCGGACTGTAACCGAGTTGGATAGCCTGCATGGTGAGCGAAAACGCGCCGCTAATGATGGCCTGAGAAGCGATAACCGCGGCAGCTGTCGCGAGTACCACTAATGGATAAAGCGCCCATGGCGGCGCCATTCGATAAAAAGGGTTAACCGCGGCATCCGGTTGAACCAGCAAAAGCGCGCCCTGCCCAAAATAGTTCAGGGTTAAGGCTGGAAGGACGACAGCAAACCAAGTCAGGCGAATCGGTGCCGTTCCAAAATGGCCGATATCGGCGTAGAGCGCTTCGCCACCGGTAACGACGAGAAACACGGCGCCGAGTACCACGAATCCCCGCCAACCATTGAGTATGAAGAACTCGAACCCGTGGATGGGATTAATGGCAGCAAGCACCTGAGGCGCGCGAACGATATGTTGAAATCCAAGCAAACTGATCACCACAAACCAGATCATCGTGATCGGTCCGAACACCGCACCCACCCCGGTGGTGCCGTGCGACTGAAAGAGGAAAAGTCCAATTAGAATGAGGACGGCAATCGGGAGGACGTAGTAATCGAACAAAGGAGTGGCAACATGTAAACCCTCGACGGCCCCCATGACCGAAATGGCCGGAGTGATCATCCCATCCGCGTAAAGTAACGCAGCGCCAAACAAGCCCAGCAGGAAGAGAAATTTCCCGCGCCGCAATACATCGCTTACCAGGGTCGCGAGGGCGAGAATTCCACCTTCACCCCGGTTATCGGCCCGCAGAATGAGGATCAGGTACTTAACCGAGATAATCAGGATCAGAGACCAGAGGATTAGTGACAGCACACCGAGCACGTTTGCGTGAGTGGGAGCAACGCCGTGGTGTCCGTAAAAGCACTCGCGCATGGCATAGAGCGGACTAGTGCCGATGTCGCCGTAAACAATCCCCAGACTGGCCAGACAAAGGAAGCCGAGCCTTCTCTTGCGCCGAGGGGAGGTCGCAAGCGCAGGAGAAACCTTAGCCGAACTCGCAACGGCCGGAAGCAAAGGTGGCGGTTCAATATTCACCCGTTGCGAAAGACTTTAGATTGCGCGCCAGCCCGGAATAATTAAAACGGTACTAAAATTTGAAGGCATCCGTTTCGCGCGGATGTGGATGCGCTACACTTATCGCGTGACGGGGCCGTCAATTTCGCGTCCCAGCGAACCACAATCCTCCAGGCTTTCAATTAAGCCTGCGACAAACGGCGAGCAGGATGTCCTGTCTGCATCTTCTTTTGCGCCATTAAAGGAATATGGCACAGCCGTGGTTGGTGTAGCCGCTCTTACCGTCGCGTGCTGGCTGCTAACTCCGTTGACCGGCTACGGAGCGATCTCGCTGATTTTCCTCCTCGGCGTGCTGCTGGCTGGAATGGTTCTCAATCGCGGCCCGGTCCTGCTGGTTGCGGCACTCAGTGCACTTTCCTGGAATTTTTTGTTTATTCCGCCGTTGTTTACGTTGCACATCGCAAAGATCGAAGATGCGCTGACGTTTGCGACCTACTTTATAATAGCGATCACTGTCGGCAGTCTGACTGCGCAGTTAAAAGCACGCGAGCACCTCGCTGCCCAGGTGCAGGTAGCGCAGGAATCGGAGAGACTGCGCAAAACGCTGCTCGATTGCGTATCGCACGAACTGAAGACTCCGCTCGCGGCCATCACAGCCGCGGGTCAGGAACTGTCGCGTCTCACGGCAAACATTCAGGATTCGCAAGTGCTCAAAGAGCTGGCGGACGAAATTCGTGACGGATCCCATCGCCTCAATCGCGTGGTAAACAACCTGCTGGATATGAATCGACTTGAGAGCGGCGTAATCCGTCCAAAACGCGAATGGTGCGATGTACGCGAATTACTCCAGTCTGCGGTAGACATCGAGAAGGAATCAATCAATGGTCGCGATATCAGATTGGATGTGCCGGAAGAAATTCCCCTGGTGCTAGTGGATTACACATTAATCGAGCAGGCCATCGCGAAGCTTCTGGCCAACGCCGGAAGTCACACCCCACCCAACCTGCCGATCGAAATTGATGCCGAGTACGTGGACCAGAATCTGCTGATCTCGGTGAGCGATCGCGGGCCTGGAATTCCGCCGGAGGCAGCTGCGCGCTTGTTCGAAAAATTTTATCGTGGCAATGCTCACCAGACAGGCGGTCTTGGTTTGGGATTATCAATCGCACGCGGTCTGATCGAAGCGCACGGCGGAAAACTTACGGCGGAGAATCGGGATGGCGGAGGCGCGCGCTTCGTTATCAAGCTCCCGGTTCGCGTGACGAATATCAACGGACTGGAAGCAACTTGACGAAAGCAGCTCGCAGCGCGCTGATCATCGACGACGAAAAGCAGATCCGCCGTCTGCTCCGCCTCGCCCTCGAAGGAGCAAATCATCGAGTCTACGAAGCCGAGACAGGGCAGGCTGGCCTGGAAGAAATCGCTTACCGCCGACCGGACGTCGTTCTACTCGACCTTGGCCTGCCAGACATGGAAGGCATAAAGGTCTTACGACGGTTGCGAGAGTGGTCGGATGTGCCTGTTTTGATTCTCTCTGTGCGCGACGATGCCGATGAAAAAGTCGCAGCCCTCGACGCGGGAGCGGATGACTATGTGACGAAACCATTCGACACCGCGGAGCTGCTGGCCCGCGTCCGTGCGGCGCAACGCCGCTCGCTTACGGAGACTGGTGAGCCGGTCTTTGAATCTGGATCGCTCTGCGTCGATTTCGCAGCGCGCCAGGTGAAGCTCGGTGGCGAGGAGATCAGGCTAACGCCAACGGAGTACGCGTTGTTGCGCGTACTCGGTACAAAATGCCGGAAAAGTTGTAACGCATCGGCAATTACTTCGCACAGTCTGGGGAGAGAAAGCCGAAAGCCAGGCACAATACCTCCGGGTTTACGTCACTCATCTGCGCAAGAAACTTGAACCCTATGAGAATTCGCCGCAGCTCATCAAAACGGAAGTGGGAATCGGCTACAGGCTTTCGGTCGAGCCCTAACAACACGCAGAGCGCTCGCGGGGCGTTAACAATCTTTTAGCATTTCAGAGGAACATTTTAATTACCGGTTCGTGCGAAATTGGGGCGACGGTTACGCATGCAAACGATGGTGGTGATATCGCTCCAAGCGCGTGATGTGGACTTGCAAGCAGGTCAACCGCTCGTTATCAAGCTAAGCGACAGCCTGCAAGAGAGCGGCCCTCCGGGCGCTGACAAAACAAACCGCCGACACGAATCGACATTCCATAAGGAACGGGCACCAGCGTTTTGGACTTGGTTTGTCGAAAATCCGCGTCCCTCTCGTCAGAGTGAACCCGGTCGGGCATGAAGCTGCACCAGCACCTCGATTTCGGCAGTCTGCGGAAACATATCGAGCGGCGTTACCGAATGGATCGCGAATTTTTCCTGCAAATCTTTTAGGTCGCGCGCAAGCGTTGTAGGATTGCAGGAAACGTAGATCAGCGTTTGCGGAGCAAGATTGATCACAGCTTTGCGCACATTTCCGCTGAGCCCGGTAGCAGGAGGATCTACGATCACCGTGGTAGGGGCGATTGACCTCAATCGCCCGTTGGCTGCGTTGTTTCTGTGCGCCGGACGGTTCAGGTGAACCGCCCCTACCAATTCCTCCTCCACATCGCCGGCGATGTAGGTTTCTTTCTCCGTACCGTTCTCTTTCGCGGCGGCGATAGCGAACCGGTCCCAATCGATTCCAATCACCCGATCGAATTTTCCGAGCAAAGCTTTTGCAAGAAATCCGGCTCCGCAAAAAGCGTCGATCAGCAGTTCTTGGTCTGGAGGCGTTAGATCGACAATCAAATTTCTCAGCGCGTTTGCGACCTCATCATTTGTTTGAGAAAACACCCGTGGCCCGGACCCCGCTCGCAGGGTGTAATGTCCATCGATTAACCGCGATTGCGCCCTTAAGTCAGCCAGCGCCCGGTTGACATCCTCGCGCGCAATCGGGCAACGCTCGATGTCGACCAATCGATGGGAATCACGCCGGAAGAATCCGATCACCCCTTCCAATGCGTGCACAGTAACGCGATTCCGATATTCGTACTGCTTTGGCGAGGGAACGATCGGCCGCATGGGAATCTCTGTAAGTTTGCCGATTCGCTTGAGCGCATCGCGTACCTGTCGCCATTTGATCGCCAGCTGATGTTCGTAACTGATATGCTGATAGGCACAACCACCGCAGCGGCCGAAATAAGGGCACTGTGGTATAACACGCTCCGGCGAACTCTCCCTGACTTCCACCAACTCCGCTTCGGCAAACTGCTTCTTTTCGCGCATGATTTCGGCCGAAACCAGCTCACCTTCAATGGTGTAAGGAACAAAAACGGCTTTCCCCTGCTCGCGCCCGACTCCTTTTCCACCGAAAGCAACGTCTTCGATTTTTAGATCGACAACGCGCATTTTATTAAAGGTGCTTTAACCGGAGATGCCTTCCAATGAAACGTTCCTTAAGCTCGCGAACAGATTCGAAGGAGACTAATATGTTTTGTTGGTGGGGAGAACAGCAGGCTTGTAGCCCGAACGCGAATTTCCGAGCGAGGTTTCAAAAACCTCCGTACGCAAGCGACTGCTAATTGAAATCCTGGTGCGTATCGCGCACGTAGGGATATTTCGACTCGTTACCGACCTCAGGCGGAAATTCCGCGTAACCGGCATGAATGTAAGGAATATCTGATGGCAGTAACGGTCGATAGCTGTCGTGCCAGATAGGAAACGGAAAAGTAAGGATCTCAACAAGGCCCGCCACGTGACGTGCACCCGAGCGGCCCAGTCCGCGCACAACGCCATAGCCAGCCCCAGCGGAATTGCCTTCCGTTTGATTGATTTGGTTAACAGTCACAAAAAATTCCGTCGGCGCGAAGACAAGATTCGAAAAACCACGACCAAGCTTGCGAGTTGGACCATAATCGTTCCCGGGCGGATCTTGAATATCGGCGAAGGCCGCGATCGTAAAGCCCGCGATCATAACGAAAGCAAAAAGAGTTTTCATAGGCGCTCCCTGCCAGTTAAACCGATTTGGGCCAGCAAAGGCAATACTTTATTTTCGGTGTTCTGTGGGGATCCCATCCTTGGTCTTCAACATGGAAAGCGCGATCGTCACCCCAAGAATGAGCGCAATGATCGCCAGGGAGAGCACGCGAGGCAGAGGAACATAATGCGCGATCATCATCTTGATGCCGACAAACCCAAGCACCAACGCCAACCCTGTTCGCAAGTAAATGAAACGATCCATTAAACCGGACAGCAGAAAGTAGAGAGACCTTAGACCGAGAATCGCACAAATGTTCGAGGTGTAGGCAACGAACTGATCTCGCGTGATCGCCAAAACGGCGGGAATCGAATCGACTGCAAAGATCAGATCCGTGGTTTCGATCACGATCATGGTTAGAGCGAGTGGGGTGAACATCCAGCGGCCGTCCACGCGCACGTGGAAATGTTCGGCATCATATTCGCGCGTAATCGGAAGAATCCGACGGCATGTTCGCAACAACCAGCCCTCCGCAAAATCACTCGCCTTGTGTTTTTTGAAAAGCATTCGCGCTGCGGTGATGAGCAGGAAGAAGCCGAATATGTACAGGATGAACTCAAAGCGCCGCACCAGGGCGATACCGGCCAGTATCATCGTGCCGCGCATGACGAGCGCCCCGACAATTCCCCAGACCAGGACCCGACGCTGTGCGAGGGGAGGAACGCGAAAATGCGTGAAGATCAGCACAAAAACAAAAATGTTGTCCATGCTCAGCGAATACTCGATGAGATAAGCGGTTAGAAAATCGACGGCGTGATGTGGTCCCTTGATCCGCCAGATGAGAGCATTGAACGCCAGCGACACGAGCACCCAGATCACCGTCCGGTGAAGCGCGGCACGCATGCTTAATTCGCGACCGCGACGCTTGGAGGCGAAAAGGTCTATCCCTAGCGCGATGAAGACACCGACGTGAAACAGGATCCACACCCACAACGGCGCTCCCGCGACCGTCTTGCGCGCAAGAACATCGAAGTGAAAAGAAAGCAAGAACCAGCTACCCGTATTCACCGCGCTGAGGTTTTCACGGGGCGAGCCACGCGGCAATCGTAAATTGCGCGGTTAACCCATTGGACTTATAGGTCCCATCTGACCTATGAATGACATCGATGGATGCGGAACTGCAAAAACTCGTTGAAGCAGGAAAGCTCACTTCAAAAGCGGCTGAGCAACTGCAAAGACTTCAGCCGGGCACATTTTGTTTGCATAAGAGTTGGGGATTCGGCCGGATTCGCGAATGGAACCTGCTCTTGAATCAGATTGTGATCGATTTCGCCATCAAAAAGGCTCATCCGATGCAGGCGCAATACGCAGCGGAAAACCTGGTGCCGCTGGCAACAGAACACTTTCTAGTGCAAAAGGCGACCAATATCGAGTCGATCAAAACTCTGGCGCGGGAAAATCCGACCGCACTGGTGCAAAACATTCTGGAAAGTTTGGATGGCAAAGCCAACGCCCAGCAGATCAGTGAATGGCTAATTGGCGATATCTTCACCGAAGCGGAATGGAAACGCTGGTGGGAATCGACCCGGAAAGCGCTCAAAGCCAGCGGAGCATTTTCGATCCCTGCAAAAAAGAGCGACCCGATCCAAATCCGCGGCGAAGGCGTATCGCAAGCGGATGAGCTGCTTTCAGCGTTTAACAAAGCGCGGCAGCCGAAGCAGCAAATCGCGGCGCTGGAGCAGATCATAAAATCCTACGAACAATTCAAGGAGCCTGAAAAACAGCTTCAACCGATCGTTGTGGCAATCGAGAACGCGGCAGCGCGCAACCAGAAAATGCATCCTGAGCTGGCGTTCGAACTGATTCTGGCGCGAGACGATCTGCTCACACTCGTTCCGTCACTGCACAGTACTCACATTGGCCTGACTCTTGCGAAGTTAATTTTGGATGAGGAAAAGCGTCTGACATCATTCCTGCCAAACCTGCCGGCCGCAAAAGAGAAGCGAGTCCTGCAAGCATTGCCCTCCGCTCTCGGCTCCGGTTGGACAGAGCGCGCCCTGCGCCTGATGGAATCGAGCCACAGTCGCATGGTGGCGCAAATCCCGCGTATCTTGAACGAAACCGGACAGCGCGATGCGCTTCGGGCAATGCTTGAGCGAAGTATTCGCGAACATTCGGCCACGAGCGAGATGCTCACCTGGTTGTGCGGCGAAAAGGAAAACTGGGGCGAGTTCGTGAACCCCGATTTACTCTGGGCAATTCTGGCCGCGCTGGAGCGTGAGCAACACAAATCTCCAGGGCGCGCCAGCAAACTGCAGCGGGCCCTCGTTGATGACAGGCAATTGCTCGGAGAAATATTCCAAAAGACGGATGTCGGAGTGGCGCGTGATGCGATGCGGCGGCTCCAATTGACGCCTTTGTTCGACGAACTGACCAAACGGTCGCTGCTGGCGCGGATGGTCAAGGTTTATCCGGAGCTGGAAAACATGATCGCGGGCGCGCAATCGCAGGAAAAGTCGGCCCTGCTTATCGTGTCGTGGAGTAGCCTGGAAAAACGCAGGGCCGAACATGAAGAGATTGTGAAAGTAAAAATTCCTGAGAACACCAAAGAGATCGCCATTGCCAGGTCCTATGGCGATCTCAGCGAGAACTTCGAGTTTAAGGCGGCTAAACAAATGCAAAGCGTCTTGATGCGACGTAAAACCGAGCTGGAGCAGATGCTGCACGATGCGCGTGGCACGTCCTTTGAAAACCCGGACACATCACGAGTGTCCGTTGGAACAATCGTGCGTCTTCGCAACGCCACGACGAACGAGGAAGAAACTTACACCATTCTTGGCGCGTGGGACGGCGACCCCGATCGCCACATTATCTCGTACCAAACCGCCATCGGCCAGGCACTACTCGGCCACGAAGTTGGCGAGACTGTGTGCCTAAACCCCGAGCACAGCGCCACACAATTTACCATTGTTTCAATCCAGCCTGCACCTCCGGACCAAGTCACACCGGCAGCCGGTCATTCTAGTGAATCCGCCGTAGAAGCAGCTATCGCCGAGTAGCTCGGCGGCGTGCTTAACAAGCGGCGGCATTCTCCAATCCCGCGTGCGAACGTAGCAAACGCGACCCGCTTGCATGCATATCGCTGCATTCGTCACGGGACGAATCCGTCCCGATTCGCCGATCAGACGCTCGCGCTACGATTTCATCGTGCCTCGGCTTTGGCTTCTCGATCAACCGGCCCAATTCGTGCGGAATTTTCTAATGCAATGAATGAGCTTTGATTGCAGAAATTACGGAATCTCGCCGCCCCCGCTAAAGCGCGGTGCAAGGTTCGGCATATTTACTCTCCTCGAACTCTTCCGGAGGACGCAGGGCACGCAAATATTGAGTATCGAAGTTGCTCAATGCTTCTTCGACGGTCGAACCGAATCCTGTTATCCTATCTCGGGCATTCGAGCCGAGTACCGCTCGCCACGTTTTGCCGCGCAGCGACAGCTGCGGTTGCCGGACCGCTGAGGGACTTCCGGGATGCGACATAAAATAAAGCTCCACTCGCTGCATGGCGGCCAACCTGTTGATGAGCTTCCTTGCTTTCATTGCCCCAAGTAGAATGCTGTGACGCGTTTATCTTATCCGCGCCCTGGCGTTATTCGGCAATCGGGCGGAAGGCGGATCAACCTATCGGTCAAAGTCGTATGCAGAGTAAGGCATACCGCTGGTTAGACCGATAGATCGATTAACGAGAGACCGGTTTCTTTGTCGTATGTCCGACGAAGGTGCGTCGGCATTTCGGAGATAACCATTTCCAATGTCGGCCAGACGCGCCCACGCAGGAAATGACCTCCGTGCGCGGTCCCATCGGACTTGCCGATTACCACGTGTGCATGCAACATCGGCTCTCCCTCTTTTTCTACAATGTTGCCGACGAAGGAAAGGACTTCGACCTGTTCCTTTACCGGGATTTCTCTATAAGTTTTCTTGCTTCGATCGAAGTAACCCAGTGTGACCTCGCTGAAGGCGCCAATAGCCACAAGCTGCGCCCCTTCGAGTCGATTTTCCGCAGCGAACCGCATCAGCGATTCTTTAATTTGCTCGTCTTTATCGAATACGAGCGCAAAAGTTTTCAGACCATTTTCCTCGTGCAATAATTTCGATTTCATACCACCTCATTAGACAACCATGCAGCGCCGCCGATCGATCAGATCGTGCCAGCACTTAAATTTTCTGTTTTTACGCGCACCTCATTTGCGCGCGAATCCTATCCCTGAAGGACTCTCATGCAGATGGAACGATCTGCCGGCCACAGCGCAGAGCCCGTTCCAGCTCGCCGCTATTTAATCTGCAAACTGCCTTACTCGCCCGAAGATGGAGCTGGCGACACCGGTTTTTTTGTTCGCGCCGTTGCCGCTGTTTTCTTCGACCCCTTGGACGGTGACGGCTTTGGAAGCTGCCGCCGAAGCTGCTGCTGAAGCTTTTGGTCCGTATACTTTTGTTCGGCATACTTTAGCCGCGCCTTGGCATCGGCGTCGTCTGGCTTCAGTTCGAGTACCTTGCGAAAATCATCGGCCGCTTTCCCGTAATTTCCCATTACCCGATATGTGAGACCACGCTGGCGATATGACTCCACATCTTTCGGCTTCGCCTCAATCACTTTCGTTAGATCGCCGATTGCCTCATTATTTTTGCCAAGGCTCCGGTAGGCGTAGGCTCGGCGCTCGTACGCGCCAACATCTTTCGGCGAATTCTCAATCACCTTCGAGTAGTCTTCTACTGCCTTTTTCCAATCCTGTTTGGAGAGATACGCATAAGCGCGGTACCGCTGCGCACTTTTATTCTTCGGGTCGAGCTCCATCGCCTTCGTTAGATCGCGGATCGCTGGATCGAACTTCTTTTGCTCGATTTCAATCTGACCTTTGGCCGCATATGCGTCGGCGTCTTTCGGGCGCATCTTGATTATCTTGGATAAATCGCCGAGCGCTTGGGCTGGTTTACCGCCCAATCTGTAAGCCATGGCGCGATTCTCGTAATTCTTTGGATCATTCGGCTGCGCTTCAATCGCCTTGGTGAATTCGGCGACCGCCTTGTCGTATTCCTTGTGTCGCGCGTATTTGACTCCCCGATTTGTATGTCCACCCGGATCGGATCCGTGAGAACGTGCGCGCGCCAGATCAGGTGCTGCGCATATAAATGCAACGGAAAATGCCACCGCGGCACAGCGTTTTAAAATCAAATTCATGTTTTCAACATCGTTTCTGAAATTCCGGTGTGCAATCTAAACTGCTCTCGCCAAAGACTAAATCGGTATGCCGACACAAAAAGTAACGTCGCAGCCCCTGCTCTCGGACGTGTCAGGGCATTCATCACCTGCGGGATCTAGCCGTAATGAACACGAGGCCGGCTCGGAACGACTATGACCACAGCTCCCGGGAAAATAAAAGTGACGCCCGCCGACAGCCCGCCACAAAGTTTGCGTTTCGAATGGCGCCGTGGATCGCCAATTGTACCGCTTCCGGGCCGAGAAGCATGTGGCAGAAAGCCCATCCAGCCGGTGTTGACATCATTAGATCAAAGCCTAAATCGACATCGCGGTCTTTCATCAAGTCAGCTCGGGAAACTAAAGGAAATATTCTCGATGAAGCTAGGCATCTTACCCGTCCTTTTGTTAATTGCGAACCAGCTTGTCGCCGCGCCGCAAGATTCTGCCGTTAACTACGAGTTGAAGCGCATCCCACTTCCCGGCGCGGCCGGCGCCGTGACGCTCGACTACTTCACTTATGATCACGCGACGGGGAAATTGTGGGTGCCGGCGAGCAATACCGGCCGCGTCGACGTAATTGATGACAAAACCGATGCCGTCACACAAATTACAGGATTTCCAACCGGTGAAATTGAGCGCCTCAGAAGAAAGATCACAGTTGGACCAACCGCGGCCAGTATTGGCGATGGAGTTGTTTACATCGGTAACCGGGGCGATGCGACGGTTTGCGTGATCGACGCGAAGAGGCTTGAACGCGGCGAATGTGTGCCGGTTTCATCGGACCGCGTGGTAACGCCGGATGGGGTTGTTTACGTTCTAACCACGCGCGAAGTCTGGGTCACGCTTCGCGTTAAGGAAGGCGATAACGCGGCAGCCAAAGGTCTCGAACTTTTCGATGCCTCCGAGCCGCATCACCTGAAACCGAAAACAAGAATCGCGTTAGACGGTTTGGCCGAAGGTTACGCTGTAGATAACGCACACGGTCTCTTTTACACGAACGTCGAAGACACGGGAACGACCGCCGTGATCGACGTGCGAAGCCGCAAGATCGTCGCAAAATGGAATGTTGGGAGCACTGACTTACAAGGACTCGCGCTAGACACTGCACGTAAATTTCTCTTCGTTGCCTGCGGAGATCACGTCGTAAATATCGACGCGGCTCACGGGGGAAAAGTGCTCGACTCAATCCGAACTGGGGCCGGTCTGGACAACATCGATTACTCGGCTGAGAAAAAACTTCTTTACGCAGCCGCTTCTCAATCTGCGACCTTAACCATTGCTGAAGTCGGCAACGACGGAAAATTTCATTTGAGAGCTACTGTTCCAACTGCTAAAGGCGCGCGCGGCGTTGTCGCCGCCAGCGACGAAACGGCATATCTCATCGATCCAGCTGAAGGAGGGATCCTGAAGCTGTCACCTAAGTGACGTGGGCCGCTTCTCAGATGCTTCGTTGCGTCGACGCTTTTGAGTCGAAGATCGCCAGCAATGCAGGCAGGACGATTAACACCAGAGGCAAAGAAAAGATTAGCCCCGAGATAATGGCGATTGCCAGCGGCTGCTGCATAGCCGAGCCGTGACCAATTCCAAGCGCCAAAGGTAATAGAGCGAGGATGGCTGCGAACGCGGTCATCAAAATCGCCCGCATCCGGTTAATTCCAGCGAGAATCAGGCGGTCATTACTTATGGGTAGTGAGCGAAATTCCGAGTAATAAAAAATCGCGATCTCGGTGACGATGCCGACAATCATGGTCATGCCCATTCGCGAAGTGATGTTGAATTCCGTGCCGGTCGCCCAGAGCCCAATGAAAACTCCAGCTACTGCGAATAGTGGCACGAGTAACATCGCAAAGGCGACGCGGAAACTTTCGTAAAGGAAAAGCAGGAGAAGAAAAACCAAAATGATTGCCGCGATCAAAATGATCGTGAGACCGCGAAAGGCAATCTGTTGTTGTTCGTAAAGGCCGCCGAAACTGTAAAGCACATTGGCCGGAATGACGCCGGACTTGGCCAGCGTCTTTTTCACATCGCGGACTGTCGAGCCGAGATCGCGGCCGCTGATACGCGCGGTCACTGCGACCATGCGTTTGAGATCGTCGCGCATGATTTCAGGTTCGCCGCTGACAGGAATGAGAGTAGCCACTCGCTTCAGCGGAAACAAATGACCATCCGGCGCGCGCAAAAGGAGGTTGTCAATGTTACGTATGGTTTCCCGGGCGTCCCTCGGAATCCAAACCCGTACGCCGATCAATTTCGGACCCTCTTGAATATGTGTCGTCACCTTGCCGACTCAAAAAATCATTAACGCTTTCGTGACTGCCTCCGGATCCATGCCCTCGAGACCCGACCTTTACCCGGTCCACCTGAATATTGAGAGCGTCTCCCGCCGGAATGATGCCGTTCTTCACTTCGACCACGCCGCGAACTTTCGAGATTGTATCGGCCACTTTCGGCGGAAGCGTGCGGAGAAGCTGTTGGTCGTCCGGAATAAAGTTTGATCTCAATCGGTTGCGGCACGCTGGTGAGGTCACCGATCAAATCTTCCATCAACTGCAAAAGCTCGACCTGAAGACCGGGAATATGTCTCTCAATTTCATCGCGCACATCGTTCATCACTTCCTCGATCCCACGCCGCGGAAATGGTTTTAGCCGGACGAAAAAGTCGCCGATGTTCGCTTCGGTTATACCGCCACCGAGCTGCAAACCAGTGCGCCGGGAATAGGTCTCCACTTCGGGAGTTTCCTGCAGAATGGATTCCACCTGGCGCAAGAGGCGATCGGTTTCCACAAGCGAAGTGCCAGGCGGCGAGATGTAATCAAGAATGAAACCGCCTTCGTCCATGACGGGCATGAAACCGGAGCCAACATTTTTGAATGCGACGAAGCCGAAGCAACAGCAGCGGAACCAAGAAACAGATGCAACGAAAAGTGGTCTGCCGAGAAATCGCTGCATCTTCTGCACGATAAATTCGTGGACGCGACGCGTGAAAGATGCCGTGCTCTTCGACATCGGCGTCCTTTTGCTTCAAGAAACGTAGCGCACAAAATCGGCACAGCGAGCCAGGCAACGAACAAATGAAATAATAAGCTCGCCGCCATTGTCAGAGAAAGCGCTTTGAAAAACGCGCCGGTCACTCCGGACAAGAAATGCGAGCGGCGCGAAAATGATGATCGTGGCTGCGGAAGAACCAGCAAGCGGATTGGTGAATTCAGCTCGCGGCCTTCAATACGCTGCGAGCGCGGATGCGCCTTCTCGCATGCCGCGCACGCGACGAACGATATGCTCCACCATCACGATCGCATCATCGATGATGAGGCCAACGGCTGCGGCCATTCCGCCCAGCGTCATGATGTTGAAACTCATTTTCAGGACGAAAGAAGCAAGATCGTCGCGGCAAGACGGCGGGCACGGTCAGGATGGCAATCAGCGCAACTTTCCAGTTCGCGGAAGAAAATCAACAGGACGATTGCGGCCAACACCATCCCGATGAGGATCGCGTCCCGCGTGGTATGTTCCGACGCGATAATAAGGTCGCTTTGGTCGTACCAATCAGCGATCTTCACGCCCTGGGGAATCTGTTTGTTCGATCTCGCGCAGTTTCGCTCTTAATCCCGCGCGCGATCTCGACTGTGTTGCCGGACGGCTGTTGATAAACCTGGAAGAGGACCGCATCGTGGCCGTCGGCCGTCACGCGAATCCATTGCGGTTCGGTCGAATGTTCAACAGTGGCCACGTCATCGAGCAGATACCACGCCATTTGGGTTTGACCGCAGCACCGTGTGCTCGATTTCCTCGAACTTTTTGAAACGCGTGTCCGAAACGACGAGATAAAGTTTGTCGTATTGCTCGAGCCGACCGACTGCTACCAAAACATTCGATGCCGATAGCGCGCTGGCGACTTCGGCCAGGGTCATATTGAACGATTGCAGTTTGTCCGGATCGACACTGACCCGGTACTCTTCGACGCGGCCGCCTTGAACCCCGACGCGCGCGACTCCCTGGCACAGTGGAGAGCGCGGGCCGCAAAGTGTAGAGAGCAAGATCTCGCAGTTCGACTAACGAATGAGAATCCGAAGTGAGACTATAGGCGATCACCGGAAAAACCGTCGGGTCCATGCGCTCGACTTCAAACGACGTACCGGACGGCAGATTCGGCAGGATCCTGTTCACCTGCGACTGGCATTGCAGCATGGCCGAGATCATGTCCTCGCCCCAATTGAAATTGACCGAGATCTCCGCAGTGCCGCGGCTCGATGTCGATCTTACACTCCGCACGCCGGCAATCGCGCGCACCGCTTCCTCGACTGGCGTCGTAACTTCCACCGTCATCCGCTCGGCCGGCCGATCGCCCGCGTCGAGCGTGATCCGGACTCGCGGGAAACTGACTTGAGGAAAAAGTGCCACCGGCAGAGAAAAGCTTGCGATCGCGCCGGCGAGGACGAGCGCCGCGAGCAAAAAGAGAATAGAACGCGTATGGCTGTGCGCCCACGCACTAAAGGTCATTTTTTGATTTCCACGGTCATGCCGTCTTCCAACTCGTAGTTGCCGACGGTCACGACGGGATCCCCTTCGTGCAGATCGTCTGCGATCACCTGCATTTCCCTTGGATTTTCCGCGCCGATCTTAATCGTATGCTTCACCGCGTGATTGTTTGCCACAGTGAAAACTTCGAACTCGCGCGATTCGTTAGGCAACACAGCTGGCCGCGGCACGACCAGCGCGTTTTCCTCAGTCCGCTCAATTTCACCGCGCACGTATTGATCCAGCAATAGCTTTGTTCCTTGCGGCAACGCCACGTACACATCGACAAGTCGCGTCGTCGGATCGATCCGACGCGTGACCAGGCGGATAGAGCCGTCCACATTCGCAGCAGTTGGATCGTTCACGGGAACGATCAGAATCGGCGCGCCCTCTTTCGCGGCGGAAAGGTCTTCCGGTTCGACGCCGAGTTTCACTTCGATCTCGTTCTCGGCTACGATCTCAACTAATGGCCCGCCCGGCGCTACAATCTGTCCATCTTGTGCGTCGACCTTCGCGATGACCCCGGACATGTCCGAGTGAATGCGGTTGTCCCCGCCCGCGCCCGCGCGTTGCAAAGCTGTGAGCTGCGCTTCCGCGTCACGCGCGGTTTTTTCAGCCGCGCTCAACTCCTGATTGGTGGCGAGTTTCAGATTAAAACGCTCCTGCGTTTGCTTGAGTTCTTTCTGCGCAGCCTCCGCTGCGTTCTTCGCTTGTTGAAATTGAACTTGCGCCGACGGACTCAGCTCAATCTCAATCAGTGGATCGTTTTCGTGCACGAACTGGCCGGGCGCGACCAGGACGTGACGAACACGCGTTTCAAAAGCGACCGATACGGTATGCGTCTTGCCCGGCTGCGCGACGACGCTGCCATAAGCGATGACCTTTTCGGTGATGGTTTTTCGCTCCACCTTCGCCACCTGAACTTCCGCCACAGGGGAAGGCTTTTTTTCCTCCTGCCCGATGCCAAAGCGCTGTGCAATCCAAACCAATACGCCAAGAACCAGCAGAGCCGCGACGGCGACGATGATGATTCGCGTCTTTTTCATCTGGCCTGTAACGCCTTGTTCATTGGAAGAAAATGGCCGGACGCGATTTCCAGCGCGGTGTGCGCCTCGAGCAATTGTTCCTTAAGTTTGATCAGCTGGATTCGCTTTTGCAGTAAGTTGCTTCGCGCTGTGTAATAACTGAGGACGTCAGCGTTCCCTTGCCCGACAGCGGTTTGCGCGGAGCTAACGAGCTTTTCCAACAGCGGCAGCGCTTCTTCCGCGGCCGCTATTTGTCGATCTAATGAACGAATGTCGGCGATGGCGGTCGCAATATCGGAACGCGCTTCGAAGAGGCGCTGATTGTATTCATCGCGTAACCTTTGGCGCGTAGCACGTTCCGTCGCGATGACACCCTGATTGCGATCGAAGATCGGAACATCGACAGCAAGCATTGAAACCAGTCGTGTGCACGTTAGTTGTGTCGCTTGCTTTCACGATCGCGGCCGACATTTTCGGGAACTGGGCGAGCATGCCGCGCGCACAGTCGCATCCTGACTTTCTAGTCCCTGTTGCAATCCAAGAAGATCAAGGCGCCTCGATTCGAGATTGTCGGCCAAGTCGTGCTGCGTCAGGCGGAGCAAGGCGGCTCGGCAAACTTAACCCGGAATGCAAAGCCACCTTTACATCGGGTTCCACTCCGAGAATTTTGTTTAAGCCAAGTCGCTGTCTCTCGAATTCCTGCTCTAGCGAAAGCATCGTTGCCCGCGAATCCTGACTGGCAGACTCGACCGCCGCCAGATCGAGCACAGTTTTTTCGTGCGCCTCAACTGCCTTCCGCATCGCGTCCGTGCTCTGCTGCAAACCTTCGGTTGCTTCGAGCGCCTGCGAGACCTCCGCTTTCAAGCCGAGCACACGATAAACGGCCGTGCGCGCGTTCATGGCAATCTGCCATTCCTGCCACGCGACATCCAAGTCGACGGAACGAAAATTTTTTCGCGCGGCAGTTTGTTTCGGTAAAAATGGAACCAGCGCGCTGATTTCCCAAGCCGCGGTGAAATTGTAACCGGCAGTTGTTCCTGCCGTGTTTCCGCCTGTGACGTAATCGCGTGCATACGAAACGACCGGATTCGGCAAAATTCCGGCCTGGATCACTTGCGCAGCCGCGAGTCGGCGACGATCCCGAATGGCCCGGAGCGCCGGATTCGAATAAAGCGCGATTGTTGCGGCCTCGTCCGGTCCAATGCCCTGGCGAAGATTGACGATTTGCAATGGAATATCAGGGCCGCGAATGCGCGAAGCCGGAATTCGCAGTGCATCGGCGGCGGCATCGGGAAATGGCCGCTCCGGCCACGCGCGGGTCGTTGATGCGAGAAAGAAGATGAAGGCGATCTTAACCGGGCTTTTCGTTAAGCAGCGCACGTTGGGGTGGATGATACGAAAGCAATCCGATTTCGTCGCTTGAAAAACCGCTGTCGCGTACCCGAAAGTTTACCGTTTGTTCTTCTGGTCTGCGGCCGCTTCCTTGGCCTGATCTTGCGGCGTTTCGACCTGCACACTCTACGATCTTTCCCGCTCTTCGCGTCCACCTGCACTTCGGTGATGTCTTTCGAGTGGGGCATGGCAATGTCGAACGACCAGATCAATTTTCCGTGCTCTTTCTCAAGCTCGGCGGCCTTGATGGTTCCATTAGGCACTTTGGCCAGCGCGGTAGTTTGGGCGTCGGCTTTGGTGATCTTCGCCTGGGCTTGCAATTGGGCGTCTGTCTCGCCTGCGGCAAGCAAGGGGGACACCATGAGGCCGGCAGCCGCGACGGCGGCAACGGCAGTAGTGCTGATATGGAGCTTAGTTTTCATTTCTGAACCTTAGCAGGGCGAAGCTGTCAGTTTGACCATCGTTGCGATTACAAATTTGTTATTCTTCGCCCATCGTGTCGCGCCGCCCTTTGCTTTCAACTATCTTCCAACCGATGCGCGTTCTCGTCGTGGAAGATGAAAAAAAGTTGGCGACTTTTCTGCGCAGGGGACTGATGGAAGAAAATCTGATTGTCGATCTTTCGCACGATGGCGATGAAGCGCTCGAACAAATTCTGACGCGCCCGTATGATGCGATCATTCTGGATATCATGCTGCCGCGGCGCGACGGCCTCAGCATTCTGCGCGAGATGCGCGGGCAACATAACAACACGCCGGTGCTATTACTCTCCGCCCGCGGCAACGTGAATGAGCGCATTGAAGGGCTCAACCTCGGCGCAGATGATTATCTGCCGAAGCCATTTTCCATCAGCGAAGTGGTCGCGCGGGTGCGCGCGCTGTTGCGGCGCGCTTCCGGCGAACACGCCACATTGATGCAAGTGGCCGATCTATCGCTCAACATTATTTCCCGGGAAGCGACGCGCGCGGGAACAAAAATCGAGCTAACCAACCGCGAGTTCGCGTTGCTGGAATACCTCATGAGCCACGCCGGGCGCGTCGTGACCAAGACCGCGCTTTGCGAACACGTGTGGGAACATCATTTCGATACCGGCACCAACGTGGTCGAGGTCTGCATCCAGCGGTTGCGACGCAAGATAGACGAAGGCCACGAACCCAAGCTGCTCCACACAATTCGCGGCGCCGGTTACGCCTTGCGCCCAAGCGAATGAAAGTAAAGACGCTGCGCGGCAAAGTCACTCTCTGGTCAGTTAGCGTTGTTACCGCCGCGCTCGTGCTCTTCGGCGCCGGTGCGGCGTGGAATCTCCGGGACGAAATGACCGAGAATCTCGGCAACGAAATCAAGACTGAGGCACACGATTTTTTCAAAGGCGTCAAGGAACAGGGCGTCGATTGGCGCAATCCGAAGAGCGTTGAGGCGCTCTTCGATCAAGCGAAGCGGTTTCATTATGTCGAAATACATGACGCTTCGGGACGATTGCTTTATCGCTCCCCGAATCTGGGAAACCAGAATGTCTTCCCGAAAAAACCGCAGAAAAAACTGAGCGAATGTAGCTGGAACGGTCGTATGCTTCGCTTCGGTGTCTTCGAAAACGGCGGAATCATTCTCGCTCTCGGAAAAGATACCGAAGAGACGAGTGAAACGCTGGCGCAACTCGGTTCGGCCTATCTGTTCGCATTGCCGTTGGTGGTGATCGCAGTTGGAATTGGCAGTTGGTGGATCGCGCAGCGGGCACTCGCCCCGGTAAAAGCAATCGCGGCGCGAGCCGAGAAGATTTCCGCCTCCGATCTACACCAGCGGCTTCCTGAACCTTCGGCGCAGGAAGA
Organism: uncultured Verrucomicrobiae bacterium; assembly: GCA_963753675.1. Taxonomy (GTDB): domain Bacteria; phylum Verrucomicrobiota; class Verrucomicrobiia; order Chthoniobacterales; family UBA10450; genus Udaeobacter. Next base: position 7,296 of record CAVWCZ010000008.1, on the reverse strand, counting down.
GATCGCCCATCTCACCCGCGTGTTGAACGCCATGTTCGACCGGCTGCAAGGGAGCTTCGAGCAGATCACACGCTTCACGTCCGATGCGTCGCACGAATTGAAGATGCCGCTCGCTCTGATGCGCGCGCAAGTCGAAATGGCGATCGCATCATCTGGTCTTGCGCCGGCGCAACGCGAGTTGCTCGCGGATTTAATCGAGCAGTGCACTCAGCTCTCGCAAATTGTCGATGGCCTTCTTTTCCTTTCGCGTGCAGACGACCACCACCTCGCCCTCGAACAGACATCGGTGGACGTGGTCGCGATGGTGCGTGAGTTGATCGAGGACGCGGAAATTTTGGCTGCGCAATCGACCGTCAGCCTTGAATGCAAGCTGCCCGCGGAGCTGGTTGTACCCGGCGACCTTCGACTACTCCGGCGAGCGGTGATGAATCTGATCGACAATGCGATCAAGTACAACGTTCCGGGTGGGTCGGTGGTTTTGTCCGCATCGCTTAACGACGCGAACGCTCTCCTCCGTGTCGGCAACACGGGCGTCGGCGTCCCGCCCGGATCGCGAGATCGAATCTTCCATCGGTTTTACCGCAGCGATCTCCCACACAATCAAGTTGCTCCCGGCCATGGACTGGGCCTGAGCATCGCGCGCGAAATCGCGCGCGCTCACGGCGGCGATGTCACGCTTGTAAAATCGGATTCACGCTGGACGGAGTTTTGCCTTGTCTTACCGGCAACGGACGGCGCTCAAACATGACTATTCCGTCCACGACGACTGTGAGCAGTGCCATACGTCGTCCGACTTTCCTCCCGCGTAATTCGAGAAGGAGCTCAAGGCTGTGCGGCTCTTAGGGCAACCGCTCGATCAAATCGCAAAGTTCGCTCGCGCACTCGCGCTCGGTGGCGCTTTCCTTCCGCCACTTGCTCGATTTCATCGGAAAACGCTTTATTTGCGCAATTAGAATAAGCCGATGATGGCGAACGCGACGCCAACGATTTCTTTGCCACGATAGTGCTTCGTGGAAAAACAAGACGCCTGCGATCGCCATGATCGCCGCGCCGCCGGCCAAAATTACCGGAACAGAAGAAAGCGGTCCCCTTTTTGAAAAAGAAGAAAAAACGCGATCGTGCCAGCGCCGACGCAAATGCCGGTAAGCAGTGAATTAACCAAAACCAGCTCCACTGAATTTCTGACTCCATCTTCCCCCGAACCACGGGATCGACAAACAGATCAGGATCGACAAAGCGGCGCTGGCTTCGACAATGAAGCCCTCGAGACCTTCGCCGATGCGCCCGACCGCAAGACGTGTGAAGATTTGATGAGCGCCATAAAAACAGTGGCGACGACCGCATACCAGAACCAAGGAGCCATGCGGCAAGGCTAAATTTACCTACTGCAAAACCTCCAAGGAGTAACAAGCAACGAAAATTAGAGATTCCTCGACTTTGCTCGGAATGACATACTAAGGAGATGGCGGTCTCATTTTTTCGAATTGCAGCTGCGCTTTGCTTCCTAGCCGTGGCGCTGGGAGCATTTGGGGCGCATGGTCTAAGATCAACTCTCGAATCGCGCGGAATGGTCGATGCCTGGAACAAGGCGGTGTTTTATCAATTCATCCATGCCATTGCTCTTCTCGTGTTTGCTCTATACGGGAACATTAATCGCGGCGCGTGCTGGCTGCTCCTCACTGGAATTTTGCTGTTTAGCGGGAGCTTGTATCTGCTTGCGCTTATCCCGCAGGTGCGGGATTGGCTGGGACCGGTTACCCCAATAGGTGGCCTTTGTTTCCTTGCCGGGTGGGCATGGTTGTTTCTTGCACCGCCAAAATAAAAGCTGTGACTGCATTCCCGTGGTGGAACGTGTTGTTCTCAACGCGTTGGCAAGGCGACGGCTCTACTTTTAGATATCTTTCCGCACGAGCCTTGGTAACAAAATACGGCGCCTTCGGCGATTCGCTGCACCATCGTCTTCAGAAGAAGCCGCTCCACCTTTGCCGTCCCACGCAAACCGCCCCTAAAACGTAACGCAAGAATACTATTCTGGCGGCCTTCTTCTGGTATACTGTCGCCCTGATGTTCGACGCGGTTTCCGAAGCGCAGCGAGACGCGATCACCGTCGTGGTCTTTGTCGGGACGTTTTTCGTCGCCTTGGGGATCGGGCGATTCTTAAAGCGTCGGGCCGGTGTTCAGCTCGGCCTGTTCTTTCGGCTTTTCTGTTTGGTTCTCGCCTTCTACGCCGCTATCGCCGTTTACGGAGTTCACGCATCGTGGCGCTACCATGTAGGCGCGGCGGCAATCTTGCTAAGCACTGCACTGATTGTCGCGCTGATCAATCGCTATGTTTGGGACTTTTATTTCGAAAAGAAACGGCAGACTCCGATTCCAAATTTTCTTCGAGAAGTTGTCGGTGGCGTCATTTTCCTCATCGTACTGCTTTTCATTCTGAGTTACGGCTATCACGCTCAGACGCAACTCAGAGGACTTCTGGCAGGCTCGGGTGTGGTTGCGATTATCGTCGGTTTTGCGGGGCAGAATCTCTTTGCCGGAATTATCGGCGGGATATCGATCCAAATTAACCGGCCTTACAAGGTGGGAGATTGGTTGCAGGTAGGAGAGCGCTTCGCTGAAGTGATGGAGATCAACTGGCGGTCAACACGCCTGCGCACCAACGACAACATCTATCTCGATATCCCGAACAATGAGATGGTCGGCCACGAGATAGTTAATCTCCATTATCCGACCGAAGTCCACGCCATGCGTATTCGCGTCGGAGTGGAGTACAAGAATCCTCCCAATCTGGTGAAAGAGGCACTGTTTCGAGCGGCTTCGACAGCTGAAGGCGTTCTGCCCGAGCCCAAAGTAAGGATATTTCTGGTCGATTTTGCCGATTTCGCTGTGATCTACGAGATCAAGTTCTACATGGGAAATCATTCCAAAATCAATCAGATCAACGACGCGATTCGCACGAACGTTTGGTACGAACTAAAGCGCCGGAATATCACGATTCCATTTCCCATTCGCACATTGCATGTTCAGCGGAAACCAGGTCCTCTCGTTCAGGAAGAACAGGCGGAGGCTGTATCCATTCTGCGGGAGGAGCCGCTTTTCGGATGTCTCTCCGACGAGCAGCTTACTCAAATGGTCGGACAGGCGCGCCTGAAACTTTTTGGTCGTGGTGAGCCGGTCATTGAAGAAGGAGCCGCAGGCGAATCGATGTTCGTCATGCTGCGCGGAGCGGCAAACGTGTTCGTATCGAAAAACGGATCGAAAATTCAGGTCGCGGCACTGGGTGCGGGCGATTGTTTCGGCGAAATGTCGCTGCTGACAGGGGAACCGCGCAGCGCAACCGTGCGCGCAGACGGTGACTGCTACGTAATGGAAATCGGAAAACCTGTCATGGCCGAAGTGTTGCGCGATGCGCCAGGTTGCATGGAAAAATTGAGCGAGTTGCTTGCGCAGCGAAAAATGGAAACCGAAGGGGCGCTGAAAGAAGCCGGGCGCACCGACGACCATGATATGAAAGAACGCCAGTACACCGCAACCTTTTTGCACCGGCTACGTACCTTTTTCCAACTCTGAGGACTTTCACTTCCGCGTCACCGGGAAGTTCGACTCATTATTTGGCGACGTGCGCTACTCTCCAGAACGCCTCGATCTGTTCCAACGTGCGCCCTTTGGTTTCCGGAACGAGGTAATACGCAAACAGCCATGACGCTACCGAGAATAATGCGTAGAGCAGGAACGTTGAGCTGGCGCCAAGTTTTTCCACCAACGTCAGAAACGTAAGCGACACGACGAAGTTCGAGCCCCAGTTGAACGTGGCTGCTGTTCCTTCGGCGATGCCGCGAATTTTGAGCGGATAAATCTCGGCGATCAAAAGCCAAAAGATCGGTCCAAGGCTGATCGCAAACGCAGCAACGTAACCCATCAGACAAATCACAGCCGTCCACGCCAGCTGTCCGGATGGGTTTGAAATCCGGAAACTCAAGCCGAGCACGGCAAGCGTGACAATCATCCCGGCGATTCCGACTAGTAACAGCGGGCGTCTCCCCGCACGGTCGACCAAATACATCGCCACGATAGTCATCGCTACATTTACAACTCCGACGCCCACCGTCGCCAGAATTGCGCCGGACGCTGAGTTAAATCCGGCGGCCTGGAGAATTTTGGGCGCGTAATAAATCACCGTATTGATGCCGGTAATTTGCTGGAAGACGGCGAGGCCGATGCCCACAAGAAGAGCCGGGCGGACTTGCCGACGCAGCAAGTCTGTCCAATGACCGCTTTCAGTTTGCAGCGCCAGGCTCAACTTAATCTCTTCAACTTCGGCATTCACATCGGCCTGCTGCCGGATCCGCTGCAGCACGCGGTGCGCAGTTTCATGCTGCCCGCCACGGATGAGCCAGCGTGGGGTTTCCGGTAGAAAAAACATGCCGGCACCGAAAACGAGAGCCGGAACGACTGCCAGACCAAGCATCCATCGCCAGCCCTCAATACCGGCAAAAGCGTAGTCGGTAAGATACGCGACCACGATACCGATGGTGACGGCGAGTTGAAAGAGCGATACAACCCAGCCGCGCGCCCGCGGAGGCGCAACTTCGGACAGGTAAACCGGAACGTTCGTTGAAGCGAGGCCAATCGCCAAACCAAGCACGACCCGGCTGGCGATGAGCATTGCTGGCGACGGCGCCGCCGCGCTGGCGAGTGCACCGAAGGCGAAGATCCCCGCTGTTGTGAGCAGGACTCTTCTTCTGCCAAAAAGGTCGGCCGCTTTTCCTCCCGCAATTGCGCCGACGGTCGCTCCCAGCAAAACGCCACTGACCACAATTTCCTCCGCTGCTGTCGTTAGGCCGAATTCGTCTTTAATGAAAATGAGCGCACCTGAGATTACTCCTGTGTCGTAGCCGAATAGAAGGCCGCCTAAAGCTGCGAATGACGCCGCGATGTAAACGAAACTTGCACCTCGCCGGTGCGTATGCCTCATCGCGGCAGTCCTATTGGCAGCCATAATTGCGGGTCTTATTTCACCACGCGATCCCCGGAAGCTCACGTACGATCTTCGACTCAGTGGACGGCCAGGCAATTTCGGTGTACGGGTTCCCGGGCAAGAGCAAATGAGCGAGGAGCGGACGAGAGCGACGTACAATTCGGGCAAGAGCTTGCGTATTCTGGTGGTCGAAGATCACAGCGACACGCTGCAGGCGCTGTCTCGCCTTCTCAATCACTTTCGGCCACGAAATTTCCACCGCTGATGACGCCCAGAGCGCGCTGGACATGATCAACTCGAAAGAGTTCGACGTTGTCCTGTGTGATATTGGGCTGCCCGACGGGAATGGCTACGACGTAGTCACCGAAGCCAAACGAAAACGAGCCCTCAAAGCCGTGGCGCTTTCCGCATTTGCCGCGCGCGATGACATCGAGCGCGGCAGAAAAGCTGGTTTCGATTTCCACCTCGCCAAACCGGTGGATTTTCACGAGCTGCGCAGCGTTCTCGGCCAGATCGCGTGTAACCTTTGTTTCACAAATTTCATAACCAACTTTTGCTTTTGACTTAGTTCAATTGACACATAAGATTGCGTCAGTTGAATCATTACCAGAAAGCACACATGAAAACGGCACTCACTGGAAAAAGAAACCGCACCTGGAAAATCACTGCACCCAACCGAATTGATTCAAAAGATTCAGAAAGGCCTGCGATTTTCTGAGCTGAAGACTCTACAAGACACACTCGACCTCCCATTTGAGAAGCTCGCGGCGAAACTTTGCATTTCACGGTCCACCTTGCAGCGACGCAAAGTAGCAGGACGACTCACTCCGGATGAATCCGACAAGGTTCTGCGGTTCGCGCGACTGCTTGAGCATGCAACAGGCGTTTTTGGCGATGTCGATAAGGCGCGGGCCTGGTTGAAACATCCGCAATACGGTCTTGGTGGTGCTGTTCCTCTCGACTACGCAGAAACCGAGATTGGCGCGCGCGAAGTGGACGATTTGCTCGGGCGAATCGATTACGGCGTTTATTCCTGATGCCGTCAGCGTGGCGAATCGTCCGCGCGAGTCGCGAGAAGACAGCGTTCACTGGAGAAGGTCCCCGGCAATACGGAGGCCGGTGGAACTCGCGCGGCGTGCGTGTCGTTTATGTCAGTGAACATCAATCCACCGCTGCGCTTGAGGTCTTCGTTAATCGCATGCCGTTCATCCTGGACGAGACATACAAGGCTTTTCACCTGAAATGGCCCGACAGTCTTACCGAACGATTTCCAGCAGAAAAATTGCCAGCGAATTGGCGAGGTTTCCCACCGCCCATGGAGATAAAGGAAATCGGCGATCGTTGGGTTCAAGAGCGGCGTTCTGCAGTACTGGCCTTGCCGAGCGTGATCAGTCCCGCCGACACAAATTTTCTTCTCAATCCCGAACATCGAGATTTCAAACGGATCCGCATAGCGCCGCCTATCGACTTTGAGTTCGATTCCCGCCTGTTGAATCGCTGATGATATTCTGGAACACCTGTAGCCGGGGGCGACGACCCCGGCCGGGTCGAGGCACTGGATGGGCGGAACAAATCACCCGAGCGGCGGCCCTTGAAAATAGAACAAGACGAAACGACTCGCGTCGAAAAGTCCATGCCCGATGATTGCCGGCCAGAGATTGCGCCCTGACGCGAGGACCAGCAGTCCCATGCAAACGCCCAATGTGCCGGTGATCGCGATTCCGAGAGGATTCTGGTAAGCGTGCGCTAATCCGAACAGCGCGCCTTGCAGCACACACGCGGCGATCCACGCGCCGCGGCTTCCACCGAAAATCATGGCCAAGCCTTGCATTAGAAATCCGCGAAACATGAACTCCTCATAAAAGCCGGCCCCGATCAATGCATAGAAGACGCCGTACACCATCACTTCGAGATTGCCTTTTACATCCTTGAACCGGCTCAGATCGCGCCGGAACCCTGCTTTTTCAGAAACGTACATCGCGGCGAACACAAGAGCTGCCGCAACAAAGCCCGATCATAATCGTCCGCCACCAGTTCTTTGGCTCTTTCAGTCCAATGTCTGCGATCCTCTCTCCTCTCAGCCGAATGAGCATCCACGCAATCGCGACGCCGAGAAGTTGGACGATCGCCGCGAATACAAATTCCGATTGCATGGTTTTGGGCGTGTAGACAGCGCCAAAACCAATCGGCAACGCGAAAGTAACCGCGACCACAATGATGATGTCGATCAAATAACGCCAGCGACGAGGTCGCACTAAAACGACCGGCTCTTTTCGATCCATTGCAGATGAGATGCAGCAAATGCCCAATCTGGATTC
>CAVWCZ010000007.1:0-233389 GCA_963753675.1 uncultured Verrucomicrobiae bacterium | reverse complement strand
AATGCGCTGAGGACAGCGCACTCTACAGCATTCGTCCTTCATCGTTCCTTCGACTTTCGACATTCGGCTTTAGTAATTTAGTTGGTCTGATGCGCAGCCAGCCCGGTGATTTCCTACTCAGCAATTTGTCATTCCGAGTGAAGTCGAGGAATCCCTGGATATTCGTTCCGGTGCCCGGAGGGTGTAGAAGTTAGAGACGTCTCGAGTATGGTCGACAGGACATACAAACAGAAAATGCGCATTTTATCCGGCATCCAACCAAGCGGTGCGCTGCATATTGGCAATTATTTTGGGATGATGCAGCCGGCCGTCGCGCTCCAGGCAGAGGGCGAAGCGCTTTACTTTATCGCGGATTATCATGCCCTTACCAGTCTGCGGGATCCGGAAGTCTTGCGCGCGAACAGCCGACGCGTTGCCCTCGACTTTCTGGCATGCGGACTCGATCCGGAGCGTTCCACACTTTTTCGCCACTCAGATGTTCCGCAGGTAACGGAACTTGCGTGGATTTTATCGACAGTTGCGCCGATGGGTTTGCTCGAGCGCGCCCACTCGTACAAGGACAAGATCGCCCGCGGTGTGGGTGCGACGGTTGGCCTTTTCAGTTACCCGATCCTGATGTCTGCGGATATTCTAATTTACGACAGCGACGTGGTGCCGGTCGGCAAAGATCAGAAACAGCATATTGAAATCACGCGCGATTTGGCGGTCAAAATGAACGAAACGTTCGGTCAATCCCAGCCAGACGGACGCATCTTCAAGTTGCCGGAACCGCGCATTCGGGCTGCGACAGAGACTGTGCCTGGAATCGACGGCCAGAAAATGAGCAAAAGCTACGGTAACAATATCGACATTTTCGGCGACGAGAAAGAGATGCGAAAGCGCGTGATGAGCATCGTGACTGATTCGGCGGCAGTGGAGGCGCCGAAGGACCCGGGGCACTCGACAATCTTCAAGCTCTACTCGCTGGTCGCATCGAAAAATGAAATCGCAGAGATGCGCGAACGATTTCTAAAAGGCGGGACCGGTTACGGCGATTTCAAGAAGCAGCTCTTCGAGAAACTCTGGGAATATTTCGCGCCGATGCGCAAACGCCGCCAAGAAATCCTGAAGGACGAATCGTATATCGACCATGTCCTCGCTAGTGGGGCGAAACGCGCCAATGAAATCGCCGATAAAGTCATGGATCGCGTTCGCAAAGCAGTGGGGTTGCGCTAGCGGGACGCGTGCGATGTGCGACCGTTAGCCGGATGAACATGGTCGTCAATGTGGACGAACGAATTTGCAAAGTGGTCGGTCGCATCCCGCCCACGACAGAGGCTTTTGCCCGAGTTATGAAGTTGCAACAAACCATCAACCGACTTCAAAGCCATCTCGACGGAATTTGCCCAACGGGCGTCTTTCGCTTCAAAACTCACGAAGAAGCGGATGAATGGTTGCTGAAATGGATGAGCCGCCGACGCCAAACGAACAATTAACGACGCGCGTCCCTGAAGAGGCGGATCTGGTCGCGCTCTGTCGCACTTTAAACGATCTGGGCGCCCGGTACGTCGTCATTGGCGGCTTCGCGATTATTCTAGCCGGGTTCGCCAGAGCAACCGCGGACGTTGATTTGCTCATCGACACTTCTTTGGACAACGAGGCCCTCGTTTACAAAGCGCTCGAAATCCTTCCTGACAAAGCAGTGCGCGAACTTAAGCCCGGCGAAACTTCCCAGTACGGAGTGGTGCGGGTGGGAGACGAGATCATGGTCGATCTCATGAAATCCGCGTTCGGGATCGAATATGCCGAAGCGGCCAGGGACATTGTAGTTCGCGAAGTGCAAGGGGTGCCCATCCCTTTCGCATCTCCGCGCTTGCTTTGGCGCACCAAGAAGCCCAGCCGACGACCGAAAGACGCTGAGGATCTAATGTTCCTGCAACGATATTTCCAAGAACACGGCGAAGAGCCGCCCACAGCCTGAGAGTCACGCAAAGTGCAGCAGGTGAATTGGCGATTATCTGACCCGGCGCGCGAGCAATCACCCCGTGTCAGCGATTCTTCAATAACCGTTTCGGTGCGGTGTTGCGCCACGCGGCGGTAAGCGCTTCGCGTGCGCCTTCGACTTTCGCCGCCGGCAGATAAACGTTCGTGCTCCCCTGCCGTCCCCACGCGCCTTTCACCGGTTTGAAAACGCGGGGATTGCGCCGAATAAATTCTCTTTGCGCGTCTTTCGCCAACTTCACCATCGCCGAGTCCTCATCCGGATATCCGAGCGTGGCGAAAATTCGTCCACCGACACGAAAATCGGGGTGACGCATATGCGCCGATTCGATCACTCCGGGCAGGCTCAGCGCCAGTTCACGAAAATCATTCGGCGTCATCTGTTACGTCATGTTTCAGGCCGAGTAGTTGTCCGGTCCAACATCAGCTGCCTGAGAAAAAGAAATAGCGGCAGTCCGAAAGACACACCGACGATGAGTGTTCCGATTGTCGGCAACCAAAGTAGCTGCATTCGCACACGTTTGCCTTCACTATGAATAAACAGGACCAGCACGATTGCAGAGAGGATCACATCGATTGCAAAGAATGTGCTAATCCGATTGTCGAAGAGTTCGCGAAAAAACAACGGAAGATCCAAGCCGTCCTCCAGCAGCCATGGCACAAATTGTGAGTATGGCAGGAAAATTCCGAGCAGACAGAAAATCAGATAGAAATGCCGCGCCTTCATGGACGCACATGGTCACACAAAACGTCAAAATCCGTCGAGCAAGTTCGTTTTCGTCTGATACGATGGGCTGAATGGCAATTCTGCGCGTTCACATTGTCCCGAATGCAAAGGTGGACAGTATCGTTGGCGAATATGGCGACGCGATTAAAATCAAGCTGCGCGCCCCCGCCGTCGAAGGAAAAGCGAACGCTGCGCTGGTCCGTTTTCTCGCTGAGCAATTGGAGGTCCCCCGTCATGCCATCGCGCTGCAACGCGGTCAGAGATCGCGCGACAAACTGGTTCGGATAAATGGGTTAACGGAGGAAAAGGTGCGCAGGCGATTGTGTGCGAAGGGTTGAGATGCAGTCCAAATGCAAAGGCCGCACCGCTTTTGACAACTGGCTTCCCGCCTCACCGGCTTCGAGATCTTCGTGAGGGTGTAGCCTGCGGTCGCGATGTGCTCTGACGGGTCGCGGCGCTGTTGCGATAAAACAACACACCGTGCGCGCGCAGATTGCTGATGAGCGCGTGCAGATCGTTCGCCAGTTGCTGGTCATTGAGCAGCGTGGCGATTAAACCTTTTCCCTGCATGGCGCTGCGCAAAAGTTTGCGAGTATCAGCGATCGCACTTTGCAAGCCGTCTGCGGCTTTCTTTGCCGAAGCCATGGTCGAGTCCGCCTGGTTAATCACTCCATCAAGCTTCTTGGAAGATTCAGCCAGGTTGCTGGTAGCCTGGTTTAAATGTTCCATGCTCGCCTTCAAGTTCTCCAGGTTCTGGGTTGAGAGCGTATCCTGATTCAACTTTTTAACGGTGGTGCGGAGGTCGGCGACCAGAGCGCCGCCCTCTTTTGTGACATCGTCGATACCGGTTTCACGTGTGCCTTTGATGTAAGCATTCGGCGAGACGTAACCACTTGGCGCTCCTTGCGGCGGCGTGACTTTGACAAACCGATCGCCGAGCAGACCCGAACTGCCCACGGTGAATTTGCTGCCGAGCGGAATCTTCACGTAATCGTAAATTTTCAGCGGCACAGCCACCCCGGCACCTTCGCGAACCAGGCGCGGACCGCCTGCGACTTTCCCAATTCTCGCGCCGGCGAGCAGGACATCGGAACCTTTCAACAGGCCGCTCGCATCGGTGAAGCGGACCGTCACAGAGTAGTATGTTTTAAAGCCCTCTCCCAGCCTGCCGAATTGCACGAGTAGCGCGCCTACCATCGCCAATCCGACAAAAACGAAGATGCCGACTTTGAATTCCAAACCTCGTTCGTGCCGATTCATTTTTAAACTTTGTACTCTCGAATCTTGAACCGCTTTTCGCAACAGGACGGCGGTTCACTGAACGGCCTGTCACGATTGAACTTAACCACCCCTACCGTTGGATCGGCCGAGCAGGAAATCCTGGATGAGCGGGTCGCTTGACTGCTGAAGCTCGCTCGGAGTTCCGCGAAAATAAACCCGGCCTTCGTGCAAATACGCGATGCGGTCCCCTACATCGAAGGCGCTCTTCATATCATGCGTAACGACCAGGCTGGTCATGCCAAACCGCTTCTGCAATCGGCGAATTAAGTGATTGATGCTGTCCGCACCCACCGGATCGAGCCCGGCAGTCGGCTCATCATACAACACGCACGACGGCTGGCGAATGATCGCCCGAGCGAGCCCGACGCGTTTTTTCATTCCGCCGCTCAAGCTCTCGGGCATCTTTTCTTCCTGTCCCTCCAGTTCCATCACTTCGAGCATTTGCCCGACTTTTGAACGCAAAATTTCCGGATCGCGTTCGCCAGCTTCGCGCAACGGAAATGCGATGTTATCTGCGACGGTCATGGAATCGAAAAGCGCGCCGCCTTGGAAAAGAATGCCGACTTTTTGTCGAATCTTGCCGAGTTGGCGCTCGGTCATGCCTGTGATGTTTTGCCTTTCGATAAAAATTTCGCCGGAATCCGGCTCCATCAGACCCACCATGTGTTTCAACAAAACGCTTTTCCCACCGCCGCTGCGGCCGATTAGAACAAGGGTTTCACCCGTGCGCACCTCAAGATCAACCCCGCGCAAAATCTCCTGTCGCTCGATTTGCTTCTTCAACGAACGGACCGCAATCATCGGCGAGGCTTTGCCGGAGGCGACATGCTCTTTCGAGCGGAGATGGGGAGATGGCGGTGCTTCAATCATCGCTATGACCAATCTCAACTCTCAAGTTGTACCACTCAACTGCCCTCACTGGTACCCCGCCGGGTAAACGATGTTGAACATCATGGTCAGAAAGAAATTGCATATCAAGACCGCCAGGGAGGCGTTCACCACTGCTTCCGTTGTGGCTCGACCCACGCCGACTGCGCCTTCGCGTGTGGTCAACCCTTTGTGGCAACTGATGAACACTATGAGTATGCCGAAACAGAATGCTTTTGACAGACCCATGATGATGTCACGGCTGCGGGTCCAGCGCACCATGTTTGCCATGTAGTAAGTCCCATTAATGTCGAGCATGAAAATCGCTACCAGATAGCCCGCAGCGATGCCTACAGCGATGCACTCCGCCACTAGCAGTGGCATCGAGATCATCATGGCAAGCACACGCGGCACTACCAAATAATCAATGGGATAAACTGCCAATGCGCGAAGTGCATCGATTTGCTCTGTCACTTTCATCGTTCCGATCTCAGCCGACATCGCCGCCCCGACGCGTCCGGCGACCATCAGAGCGGTCAAAACAGGGGCAAGCTCGCGACAGAGCGACACCGAAACTACCGCGCCTACGGCCGAGCCCATTCCCAGCTTGTTAAATTGAAAAAATGTCTGTGCTGCGAACACCGCACCAGTGAACGCGCCGGTGATTATGACGACGAGCTGCGAAAGCAACCCAACCTCTACGATTTGATTGAGAAATAACTTCCAGCGGAGCCTATGCGTAAACATCGAGCGAAAGGTGTCGGCCGTTAGGAAGACAAGCTCGCCTAAGTATTGAAAAAATGAGAGCAGCGGTGCGCCCAGGGCGCTAAAGAAGCGGACCATTATGGAACAAGTGATTACTGTTCAGTGAACGGCTAATGAATGTGTCCGCAACATTTTGTTCTAAATTTCCGGTCACGCATCACTAATAGAAGCTTTATGCTTTCAGCGGCTCAGTCTTTGTTCGGGACTGAAGCTCGGGCGGAATGGCGCCGATGAAAAGAGGCTGAAGACCTAGTTTGCGGAAAATGGCGCGAATCTCGCGGACGCTCAACGCCGGTTCATCGAACTTGAAGTAAACAATATCGTGATTTGTATCGAGCTTGTAGCGCAGGCCGTCGATTTCGACGAGCTGACGATCCAGCTCAAGAATTTTACCCATTTCCCGCAAACCACGCGCATAAATCTCGACTTCGATCATTTGCCACGGAATTCTAGCGACCTCGTCGCCGCGATGCAATTCTTCTCGTATCACCACGAAAGATCGAGAAATTCATTTTGAGGTTGCAATTGCGCCTGGCGCAAAGCTGCGTAAAGGATGGCGGTTGAACGAATGAGACGCATTGCTCAGTATTTGTTCGCTGCCAATCTGGTCCTGAGCACTCTCTTCTTCGCCGGATGTCAAACTGTCCCGCAAGGCATCCAGCAGGCGAGAATCGAGATGGCGCAACGGATCGCAACCGAACCGACCGGCGATTATTACATTGGTCGACGCTACTATAAACCCGATTACAAGTTCTGGGGTTACGTTCGCAAAGCGGGTCAACCATGGAGCACAGCGGAGCTGGTCATGCTCAACGAAAAAGCAAAGCTCGCGCCGGACCGCGAACGCCTCGAATTCGGCAGCGATAACAACTACGAATACAAGCTGTACGGCTACTTCAGCGGCGACAAGGTGTATGAGCCTGCCAGCAACGGAATTTACCCCGAGTTTGTGTTGAAAGGCTACGAGCTGATTTCCACCAATCCGCCGCCAATCTTCAAAAGCCAGTTTCGGGGTAACACCCGCCTTTCGGACCTCCGCTACGTTGTAGAAAAACCGGAATGAACATTTCGTCATCCCGAGCGGAGCGAAGAGAAGCCGAAGGATCCCGCGATCATAAATTAAAGCCCTCGCCACGGGATTCCTCGACTGCGCTCGGAATGACTCGCGATCCTGTCGTGGAGGAATTTTTGCGTTATCTCGGGAACGAGCGAAATGCTTCGCCGCGCACGATCAAGGCGTACCGCCAGGCGTTGACTGGTTTTCGTGCGGAGAACAACACACCCTGGAAGAAATGCATGAGCGACGATTTCCGTGACTATCTTTTCGCGCTGATGAAACACGGACAGGCGCGTTCATATGTACGGCTGCAATTTTCCGCCCTGCGCACATTCTATCAATTTCTCGCCGCCCGGAAAGGGCTGCGGCGCAATCCGGTCCGGGAAGTGCAACTGCCGAAAATGGAAAAGAAATTGCCGCTGGTCCTCACGCGGCAACAGGTCGACGAGCTTCTTACAGCGCCCATGCGCGGACCTAAGAGCCGGTCGGCGCCGACATGGATGCCTCTGCGCGACGTTTCGATCATGGAATTGTTTTACAGCAGCGGGTTGCGACTGAGCGAACTGGCTTCGCTTGATGTCGGCGATGTTGATCTTTACACGGAGTCTGTGCGGGTATTCGGAAAGGGTCGCAAGGAACGCGTGTGCCCGGTAGGTCTGCCTGCGCTGGAAGCAATGCAAAAATATCGGGCGACGGCCAACGTGCATTCAGGCCCCCTATTCATCAACAAAGCGCGAAGGCGAATGTCCGTGCGCTCCATCTGGCTGGTGTTAAAACGTTACGTTCGCCACACGTCCATTCCGATTTCAATCAGCCCGCACAAGTTGCGGCATAGTTTTGCGACCCATATGCTCGACCGCGGCGCTGACCTGCGCAGCGTCCAGGCGTTGCTTGGGCACGCGAGCCTGTCTACGACGCAGATTTACACGCACGTCACCGTGGAACGCCTGAAGAAAGCGTACGCGGACGCTCACCCGCGGGCGTAATTAATCAAGCACGTTTACAGCGCGGACTCCGAAGTGCGGAGCAGCCGCTAATAGGTTCTTGTCATTGGAGTAGATTTCACGGAATCCGTTTTCGCTGGCAACCGTCAGGTGTAGGGCGTCGGAAGCGCGAAGGAAGTTCCTTCTGGGTAGGGTCCCGAAGTCGACGCGGATGCGGTCGAGAATGGCTGGTGACAACGGCAACCACCTGAAGGCATCCGCTCGGATCTCATCAGCGAATTGCTGTACTACGAGTCGAAAAGCAGTGGACGTCAGACCAGCTTCGCGATATTTGCGGTGAAAAGCCGCAATTACTTCCGCTTGTCCGTGTTGAGCGCAGGCAATCGTATCAGTGGCGGCCAAATGTCGGACTGCTTGAAAGCCGAAATCCTCGTAATAGAGCCGGACGAGATAGCTTGCATCGAAATAGATCATTCAATGGGTCGGTCGCGATCTTCTGAAATGATTTGCGTGCTGTCTGTACCACCGCGAAGTCGGTGCATTATTCTTTGAAACTGGGGGCTGAGCTTCCGGCGAGCGAAATAGGGTATTTCAGGCGTCGAGGTTTGCGGGACGATTTTCGCAATGGTCTTACCCCGTTCGCTCACGTGAATCTCACCGAACTTGGCGGCTTTTCGGACCCAGTCACCGGTATTGTGGTGAAGTTCGCGAATCGTTATTGTCTTCATGTGACACACCGTGTCACATGACAACGATATGTCAATCTCTAGCGTCGTTTGCGCTAAGCGCCTCAACTCGGCGCGGGGGCAGGTGCGCTGCTCTGCGCCTGTGATTCCGGAACCCGGAAGGACAACTTTCCTTCAGCGGCGATGACCTCGACGTGGTCGCCCGGTTTGACGTTGCCGCGGAGCAACTCTTCCGCCAGCGGGTCTTCCAGAAAACGCTCGACCGCGCGGCGCATCGGGCGCGCTCCGTACTGCGGATCGTATCCCTTGTCGATGAGAAATTCCTTCGCGCCTGGGCTCAGCTCGATGTGGACTTCCTTGGCCTTGATGCGCCCAAGCACTTTATCCACTTCCAAATCGACGATGTGTAACAGCTCGGGTTTACCGAGCGAATGAAACACGATGATCTCATCAAGCCGGTTAAGGAACTCGGGCTTAAACACGCGCTTCGTTTCCTCGAGAATCTTGTCGCGCATGGAATCGTAATCATGTCCCTCACTCGGCGCGCCGAAGCCCATCACCGTCTGCTTCCTCAGCAAGTCAGCACCGACGTTCGAGGTCATGATGATGATCGTGTTCCTGAAATCAATCTTGCGGCCTAACGAGTCAGTGATCTTGCCGTCTTCGAGAATCTGCAAAAGCAAATGCATCACATCGGGGTGCGCTTTTTCGATCTCGTCAAACAACACCACCGAGTACGGCCGGCGCCGCACGGCCTCCGAAAGCTGTCCACCTTCCTCGTACCCGACGTAGCCCGGCGGCGACCCGATCAAACGCGACGCGGTAAATTTTTCCATGTACTCCGACATGTCGATTTGAATCAACGCATCGGCGTCGCCGAACATGAACTCCGCCAGGGTACGGGCGAGATACGTCTTGCCCACGCCGGTCGGACCGAGAAACACAAACGAACCAATCGGGCGCTTCGGGTCTTTCAAATCCGCTCGCGAACGTCGCAACGCTTTGCTGATTGCCGTAACCGCTTCGTCCTGGCCGATGACGCGCTCTTTCAGCTCCGCCTCCATTCTGAGCAGTTTCTGGGTCTCCTGCTCCTCCATACGCTGGAGCGGAACGCCGGTGACCTTCGAGATGATGTGCATCATGTCGTCGCCGGTTACCACGACTTCTTTTTCTTCCCGCTCTTCGCGCCACCTGGTCAAAATGCCGTCGAGCTTTTCCTTGGTTTGCTTCTCCTTGTCCCGAAGCGCGGCGGCTTTTTCAAAATCCTGTGCCTTGATCGCTCCTTCCTTTTCAATGCGGATCGCTTCGATTTCCTTCTCGGTATCCTTAACATCGGGCGGCCGCGTCATCGCGTTGATGCGAGCGCGCGCGCCGGCCTCGTCCATGACGTCAATGGCTTTGTCGGGAAGAAAGCGCCCTGTGATATAACGATCGGAAAATCTGACAGCCGTCTCGAGTGCTTCGTCGGTAAGCCTGGCCTTGTGGTGGGCTTCGTACTTCGGACGCAACCCTTTCAGAATTTGAATGGCCTCATCAACCGTCGGTGCATCCACCTTTATGGTCTGAAACCGGCGTTCCAGGGCTGCGTCTTTTTCGATGTACTTTCGATATTCGTTCATCGTCGTCGCGCCGACGCATTGCAGTTCCCCCCGGCTCAGGGCGGGTTTAATGATGTTCGATGCGTCCATCGCGCCTTCTGCCGAACCCGCACCAACGATGGTATGCAGTTCGTCGATGAAAAGGATCACATTCTTGGAACGACGGATCTCGTCCATCACCGCTTTAATACGTTCCTCGAACTGCCCGCGATATTTTGTCCCGGCAACCATCAATGCCAGATCAAGCGTGATGACACGCTTGTCCCGCAACAGCTCGGGCACGTTGCCGTTTGCAATCTCCTGCGCGAGGCCCTCGGCAATCGCCGTCTTGCCGACGCCGGCTTCGCCTATTAACACCGGATTGTTTTTAGTGCGCCGGCAGAGCACCTGAATCACCCGCTCAATTTCGTTGCGGCGGCCAATCACAGGATCGAGTTCACCTTTTCGCGCCAATTCAGTCAGGTCGCGGCCAAAGGCGCGAAGCGCAGGAGTCTTGACATCCTTCTTTGCCGGCTCGCCTTCCTGCTCCGATTCCGATGGCGTGAAGTTTGGATCGAGTTCCTTGAGAATTTCGTTGCGCGTACGTTCGATATCGAGCTCGAGACTCTTCAGCACTCTCGCAGCGACGCCCTCGCCTTCGCGCAGGAGCCCCAGCAAAATGTGTTCGGTGCCGACATAAGAATGGTTGAGTGCCTTGGCTTCCTTGCCCGCGAGCGCCAGAACTTTCTTTACGCGAGGTGTGTACGGAACGTTGCCCACCATTTTCGTCTCCGGGCCGGAGCCGACTTGTTTTTCCACCTCCATCCGCACCGTCTCGAGATCGAGCCCCATCTTTTGCAGGACGTTCACGGCAACGCCCTGACCCAGTTTAATGAGTCCCAAGAGCAGATGCTCGGTGCCGACGTAATTGTGGTTGAACCGGTCGGCTTCCTTTCGAGCAAGCGCCAGGACCTGTTGAGCTCGCGGTGTGAAATTATTCATTACTTGATGGTCCGTTCGTCAAGCCATTGCCTGACTCCCTTACCATCTTACTAATATCAGGCTTGGGGAAAATTTTCAAACGGTCGCGGATGATTTGAGCCCGCAAGTGGTCGCGTTCTTCCGCATTCAACTTTTGTTGCGAACTTTTTTGCAAATGCGCAGGCTGCGTCTCTATGAACAATCCATCGATCTGGAGGCGCTGATTCTCGGGGAACGCGCCCAGGTCCATTCCAAGCTTGATGATCGAGAGCAAATTAAGCGCTTCCTTCGACGGCATGGCATGTGCGTAGGTCAGGACGCCATAGGCGCGACCGATCTGGTCGCAAAGGGTGCTGGGCTTTCTCTGAAGCAACGTTTGCCGCGCGTCGTGTTCCTTATCGATAATGGTCTCAATTACCTTGCTCAGGCGATTGACGATATCTTCCTCCTTTTCGCCGAGGGTGGTCTGATTGGAAATCTGGAAAAGATTGCCCATCGCTTCGGTCCCTTCTCCGTAAAGGCCGCGCACCGCCAGACCGATTTTGCTGACTGCTTGAATGACCTGATTGATCAGTTCGCTCAGGACAAGCCCCGGCAGGTGCAGCATCGCGGATGCACGCATGCCGGTGCCGACGTTCGTTGGGCAGGCGGTCAAGTATCCCAGCTGCGGATCGAAAGCAAAATCCAGTTTGCTTTCCAGCGCGCTATCAATTTTATCGACCAGCTTGAATGCCTGTTTCAATTGCAAACCGGACCGAATCGATTGCATCCGCAGATGATCTTCTTCGTTGATCATTATGCTTATCGTTTGCCGCCGATTCACTACCACGGCGCTGCCTGCGCTCTTGGCCGCATGTTCACGGCTAATCAAATGACGCTCAACGAGCACTTGCTTGTCCAATGCTGCCAGGTCCTGCAAACTCTCGGAAAACGCGTCCTGCATTTCCGGCAGCGCCTCTACATGCGACCTCACCTGTTCAAGGATCGATGTGCGCTCTGCTTTCTTGGCCCAACCGGGAAAAGCGCGGTTTCGCAGATTCCGTGCGAGGCGAACCCGGCTGCTAATGACAACCTGGTGATGCGGGCCTTCGCCTCGCAGCCATTCTCCGGCAGTGGACAACATGCTCGAAAATTTCATGGCGAATTGGAAAGCTCGCTTTCCAGTCGTTTAATCTGATCGCGCAGCGACGCGGCCGTCTCGTAGTTCTCGTCTGCCACGGCCTTTTGCAAATTTTCAGCCAGTGCCCGCATTTGTTGGCTCAGCGCCATTGTGCGCTGCGCGCGGTCCGGCAATTTTCCCACATGCTCGGTGCCTTTGTGCATCGCTTTCAACAGCGAACCCAAACCCTCCGCAAAAGTAACGTAGCACTCGCTGCATCCCAGGCGGCCAGTTTTCTTGAAGTCCGCCTGACTGAAACCACACACGGCACACTTTTTGGCTGGAGCTCCTTTCTCAATCTCTTCGGCTGCTCCAATACCAAGCAACAAATCAGCGAGCGCGAAACTGGTGGGATCCTGCACACCTTTTTCCTTTGAGCAAGCCTCGCACAGGTTCACTTTGTGCATCTTGCCCTCCAGGATCTGTGTCAGGAAGACCGTAGCGTCGTTACATTTGCAAACGTCGCACAACATTCTGTTAGTTAGACCGCGATGTCCGGCAAACATTCAACCCCATGCATAACCCAGACACCTCGTATTCCGGAATCGCTCTTGTCAAAGCTTAATCAAAGATCGGTGTGCCGGTCTCCCGCGTGATCTCGCGGAAGCGTGCGATGATGCGGTTTGTCGTGGGGCCTGGCTTTCCGTTTCCGATCGCACGCCCGTCAGCTTTGACCACGGGAACGATCTCAGCCGCAGTTCCCGTCAGAAAACATTCGTCGGCTACGAAAACATCGTGTCGCGTGAAATCCGCCTCGATGACCTTGATGCCCAGCTCCGCACCAATTTCAAAAACGACCGATCGCGTGATCCCGCCCAATGCGCCCGCCGTGATGGGAGGCGTAAAGATCTGGCGATGCTTGAGAATAAAAACATTGTCAGCAGTGCACTCGGCCACATTGCCCGCATCATTCAACATCAACGCTTCATCCGCGCCAGCCAGGTTCGCTTCGATTCGTGCCATTACGTTGTTCAAATAGTTTAATGATTTCACCGCCGGGTTGAGCGCCGCCGGATTACTGCGACGTGTGGCGACCGTCACGATGGTCAATCCTTTGCGGTAAAAATCCTCGTGATAAAGGGCGATCGTCGCCGCAATGATGATCACGCTCGGGTTTTTGCACTGCTCCGGATTCAAACCGAGATTACCAACCCCCCGCGTAACAAGCAGACGGATGTACCCCTCGCGCAAATTATTCTGGCGGATTGTCTCCAGCAATGCCTCCGTCATTTCCCGCTCGGTCATGGGAATTTTCAATCGGATGGAATGCGCTGAATCCCAAAGGCGTTTCAAGTGTTCTTCGAGCCGAAAAACCCGGCCGTTGTAAAAGCGTATACCCTCGAAAATTCCATCGCCGTACAGAAGACCGTGATCAAACACGGAAACTTTCGCATTGGCTTCCGAATAGAATTGCCCGTCGATGTAGATCTTCGCCTCCCTGACGCCCGTAGTCGGCCGCGGCCGGCTCTCTATTGCAGGTTCAATTGCTTCCTCGCTCGCATGCTTGCGAGTCTTTGGTTCGTCGAACACCGCCGCATCAGTGGTTTTCATATGACAACAAAATCTCTGACGTTTAGTCACGCAATTCAAGCGGCAAAATCAGAACGGGAAACGGAAAATCGGTAATGCGTTCTCGATTTATGAATTACTTAACTCATCGGAGCACTCCGTCTTCGATGCGCAACTGTCGATCTCCACGTGTTGCCAGCCGGGTATCGTGCGTGACCACCAAAAGCGTCTTATTGCGGTTGCGTGTGAGATCTAGCAACAGATCCACGATCGCTCCACCAGTTTTTGAATCTAGATTTCCGGTTGGTTCATCCGCGAAAATGATGTCGGGATCATTGGTCAGAGATCGAGCGATAGCGACGCGTTGCTGTTCGCCGCCTGAAAGCTCCGCCGGCAGATGTTGCATCCGATCGCCCAGCCCGACAGCGGCTAAACTTTCTTCGGCGTCGGTCTTTGCCGCCCGACGCCCAATCATCGCCGGCAGCAACACATTTTCCAGAGCCGTGAGTTCGGGCAGCAGAAAATAGCCCTGGAACACGAAACCCATTTTTTCGTTCCGCAGACGCGCCTGCGTACCCGAGCTACCACTGTAAAGCCGGCGTCCTTCGAATTCTACTATTCCCGATTCCGGACGCTCCAGACCTGCCAATGTGTAAAGAAGGGTCGTCTTGCCCGCACCGGATGCGCCGGAGAGGAAGACCGCTTCGTTATGCGCAATTTCCATCGAGATACCGCGCAGAACTTCGATCCGCCGCGCGCCCATTCGGAAGGATTGACAAAGGTCGCGTGCGATTAACTGGGGAACTGCTGCCTCCATCGGTTTGAATATTGTTAGTCTTCCACTTGCGGTAAATCCATCGCGATACAAAACCCTCGATCTAAACGATCACGCGGCCTTCATTCACGCACTGCGACACTGTATGTAATGGGTCTGAACAAGTCGGGCAATGATGTTGTCTTCTAAAAACGCCAAGCGTTGATAGCGCGAAATCGCAAATCGTTTGCTTTCCAGCGAGCGCCCTGCCGAATTTGCGTGCATAGAAATCCGCCGTGGAATTCTCCCCGGCGGCTTTACAAGAAAAAGAGATACTACGCCATTCCCAACGAATCCAACGTCGGCCGATCAATGGCTGATGTCATGTACAAGCCGTGATCGCGCTGGTACTCGGCAATCGCACCACGTGTGAGCGGTCCTAAAAGACCGTCCACCTGACCCCGGTAATAACCCTGCGCTTGCAGTGCTGCCTGAACGTTCGCGATAACCTGATCCGGAGGAAGATTATTGTAGGCGTAGATGGGCCCGTCCCAGGCATAATACGAGTTGGGAGCATAACCCCAGGCTGGATACCACCATCCGGCATTCCAATAATACCACCCGCCATACACAAACACGACGCGATTGTAATGACTCCGCCACCAACCGTTGTTGTGCCATGTCGGGCGGTAATTCCGGAACGCCCAGTAATTGCTGCCGTTCCAGTGCTGACTCCCTTGAATCCTGCGGTTCTGGTGAAACTTCACGGAGGAGTATTGAGTTGGACGTCTATTTGACGCCAGATTGAAACGCCGTGCCTTGTAATTCTTAGAATTCGATTGAAACGTCGCTGCAGAAGCTCTGTTGGCATTTCGTTGCTTTGCGTTCCTGGAATTAGCGGATGTATTTCGCCCGTGCTGAGAACCATGGGCAGCGATTTGCTGAGAACTCTTTTTTGTTTTGGCGTTTGAACGCGCCTGATGAGCCTGCGGGTTGACGCGGCGTTGCCCCTGTTTCGCCTTCTTAGAGGTTGCCACCGACGTCGCCTGTCGACCGGCTTGCCTATTCTGTGTAGCAACCGGGCGGGACGCTTTGTTCGCCGGTTTCACGTTCGATCTCGATTGATGAACCTGGTTATTGACTCCTTTGCGTCCCCCTTGTGCCTTCTGATGCGATGTTGTGTGGGATGCTGCCTGATTGTGCCGAGGCGCCATCTTCTTAGGTGCGGATGCGGCACGTCCATGATGAGCCGATTGCACCTGCTTTTTATTCTGTGCTTGCTTCTTCGATTTATTTTGATCCTTCGCCGCGCTCGCAGAACAGGCCAGCGCAAAGGCGCAAATCAAGGTAAGTAAGGTTCTCATACAATTTGTCTTTCTATGTAATTAGACATCTGGCTTTCGCGATTTATTCAACGGGGCCAGGGCTCAACCGCCAGTTAGTCCGAGTGACACCAGGAAGACAACGGAATGCCTATCCGGTGTTGTGTCGACACGCACGGCCTCCCAAGAATTTCCTACATTGCTTCTCTATGACATTCCCAGCGATTGAAGGGTGGGCTGATCGATAGCGGATGTTATGTAAAGGCCGTGATCGCGCTGGTAATCTGCGACCGCACCACGAGTGAGCGGCCCGATAAGGCCATCGACCTCGCCATGGTAATAACCCTGTTGCTGAAGCGCAGACTGAACATTGGCGATGACCTGGTCTGGTGGCAGGTTGTTGTAGGCATAAATGGGTCCACTCCAGGCATAGTACGCGTTGGGATTGTAGCCCCAGGCTGGAAACCAGTAGCCGGCATTGAAGTAGTATGGCGCGCCGAACACGAAAACGATCTTATTGTGGTGATTGTTCCACCAACTCTTGTCGTGCCACTCTTCTTTGTAGTTGCGGAAAACGGAATACTGTTGGCCCTGCCACTTTTGACTTCCCTCGATGTGCTTGCCTTGTTGAAACTTCACCGGCGGTGCTTTTGTAGTGTTTGGCTGTTTGGCAACATTGAAATGCTGCGGCTTAAATGGTTTCCCAGCCGCAACACTGCCTGCTCCCGCTTTGGCGTTTAGTTTTTGCCTGGGACCTTGTGTGGATTTACCCGCTTCGACGTTACCGCCAGTTTCGCCCGCCTTCGCTGACTCTTTTGTCTTGCCGGGTTTCGCCTGGTCGGCATTTGTAACTTTAGCTGCCTTCCTTTTTTCCACTTCTGCGCGGTTATTTGCAGTCCCGTGCTTGCTTTGGCCCTTTGTCCTACCAGTCTCCGCAGGTGTGCCCGCATTTGCTGCCTGCGTTCGGGTTGTTTCTTTCTCTTTTCCTTTATTAGAAGCTCCTTTGGCTTCAGAAGTATGTCGTGGAGCGTTCGTTGCCTGCTGCGGTGCCTTGACCTTACGACCACCACCGTTCGGCTGAGCCGCCTCTCGCGTTTGCGACTTTTTAGGGGCCGGCTTTTCTTCGTTCTTTTTTTCTTCGGTGCCGCCCGCGATACATGCAAGCGCAAGACTGCAAATTAAAACAAGAAGTGTTCTCATGGTTTTTCCTTTTCGTTTCTTAGACCTTTTGAATTATTTATCTATTCAACGTCGCAGCATTATTTTCTGGATGCCTGTCCATGAGAAATCGAGTGCAACGCATTCGATTTTGCGTGTTTGTTTGCGCAAGGAAAGGGCCGCACGGAGCATTTGCCCGTACGGCCCGCGCAGAATAGCAGCACATTAAGTTAAGCCGAGCGTTTGCAGAGTCGGCCTATCAACCGCGGAAGTCACCAGCAGGCCGTGATCGGATTGAAAAGCTGCCAGGGCGGCGCGAGTTCGCGGTCCAAGGATCCCGTCGATGGGACCCGGATTATACCCCCAATCTGCCAGCTCAGTCTGCACGTTTACGATCACTGCGTCAGGTGTGAGGCTAGCATACCCGGTATAGATGGGACCGTTGTAGTAGTAATTGGCGTAGGGATCATAACCCCGGGCCGGATACCAATAGCCGGAGTTCCAGTACCACCAGCCGCCTAACACGAAGACAACTCGAGAGTAGTGGTCGTTCCACCACGAACGGTTATGCCATCCGTAGTTGTTATTGTAGTTATAAAACGCAGCATAGTTCTGTTTTCCGCGAAAGCGTGGCTGGTGCCAATCGTTTACGATGCGAACGTTTTCGCCGTTGTAGTTCACGACGTGGTTGGTTCCCAGCGTCATATTCCTGCCGCGATTCGCCCTTAGATTGCCCTGCGCGGCATTTCTCACGTTCGCCTGCGCGCCTTGCTCTCTTGCTGTTCTCCTGGCGTTGGCTTGTCTGCCTCGTTCAGTCCGTGTCCGGGCACGATTTCTCCCACGATTGGCGATTCTGGCGTTCTCCTGTCGAGTCCGTCTCCTTGCCGTTCTGGCTGCCGTCGCGTGGGTGCCCCGGGTATTGTGTGCATTTTGTGTTCGAGTAGTATTCCTCCCCCGATTAGCCGCCACTCTGGTGTGACCCCGCGCAGCATGCGCGTTGCGATGAGTTTGCGCCGTTCTTGTATGTCTCGCACGGCTCCGCGAACTGTGACTCGCTCGAGCGACGGAATGAGCACGATGCCGGCTTGCAGAATGTCGCGACACACTGGCATGTCTTACATGACGGCTCGCAGTTGCGTGTCCAACGTGATGACTGACGTGGTGCCCCCCACCATGGGACACGACATGGGCGCTTCTCGCCTTGTGGCCTCCGGATCTGTGCGCTGACTTACCTCTGTGCGCTCCTAACGCCGTCAACGTCAGTGCCAAGCTACCGATACAGGTTAAAAATAAAATACGCTTCATGATTCCCTATTCCTTCCTCCAGTTATTAAACGCCGATCGCGGCGAACGGGTTGCGATGTTTTTCCCCACTGCGCCGCTGCTGGCGCACGGTTTTAGCTCCTAAAACCTCTGCCCCTAGAATCGTATTACAAGCGCTTGCTGGATGCAGGTGAGACGCGTTGAGTTTGCTGGCGCGCCGCTTCAAATAACACAATCGCAACTGCCGTAGCAAGATTCAGCGAGCGTGTTCCTTGAATCGGGATAGTCAGACAATTCTGGATATTTTGTGCCAGCAACTCTTCTGGCAAACCCTTCGTTTCTCTGCCAAAAACCAGGAAATCGCCGTCCCGGAACTCAACATCATAGTAGGCACATTGTGATTTCGTTGTGAGAAAAAAGTAACGCGCGTTTGTTGGTGTTGCTGACTGTAGTTCACTGAACGAATTCCAAACTCGCACGTCTACTTCATTCCAATAATCGAGACCGGCCCGTTTTAATTGCCGATCACCCAACGAAAATCCAAGCGGCTTGACGAGATGCAAAGTCGATCCCGTCGCGAGACAAAGCCGGCCGATATTGCCTGTGTTTGGCGGAATCTCCGGTTCAACCAGGACGACGTTAAACACCATCTCTCAACCACGGATTACACACGGATAGCGCAGATAAAAATAATGAGGATTGCGACGAGCGCATTGTCATTCTGAGCGAAGCGAAGAATCTCTGATGATTTTCGTGCGCGCTACCATCAGCAACAGCCAGAGATGTTTCGCTTCGCTCAACATGACACTCAGAAACGCCTCAACTCGATCAGCGACATCCGCATTCTATAGGCGAAAATCGTCGCGTTCTGCAAAGATTTTCATGCTCGTCCTCGTTCTCCTCCTCGTCCTTCATTCGCGGTATTCTCGAGTAAGAGGACGACGACGATTCGGCGGAGTCGCTCTGGGTGATCCGTGGTTCAGAGCTTGCTCGCGACAAATTTCTCCAGCTTCACAACATCAGCCGCAAATTTGCGGATGCCCTCCGCCAGTTTTTCCGTGGCCATCGCGTTCTCGTTTAGCAGCCACCGGAATTTTTTCTCGTCGAGTTGCAACTTTTCGATGTTTGTCGATTTCGCTTTTTCCGGGACCAATTTCCGCTCGACTGGATCGTTGGATTTCGAGAGCTCTTCCATCAGCTCAGGGCTGATTGTGAGACAATCGCACCCGGCCAGCTCCAGAATCTGTCCAGTGTTCCGAAAACTTGCGCCCATCACCTCGGTCGCGATGTCGAATTTTTTGTAGTAATCATAGATCTCGGTCACGGACTGCACGCCGGGATCTTCCGCTCCGGTGTAATCGCGCTTCATCTCCTTTTTGTACCAATCGTAAATCCGGCCGACGAACGGTGATATCAACTGCACTTTTGCCTCTGCGCAACGCACGGCCTGTGGCATCGAGAACATCAATGTCAGATTGCATCGGATTCCCTCTTTGGTGAGTGGTTCCGCCGCGTTAATTCCTTCCCAGGTGGATGCGATCTTGATCAGCACACGTTCACGCGGGATGCCGCGTTCTTCATAAAGTTGAATTAATCGCCGAGCTTTGGCGATTGAACCTTCGACATCGAATGAAAGACGCGCATCCGTCTCGGTGGAAACGCGCCCTGGAACAACTTGCAGAATATCACAACCAAATTGCACCAACAGATGATCACAGATGTCTTCGATCTGCGCCGACCCGCTAAGGCCCGATTTTTTCCGGTCGGTTAAGACCTGCTCGATCAAATGCGCGTACTCAGGTTTTTGCGTCGCAGCGTAAACGAGGCTTGGGTTCGTTGTCGCGTCCTGCGGCTTATATTGCTTGATCGATTCAAAATCTGCCGTGTCGGCGACGACCTTCGTAAACCTTTTCAGCTGATCGAGCTGATTTAAATTTTTTTCAGTTTTCTTCTCTTCAATAACAGCAGTGCTCATGATTTCCTCCAAAATCAAGCGTACGCCCGAACTCAAAATCGACAACGACAAACTCCAGTTGTTGTAAACGCTGGAGTCCAGGCAATTCGTGCCACCCCACGCGGAGACAGCTTAGTCCCTGAAGCCGTTATACTGAAACCGGGCGCGGCTCGGCGGATTTGCGAGATCCGAGCGCCGCGCGAACGAAATTGTTTCCAAGTTCCCACATCGGGCCGGGGAATTTGCGGCACTCGGTCAGCACGTCGTCAAGGGCGTTAACAAACATGTCCACCTCTTTTTCGCCGATAATCAAGGGCGGCAGAATCCTGATCACGTCCATGTTGTGACCCGCGACCTGCGTAAGGATCCGGTGTTTGCTTAACATTTGGCTAACGACCATTTGAGCAAAGAGCGCTTTGTCTATCTTGTGCAAAAGTTTCCAGCCCATTTTGAGCTTCAGTTCCTGAGGCTCCTGAAACTCGATCCCGATCATGAGTCCCTTCCCGCGCACTTCCTTGAGGAAAGAATGTTTTGTGCGAAGCGCATCGATTTTTTCCATCAGGAGCGCTCCCATTTCCGCAGCGTTCTCGACGAGATTTTCGCTGTCGATAATCTCCAGCGCAGCCAGTCCGCAGGCCATCGCCAGGTTGTTGCGTCCGAAGGTGCTGGAATGCACCACGCACCGGTCCATGCGTGAAAAAGTTTTTTGATAAATGTCGCGACGGGTGATGATGGCTCCGCAGGGTACGTAACCGCCGCTCAAACTTTTCGCAATCGTAATAATGTCCGGTTTCAAATTCCAGTGCTGAAAACCAAACATCCTGCCTGTGCGTCCGAGGCCGGTCTGCACTTCATCGGAAATCAACAGCGTTCCGTGCTTACGGCAAAGTTCCTCTGCGCGGACGAAGAAATCCGTTTTAGGGGTTTGACAGCCTTTTCCCTGCACGGTCTCGATCACAAATGCCGCCACTTCGCGTGATCTCAATTGCCGTTCCAGTTCATCGATATCGTCTAGCGACACGCGTGCATCGAATCCTTCCATCAACGGTCCGAAACCTTCGGTAAAACTTTCGCAACCCATCAGCGATAACGAACCGAGACTCAGTCCGTGAAACGCGCTTGTGAGCGACACCGCACGTTTTCGCCCGGTCGCTGCCCGGGCGAACTTCAAAGCTCCTTCCATCCCCTCCGTTCCAGAGTTGCAGAAAAAGACGGCATCCAAATGCGGCGGCGTGCGTTTAACCAGCGCTTCAGCCAGCAATCCGCTCAAAATCGAGCAATCCAACTGAACCATATTTGGCAGGTCGAGATCGAGCACATACCGGATCGCCTGTTTCACAACCGGGTGATTCCGTCCGAAATTGAAGACACTGTACCCGCTTAGAAAATCGAGGTACGGCTGATCGTCCATGTCGTAGAGATACGCGCCCTCGGCCCGGGCATAGACTTTGTCGAAACCGATCACCCGTTGCGCCTGCACCAGCGTCGGATTCACATGGCGCTCATGGAGCTGGTAATTTTCCCCCAGTCGGGCTGCAATAATTTCCTTCAAATCGAAATTCATGAGCAAGAAAACTTCCGCGATTTACCTGCGAAACGCAAACCGGTGCAGGGCGCCGCGGCAGTATCCGTTAGCGCCCCGGATGTCGCAGCGGCAAAGATAGCACCGGAGGTGCGTCACGTTTATAGCCCGACGGGCCAAGCCAAAATTCCAAGCTCCATAGGAGCGACATGTGGCGCTGCGAAGCACATGCCGCCCTTACAGGGCTGGGCTTTTGACAGGTATCCCAAACTATAAACATTTCGCGCTTACGGCGCTCCAGCAGGCACTGCGTCCGCAACGCCACTATTCAAATCGATCCAAGCCGCTGTTTTACTGTCTGATTGAGCCCGCACGCGGATTCGTTAACGTGAAATGTTGATGGACCGTCAAACGCCGCCCGCCGATCCGGTTGTTACACCCGAACTCGTCAAGCAACATGGCCTGACGCCGGAAGAATTTGAGCGAATCAAGAGAATCCTCGGCCGAGATCCGAATTTTACTGAACTGGGAATTTTCTCCGTAATGTGGAGCGAGCACTGCTCGTATAAAAATTCGAAGAAGGAACTTAAAAACTTTCCGACCACAGGGCCGAATATTTTGGTGAAAGCCGGTGAGGAAAATGCCGGTGTAGTCGACATCGGCGACGGCTGGGCAGTCGCTTTCAAAATGGAGAGTCACAATCATCCCAGCGCAATCGAACCTTTCCAGGGGGCAGCTACTGGAGTCGGCGGGATCATCCGCGACATTTTTACAATGGGCGCTCGTCCGGAGTTTTGCCTCAATTCGCTGCGGTTTGGGCCGATTAGTCAATCAAACATCGAACATCAAACATCAAACATTGCCGCCAATAGGCGGCTCTTCAGCGGCGTCGTGTCCGGTATCGCGCATTACGGCAATTGCATCGGTATTCCAACGATCGGCGGAGAGATTTATTTTGACGAAAGTTTCGAGGGCAATCCGCTGGTAAACGTTTTTTGTCTTGGCGTATTGCGTCACGAAGAACTCGCTCGCGGCAAAGCGGAAGGCAGCGGCAATCCTGTCTTCTACGTCGGTGCTGAAACGGGCCGCGACGGTCTTGCCGGCGCAGCGTTCGCCTCACGGGAATTGACGGAGCAATCGCGCCAGGATCGTCCAGCGGTGCAAGTAGGCGATCCGTTCAAGGAAAAATTACTGCTGGAAGCCTGCCTCGAATTAATCGCCACCGATGCGGTTGCGGGAATTCAAGATATGGGCGCGGCAGGACTCACTTGCTCGACGTGTGAAACAGCCAGCCGCGGCGACAGTGGAATCGAAATCGACCTGGCCAAAGTTCCAAAACGGGAAGCGGGTATGACGCAGTATGAAATCATGTTGAGCGAATCGCAGGAGCGAATGCTCATCATAGCCAAACGCGGCCAGGAAGATGTGGTTCGTAAAGTGTTCGACAAGTGGGACGTGCCGTGCGCTGAAATTGGCCGCGTGACGGATGACGGCCTCATGCGCGTCCGAAATAACGGCGCAATCGCAGCGGAAATTCCAGCGAAAGCACTGGCTGATGAAGCGCCGCTATATTCACGCGAAGCAGCGCCGCCCCCTGTAGCCGCGTCCCTCTGGGACGCCAGCACGTCGCCCACAGAGCGAGGGCTACAAAAAATCGATACCAACCACGCACTGCGACAGCTTCTCAGAGACCCCACGATTGCATCCAAAAACTGGGTTTATCGTCAGTATGATCACACGGTTCGCACGGGGACGGTGGTTAAACCCGGATCGGATGCTGCTGTGTTCCTGGTTCGTTACGCAAACAAGATTCTGGCCGCCACCACTGATTGCAATTCACTCTACTGCGCGCTCGATCCGCGCGGAGGCGGCAAAATCGCCGTGGCCGAAGCTGCCCGCAATCTCACCTGCTCCGGCGCTCGCCCACTCGCTGTAACCGATTGCCTGAACTTCGGCAATCCCTACAAGCCGGAAAATTTCTGGCAATTGCGCGAAGCTGTTGAAGGAGTGGCTGAAGCCTGTCGCGCGTTTGGCACGCCTGTGACGGGCGGAAATGTTTCGCTATACAACGAAAGCCCGGGCGGTGTGGTGGATCCGACACCAACGGTCGCCATGGTGGGATTAATTGATGACGAAAAGCACATCACCACGCAGTGGTTCAAAGACGAAGGCGACGTGATTATTTTGGTCGGCACTGTAGCCGGGGGCGGTGACCCCGGCCGAGGAGAGACTGACCAAACTAAAAGAGCCGGGGTCAACGCCCTCGGCTACATGCTTGGCGGCTCGCGGTATCTGAAAGTTTGCCATGGATTGAAGATCGGTCCGCCACCACAAATCAATCTCCCACACGAGATCAAGGTTCAAAACGCGGTGCGCGGTTTGATTCAGGCGGGTTTCGTGAAAAGCGCGCACGATTGTTCCGAAGGCGGACTCGCAGTCGCCCTCGCCGAATCGTGTTTCAACCCGGAAAAACTGCTGGGAGCGGAGATCAATGTAGCGGCGGCGTTCGGTTCGCCACAGGACGAATCCGCCGAGGCGGACTTAAGTGATGAAGAGGATCGCAGGCGGGACGCATGCGCTACTCTGTTCAACGAATCGCAGTCGCGCGTTGTTATCTCTGTCGCACCCGCAGATTTTGACAAGGCTGTGTCAGTTTTGCGTGAAAGCGATGTTCCATTTCAACAACTTGGCCGGGTCGGTGGCGATCAGTTACGGATTCAGGTAAACGAAGAGCGATTTTTTTGGGAGATCGCCGACCTTTACGACGATTGGTTCAACGCAATTCGCCGTGCGATAGGAGAAGAGGAAAGCATTCCGAGCTTGTGATTACAGAAAAGGCGCGATTGAATACGCATTAACTTGGATGAATTGTTTAGCGTGAATTTCCCCTCGAACAGATCTGACGTGGACGAGATGCCTGACTCAACCGTGCTCCCGCAGCACGAGTGTGGCCTTTTCGGCGTGTTCGGCCATCCAAACGCCGCCGTACTGACGTACTACGGACTCTTCGCGTTGCAGCATCGCGGCCAGGAAAGCGCCGGAATCGTGACCAGCAACGGTCCGGGCACGAGTTTTCTCATGCACAAGGACATGGGGTTGGTGTCGCAGGTTTTTGGCCAGGAAGAATTGGCAAGATTAAAGGGGACGCGCGCGATCGGTCACACGCGTTATTCCACAACCGGCACGAGCACAATCAAAAACGCGCAACCGTTCGTGGTCGATTGCATTCGCGGTCAGATAGCTATTGCGCACAATGGCAATCTCGTTAATGCGGATCTGTTGCGTGACGAACTGGAACGCAAAGGTTCGATTTTCCAGACCACGGCCGACAGCGAGATCATTTTGCATCTTCTCGCGCAACCATTGGACAACGGCAGCAGCGCGCTTGCGCCTCTGCGGCGGATCGAAGGCGCATTTTCACTCCTTATCATGAGCGAACGCGAATTGATCGCCGTGCGTGATCCATTTGGCTGGCGGCCACTTTCACTTGGAAAACTGGATGACGCTTATGTGGTGGCGTCAGAGACATGCGCCTTCGATTTGATCCATGCTGAGTTCATTCGCGATGTCGAGCCGGGTGAAGTGCTAATCATCAACGAGAATGGAATGCGTTCGGAGTTTCCTTTCCAACCTCAGCAGCCGGCTTTCTGCATGTTTGAGTACGTCTATTTCTCGCGACCGGACAGCAAACTTGGTGGCGTGAACGTCGGAAAAGTCAGGACTGAAATGGGACGCGAACTTGCCCGCAGATTTCCGGTCCAAGCCGATATTGTCGTACCGGTGCCGGATTCCGGAAATTACGCTGCGCTCGGATTCGCGGAGGAACTCAATATTCCCTTTGCGCATGCATTTGTCCGGAACCACTACATAGGGCGCACATTCCTGCAGCCGAGCCAATTGATCCGCGATTTCGACGTGCGCGTAAAATTAAATTTGATTAAGGAAATGGTCGCTGGAAAACGCGTCGTGGTCATTGACGACTCGATCGTACGCGGCACCACGGCGCGTGCGCGCGTCGTGACTTTGCGCGAAGCCGGCGCAAAAGAAGTGCACATGCGTGTCAGTTGTCCGCCGCATCGGTTTGCCTGCCATTACGGCATCGATTTTCCCGATCCCGAAAAACTGATCGCAAACCAGATGTCCATGGATGACATCTGTAAATATCTTGGTGTCGATAGTCTCGGTTATCTCGACGTCGAAGGAATGGTCCGCGCGACCGGCAGACCGTTGAATAGTTTTTGTCTGGCCTGCTTCAATGGCGACTATCCCCTCCCCGTCGATCCTGCGCTGGACAAGTTCATCATGGAACGCCGCGAGCAGCGCGCCAAGGCGCTGGCCGATCAGGAAGCGCAACCGACGTTATTTACCGATCTGAAATAGGAATCGTCATTCCGAGCGGAGCGACGCGGAGCCGAGGAATCTCTTGCTGTTTTTGCGAAATTTAGAGATGTCTCCACTTCGCACGACATGAAAAAGAAGGTAAAAGCTTATGCATCCGCAGGCGTAGATGTTGATCGGGCAAACAAGTTAAAGCGCGAGATTGGCGTGTTCGTTAGGCAAACACACGGCCCTCAGGTCCTCGGAAGAATCGGCGGATTTGGTGGACTCTTTCGAGCAAATTTTTCCGGGATGCGCGAGCCTGTCCTGGTTGCCAGCATGGATGGCGTCGGCACGAAATTGAAGATCGCCTTCGCCATTGACAAGCACGACACGGTGGGCGCGGATCTGGTGAACCATTGCGTCGATGACATTGCAGTTCTCGGCGCGCGTCCGCTTTTCTTTCTCGACTACATCGGCTGCGAGAAACTTGAGCCCCGTGTGTTCCGGCAGTTACTTCGGGGCTTTTTCCGTGCCTGTCGTGCCGCGGACTGCGCGTTGCTGGGTGGCGAGACTGCGCAAATGCCGGGAATGTATCGCAAGGGCGAATACGATCTCGCCGGTTGCACCGTGGGAGTTGTGGAGCGGAACAAGATCATTGACGGAAAAAAAATCCGGCCCGGTGACGTGATTCTTGGTCTTGCTTCAAACGGCCTGCACACAAACGGCTATTCGTTGGCTCGAAAAATCTTGTTCGAGAAAATGCGACTCAAACCAGGTTCGTGCCTACCCGGCTCGACAGGCAGCGTCGGGAAAGAACTGCTGCGCGTGCATAAAAATTATCAGCCGCTCCTGGCAAAAGTTCCAAGCGGCGTGATCAAGGGCCTGGCCCATATCACGGGCGGCGGTCTGATTGACAATCTGCCGCGCACCTTGCCTTCAAACTGTGATGCAATCATCGAAACGAAAAAATGGCGTGTCCCGCCCATCTTCCAAATCCTGCAAGACAACGGAAATGTCGATCGTCAGGAGATGTATCAAGTTTTCAACATGGGCATCGGGATGGTGGCGATCGTGGCGGAGCGAGATGCAAACCGTGCGACCTCAGTACTTCGAGCGAAACGAATTGGTCGCGTCGAACGCGGATCGGGGAAGGTGCGATTGAAGTTTTGATGCACGGCCACAAGGAACGACGGCTTGGGCAGCCGTCATTCCTTGAAGCCTATCCGGGCAACTGAGGCGAGGCTGGATCGGTCGCGTTCACTGCAACCTCGAGTTCTGGTTCTGGCGGTGGCGCGACGGCTTTGGGTTTACGTATCACTCGTTGCAGACCCGCTCGCAGCGCAGCAAGCTCAACCAGCTCGGCTACTCGCGATTTTAGCGCACGCGCCCGGGTTGCCAGAAAAACCAGAAAAAGCCCGTAACCAACGATAAACCACAGGTCGAGGTGGGAAACGTTGAGCTGGCGGTAAATCAACAAGCTGATCGCCATCAGATTAAAAATAATCGCGGTGATCACCATCCGGTTACGAAGCCGCACACGAGTCAAACATTTTCCGCCTCCGTGATATTCGGTGACAGTTTGCAGCGAGATGCTCCACCAGAAGTTGCCGTAGATTTGGATGTCCCAATCGTTCCACCCGCTGTCACTGGAATATCGCCAACCTTCTTCCTCCAGCAGTTCAAAAAGCGCACCCAGCAAATAGTGCCGGTCTCTTCCCTGCTCGCTCCAAAATGTCGGGCGACTCAGGCTGCCTCCGCGTATGCGTTCGGGTAAATTCTCGTGTTTTCGAATCACGTTTGCCGGGGTGCGTTTAAACCGGAGCCATGTGAAATAGCGTGAAAATCCGCGGACGAGCGGTTGCATGAACGCCAGAATCATGACCAGCAAACGCGCATGCACTGTGTCGAATTTCGGTTCGATGCGCGCGCGCACCATATACGAGAGCGCCACGCAAAACGTGCCGCCAAGCATTAGATAAGGAACGATGCGCAACGCAGGCAGAAAAATGCCGAGGCCAAAGAGGAAGATCGTCAGCGCAACCCATTCAATGCTGCTCAAGTACGCCGCGACGTCTGATTGCGGAACTGGATAAATCGATTGGAAGAATCCTTCGCCGAAAATCCCGTGATAAATCACCGGGCGGTTAACGAACCAACTGAACCGGGTACCGCCGTAGATTTGGCCGCGCCATTTCGCCGTGCCGGTCGGGCCGAAGAAGATCAGATGTTTAAAACGCAGCAGCGATTCGGCTTCGCCGTAGCCGTCCTGCTGTTTCATAAAAGCGCGAAGCGTAAACCGTCGATAGTGCCAGACGATCGCGGTCGGGCTGAAAGCAATGACTCGTCCCGCCTGTTGAATTCGCCAGCAGAAGTCGACATCGTCTCCCGCCTTGCGATATTCGGGATCGAAGCCACCAACAGCTTCGAACGCCCATCGGTAAAACGCCATGTTACAGCCGGGGATGTGCTCGGCCACCGTGTCCGTGAGCAGAACATGATTTGGCCCGCCGGGCGCCCCCGCAACGCACGCTTGAATCCAGTTTTTTGCCGGCGGCGTTATGTTGGGACCGCCCACTCCGGCGTAATCCCCGCTGACCAGCGTGCCTATGAGATAGTACAGCCAATCGGCGTCCGCCATGCAGTCCGAATCGGTATAGGCCAAAACTTCGCCTTTGGCGGCAGCCGCACCGGTATTGCGGGCATGACTCAATCCGTGATTGGTCTGATGAATGTAACGCACCCGCGGAAACTGCGCGGCGACGTATGCCGTGTCGTCGGTGGAACCGTCGTCCACAAGAATCACTTCATAATCGGGATAATTGAGTTTGCCTAACGAATTGAGGCAGGCAGCGAGAGTGCTGGCTCCGTTGTAGGAACAGACTATCACCGACACCATGGGTGTGCGCGGCAACGGAAAATGAGGCAAAGTCGAATCGTTTTGCCCGAGCTTCCGCTGAATAGTGTAAAACGCCTTCTTCGGCGTGCGCTCACGCGTGACGAGGCCAAATGCCCAGTCCGTCACTTCCTGGCCGCCGGTAAACCATTCGTCAGTCCACGTGAAAAAAATGGTGCCAGCCAGACCGCATTTCACCACGCTGTCGATGTGCCAGCCAAGCATTTCCGCCTGCTCCTCCTGGGAATGCCGGATGGTGTCCATGCCGAATTCGCCCAGGATCAGCGGATGCTCGCCGGTAAGATTTTGCAGTCGCAACAGGTAACCCTCGAAATCGCGCTGATTGTGAAGGTAAACGTTGAAACAGGAAAAGTCCGCGTTTTGCGGCAACAGATATTCGGTTGGCGGATATGTCGCGTACGAAAAGAGCGCCTCCGGATCGATCGCACGGCCGATCTGAATCAATTCCTCGACAAATTCAGTTACCCGGGCGGTTCCAAGCCAGCGCGCCATCGTGCTGGAAATTTCGTTCCCTACGAGATAACCAAAAATTGCCGGATGCCCGGCGTGCTCTTTCACCGAAGAGCGGACGTTGTCGACGATCTGTTTGCGCGTGGATCGCTGACGCAAGAATTCGATGTGCTTTTCCCAGGGAAGCGTCACTAGCACCCGCATGCCCGCGGCAGCACAGCGATCAAGAAACCAGCGTGGCGGCGAGTGATAAATGCGCACAACGTTCAAACCCGCCTCACCCATCAACGCAAGATCGACACCCGCCTGCTCAGGCCGGCCCAGATAATTTCCGTCCGCATCCGGCTTAAAAGGACCGTACGTCACGCCTTTAACAAAAAACTTCCTGTCTCCGTCGAAGAAAAATTTTGCGGCGGGTCGGATTCGTGAGTTTGCCATTTGTGTCATCTCGAGTGGGAGTCATTGCCAAGCCGTAGCATTTTCCGAATACCTGGAAACATCCCTCGATGTTCGATGGAACTTAATCAAGAGATTCCTCGACTCCGCTCGGAATGACAACCATCGCGAGGAAAAGTGCGGTCCAGGCCACGGACCAGGAGCGTGTCGTAGATCGGTTGGGTTTTGCAGTGCGGCGCTGTCGCGCCGCTTTACGAATAGCGCCACACTAAGGTTGGATTATGGATTCGCTAACGCTTCGCGTAGCACCGCACCCGTGCATTCGATGTCCTCCGTCGTGTGGGCCACAGAAATGAAACCGGTCTCGAATTGCGATGGGGCGAAATAAACTCCGCGTTTCAAACAACCGTGGAAAAACCGGCCGAACATCTTGAGGTCGCTTCGCTGCGCGCCGGCTAGATCAATAATCGGGCCGGGGGCAAAGAACAGACAAAACATCGAACCTAACCGGTGAAAAGTGATGTCGATTTTGGCCCTGTGAATCGCGTCACGCGCGAGCTCTTCATAGTGCGCGCCTGATTGTTCGAGTAATTCCCAACCATTGATCCGATCAAGCTCACGCAGTTGCGCCAAACCGGCAGCAAGCGCGAGAGGGTTGCCCGATAACGTTCCCGCCTGGTACACAGGGCCATCCGGAGAAAGCTGGTCCATCACATCAGCTCTTCCGCCGAAAGCGCCAACGGGTAATCCGCCTCCGATTATTTTTCCTAAAGCGGTCAGATCCGGTTTTATCCCGTAAAATTCCTGTGCGCCTCCGCGCGCCACCCGAAACCCGCTGATCACTTCATCAAAAATCAGGAGCGCGCCGTGGTTCGAACATTCATCACGCAAGACGGACAGAAACGTCTCTCCAGGAAAATAAAGTCCTGCGTTGGCCGGTATCGGCTCGACAATTACCGCCGCGATTTCGCCTTCATTTTCTTGAAACGCTTTTTTCAACAGCTTGGGACTGTTGAACGGCAGCGAGATTGTGAGATTGGAAAACGCGTTCGGAACACCAGCGCTGCTCGGCTGTCCGTGAGTTAGCGCGCCACTTCCGGCTTTTACCAGGAGCGGATCCGCATGTCCGTGGTAACAACCATCGAACTTGATGATCTTGGCGCGCCCGGTAAACGAGCGCGCGAGTCGGAGGCACGACATTGTCGCTTCCGTACCGCTGTTCACCATCCGCACTTTCTCGATCGACGGCATCCATTCGCAAATCAATTCCGCCATCTCAACTTCAAGCGGGTTTGGAATTCCAAAACTCAGCCCGCGCGTAGCAGCGTCGCATACAGCATCGACGACCACCTTCGGCCCGTGCCCAAGGATCGTCGGTCCCCAACTGCCGACGTAATCGATATATTCATTTCCATCGACGTCCCAAATCCGTGCGCCGTACCCGCGTGCAACGAAGAACGGGTCCCCGCCGACGTTGCGAAAAGCGCGTACCGGCGAATTGACGCCGCCGGGGATGCGTTTTTGCGCGCGAATGAAAAATTCGGGTGACTTCGTCACGCCGTCACGATAACCGATTCGTTGAAGCGTTAAAGCGTTGAAGGGTTGCAGCGGAAAACTTGTAGGGCGTTCGCCGCGGCGAACGCCGGGCGCTTGACTCCAAAAGGTTTCGCGAGTTGATACAAGCGCCGCCATAACGATATTGTCCGCTCTCAGGAAAGCTGGCGGGGTAGCCAAGTGGTAAGGTCGCGGTCTGCAAAACCGCTATTCGCGGGTTCGATTCCCGCCCCCGCCTCAAGCTTTTGCTCGGGTTCGAGGCACGCCGAAGTTTTCATTCCATCCGGTGTCTTCCATGCCCCCCGTCCAGGTTGGTTTTCAGGTTTGTGGGCCCGGAAGAGACAAAAAGACCTCAGCGGGGGAGAAGTCCTCCGCCTAATTTCAGATCCGCTTAACGACGCCAAGTTTTGAAAAACACCGCGACGATGACGCTTTATCGTGCATGCAGGTCAACCGTTGTCATCCCGACATTCCGGCAAACGCTACGAAGATTTCAGGTAATAATCTCCCGATATTCATTCGGACTTTCTTTCTTGATGACTATCAAAACCACGAAGGACAATGGCAAACACCACGCCAAGGATGAGGAGCAGTCCGCCAGCGAAGAATATGAGAAACCTAATCCGACTTGTTTTCTGGGCAGCCTGTTCTTTTACCTTGATCGGCTCGTGCTGTGGCGCGGCGGTGGCAGTAGGAGTGGGACGAAACCGTTCCTGAACGTCTTTCGGGAGTTCAACGAAATACACCTTTGAAATTCCGGTTTTGGTTCTAAGCACGATCCCATCCGCTTCGACACGGATAATCGTGGCGTCTTTGTAGACCTTGCCCTTGACGGTTACGAAGTCCTCAGCCAGCGCGAGTGGCGCTGACAGAATCGCCAGGATCGCGAGCGTTTTCACCCAGCATTTCACGTGGCCACGATTCTGGCACTTTTGTTCTCTAAACGGCAATGCCAAAGTGATATCTGGGGCACCGAACCGCGTTAGCGTTGACTAGGGCACTCCGACGACAAGCAATATAAATGCGACGAATGAACGCGGATATTCACGACCGTCACTCACGCACAAGCGCCCAGTCGACGCCGATGATGCGCTTTTCCGCAAAGCGCTTCAGTGATTTTGGGAAAACCAGATAGCGTGCGTCTTTAGTTTCCTTCAAACCGACAATTCCGAAATCGGTTTCGCTTTCACTTTTCAAGACCGTCATGACACGATTTTTCTTAATCTGCACTTGGAAGTGGCGGTCAGCCGATGGTTTCTGCCAAAGCGTGTAAACCTGTGGCTTTCCGCTTTCTTCGACGACCTGCGAGAAGCGAGCTGTTTTCACTTTAATGAGCTTCATTGTAGAAATGCGTCTGGTGCGCCAGGCGGTCGCACCCTACCGAGAAGAAAAGCCCGCCAGAGAACTACGGCAAGGAGGATCATACTACCGTTGCTGCATTCCTGCCCTGGCGGGATTTGCACGTCCTCAATCCATAGCCCCTGACGGAAAGCGAATTTGCGCGCAAGGATCATAAGGCGCAACTCGGAAACGATACCAATAGCACTTGGCTGCAAACTTTGTTCGAACCACGTGGACGAATCCCCCGATTTTAACGCCGTTTCTTTCAGTTCAATCAGAGCGAGAAAACTGGACGCTGTTTGAGCAACCAGGTCTGGTAACAGAATTAGAGCATTTGACAGCACACGGCGCTTCTGTTTGCATCGACGCCGTGAAATGGCCAGCGTTACTTCTGCTTCTCAGTTTACTCTCTGCATCAACCTCGTGCACAACGCTTGTTAATCGACGCGATCTCTACAGCCCGGAGCCCGCGCCCGATTCCTTGGAGACGGCGCGGCAATGGTACGGCGTGACCTCAACGACTACGTTCACGCGAACCCGAGTGCAAGGGGCGGAGGTTACAGCGCCGGACTTCCGGTATTAGAAAATCGGGCGCGCTCTCAGCCGAACGGGAGGTTTGCCTTAACGCGCGCCGCATCCGTTCGATCGACGCATGCTGCTTTGGCCAGCCGCCGTTTACGCTTGGCGCTTTTCGCAGACAACAAATGCCGTCGTGAAGAACGCGACCTTAAGACTTTACCTCGTGCGGTAATCTTAAAGCGCTTTGCCACTGCTTTGCGCGTTTTGCTGCGTGCGACGGACTTCGGCATAGGGTGAGAAAGGTAAATGGCCGACGCCCAATGACAAATTGTTTCGTAACGCCGTCTGCGTGAGACGCGGGATTGGCGTTTCGCAGAAACGCCCTACAATTTCGAAATGGCAAACGCCCTCACAAAGAAGCCGCAGGTAATCATCGTAGGAGCGGGGTTTGGCGGCCTTGAGGCGGCGAAGACTCTTGCCTGTAAACATGTGCGCCTCACAGTGATCGACCGCACAAATTACCACTTGTTCCAGCCGCTACTCTACCAGGTGGCGACGGCCGCACTCTCACCGGCCGACATTGCCGCGCCCATACGCGCAATTTTGAGCGCGTGCAAGAATGTCGAAGTGCTCCTTGCGGAGGTGGAATCGGTGGATGTAAAAGCCAAAAAGGTAAGAACCACCGACAGAGTTTTTGATTACGACTTTCTGATCCTCGCCACAGGGGCACGGCATTCCTATTTTGGGCATGACGAGTGGGAAAAACTTGCGCCGGGATTGAAGAGCCTGGAGGACGCCGTTGAACTTCGCCGGCGCATTCTTTTGGCGTTCGAATTTGCCGAGGAAACGACAGACGAAGCGGCGCGCAAGGCGGCCATGAACTTTGTTGTAATTGGCGGCGGCCCGACTGGCGTCGAAATGGCCGGCGCCATCGCCGAAATCTCTCGATACACGCTGGCCAGGGACTTTCGCCATATCGACCCATCCCAGGCGCGTGTCATCCTGATCGAAGGCTCGCCGCGCTTACTTGCCGCGTATCCTGAGGATTTGTCTGCGAGTGCACAAAAACAACTGGTTGAACTGGGCGTAGAGGTGCGAACGAATTCACGAGCAACGAATCTCACTGAAGCCGGCGTTCAATTGGACGGCGAATTCATTCCGTGTCGCGTGAAGATTTGGGCGGCCGGTAACACTGCTTCGTTCGTCGGAAGCACCCTGGGCGCTTCAGTTGATCGCGCTGGCCGGGTGATTGTGAACGACGACCTGACGATCGCCGGACATCCCGAAGTACAAGTGATCGGGGATCTCGCGAATTTCTCCCAACAAAATGGAGAGCCGCTGCCAGGAGTCTCTCCGGTAGCGATACAACAAGGCCGTCACGCAGCCCAAAACGTTCTGCGAATGGTCCGCGGCAAACAGCCGCTAAAGTTTCAGTATTTCGACAAGGGAAGCATGGCCACGATCGGGCGGAACAAAGCAGTTGCGGATTTAAGGTTTTTTCATCTCACCGGTCGTCCGGCATGGCTGGCATGGTTGTTTGTGCATATCATTTTCCTGGTCGGCTTTCGCAACCGCGTGCTCGTGCTCATCCAATGGGCATGGGCCTATCTGAGCTTTGACAAGGGCGCACGGTTGATCACGCGTGCCTTTCGTTCGGAACACAGGCCGCCCGCATAACGAAGAGCCGGATCGGAACCTGCCCGTGGTTCGAGATTTTACTCCAACTGCAACGCTCTGAATGTCCCATCGACATGCTCGAAGTGAGCATCGAGCGAGCAAAGGCGATCTATTTCCCCGGGCGAAAGGAGAGCGGCGATTTCGGGCTCGTTTTTCGCATTCTCGGCAAATGTCCCCTCGCCCTTCCAGGTTTTCATCGCGGCACGTTGCACAGCTTCATATGCGCTTTTTCGCTCCGCGCCGGCGCGTGTCAACGCGAGCAAGATTGACTGACTGAAGTACAATCCTTTGGTCAGTGCCAGATTGCCTGCCATTCGTTCCGGATAAACCAGAAGCTTTTCGACGACGTCGCGCAATTTCGTAAGCATGTAATCGAGCAGGATGCATGAATCGGGCAGGATAATGCGCTCGGCGCTCGAATGACTGATGTCGCGTTCATGCCACAACGCGACATTCTCCAGCGCGACGACGGCATTACCACGAATCACGCGGGCCAATCCGCTTAAGCGCTCGTTGGTGATCGGGTTCCGTTTATGCGGCATGGCCGAGCTGCCTTTTTGCCCCTCGCCGAAAAATTCTTCCACCTCCAGAACTTCTGTGCGCTGGAGATGACGGAATTCGGTTGCCCACCGGTCGATGCTCGATGCAATGACGGCGAGCGTTGCCATAAACTCTGCGTGGCGATCGCGCTGCACGATCTGCGTCGAAAGTGTTGCCGGCTTTAGTCCGAGTTTTTCGCACACAGTGTGCTCAACCTTCGGATCAACGTGCGCGTGCGTGCCGACGGCCCCGCTGATTTTGCCGACCCGAATCCGCTCACGCGTCTGCGTGAGACGTTCGATTGCGCGCCCGAACTCGTCGTACATTAGTGCGAGTTTGAGTCCGAACGTGATGGGCTCGGCGTGCACTCCGTGACTGCGCCCGATCATCGGGGTCATTTTGTACTGCCGCGCCTGATCCCCGATTACGGTTCGCAATGATTGAAGGTCGTCGAGAAGAATCTGGCACGATTCGTTTAGTTGAACCGCAAGCGTCGTGTCCAAAATGTCCGAAGAAGTGAGCCCCTGGTGAATCCAGCGAGATGCCGGGCCCACCGATTCAGCGACGTTTTCGAGAAAAGCGATAACGTCGTGGTTAGTCCGTTTTTCGATTTCCAGGATTTTTGGAATCGAAAATCGCGCTTGCTTCCGAATCTCCCTGGCGTCCTCCTTTGGGATCTGCCCGAGTTCCGCCATCGCCTCAGAGGCGAGGACTTCAATCTCCAGCCAGATTTCGAACTTGCGTTGGTCCGACCAGATCCTGCTCATCCCCGGCCGGGAATAACGATCAATCACGCAGGCACCATAAAAGCGGGCGGTGTCACCGAAAAGCGTTTTGTTCTCGTGAGCGCCGCTTGTCGCGGCGATAACACCAGCGTGCTGCAGGCATCTGCAGCCGGTTTAGCGGCGACAGGCGATTTGCCGCTTAGCAAACGCGCGCACGCAGGAAACGTCCTTTATCCTGCACGCGTACCTGACCGCTGGCCAAAAGATCTGCAACCGCAGCGACCATTTCCTTGCTACTTTGTGTGCAGGAGCTGACCGCCAGGATCAGATCACCCAGCGAAGGCTTGTTGCGCGTTCTAATAATTTGTCGATTTCGTCGGTTCTTTCTCATGTCTTGACCATTTCTCCCTCGAGCAGATCCGATGCCACCAGTCGTTGTGAATATCTTTTCCATCGTCGCAGCTGTGGTTATTCAGTTGTTATCCACTTTTGAACTGACCGTTCGACGACACTTTTGTTCAATTTTAAAACACACAGGTCGGAATCTTCGGCTCCAAAGCAGTTCTCCAGGGATTACAGTCAATGCTCCGCGGCAACCGGATTCCGCCGCGTTTGCCACGCGTTTCGTTTCCCCCCGGGCGCGGAACTTCCTCAGTCGCTTCGCTTTTTGCCGGTCAAACTAACCACCACCACGTAGAGACAAGCGAAAACAACACAGGCAATTACCATGAGGTGAAAATTGCCACTTCCCTTTACTGCCTGGATCAGGGCGGTCGCATCTTTCGACTCGATCATTGGACGCGTGAGGACTTTCTGGCCAAACCAGGTCAGGACACAGCACCAAAGCGCCGACCCGGCCAGGGTCATTGCGCTGAAGGTGGCGAAATTCATCCGAATAATTCCAGCCGGGATGGAAATAACGTGGCGGATCACCGGCAAAAGGCGCGCAAAGAAGATCCCTCCCGCTTCGTATCGACGAACCCACCTTTCGGCGCGCTCAAGCTTATGCTCGCTCAGCA
Source organism: uncultured Verrucomicrobiae bacterium (assembly GCA_963753675.1). GTDB lineage: Bacteria > Verrucomicrobiota > Verrucomicrobiia > Chthoniobacterales > UBA10450 > Udaeobacter. The sequence goes on along the minus strand of CAVWCZ010000007.1, from coordinate 196,428 downwards.
GAAAATAGCGTCCCCACTGCGCAATGAACACCCGCCCAAGCCACAATGAAGCCCAATAGGTCGCCGTCGCCCCAAGCCACGAGCCAAACGTGCCCGCCGCTATCACACCGAAAGTATTTAATTTCCCTTCTGTGGCCAGAAATGCAGCAGGGGGAATAACGATCTCGCTTGGCACCGGAAAAATCGAGCTTTCCATCGCCATGAGCAAAATAATTCCCAGATAGCCCCACTGCTCGACCAACTGAAACCATAACTGAACAAGATGATGCATATTGTCATTCTGAGCCCTTTAGCTACGCTCAGGGCAAGCTCCGTCGAGAATCCTTCGATCTCGAAGCGAATGAATTCGCCCTAGTTCAGTCTAAAAATTAAAATCCGCAATCCGAAATTCAGAGTTTGTGTCCCAGCGTATGCATTTTGTCATTCCGCGGCCGATCGAGGAATCTCTCGATTGTCTGTCAGTTTTAGCACATTGGGTTGTCTGACGTTGCTTCGGTATCTTCAATGAGTTCGCCCTAGTTCAACCTGCTAACCGAATCTCCAAATGTCGATCTATCGGCGCGTCCTTCACTATTACAAACCGTTCTGGGGAAAAACGGTTGCCGGGCTGTTTCTGTCATTGGTGGGCATTGGCCTCAACCTGCTCAAGCCGTGGCCGTTCAAAATCATCGTGGACGATTTTCTGCGGCCAACGCCTGATGCGCGCGGCGATTGGCGCACGTGGGTTCCCCTGCTCTGCCTCGCGCTCGTGGTTATCCAGTTTGCCTGGGGAATCATCAACTGGATCACGAACTATCTCTTTGTAAAAATCGGTCTCCAGGCACTGCTGAAATTGCGCACTAATCTTTACGCCTATCTGCAGTCTCTCTCGCTGAAATATCATGATGCCCGACGGTCTGCCGATTCAAGTTTTCGCGTCGCCTACGATTCGCAATCGATTCAGACGATCTACAATAAAGGTTTCACCAATATTTTCGCATCGGTGATCACGCTAATCGGCACCTTCGTCGTGATGGTGAATATCGACTGGGCGTTGACGCTGCTTTCCCTGACGATTGTGCCATTCATCGTGGCCGCGATTTATTTTTTCGCGCGCCGGATCCGGTTCGAATCAACCTCGATTCAGGAGCAGGAAAGCGCCGTGCTGGCACAAGCGCAGGAGGGACTGAGCTCAATCCGAATGGTGCACGCTTTCGGACGCGAAGATTTCGAGGTCCGGCAATTTCATCAACAAGCGCAGCAGAGTCTGCAGGCAAACCTGCGGTTGACCTTGACGAACGTGAACAGCGCGCTGGTGATCAGCACGCTCATGGTTATCGGCACTGCGGCGATGTACTACGTGGGAACATTACATGTGCTCGCCGGAACACTCAGCCTTGGCTCTCTACTCGTTTTCAGCGCCTACCTGCTGATGCTGTATCAACCTCTGGAGTCCCTGACTTATACCGCCTGGGCAATGGAAGGCGCTACTGCCGGCGCCCGGCGTTGCTTCGAGGTCCTCGATCGAGAGGATGATGTGCGCGACTCCCCAAATGCCGTCGCCATTTCATCGGCCAAAGGCGCGATTGATTTTCACTCCGTCAATTTCGGCTATGCGGAAGAGCGACATGTGTTGCGCGACATTAATCTGCGGATCGAGCCGAATCAGATTGTTGGGCTCGCAGGCGGGACCGGCGCCGGGAAAAGCACACTACTTAGTCTGGTTCCCCGCTTTTACGATCCAACTACCGGGTCGGTCATGCTCGATAGCCGTGATGTTCGCGAAATCACGAAAAAATCCTTGCGCGCCCAGATCGCGATCGTGTTGCAGGATACGCTGCTCTTTTCGACAACTGTTCGCGAGAATATTGCCTATGGCCGCCCTGACGCGACTGAGGAGGAGATTATTGAGGCGGCGCGCCGCGCGCAGGCTGATGAATTTATTCAGCAAATGCCTCAAGGATATTCCAGCACGGTCGGCGAACGCGGCGGACACTTGAGCGTCGGTCAACGGCAGCGCATTGGAATCGCGCGAGCATTTCTGAAAAATGCGCCGGTTTTGTTGCTGGATGAACCGACTTCGGCGTTGGATCCAGCCACCGAAGCTGCCATTATGGAAACGATCAAGGAATTAATGCGCGGCCGGACGACCTTGATCGCCACGCATCGTCTGGGGACCATCCATAATCTTGATCAGATCATCGTGCTCGACCACGGTCGTATCATTGAGCAAGGTCGCGGTCCGGACCTCCTGGCCCGCGGCAGCATCTACACCAAACTTTATACTTCTGGAAAATTCCCGACATACTAGCGCATGCGTCCCGCTTGCGAGTTTCAAAGCGCAACCGAGACGGTTACGCTACGCTCATGAGCAACGTTAAAGACGATCGACATGTCGAGGCTGACTGGTGGCCGCAACCGGTTCCGCCGAATGTAGAGTTCGGCGACGGATTTTATTGCGAGAGCGCACAAATTTTTCGAATGCTTCGGAACAAAAAGGCGCGCGCGGTTGTCATCGGTAAGCATGTTTCGTGTTACGCAGGCTGTTCGTTTGCGATCGGCCAGAACGGCCAGTGTACAGTCGGCGATTTCACGCTGCTTAACGGCGCGTTGATCATGGCGGAAGAAAATATCGAGATCGGATCGCATTGCCTCATATCGTGGAACGTCGGAATTGCCGATTCCGATTTTCATCCGCTCGAGCCGGCGCAACGCCTGATCGATGCTCAAGCGCTGGCGCCGTATTTCAAAGACCGGCCACCCCGTCCCAAACTAAAAACCGCTCCGGTGAAAATCTGCGACAACGTCTGGATCGGAATGAACGCTGTGATTTTGAAAGGCGTTACCATCGGTGAAAACTCGGTTGTGGCCGCGGGTTCCGTCGTGACGAAGTCAGTCGAGCCAAATGTGGTGGTGGCCGGCAACCCAGCCGTAATCGTGAAGAAATTCCAATCGTGATTCATTTTAAGGCCCAACGCCCAACGGCGAACGCCCAACGTCCAATTCTCTTCCTTCGATGTTGGACGTTCGACGTTGGGCGTTCGGCGTTCTCTTCTCGATGAAACGCAAGCGCATCGTCGTCATGGGTTTCATGGGCTCGATGCCGATCGCGGGCGTAGTCTGGCAACACGTTCATTACGTCGTTGGAATGAAACGGCTCGGGCACGACGTTTATTACATCGAAGATTCAGCGCGTCTTCCGTATAACCCGGAAACATTTGAAGTAACGGACGAGTTCGATTACGCGGCGAAAGTTCTTGCCAGTTTGGCGCGGGAATTCGATTTCAAAAATCGCTGGGGATATTGCGCGCGTTATCTGCCGGGCACACCTACCGCGGGAATGTCACTAAAGAAAATCCGACAACTCTACCGGGAAGCGGATGCAATCCTGAATGTTTGCGGTACGCAGGAATTTAATGACGATTTGCTTGTTTCCGATCGCATTCTTTATATCGAGAGCGATCCTGGCGTTGAACAAATTAAGATCGACAAAGGCACAAAATCGACAGTCGAATATCTGCGGCGGCATCGCGCGCTTTTCACATTTGGCGAAAACATCGGGACAAAAGCTTTTCCGGTGCCGCTGCATGGTTTCAAATGGCTGCCCACACGGCAACCAGTCGTAACAGATCTTTGGAAGACCCCGCATTTCCCTTCCCGTGTCGCTGTATTTACAACAGTCTCAAACTGGTCCACGAGTGGTTTGAAAGATATTACCTGGCGAGGGAAAAAATATCTCTGGAGCAAGTCACGCGAATTTCTGCGGTTTATCGGTGCGCCAAAAAAAACTGGCGAAACATTCGAGATGGCGACCAACATCGACGATTCAAGAATACGCAAGAAATTCGAGCAAAACGGCTGGCGCCTGACTTCACCGCTGCAAATGAGCGTCGATTACTGGCTCTATCGGGATTACATCCAGCGTTCCAAAGGCGAGTTCACAGTCGCCAAGGATCAGTACGTCCGGCTTAACACCGGCTGGTTCAGTGACCGCAGCGCGTGTTATCTCGCGGCAGGTCGTCCCGTCATCACTCAGGAAACCGGCTTCACCAAAAATTACGGCGGCAAAGAGGGATTATTATCTTTCCTGACGCCAGACGAGATCGCCGATGCGGTCAAAACAATCAATGCCGATTACGCAAAACATGCACGTGCCGCTCGCGCTGTTGCGCGCGAATTCTTCGAATCAGAAAAGGTCCTGCAATCGATTCTCGATCGAGCCGGCATCTGAAAGACATCAAATGCGATGATGGGCTACTCGAGTCTCTCCAGTGGGCTCAAAGCACTCCCCGCTCTTTTCCTGGTTTTCGATTCAAGCCGGCTGCACGAATTTATGATTGCGGCTGCTACTGCCTTGGCCTAGCAATGAGTGAGCTTCGAAGGAAGGAGAGTTTATGGCTATCGGCTTAATCTTTATTGGCGTCATCATCCTGATCGGCTTTTTGGTGCTGGCGTTCGCGATCGGTGGTTACAACACACTGGTCACGCTGCGCAATCGCTATAAAAATGCCTACTCGCAAATCGATGTACAACTCAAACGGCGTTACGATCTGATTCCGAACCTGGTCGAGACTGCCAAAGGTTATCTCCAGCACGAGCGAGGTACACTCGAAGCCGTCATTCAGGCCAGAAATGCAGCAGTTGCGGCCAATACCCGGGCCGCGCAAAATCCGGGCGACGCATCGGCCATGAAAGAGATTTCGTCGGCCGAAAGCGCGCTGTCCGGCGTCATGGGCCGCTTGTTTGCACTGGCTGAAGCGTATCCCAACCTCAAGGCGAACACGACAATGCTAAGTTTGATGGAAGAGCTTACTTCGACTGAAAACAAAGTCTCTTTCGCGCGCCAGGCGTATAACGATGCCGTCATGACATACAACACGCGTCGAGAAGTTTTTCCGAGCAACCTCATCGCGACCACCTTCAATTTTGGGCCGGCTGAGCTTTTCGTGATCGAAAAGCCAGAACAAAAAGAAGCGCCGAAAGTCGCGTTCTAGGTGGTTTCATAAGATCGGGTCCGGGTGGACTTCTTCGAGCGTCAGGATAAAGCCCGACGAAATACCAGGCTCCTGGTATTTTACTTTTGCGTCGCCGTCCTGTCGCTCGTTATCGCGGTCAACGTAGCCGTCTCGCTAATCCTCACCTTGTTCGCAGGTACGAGCTCTGGCGGGGAGCCTTCACCCGGCTTGTCGCAGTCCGATCTGCTTGTCTGGGTCACGATCGGGACGCTCGGGGTAATTCTAATGGGAAGCATCTTCAAAACGTTGCAACTGGCCCGCGGCGGCAGCGCGGTCGCGGAGTTGCTGGATGGACGCTTGATTAATTCCAACACCAGCGACGCGGATGAGCGCAAGTTGCTGAACGTGGTGGAAGAAATGTCGATCGCCTCAGGCGTACCTGTTCCGCAGGTTTACGTTATGGATGGCGAACCCGGGATCAACGCGTTTGCGGCGGGACATTCTGCAAGCGACGCAGCCATCAGCGTGACGCGTGGTTGTATGAAACTTCTTTCACGCGACGAACTCCAAGGAGTAATTGGACACGAGTTCAGTCATATCCTCAATGGCGACATGGGAGTCAATCTCCGTCTCATGGGCCTGATTTTCGGAATTGTTTGCCTGACGGTTATCGGCCGAATACTGGTTCGAACAAGAGGACGGAAGAATCCGTTACCTCTCCTTGGATTGGCCCTGATTATTATTGGTTGGGCCGGCGTATTTTTCGGCCGCCTCATCCAGGCTGCGGTTAGCCGTCAACGCGAGGCCCTGGCCGACGCCTCTGCGGTACAATTCACACGGAATCCGTCGGGCTTGGCCGGTGCGCTCAAAAAGATTGGCGGACTCACTTACGGCTCCAGAATCAATTCGCCGCATGCCGAAGAAGCCAGCCACTTGTTTTTTGCAACCGGTTTGAGCAATTCACTTTTCGCAACGCACCCTCCTTTGCTTGAACGCATTCGTGCTTTGGATCCGAGCTTTGATGGGGAGTTCCCAAGGGTGATCGAAAAGCCAATGTCTGCGCAGGTATCTGGCCAACCACAAATTCCCAGTCCTTCTCTAATCCCTGCTCAAGGGAGCTGTTTTCGCCGCCGTTTATTTCACAACACGCTGTGGTTGCCAACATCGGGCAAACATCAACTCAACAACTTCATTACGCGGTGGATTTTCGCGATGCCATCCCACCGAAACTGGAAGCGGCGGCACGCGATCCTTTCGGGGCCTGGGCATTAGTCTGCTCATTTCTGCTCGCCAGCGAACCATCGACGCGACAAAAGCAACTGGAAGATCTTGGCACCGCCGCATCCGGCGCGATCCGTGACGAGATAATGCAAATCTGGCCGGAGACTCAAAGTTTGCCACCGCAGGCTAGAATTCCGCTAGTAGATCTTGCGCTGCCAGCCCTGCGCCAACTTTCGGCGCCGCAATTCGAGCAGTTCCGCACGGCCACGGAAGCGTTAGTCGCGAGCAATAACGAAAAAGACCTGTTCGTGTACATGCTGCGAAAAATCGTGGTGCGGCATCTCGAAAGACACTTCTTTCCCGATCAGAGGCAGATCACTCAGTTTTATGCCCTGCGTCCTCTCGTCCCCGATTGTGCCGTACTTTTGTCAGCGACGGCCTATGCGGGCCAGGAAAATGCAACCGAGGCGTACGAAGCGTTTACACAGGGCGCAGAATCCCTGAGCCGTGCGGCGCGTTGCGAGATCGCATGGTTATCGCCCGGGCAATGCGATCTGTCGCGCGTTGATGCGGCGCTCGCGCGGCTCAGCCAAGCTGTTCCACAGATTAAGAAGAACCTTCTCAATGCGTGCGCCCAGACTGTTGCCGTCGATGGCGCCATCCAGGAAGGCGAAGCCGAGTTGCTCCGTGCCGTTGCCGACACCCTCGACTGCCCAGTGCCGCCGTTTGTGCAATCTCAGGAAGAGGTCGGTGCGGTTTCCTGACTCAAAATGAAAATCAACGTCGAGTAACTTAATTAAATTCCAGTGGCGACCGAATCGACTGCGTAATCCTTTTAGGAAATTTCGGGATTGGAATTTTCAATCAACGAAGTCAGCATTCACTCATGAGAATTGCCACCGTAATCGCCAGAGTTCTTCTCGGGTTAATCTTCGTTGTTTTCGGTTCCAATGCGTTTTTACAATTCCTCCCCATGCCGCCGCTCCCCAAAGGTATAACCGGTGAATATCTGCACGCGTTTTTTGCAAGCGGCTACGCTTATGTCATCGGCGGTTTTCAGGTGATCGGAGGTTTACTTCTTTTGGTCGGCCGGTTTGTTCCGCTGGGTTTGACGATTCTCGGCGCCATCATCGTGAATATTTGGCTATTCCATATCTTGATGGCCCCGGAGGGCCTCGGACCGGCAATCCTCGTCGCCGCTCTGGAATTGTTTCTTGTTTGGCGATACCGGGACGCATTCAAAGGAATACTGAGCCCCTAATCATCAAGAATGGCTACAGAAATGGACAAAGAAGCACCTCATATTGTCGTACACGGCGGCAGCGACAGCTTTAAACAGGAAATCGTTGCGGGTAAACATCACCTCGTCGCGGACGAGCCGGCGAGCGTCGGCGGCGGTGATGCGGGACCAGATCCATACGATTATCTCCTCGCGTCGCTTGGCGTATGCACCTCGATGACGGTCGGATTATTCGCTCGGCGAAACAAATGGCCGCTCAAGAATGTCATTGTCTCGCTTTGGCACTCGCGTATTCACGCGAAGGATTGCGATGAGTGCCAAACCAGAGAGGGCATGCTCGACAGAATCGATGTCGAAGTGGAATTGGCCGGATCGTTGAGTGCAGAACAGCACGCAAAACTGATGGAAGTCGCAGCTAAATGCCCGGTTCATCGGACGCTTACGTCCGAGATCAACATCAGATTGCGACCGGCGGAAAGAGCACCCGCATAACGAGAGTAGGACGAGCAAGTTCTGTTTGCCGCGCGTCGTTTCGATCTTGGGAAATTCGGCGATTTTGCGCCCGAATTATGTTGGTTATCTTTACGTTATGAAAACGAGACAATCACAAGATGGTCGCAGCACGGCCAAACCGAATTCGAGGAAAAATGAGCTACTTCGGAGACGCGACGCGCCGCTGGAAACACCCACCGACCTAACAGCAGAAGCCACCAGGGATATCTCAGGCGCGCTCAACGCGATCCTTGCGGACGTGTTCGCGCTTTACCTGAAGACAAAGAATTTTCATTGGCACATGAGCGGTCATCATTTCCGCGATTATCATCTGCTTCTAGACGAACAAGCGGACCAGCTCTTCGCCATGACCGACGTTGTCGCGGAACGCGTTCGGAAAATCGGCGGACTAACGCTGCATTCCATCGGAGAGATCTCGCGGATTCAGCGTGTACTCGATAACGATGCCGAATACGTCGAACCTTTGGACATGCTCGCTGAACTGGCCGACGACAACAAGACGTTTGCTGCCAGGCTGCGGGAAACGCACAACGTGTGTGACGAGCATCGCGACGTTGCCACAGCGAGCTTCATTGAAGTTTGGATCGACGAAACTGAGCGTCGGACGTGGTTTTTGTTCGAAGCCACACGCCGGAGAAATTGAAGACAATTCGTTAGTCTATTGGCGAATCAAACATGAATAGCAGAACTTAGATGGAAAAATTGCAGTCGTAACTGGAGCGTCGAAAGGAATTCGCAGGGATCGCAAAGCAATTAGCCGCCGAAGGTGCGGCGGTCGTTGTCAATTATGGGTCAGACAAGCAAGGCGCAGACCGAGTCGTCGATGAGATCACGAAGCGCGGCGGAAAGGCAATAGCCATTAAGGGCAACATCGCCAGGAGGGCTGACGTGGAAAACTTTTCGCGGAAGCGGAGAAAGCATTCGGAAAGTTAGACATTCTAGTCAACAACGCCGGCGTTTATGAATTCATGCCATTGGAAGAGGTGACGGAGCAGAAATCTCACCGAATGTTCGATACTAACGTACTGGGGATCCTCCTCGTCACTCAAGAAGGGCTGAAGCATTTCAACGCGAATGGCGGAAGCATTATCAACATCAGTTCCATCGCCGGTTCCATGACTCCTCCGACTGGCGCGATTTACAACGCCACCAAAGCCGCGGTGGACGCGATCACGCGAACGCTGGCGAAGGAACTCGGTGCGCGGAAAATCCGCGTGAACGCCATCAAGCCCGGGATGGTGATGACCGAGGGAGTGATTACCGCAAGAATTCATGAAAGCGACATGCGAAACATGGTGGAATCGCAAACCCCGCTCGGTCGAATCGGTCAGCCGGACGACATCGCGCCCGCCGCCGTATTCTTTGCTTCAGACGATTCAAAATGGGTCACTGGCGAAACGCTGCTTATCGCAGGTGGTCTGCGTTAACAATTGGTCTAACAAGAACCCTACCAAAAGGAAAACACGTCATGCCATACGTAACTGTTGGAAAAGAAAACGGACAAAATATCGATATCTATTATAAAGACTGGGGCAGCGGGCAGCCGATTGTGTTCAGCCATGGCTGGCCTCTCTCGGCGGACGACTGGGACCCCCAGATGCTTTTTTTCCTCAGCAAAGGTTTCCGCGTTATCGCGACCGATCGACGCGGACATGGTCGTTCAACTCAAACCGGCGACGGACACGACATGGACCATTATGCCGACGATCTCAAGGGCGTCACGGATCATCTCAACCTGAAGGATGCGATTCATGTCGGCCATTCGACCGGCGGTGGCCAAGTGGTGCGTTATCTGGGCCGTTATGGCGAGACGAACGTGGCGAAGGCAGCGATTATCAGCGCCGTGCCGCCGCTGATCGTCAAGACTCCGGCCAATCCGTTAGGCCTGCCCAAATCGGTCTTCGACGATCTCCAGGCGCAACTCGCCGCCAATCGGGCCAAGTTCTATTACGATCTGCCAGCCGGTCCATTCTATGGTTTCAACCGTCCCGGCGTGAAAACGATCGAACCTGTCGTTTGGAATTGGTGGCGCCAAAGCATGATGGGCGGTGCCAAGGCGCATTATGACGGCATCGTCGCGTTCTCGCAGACCGACTTCACGGACGATCTGAAAAAGATTTCAATCCCGGTTCTGGTCATGCACAGCGAGGACGATCAGATTGTGCCCTATCAGGCCGCCGCCCCACTCTCAGCCAGGCTGCTCAAGAATGGGACGCTAAAGACCTACAAGGATTACCCGCACGGCATGATCACGACACAAGCCGACGTCATCAACGCAGACCTGCTCGCGTTCATTAAAAGCTAAGTAACAACATGGGCGTTGCCGTGCTGACTACCGATAGCGGATCGACAACGCTCTTAATTGACACGCTGGCGCGCGTTGTGGTGCGATAACTATGTGAATGCGCAAATCGATTGATTCGGCGTGTACCTGAAGATTAAGCTCAAGCGCGACCGAAGAAACTTCCAGGAGAAGCAACGCGGCCGCCTGCATAAACACTTCACTCGAGAAAATTAACCAAATGCTAGAAAGAAAACGCTATGGCTACAAAAGATAAGTCTGCAGATTCAGTATACAGAGTAACGGAAGTCATCGGAACCAGTGCGCAGTCCTGGGAAGATGCGGCAAAAACTGCGGTGGAGATGGCCGCTGGCACTCTCCGCGATCTGCGCATCGCCGAGGTTGTAAAGATGGATGTCAAGATCGAGGACGGTAAAGTGACTGAGTACCGTACCCGACTGCAATTGTCGTTTAAGTACGAAGGCTAGTCTGCGCGCCGGAACGGGCATGGCGGAACCAAACGTGTCTTGTGGTCACCGAGCACAGATGCACTCGGAACGCCATGATCCTGCACATCTACACGATCTCTAAAGGAGGTTAGAAATCGGAAATACCCACAGGACGGTGATCGTAACAGGAGGCTCACGAGGCATTGGAGCGGGTCTGGTGGGGTCTTTCCTGGATCGCTGTTACAATGTGGTAGCGAGTTCCCGGAACATTACCAGGTCGGGAGCATTTAAGCAGTCAGATAAACTTGCATTGGTTGACGGCAATATCGCGGAAGCCGCAACGGCTGCGAAAATCGTCGAAGTCGCCAGGAGGGAGTTTGGATCGATCAACGCTTTGGTGAACAATGCTGGAATCTATTTCTCGAAGCCATTCACAGATTACACCTTCGACGATCTGCAGACTCTCATTGCGATCAACATTGAGGGGTTCTTTTTCATCACTCAGTTGGTAATCAAGCAAATGCTGGCTCAGAAAAGCGGGGGCAGTATCGTGAATATCACTTCGACCATGGTCGATCACCCGATCGCCGGGGCGAACGCGGCAGTCCCGATGATTACCAAAGGTGGTCTGCAGGCGGTCATGCGCAGCCTGGCGATGGAGTACGCAAAACACGGCATACGAGTAAACGCGGTAGCGCCAGGCGTCGTTGATACGCCGATGCACACGGGGGACCGAAAGGATTTTCTTGAAACATTGCAACCGTTGGGCGGAATTTCAGAGGTGCAGGACATCGTAGACGCGGTGGTTTACCTGACGGAGGCGAAACAGGTAACCGGGGAGGTGCTGCACGTCGATGGCGGTGCGCACGTCGGAAAATGGTGAGTCGCGAGAACTGTCAACCCGCCGGTGCTGGCGTCGTATCCGTGTTGTGACGGCTATGACAGCGAAGGCATATTCCTCAACGCTTCCCGTCCTCCGAAGCGCGGCAGTTTTTTTCCTGATTATTAACCTGCTTGCGGCCGCCGAGATCTTCCGTAACCGGTTGCGGTTCTTCGGTAAAGATCCTGATGACAGGCACTACTATGAACGGCAACTCTAGTAGCACCCGTCAAAAAGCACTGGCATTGAACCTCGACGCGACCAGGTATGGGACCTTTGCCGAAATCGGTGGCGGCCAGGAAGTAGCGCGCTGGTTTTTCTCCGTGGGGGGAGCGGCAGGAACGATTGCAGAAACGATTTCCGCCTATGACATGGCGATGAGCGATCGACGTTACGGTCCAGCCAAGCGGTACGTCAGCAGGGAACGGCTTGAGGCCATGCTCAAACATTGAGTTTGCCGAATTGCTCGAGGGCTTAAAGGCGAAGCACGGCGACACGAAAAGATTTTTCGCGTTTGCAAACACCGTCGCGACTCGCGCCTTTCGCAAGGCTGGCAATGGGCGCGGTTGGCTGGGCATTCGCTCTCAAACCCATCCGAACGAAGAGCCATCCGAGGTCATCATTCATGCTCACCTTCTGGACTCAACCGCTGCGCTGGAGCAGGAAGCGCTAGGAATTCTCGGGGTGAATCTCGTTCACGCGGCGTTCTTTTATTGTGAGGAACCGGCGAGGTTCATCGCATCGCTCATGGACGACCTTGGCCGTCGAAGGGTTGAGATTGATATGATCAAGTTCTCCGGGCCGGCATTTCCCGGGGTGGACAATCGGCTCATGAGCCTTCAACTCGTGGAGCAAGGATTGACCGACGCTGCCATGTTCAGGGCCGCGGGCGAGGTGGTGCAGCCCTCGGAGGTGCTATACAAGAAGCCGATCCTGGTGGAGCGAGGCAGCTTTCGGCCAGTGACTAATTTGACTTTGGATCTGCTCGAACGAGCGCGCGAGCAGTTTCTGGAAGAACCCGAAGTACAGGGGAAGGCGCCGGTCGTGTTCGCGGAAATGACGTTGCGCAGTCTGAACCCGGGACCTGAGGCAGGACACGACGACTTCCTTGACCGGGCGGACATCCTCAGAGCGCTTGGCTTCGACGTCTTGATCTCCCGGTTTGAGCAACATTATCAGCTTGCCGATTATTTCGCGGCATACACCGATGGCTTGATCGGTATCGCTGCCGGGCTTCCCACTGTTCGGCAGCAGGTGGCGGATGAGAAATACTACACCGAACTTCCAGGCGGCGTGCTCGAATCGGTTGGACGTCTATTCAAACGCTCGGTGAAAATGTATGTCTATCCGACGTGCGATCCGGCTACGAATGAGATTCGGACTTTAGCAAATGCCAAGACACCGGCGCCGTGGCATCACCTGCAGCATCTCCTCATCGAGCTCGGTAGAATCGTGCCCGTTCGCTCGTATAACGAATCGTATCTCTCGATTCAGACGCCCGACGTTCTTTCCCGCATCCAGAAAGGCGATGTTTCCTGGGAAACAATGGTTCCGCCAGTGGTTGCAGAAACAATCAAAGCGAAGCTGCTTTTCTCCAACAAATGAAGGCCGGGTTCTTGAATCGTTTAAAAAGGCGCAGAAGGAGGCCCGATATGCCACGATCCAGACTCGTTCAAATACCCTCTCGGAACGCCTGAGAAAGGATGACAAGATCGAAGGAGAAATATGAGTGACGAATCAAAGTCAGCGCCACCTGATCAACCGGAACCTTCCCCCACCCCGGCTGGAAGCGACAAAGGCAAAGCTTCGAAAAAACACAGGTTGCGAACTGCCCTGATCGTCATCGGCGCGATCATCTTGGTCTTCGTCATAATCCCGAAAGCGTTTCACGCATGGCACACCGTCTCGACCGATGACGCTTATGTGAATAGCTACGTCACATTCGTCGCGCCGCGGGTGAGCGGACAGGTCGCGCGCGTTCTCATCGATAACAATAATCGGGTCAAAAAAGGCGACGTTCTCGTCGAACTCGATTCGGAACCGTATCGCGTGCAAGTTGCCATCAAGCAGGCCGCCGTCGATTCCGCCAAGGCAAACCTCGTCGTAGCGCAGGCAACCGTTCGCAGCCAGATCGGGCAGGCCCGAAGTCTGCGGTTCAAACTTCAACACGCGATTGAAGATGTGGATAATCAAGTCGCGCTGATCAGGGCACGCGTTGCTACATGGGAACAGGCAAAGGCAACCCAAGTGCTCGCTCAAGCCGACTTCGAGCGCGCGAAGAAATTGTTAGAGACAAAAGTATCCAGCAAAGAGGAATTCGACAAAAAGCGTGAAGAGCTGGATGTCGCAAATGCGCAGGTAAAACAAGCCCTGGAAAGCGTTTATCAAGCGCGTGCCGCTCTCGGCTTGCCGGTGCAACCGGCTGAAGGAAGGAGCCTAGACGACGTTCCTCCCAATCTCGATCAAACTTTTTCATCGGTCCGCGAAGCGCTCAGCGGGCTATTGCAAAGCGCAGCGCAACTCGGCGTGGTCCCTTCCTCCTGGACCTTGACGCCAAAAGAAACGGTCGCGGAATTTTATCGGCGCGATCCGGGTGGCGACATCAATAAGATTTATGCCGAGATTATCAAGACCGCGCCGGGATTGAAAGAAGCAGAGGCGAAGTTAATGCAGGCCGAGCGCGATCTTGATCAAGCGAAGCTTAATCTGCGCTACTGCACCATCGTGGCGGAGATCGACGGCGTGATCACGCGTCGCAATGTGAATCCCGGGGACAATGTTCAGGTCGGCCAGAGTTTGATGGCGATCCGTTCGCTCCGCGATATCTGGGTGGACGCGAACTTCAAGGAAACGCAGCTGCGAAACCTTCGGATAGGTCAGCACGTGGATCTGGAGGTTGATATGTATGGCAACAAACACCGATTCGAAGGCCGAATTTCTGGCTTTACCTATGGGACCGGTTCCACGCTTGCGCTGCTGCCGCCTCAAAATGCAACCGGCAATTACGTAAAAGTCGTGCAGCGTTTGCCGGTCCGGATCGCTCTGTTGAATTACGATCCCGACAAATTCCCGCTGTTCGTCGGTCTTTCGGTCACGCCATCGGTGAATTTGTGGAGCAAGCCGACTGGGCCGAACGCGGGCCGGTTTTTGCAAGAGCTGATTCCGCAGTCCTCCCCAGTTGATAGCGCAGCGGCGCCAAAATAATGAGCTCCTCATCGATCGCCGTTCCGAGTTACTCGGCAACGGCAATTCCGCGCGCGGTCAATCCATGGATCGTCGCCGTCGCCGTCGTCATCCCGACGTTCATGGAAGTGCTGGACACGACCGTTGCTAATGTGGCGTTGCGTCACATCGCCGGCGGACTGTCGGCAGCGGTAACCGACGGGGAGTGGGTCATCACCAGTTATCTGGTGGCCAACGCCATCATCCTGCCCATCTCCGGCTGGCTCTCTATTCGCCTTGGTCGACGCAATTATTTTCTGTTGTCGATCCTGATTTTCACCGTCGCTTCGACCTTGTGCGGGATGGCGGTGAGTCTGAACATGCTGATTTTCTCACGTGTTCTGCAGGGTCTCGCCGGCGGTGGATTGCAACCGTCGAGTCAAGCTGTATTGCTTGATGCGTTTCCCAAAGAGAAGCAAGGTGCGGCCCAGACCGTGTTCGGAATCGCGGCGCTGCTGGCTCCCGTGGTGGGTCCGACTCTCGGTGGCTACATCACGGACAATTACGGCTGGCGCTGGTGTTTCTATATCAATGTGCCGGTTGGACTTCTGGCGCTCGCAATGTGCAACGCGCTCGTATTCGATCCGGATTATTTGAAAGCGCAAAGTGCCGAAGCTCGCAAACGAAGCCGCCCGTTCGACACGCTGGGTCTCACCCTGCTGGCGGTTACCATGACGTCATGGGAGATTTTGCTGACCAAAGGCCAGGAATGGGACTGGTTCGGCGATCCATTTTTCCGTGTTCAAACACTGGCGCTCCTATTCGTGATCGGCCTCGTCGGTCTCATTTTTCGCGAGAGCCGCTACGATAATCCGCTGATTAATTTCCGGACGCTCAGAGACCGGAATTTCTGTATTTCTTGCATCATCATCTTTTGTGCGTTTGCCGTTCTTTATGCCAACACGATCAGCATTCCGATCCTGCTCCAAACGCTTTTCGGTTACAACGCGACCATCTCGGGACTGGTGCTCTCGCCGTCTGGCATATTTGCGATCGTCATGCTCGCGATCGTCGGCCGTTTTCTTGGCCGCGGAGTGGACGCGCGGTACCTCATCGCCGCAGGTCTTTTTGTCCTCGGCATCGGAGGTTATTGGATGTCGAAATTGAATCTCGAGATCAGTCCCTGGCAAATCGTCTGGCCACGGGTGGTCTTCGTCATGGGTCTCTCCACCATTTTCGCTCCGCTCAACGTCGCCGCATTTCTTTACATCCCGCCGCGACTTCGCGGTGCGGCGGTGGGTTTGCTGGCGCTTTTGCGCAATGAAGGCGGCAGCGTTGGAACTTCGCTCTCTCAGACCATTCAGGAGCGGCGCGATCAATTCCACAGCTTGCGGCTTGGCGAAAATCTCGATCAGCTCAATCCGGCGGTAAATTCATACCTCCATCAGGCACAGTCAGTTTTTCTCCAACAAACCGGCGACCCGGTGGCAGCGAAACAAATGGCACTGCAAACTCTCGCCAACCTGCGTGCGCAACAAGCGTCGGCTCTCTCCTATTTCGACACCTTCTTTGTCTTCGCCGTTGTTGCCATCGCACTGGTGGCCTTGGTTTTCTTCATGAAACGTTCAGTTGCCGAAAAAGGAGCTCACGTCGCAGCCGAGTAAACTTCCTGCCATGGATCACAAAATTCCGGGGCTTCATCATGTCACTGCGATCGCGAGCGATCCGCAGCGGAACCTCGATTTTTATGTCGGGGTTCTCGGTCTTCGCTTCGTCAAACGCACGGTGAATTTTGACGATCCAGGATCATACCACTTTTATTTCGGCGACCGGCGTGGCACGCCCGGAACAATCCTGACATTTTTTCCGTGGCCCGGAGCGCGACGCGGAATTCGCGGCACCGGTCAGGTCGAAGCGACAGCGTTCGCGATATCGCCGGACTCCATTGGTTATTGGCTGGAGCGTTTGAAACAACAGCAGGTAACGGCTGAGCGAACGTCTACGCGTTTCGCGGAACAAGTAATTAGATTACTTGATCCTGACGGACTTATGATTGAGCTGATCGCATCCAGTTCTCACGGAAAAGTTGACCTGTGGCCGGAGAGCCACATTCCCCCAGAGCATGCGATTCTCGGCTTTCACAGTGTCTCCGCGGCCTTGGAAGGGTACGAGAGAACTGCGCGGTTGTTCACCGAGAGCTTCGGCTATCGTTTGATTGACGAATCGGGCAACCGGTTTCGCTTTGCCTCGGCCGATGACTCTGCGCCGGGAAGAATTGTTGACCTGCTTTGTCTGCCCGACGCCGCGATGGGACGCGTCGCCGCGGGTTCAGTGCATCACATCGCCTTTCGCGCGAAGGACCAGGCCGAACAGCTCCAGTGGCGCGAGCATCTGGTTGATCTTGGCTACAACGTCACGCCGGTGATCGATCGCACTTATTTTCATTCCATTTATTTCCGCGAACCGGGCGGCGTACTATTCGAAATCGCCACCGAGCCGCCCGGTTTCACTTTGGACGAAAAGGTGGAAGAACTCGGGACCCATTTACGCCTTCCGTCGTGGATGGAATCGGCGCGGTCGCAGATCGAACAGATTCTCCCGCGAATCCAAGTGCCAGCCAAAATATGAGGCTGCAGCCGGATTGAACGAAAGTTAGCAACACCGAATTACCATAGTCGCTTACGAGCGAAAGCGTGCCCTGAACCAGATTTGAGATAGCGTTCGAAAGCTTCTGCCTTGGCTCGATCAGTGAATGCGATGTAAGTAGTCAGCTTCCATGGCTTGAATTTTGAGATATGGGAAAATTTTCCCGCGTTGTGCTCTTGGACACGCTCTTTAAGATCAGTCGTCATTCCCAAATAGCGCTCGCCTTGCGCGGAAACACTCTGGATAAGATAGACGCCGATTCAACTGCCGGGTAAGTGATGAGGCCGCAGCCTGACTCGATTGTCTGCGGCATTGATTTCGTACCGAGAACGTAATACTGAATAATGATGAGACCATGGAGCAAGAGCCGTGCAGTCGGCAGAAAACGGCGTCCGGCGTGCATCGGCCGGGTTCATAGCAAACTGGAAATCCGACAAGACGATCCCATTTTCCGTTTGCACGAGTTGGCCGAGCCTATTGGACCCCTAACTAATCCCCAGATCGACAAGGCGATCTATGGAACGTGATCAATTGTCGAGCCCGTCATGAGGCCGCAGCCGGACTCCCCGGAACATAGACCTCCAGGTCTGTGTGCCCAGCGGAGTTGCACTCCGCCTAAATACCACACCAGCGGTCATAGCCCGTCCGGAAACAGCGGGTTCCAAACCCGCTGGGCGCACAGGCTGCAAGCCTATGTTCCGGCCTGCTGCTCCGCCAGTGATTGATCATGAGACCGCAGCCGGATTTCATTCACGAGTTCGTTCCCGGCAGCTCGTCAAGGACACTTTTGCTTCTGCACGGCACAGGTGGAACCGAATGGGATCTCATTGGGCTTGGACGCGAGCTTGATCCGAATGCTGCGTTGCTTAGCCCGCGCGGCAAAGTTCTTGAGAACGGGATGCCGCGGTTCTTTCGACGGCTTGCCGAAGGGATCTTCGACTTGGAAGATCTAAAACATCGTACGCACGAGCTCGCGGACTTTGTCACAGAGGCCGCTAAACACTACGGATTCCCCAGCGATCGCGTCATTGCGGTTGGTTATTCTAACGGTGCCAACATCGCTGCGAGCATGTTACTGCTTCGGCCAGAAATTATGCGCGCGGAAATTTTATTTCGCGCCATGGTGCCGCTGAATCCGGACACATTACCGGACCTTTCGTCTGTGCGCGTTTGGATCGGCGCGGGTGATCAGGATCCAATCATTCCAGTATCCGAAGCTCAGCGACTGGGGGAACTTCTTCGTCGCGCAGGCGCAGACGTAACGATTCGTTTTTTCAACGCCGGCCACGGCCTAACGAATGACGACCTCGAAGCAGCGCGCCCTTGGCTTGGAGAGCTCAACAAACCAACACGAGAGAACTTTGAGTAGCCAGTTACCATAGGCGTTTTCTAGCGAATGCATGTCCCAAACCAGATTTGAGATAGCTTTCGAAAGCAGGGGGTCCCCAATCCTGCGAAGCGCTTCAGCGCGAACCAGGATGGATCACCGGAGAAACGCTTCTCATTTCGGGTGGTGTACGTTAAATTGTGGGGGTAAACGGTTCAGCAACAGGAAAGGGCAAGAAAATATGAAAACAAAATTGTCCGTGGTCGCGCTTGTTGCGAGTGCGGTCACGATTGCTCAAGCGAACCCGGGAGGTGTTCACGCAGTGGCAAGGGGGTCTCACACGGGCGCAGTTGCACGCAGTGCCCCCGCGGTTCACGCTCCCATGCGGCCCCGCGGTGCTTCATCGTTCCGCTCGACGCCGATGCGGTCATACGGCAGTAGACCGTTTTATTCAGGCCAACGCCATGCCTCGTTTGGCATGCGTTCATCACCATCCTCCGCGTACCGGCGGCCTTTCTATTCGAGTCGAGGTTCGTTCACGCGTTCCGGTCCATACACGGTAGCAACTATTCCGCAACGCAATCGTGTCGCGCCATTCGCGAATCACAGAAATTCAGCTGTCACACGCGTGTGGAACCAGCGAAACACCGGGATGCAATTCCGAAATGGAAACAATCTGCGGAACGCAAACAATATTCGGAATCCAAACAATCTCCGGAACGGAAACCATTTCCGAAATGGAAACAATCATCTGCGTCGTGACTGGAAAAAACACGTTTTCGCTCACCGCTCAGGGGGTTGGCATCGCGACTGGAACCGCAACTGCGACCATTGGTGGAATGGCCACCAATGCTCCTTCATTAATGGATCGTGGGTGATCTTCAATCTGGGATTTGCTCCGTGGTGGTCTTCGTACTACCCGGACGATTACTACTACGACTATGGCTTTCCGAATGATGGCTACGGCTCGTCCACCTACGGTTACGATTATCCGTATTCGTACAATTACGATCCCGGCGATTACAACTCCGGCGATTACCAGGGACAGAAGTATTACGATCAAAACAGCTATCCCGACCAATCGCAGGGCTACTTCGATTCCGGTGTTTACCAAACTGAAGTGTACGACGATCCGAATGCCTACAACGATGAATCGCAATCAGAAGATTCGACCATTGTCGCAGCGCAGGAGCGACTCGCTCGCCAAGGCTATTATCGCGGCGAGACAGACGGCGTACTCAGCCCTGAGATGCAGAAGGCCGTCAGGCGTTATCAAAGCACCAACGGCTTGCGCCAGACGGGCTACCTCGACAGCGATACCCTGGCAGTAATGGGATTATCCAAAGGCGCGAGCTACTAAAATTTGAGATCGGCCAATGTGCTGCCTCGATTTCGCGCAGGGTCGCAAACGTCAATGTAGACCGGCGGTTCGCCGACTTATGACACGCGGTCTCGACAAATGATTAAAGGTAGCGAAATCCGCAAAGCAGATCATCCAATCGAAAAACTTCTGATCGATCGCTGGTCGCCACGCGCAATGTCAGGCGAAGAAATCGCACACGAAGAATTGATGCGACTCTTTGAAGCGGGGCGCTGGGCGCCTTCTTCATTTAACGCGCAGCAATGGCGCGCGCTCTATGCGCGTCGTGGCACGGCACATTGGCAAACGTTTTTCGATCTGCTGGTCGATGCGAACAAGGCATGGGCAAAGAATGCCGCCGTTCTGGTCGTGTTCATTTCGCGAAAACTTTTTGACCACAACAACGAACCGTCAGTGACGCATTCGTACGACACTGGCGCTGCGTGGGAGAATTTCGCGTTGCAAGGCTTCCAGCAGGGTCTGGTCGTCCATGGGATGGAAGGTTTTGATTACGACCGCGCGCGCATACGGCTCGCGATACCCGACGAATTTCAAATCGAAGCAATGGCTGCAGTAGGCAAGCCGGGACCAAAAGAATGGCTGCCTGAAAAATTGCAGAGCCGGGAGAGTCCGAATGACCGTCGTAAACTTTCCGAGAGCATTTTCGAAGGACCGTTCCAATCCAAATAATTCCGCTACTAGCTTTTCCCGCCGGCACGCACACGAGAGCCTGCTCCAATCCAAAACAGCGAGGTAACACCGCTCATGGCGGCGAGCGCGGCACCGATCACCATCACCCAGCGGAATCCAGACACGAAAGATTCGTCGATTGCGCGACGGATCACCTGTCGTGTTTCGGCATTCAGATTCTGAGGGACGTCGATGGCCGCGAGCCTGGTCGATTGAGTTTGCACTGACTGCACGACTGAACTTGGCAAATTCGCGCTGCTCAATCTGTGATCCAGACGAGTTTTGAACACATGAAGCATGACGACTCCGAGAACCGCAATCGCGACGAGACTCGCCGTGCGCGCGACGGCGTTGTTTACTCCCGATGCGGTTCCAGCGCGGTTTTGCCCGATCGAGCTCATAACGGTCGTCGTCAGCGGCGCTACCGTGATTGCCATGCCTAATCCCAGGACCACCGCCGGCGGAAAAAAATTTGTCCAGTAATTGCCGCCGATTCCCGGCAGCAGGAAAAGCAAATAACCAACGGCTGTAATGACGGGCCCGACGACAAGTGGAAGTTTTGGTCCGTAACGCGCAACAAGTCCGCCAGACCAACGCGAAAGGAACGACATGAGCAGTATGAACGGCAACAGCGCCGCGCCGGCGGAAGTCGGTGGGTACCGCTGAACCTGAATCAAATTCAACGGCAGAAAAAAGAGTGTTCCACCAAGCGCGGCATAGAGGAGAAATGTTAAGAGATTCGTTCCAGCAAACGTTCGCGAACGGAACAGCGTGAGCGGCAACATCGGCTGCGAAATATGCGACTCGACGAACAAGAACAGGATCAAAACGCCAATGCCCACGCTCAACGCCACGATTACAGCGCGATTGTTAAAACCAACTTGAGAAGATTCGATCAACCCGTAAACAAGCGCTCCCAAACCGAGTGCCGCCAGTATTGCTCCAAGCCAATCAACCCGACTGCGTTCCCTGTTTGAGTTTTTCCCGACGCAGCGGAGCGAGATTAATATCACAACAAGGGCGATCGGAAGATTGATGAAAAACACAGCGCGCCATGAAACATGTTCGATCAGCCATCCTCCGAATACCGGCCCAATTGCGGTAGTGATGGCGCTGAACCCCGACCATACGCCAATTGCGCGTCCGCGTTCCTGCTCGGAGAAGGAATTACTGATGATTGCAAGACTCCCGGGAACGAGAAGTGCCGCGCCGCATCCTTGAATCGCGCGAGCCCCTATTAATTGACGAATGTTCCCGGCAAGACCGCATGCGCCCGATGCAAAAGCAAAAATCACAATGCCCAGCAAAAAGATACGGCGTCGCCCGTAATGGTCGCCTAACGAACCGCCGATCAACAATAAAGCAGAAAGAAAAAGCGCGTACGACTCGACTACCCATTGTACATCCACGGCCGTGGCGTTGAGATTCGTCTGCAGCGCGGGCAACGCTACGTTCACCACTGTCCCGTCGATAAAGGCCATGCTCGAGGCGAGAACGGTCGCGGCGAGGATCCAGCGACCGCGGACTTTCGAACAGAGCGCCGTAGCCGGCTCGGATCGAATTACGTTTTCGTCACAAGGTTCTTGAAGGACTGGCCCCATGTTCGTGGATACGCCAAAACCAAACCTTTCAGCAAGGTCCTTGCTCTTCGCGAACAGTTTAATGGGAGTTTCGCGTCGGGAGATAAGAGCGATTGCTCACAGCACCACTGTTCCACGCAGAATTTCAACGGCATGGCCGCCTACGCGGACGTTGGTAACGCGCTCTCCTTCCCGCTTTGCGCGGACATGCAATTCGCTTGGGCGACGGCACTCGAGACCCTGCCGAATCACCACCTGCTCATCACTATTTGCCACTCCGTGTTGAACCATCCAACTGGCGGCGCAGCCTGCTGCCGACCCGGTGGCCGGGTCTTCGCCACCGTAAAAGAACATTCGAGCTCGAGCGTCAAGGCGGTCTTCGCGTCGTTCAGGACAGAGAAAGTAGAAAAGATTCGCGCCGGTCTTCCTTAGAAACTCCGCCGCCTGGATGTAACTAAACTTCAAATCTGAAAGCGTCTGTCGACTGCGGCATGGCACGATCGTAAAAGTCAATCCGGTCGAGACCGGCTGGATCGGCCATTCCTCAGAAATTTCGTCAACCGCAATTCCGATGACGCGAGCGACCTCCTCTGTGGAAAGTGGAGTTCCAAATTCAGGATCGCGCTGGCGCATTTCACCGAACACCTGACCGCCCACTCGACCACGCCCTTCGTTCTCGGAATTCGCAGTGAACCGCACGGGAATTTTACCGGCCTTCAAGTCAAGAGTGATTTCGGCGGGACTCTCTTGACCAGATGCCGACGCGTACAAATACAGAGCTGTGCCGAGAGTCGGGTGCCCCGCAAACGGCAATTCTGTTTCGACGGTAAAGATGCGGACTTTCTTTCCTTCCCGAGCTTCAATGTCGGCTTCGCGCGGCAAAATGAAGGCCGTTTCTGAAAGATCCATTTCCCGCGCTAAAGCTTGCATCTCGTCATCATTCAATCCGTGAGCGTCAGGGAAGATCGCAAGAGGATTACCCGCGAGCGGGGTCTGGGTGAATACGTCAACCTGAACAAATTCGTAAGTGCGTCTCGGCATAAGAACTTGTTAATGTGTGTCCGAGATTACTGAGAAACAATAATTTCGCGAGATCAGAATTGCTCAGGCCCCTTGTAGCGTCGATCCGGGGTTTTGATGTCTGCAAACCGGCGGGTAGAATGCGTATGTGACTGACGAGGAACGAGACGAACGGTTCTACCGCGATACTGAAAGCATCGCTTTTCCAAAACTGAACGATCATCAGCTTTCGCTACTTGAGCCTCTGGGCGAACGCCGCGTGATGAAACGCGGCGACGTGTTGTTCAAAGCCGGGCAACGCGATCTCGGACTGGCAATTGTTTTGCGAGGCGAAGTCGAAGCGTTCGAGATCCGCGACGAAATCGAATATAACCTCGCTACCGCGCGCGAGCGCGATTTCATGGGCGATATATCGATGCTGCAGGGCACGTCGATCCTCGGTTCGTCCAGAGTCACGTCGGATGAGGCCGAGATACTTCACATTCCGGCCGCCGAACTTCGGCGCGCATTGGCGGAAATTCCTGCCGTAAGCAAGACGATCGTCGATGCGTTGATCATGCGACGCCGCCGGCTTAGCCGTGATCGCGAATTTGCAGGCATGCGCGTTCTGGCCAGCCACCACGCGCGCGATGGACATCAGCTGGATGATTTTCTCGACAAGAATCGCATCCCGCACCGGCTGATAGAATTTGAGACCGAACAAGGGCGGGCATTAAGCGAACGTTTTCACCTAACGACTCGCGATTTGCCGGTCTTGATCACCCCGGCCGGTGCGCGCTTGCGCAAGCCGTCGTTACGCGAAGTTGCCAGGGAAGCGGGCTTGCTGCGGCCGCTTGCGGAAGAAAATGAAACCGAAGTTTTTTGCGATCTCGCAATCATTGGCGCTGGACCGGCTGGCCTGGCCGCAGCGGTCTATGCCGCATCGGAGGGATTGAAAACGGTCGTTGTAGAAAGTTATGCGCCTGGCGGGCAAGCCGGTTCCTCGTCACTCATTGAAAACTTTTTTGGATTCCCAACCGGCGTTGGCGGTGGCGAACTGACCTGGCTGGCGCAGCTCCAGGCGTACCGATTCGGCGCGAAATTTTCCACGCCAGCCGCGGCGCTCTCCCTGAAATACCATTCCGACGGGGAATACCGTGCTTGCCTCGAGATAGAAGGTTGTGGTGCGGTGCTTCGCGCAAAAGCTGTCCTGATCGCGACCGGCGCAGACTACCGCCGTCTCGACGCCGAGAACCGTCAGCGATTTGAAGGCGCCGGAGTTTACTATGCCGCAACAGCACTCGAAGGTCAGATTTGTCGTAACGAAACCGTCATCGTGATTGGAAGCGGTAACTCGGCCGGACAAGCGGCGATGTTCCTTTCCGATGGCGCTGCCAAGGTCTTACTCGTCATTCGTGGAGATGACATTACCAAAAAAATGTCTGCCTACCTTTCGCGTCGCGTGGAGACGCAACCCAATATCGAGATTCTTTATCAGACGGAGATTCGAAAAATCTTCGGGGACGAAAAGCTCGAGCAGGTTGAGCTGGAAAATACGCGCACGGGCGAGCGTCGCACGGTCAAAACGCCCGCCGTCTTTTCCATGATCGGTGCTCTACCATGCACAGAATGGTTGCCGAAAGAAATTGAGCGCGACGGGAAAGGATTTATCAAAACAGGCTCGGACGTTGCTGAAGCACCAGCCTGGCGCGCAAACAAACACCGACCCGCTCCGCTGGAAACCAGTTTACCGGGAATTTTTGCAGCAGGCGACGTGCGCTCCGGATCGGTTAAACGTTGCGCTGCGGCCGTTGGAGAAGGAGGCATGGCTATCGCCGGCATCCACATGAGCCTGGCGTCTCGACGGAACGCGTCGGAAAACAAAACACAGCAAGGATAAAACGAATCATGACCGACCGCGGATGTCCTCATTTGAATGCAGTTGAATCAATCAAGCAACCGGCGCGTCGCGAATGCGAAGAGTGCGTGAAGATTGGCAGTTACTGGGTTCACTTGCGGACATGCCAGACGTGCGGCGTGACGCTCTGCTGCGACAGCTCGCCAAACAAGCATGCCAGCAAACACGCGCGGGCCATCGGACATCCTGTCGTCGCGTCCGCCCAAATCGGCGAGCGATGGTTGTATTGCTATCCTGATGACGCCTTTGCCGAATACTGAGCCGGGATTGCTTCCCACCAATCGCGTCAACGATACAAAAATTCATGCCGGAATTGCGTGGCTGGAAATAAACATTGACACCTGTCACGGTGGTCAGCATAACTCCGCCCAAACATAACGACGCGCAAGCTTCGATACGACTCGATCGGGATCGGGTCTTATAGGACCGTGACAAATTCGAAAATCAACATAACAACTGAAGGATTAATTATTTATGAGATTAATTACGCAGATCGCAGTTATCGGTGTCTCGAGTCTATTACCATTGACGCTCGTTAACGGGCAGGCCACATCAAAGACAGAGTACTGCTGGCAAGAGTGCGGCGCCTGCTCAAGTCAGCAAACGAACAGACGTTTATCATGTCCATTTCACCAAGGCCGCCCTCGGCAAAGCCGCACAACTGGGCGATTGGCTGAAAACACCCGATCAAACCAATCCGATGCCGGATCACTTCATCGTTCTCCGTCACCAGGACGGGGACGCCTGGGATTACGTGGTCATTACACATCTCGGGCCCAAGGCGACGGTGGAAGCTGCAGGGACGGCTGTGCCCGCAGACAAACGTAACCTCAGTGAGTGGCATACTGATACATTTGTAAATGGTCCCTCATGGGAGGAGTTCACCAAAGCCATGGGCATCGATGCCGATTCGAAATCGAAGTCAGCGGGCTCGGTTTACTCCGTTTCTTATTATCGCCCCGCTCCCGGTCATCGTGAGCAACTGGAAAAAATACTGAGCGAACTACCAAACGCGTCGAACGACACGACGGCTGGGAATGTGCTGATGCAACATCTGGAAGGCGCAGCCTGGACGTTTCTTGCCATCGCCCGTTACAATTCGTGGGACGATTTTGCGAAAGGTGAGAAAACCAGCGTGGCGGATACAAACAAAAAAGACAGTCCATGGTCGCGTTTGCGCGATCACACCGAGTTTCACACCGATACTCTCACCGATCGCATAGCGCCATAGGCAGGCGCAGCGCATAACAGGTAGGGTCGATTGACCCCAATCGCCTGCATATCGGGACCATAGGCCCCTCGGCGTGTTGGGTGCGACGCCCTCGCCGCAACTCTGTGCCGCTTGCTCGTTGCCTCAAAAGTTCGTGATCGCGAAAGCCTTCGGAGCTACCGACACGCGAGGCGCGTCGGCTCCCCATACAAATCGCACTTCGTCGTTCCTTCGTCATTCGACGTTCGGATTTCGTCATTGGTATCGCCCCAACCGGACCACATTTCGATTTGGTCGATTAAAATTACGAGCAGGATCACGAGCATGAGTTAGGTACACATCTACGCATCATGATGCGTCAATTTGTTCCTTGATTCATCAGGCAAACGCCTTTTTAGTTGCCCCACATCATGGCAACCGACGGCATTCGTCCTCTGGAATCGCTGATGCGCGAACGCATCGTCGTGCTCGATGGCGCCATGGGCACGATGATCCAGCAATGCGGATTATCCGAGGCGGACTATCGAGGGAAACGGTTTCGCGATTGGGAAGGGAAAGATCTCAAGGGTAGCCTTGAACTACTGAACCTGACACAACCGCACGTCATCGAGGAGATTCATTCCAATTACCTCGACGCCGGCGCGGACATCATCGAAACCAATACCTTTAGCGGAACTACAATCGGTTCGCATGATTTCCTGTTTCAAGGCGAACCCACAAGTGGCCGTAAGGATCAGGAGTTCTTTCAACGCGTGTTGGACGACCAGCGTCTTCGTGCGCTCGTTCAGGAAATCAATTTGGAAGCAGCGCGGATCGCACGCGACGCGGCAGATCGTGCTGCGAATGAAACCGGACGGCAATACTTTGTCGGCGGATCAATGGGTCCCCTGCCAGTCGCGGGTTCGATCTCACCCGACGTAAATGATCCGGCGTTTCGCGCGGTCTCGTTTGATCAACTGCGCCAGACCTATTTCGATCAAGCGAAAGCGCTGCTCGAAGGCGGCGTCGATCTTCTCATTGTCGAAACGATTTTCGACACACTCAATGGAAAGGCCGCGTTGTTCGCCATCAATGATGCGGTGGAGAAAATCGGACGCAGCGTGCCGTTGATGATCTCGGGTACCGTGATCGACAAATCGGGACGCAACCTAAGCGGTCAAACCGTGGAAGCGTTCATCATTTCCATTGCTCACGCGCAACCGCTCATTCTTGGTTTGAACTGCGCCCTGGGTCCGGATGAAATGGAACCGTTCATCGAAGAAGTTTCGCGGGTCGCTCCATTCTACGTCGGTGCGTATCCGAATGCGGGATTGCCTGATCCCCTTTCACCAACGGGATTTCCTGAAACACCGGAAACTTTCTCACCAAAAGTTGTCGCCTGGGCAGCCAACGGCTGGCTGAACCTGGTAGGCGGCTGTTGCGGGACGACTCCGGAACACATCCGCGCAATCGCAAATGCGGTGCGTGATCTTGCGCCACGACCAGTGGCCCCGCACGATCCGGGGAGCGCATCCGTCCCGGGTGTTGGCGAAGGCGTCGCGCCTTCGCAGACTTCCCTCAATCAGAATTCGTCGTTGCGAGACGCAACGACCAACCCGTTCGCCACGGCGAATCCGTCCCGCGGCGGACGAGACGCCCGCGCACGGGCGGGTAAACTGTATGCTCCCCAATCAATCGATCAACGCCGATCCAAACAATGATGGCTGATTCGAACGCCCTGCAGTTGTCGGGGTTGGAACCGCTAAAGATCACGGCGGAATTCGGTTTCGCCGTGATTGGAGAGCGCACCAACATCACGGGCTCGCCAAAATTTTCGAAGCTCATCCTGGCGGACGACTTCGAAGGCGCTCTGACCGTCGCACGCCAGCAGGTTCAGGGCGGAGCGAACCTGCTCGATGTGAACATGGACGAAGCGATGATCGATTCGGAAGCAGCCATGACTCGCTTCCTGAACTTGATAGGGAGCGAACCGGAAATCGCGCGCATCCCTGTCGTGATCGACAGCTCAAAATGGAGCGTGATCGAGGCTGGACTCAAATGTTTGCAGGGGAAAGCTGTTGTGAACTCCATCAGCCTGAAAAACGGCAAAGAAGAATTTCTGCACCACGCGCAACTCATCAGGCGCTACGGCGCAGCCACCATCGTGATGGCGTTCGATGAAAAAGGTCAGGCCGACAATTTCCAGCGCAAAATCGAGATTTGCGGGCGCGCATACGATCTATTGACCGGGAAGGCTAAGCTTCCCTCGAGCGACATCATTTTCGATCCAAACATTCTGACCATCGCCACCGGGCTCGATGAACACCGCAATTACGCGGTCGATTTCATTGAAGCGACGCGTTGGATCAAGCAAAACCTTCCAGCCGCGCGAGTCAGCGGCGGTGTCAGCAACATTTCGTTTTCATTTCGCGGCAACAACACCGTGCGCGAAGCGATGCACGCGGCATTTCTCTTTCACGCCATTCGCGCCGGACTGGACATGGGGATTGTGAATGCCGGACAACTGGCAGTTTACGAAGAAATCGAGCCTGAGCTACGCGAACGGGTTGAAGATGCGTTGTTCAACCGGCGTGACGATGCAACTGAACGGCTCGTGGAGTTCGCAGAGCGCGTAAAGGCAAAGGGGAAGACAGCTGTCGCCGATGAGACGTGGCGAAAACAGCCCGTGCAAGAGCGCCTGAAGCACGCGTTGGTCAAAGGCGTCATCGATTATATCGACAAAGACACGGAGGAAGCGCGGCACCAGTTTAAGCGACCGCTTGAAGTGATCGAAGGTCCGCTCATGGCCGGGATGAGTGTGGTCGGCGACTTATTTGGTGCAGGCAAAATGTTTCTGCCACAGGTCGTGAAAAGCGCTCGGGTAATGAAAAAAGCGGTGGCGTACCTGATGCCCTTCATGGAAGCCGAAAAATCTGCTGACGCGAAACCGCAGGGTCGCATTGTGATGGCTACGGTCAAAGGCGATGTGCACGACATCGGCAAAAACATCGTGGGCGTGGTTCTGCAATGTAACAACTACGACGTCATTGACCTCGGCGTGATGGTTCCTGCGGCCAAGATTTTGGAAACAGCGAGAGAGAGAAACGCCGACGCTATCGGTTTAAGCGGGCTGATTACGCCGTCGCTCGACGAGATGGTGCATGTCGCGCAGGAGATGGAACGCGAAGGATTCCACGTGCCGCTTCTGATTGGCGGAGCGACTACCAACCGGACGCATACGGCAGTAAAGATCGCGCCGCATTATCGCTCCAGCACCGTGCATGTGCTCGATGCGTCGCGCGCAGTCGGCGTGGTCAATTCGCTGCTCAACGAGGAGCTTAAACCGGAGTTCGACAAAAAAACGCGCGAAGATTACGAACGTTTGCGACGGGAGCACGCAGCAAAAACCGAAAGAACAAAACTGCTCACGCTCGACCAGGCACGCGCAAATCGTACGGCGATTGATTGGAATAATTACGTTCCACCGAAGCCAGAATTTCCAGGAGTGCGCGTTTACGCGCCAACTACGATCGCGCTGAACGATCTTGTTCCCTACATCGATTGGTCGCCGTTCTTTCATGCATGGGAATTGCGGGGCCGCTATCCAGCGATTTTCGACGATCCAAAGTTCGGCAAACAAGCGCGCGAACTTTTCGATGACGCACAGGAACTCCTTCAACGCATCGTAGCGAAAAACCTGCTCGTTCCCCGTGGCGTGTATGCTTTTTGGCGCGCAAACACTGTCGGCGATGATGTTAATCTTTATGCTGATGACACCAGCACTGAAAAAATCGCAACCTTTTACTTTTTGCGTCAGCAAATGCCAAAGCCACCAGGGCAATTCAACCATTGTCTGGCCGACTACGTTGCGCCGAAGAGTAGCGCGACCCTCCGGGTTGCAGATTCCGAAAGGGCAAGCGAGACGTATGCCCTAAAACCGGATTACCTCGGGGGATTTGCGGTCTCAATTCATGGCGCCGATGAGCTCGCTGAGGAATTCAAGCGCCAGCACGACGACTATAGCGCGATCATGACCAAAGCTTTGGCAGATCGCCTGGCTGAAGCATTCGCAGAATACCTGCACAAACAAGCTCGCATCGCGTGGGGGTTTGGGCGCGAGGAACAATTGTCGAATGCCGAACTGATTCGGGAAAAATATCGTGGCATTCGGCCCGCGGCCGGTTATCCCGCCTGTCCGGATCACGCCGAGAAACGAACGCTGTTCGATTTGCTGGCTGCGGAGAAGAACGCCGGGATCAACTTAACGGAATCATTTGCAATGTATCCAGGCGCGAGTGTGAGCGGCCTTTATTTTTCGCATCCCGAAGCAAAATATTTCGGGGTCGGCCAGATCGGTCACGACCAGGTACTGGATTACGCGCAGCGGCGGGGCGAGGAAATTGCCGCAGCCGAGAAGCGGCTTGCGCCGAATTTGGGGTAAACTCCAGATGCTGGGGAGCGCACACGGCGCGCCTGTTGTGATTGGCGACCTCACCAATCGCTCTTGGCGTTTTCAGGTCTTGCTGGCGCGTTTGTTGGAGTTCGCGACCAGGCCGTCGCGAACAGGACGCGAGCCGCGTGCGCTCCCCAGATGCGCACGAACCGAATTCGTGTAACAATCATGCTGCAAATCCGGGGCGTAGCTTAGCTTGGTAGAGCGCGTGGTTTGGGACCACGAGGTCGGAGGTTCAAATCCTCTCGCCCCGACTTGAATCTCGATCCGTGCGGAATGTTTTATTGTTACGTATTGCGTAGCCAGAAAACTGGACGTAGCTACGTCGGCTCTTGTGAGAATTTGGCTGAGCGGATTCGCCGCCACAATGCGGGTGATTCGAAAGCCACAAAACACGGAGTGCCTTGGGTCCTTCTCCACAGTGAACGGTTTGACACTCGTTCCGGGGCAGCGCAGCGCGAGCGATATTTTAAGACCGGGCGAGGCAGGGATGAACTGGAAAACTTGTTATAGAAGCGGTCGCCGCGGCGACAGGTCGGAGGTTCAAATCCTCTCGCCCCGACATGAATCGTGGATTCTCGATAGCATCGGGAAATTCGGCTACATTGGCTCCCCTTGAAAATATACGGGCTAATCCTTTTTACGGCGTTGTTGGTCGCTGCGGTGGTATTGCACGGACAGGAAGCCGCACCGCCATCTGTGGACCTCCTTCCCGAGGAAAGTCCTCAACAGCAGGATGAGGAAGCCAATTCCTCCCTCCCTCCGAACGGCCCTGAACTGCCGGGGCTGAAGGAGCTCGACGAAAGTTTTAAGCCAAAATCCCTTGGCCCGGAAGCCGATGCCCTCCGGATGCATGTGCTATGGCGGGAATTGAAAAACCGCACCGTCAACGATCCTCAGGTGCAGGCGGCAAAGAAATACGCGCAGCGTGCGCGGACTGATTTGGAAAAGCGAGACCGGCTCAGCGCCTACTACGAAGTTTATTATCAGCGAATGTCTGCGCTGGCCACGACTCCAGAGCTCAAACTGGTCCTGCAGACACTGAAGACTGCTCATCAAAGCAACTTGGCCCAGCCGCGCGTGCGACCATCCCCGACGCCGGAGCAAACGGGAACGCCTTCCCCGACACCGACAAGCACGCCCTTCAAGAAAAAGCCTGGGCAAAAGAAAAATAAGAAGAAGAAAATCCACAAGTAACGGTCCTGCGCGGCGTGCGGCTACAGTTCGAGTCATAACTGTGCAACAAGGTGGAACGTGTTGTCCCCCACCCGTTGACCGGGCCCGATACCAATCGATTGGGGACGATCGGTTCCACCTTCCGCGCCTGCTATCGTAGCCGGCATTGGCGCGGGGGTGACGTGCGCCCCAACTAATGACAACCGATAACCTCCCTGTAGAACAATATTTGCAAAGATTTTGCTTGCCGCTTCAGCCGCAGTCTTTTAAACCCGCATAAATCCTCATGCCTATGAACTCACTCATCGAAATCACGCAAAACGTTTTATTTGCACCCGCACGCCTGCTCGCACAGGTCGATTACAGCTACAGCGCTCAGGGTACCGCTCCAAGCCCATTCTCCACGATTATCGCCATTCTTATTGGGCTACTGGTGATCGTGGCGATGTGGAAAGTGTTCACCAAAGCCGGCCAACCCGGTTGGGCCAGTCTCATCCCGATCTACAATGTTTACATTTGGTGCAAAATTGTCGGCCGCCCCGGCTGGTGGGTCATTTTGATGCTCATCCCCTTCGTGAACTTCATCATCCTGATTATTCTCTCCATCGATATGGCCAAAAGCTTCGGCAAAGGCGTAGGTTTCGGACTTGGCCTCGCTTTCCTGGGAATCATTTTCCTGCCGATCCTCGGCTTCGGAAGTGCCCAGTACCAGGGACCGTCCGCCGGCAGTGCGGGGGCGGCGGTTGCTCGACCGGAGCAGGCTGCATAGCAGTACAAGGTGGAACGTGTTGTCCCCAACACGTCAACCGGGCCCGATTCCAACCGATTGGGGACAATCGGTTCCACCTTTATAGATACACTGGAGCTTTGCCGTGCCCTTGCATGCTGGCGCTTCTTGGATGACAACCTGCCAGCTTGTCTCGGCAGGCAAGGCTGCCTGACCTCCTTTATTTCTACGATCCAGCCCAGTTCGGTTTACGCTTTTCGTTGAACGCTGCGATGCCTTCGCGGGACTCGTCGGATTCGCGCGCCCGGATGTGATATTTCAGCGCGAGGCCGACATCTTCCTTCACCGAGCGCCACCAGAGTTCCTCCACTAATCGTTTCGTTTGCGCCAGCGCGCCGGGCGCGCCTTGCAAAACCGATGCGGCAAAATTCTGCGCTTCACTCATCACGCCGTCACGCGCGACGACGCGGTTCACCAAGCCAATCTCCTTCGCGCGCGCCGCATCGATCAACTCTGCCCCGAATAACAGTTCCCGAATATTTCGTTCGCCTGCCTGCCGTCGCAGAAATGTCAGGACAAGCCCGGCGACCAAACCGCGACGCACCTCGGGATATCCGATCTTCGTTCCCTCTGCCGCGACCACGAAGTCGCACGCGGACATTATGCCCGCGCCGCCTGCCACCGCCGCGCCGTGCACCGCCGCAATCGTAACGAGCCGTGTTTCGCTGATGGTGATCAAAGTGTTCGCTACCATCTCTGCGGTCGCGTGCGCCTTGGTTTGATCGGCCGCTTCCTTCAAATCCAATCCGGTGCAAAACGCCACTCCCGCTCCGCGCAAAATTAGTACGCGTTGCTCCGGCTGTTCGGAGGCGACGTTAATGGCCGCACACAACTCCGTGAGCAACTCAAGAGTCAGGGCGTTGCGTCGCTCAGGCCGGTTGAGAGTTACCACCGTAACCTGGGGCGATTGTTTTTCGACTAGGACAACGGGCATCTTGTTAACCGCAGATTACGCAGATTTCCGTGCAATTGTAGGGCGTTTCTGTGAAACGCCATTTCTTGGAGGGCGTCTGACACAGACGCCGTACAGATACTGCCCTAGGTTTGGATCACGCCGGTGTGAAAATGAGCCTTCGGCATCGGACGCGACACGTCCTGCAAAAGACGAATCAGGACGTCGCGCGTTTCGTCCGGTTGAATGATGGCGTCCACCCAGCCGCGAGCTGCGCCGTACCGGATGTCGGTTTGCTCTTCATAATTTTGCTTCACTTCGAGGCGCAATTTTTCGAGTTCCTCCTGCGAGGCCTTCTTGTCTCCTCGCTCGCGCGCTCTGGCGAGAATCGAGAACACCGTGTCCGACGCCTGCGCGGCGCCCATGACCGCGTAACGCGCGTTCGGCCAGGCGACGATGAATCGCGGATCGTATGCCTTCCCGCACAACGCATAATTGCCGGCGCCGAAAGATCCTCCAACGACCACCGTAATCTTCGGCACGATCGAATTGCTCACCGCATTCACCAGCTTCGCGCCGCTGCGAATGATTCCACTCTCTTCCGCATCACGTCCCACCATGAACCCGCTGACATCCTGGAAAAAGATGATCGGTAAATTGGTCTGATTGCAATCCATGATGAAACGCGCCGCTTTGTCCGCGCTGTCGGAATAAATGACGCCGCCCATCTGTATTCCTTCCTTTTTCGTCCTGACCTGCATGCGTTGATTCGCAACAATGCCCACGGGGCGTCCGCTGATGCGTGCATATGTAGTGACGAGCGTTTTGCCGTAGTCGGCCTTGTATTCATCCATCGATTTTTCGTCGACGATCGTGGCCAGCAGATCGCGCATGTCATAATTCTTCCGGCCGCCAAAACTGATCAGGTCGTAAACCGTGTCCGGATTTTTCGCCGGCTTCGATGGTAGGGCGCGATCGCCGTGCGCGCCGTGCGTTTTCGCTTCGGGCAACAGCGCTACCAAGGACCGTAGCCGTTTCAGACACGACGGATCATCATTTTCGAAAAAGTCGACCGTGCCGCTTATCTCCGAGTGCATTCGGGCGCCCCCCAGATCCTCTGCATCGACAATCTGACCAATGGCCGCTTTCACCAGGGACGGCCCCGCGAGATAAAGGCCGCTTCCCTGAGTCATCAAAATCTTGTCGCACAACACCGGCAGATACGCGCCGCCCGCTACGCAATTGCCCATGATCGCGGCAAACTGCGGGATGCCAGCCGCTGAAATCACTGCGTTATTGCGAAAGATCCGGCCAAAATCGTCTTCATCCGGAAAAATTTCATCCTGCATCGGCAGGAACACGCCGGCTGAATCAACGAGATAGATAAGCGCAAGCGCGCACTCGAAGGCGATCCGCTGCGCCCGAATCACCTTCTTGGTTGTCGCCGGGAAAAAGGCGCCGGCTTTTACCGTGGCATCGTTGGCGACCACCATGCACGGAACGCCTTCCACGTTGCCGATACCGGTGACAACACCTGCCGCCGGAATTTTCCCCCATTGGTCATACATTTTATACGCAGCCCAAAGCCCGATCTCAAAAAACGGCGATTCCTTGTCGAGCAGGTGACGAACCCGCTCCCGCACCGGCAAACGCCCCATTTTACGCTGCCGTTCGTGCCCGGCCTTGCCGCCCCCTTCGCGAAGCACGGCTTCCTCCTGCGCAATCGCCGCGCAGTGCGCCCGCAACACTTCATCCGTGTTCGATTGAGACATATGCCAACGCCACGCTTAATCCGCGCAGCGGACCGAATCAAGCCGGCAGAATCAACTGTGGTTGTGCAGGCGGACGGAAACAGGTCAGGCGCTTACATGCACTCAGGTATGCGGGCCGGTCCCCATGTAGGTACTTTGCGCCGGTGCTCATTCACAAATACGGAGAGTGACTCCATCGTAATTCACGAGCATCTCCCGCAAGCCCTCCTGCTGGTTGAAGCATACCAACAGGGCTTATGGTGACCTGCTTTCCATCCTTCCTGCAACTGCTGCTCTCTGAGTTTTTCAGGACCGCCTCCCGAACAAACCTCATACCCTCACGGATGGGAAACCCGGATTCAAACAGAAGGAAACCAAGTTAACGAAGGGTTTTTTTTGGAGGGCGGAGCTCTGCGACGCCCAACGAACATCGCTTTAGCGCTGCATTGGGAAAGGCCTCGCGGAGCTCGCCTCTCCATTACCCCAATCTATGTTTGATCTGTGTGAATCTGTGCCCCGTTTCCCATCTTCGCTTCCTTCGTTATCTTCTGTGCAAAAACTCCAAACTCGGCTTCTCTTTAGGAATTTTCAACAGAAG
Organism: uncultured Verrucomicrobiae bacterium; assembly: GCA_963753675.1. Lineage (GTDB taxonomy): Bacteria > Verrucomicrobiota > Verrucomicrobiia > Chthoniobacterales > UBA10450 > Udaeobacter. The sequence continues at coordinate 160,382 of CAVWCZ010000007.1, read as the reverse complement.
GAAACGAAGAAAGCAAAGGGATTAGCCGCGATGTCGCTCAAATGTTCGGAGTCCCGCCTTTCCAGCCTTCGCAGCCGCTTCGGCGGAGTAGGCTAGGCGGCCTGCTGCAACGCGCAATTTCCCCGGACCGCGTAAACGCGGAACTCCAAACTACAAACCATTCCTGTCCATTCGTGCCTGCCGCGCCGTAGCCTTGCGGGTAGGCGGGTCCATTGGTGATTAATCCCCCAAATCGCGGCTTGTCTTTGCTGCTTTTTATGGATTGACTCCGAAAGTCTTCGCGAGTTGATAAACAGCCGTGCTAAGGAAATTCCCGCATCTTTTCCTCGTTCTTCTTGTCGAAGGCGGAGCGCTGATGGCGGTGGAATTGATGGGCGCCAAGCTGGTGGCACCGTTCTATGGCAACTCGCTTTATGTATGGACGGCAGTACTCACGATTACCGTTTTAGGTCTGACGCTTGGCTATTACGCGGGAGGACGGCTCGCTAAAAATCGGCCCTCCGAAACAAAGCTCTTCGTTGTGCTCGGAATCTCGGCGGTGCTCGTCCTGACATTACCGCTGACCGCTTCGATTGCGATCGCGCTTACAAAGGGAATGGACCTCATCGTCGGGATCTGCGTCACGTGTGTTCTGCTACTGCTGCCGCCGATGTTCTGCTTCGGGATCGTTGGTCCGATGGTGGTCAGCTTGATGTCTTCGCAGCTCGAAACCGTGGGAAAAACCGCTGGAACGGTCTATTTCACGTCCACGTTTGGAGGAATAGGGGCGACGTTTTTCTTTGGACTTTATTTCATTCCTGTCGCCGGACTCAGACTTTGCGCGACGGTTACAGGGTTGGCGTTGGCTGCATTGCCTGCAGTGTATGTCGCGAAGAGGGCGCTTGGCCGAAGGACCACGCCCCGGCGTTTCACAGAAACGCCCTACAAAAATAGATACTGTAGGGCGTCTGTGTCAGACGCCAGGGTTGGGGGTAACCGCAAGAAATCGAGAGCCAAATCGAAGCCGGGATCATCCGCCTTCGTACGACTACGGCGCAGCAAGCCGATCCTGGCTGTAAGACCGACCATTTATCTGTTTGCGGTGCTCGAAGGGGCAACGGTGATGGCCGTCGAACTGATGTCCGCGCGAATGGTCGCGCCGTATTTCGGTTCTTCGCTTTACGTCTGGGCAACGGTGATTGGCTTTACTCTGCTCGCGCTGGCGATCGGTTATTTTTTCGGCGGCATCGTCGCCGATAAATACAGCGGCCCGAATACGCTATTATGGGTGCTGCTGATCGCATCACTATTTTTGCTCGTGATGCACATTTCCGCCGAATGGTTAACAATAGCCTTTGAAAATGTCGGCCCGGGCCTCGCCATCATTCTCGTCAGCATGACCTTGATCCTGCCGCCGCTCGTTTTCCTCGGCATGGTACCGACATTCCTCATACGCAAGGTATCGGCAAACGCCGATCATGCCGGAACCAGCACTGGTCGCGTTTATGCGATTTCTTCCGCCAGCGGCATTGTCGCCCTGCCGTTGTTCGGGTTTTTCATCATTCCACGATTCGGATTGACGCTGCCATCTATTATCACCGGGCTTGTTGTGGGATTCATTCCGTTTGTGAAGCTGATCTCGCAGAAAACGTTTCGCGGTGCAGCCTCCAATGGAGGGCGGAGCTTTGCGACGCCCGGGCTCGCCCGCCTTCGCGGTGCTACGGCGAGGCCAGCGGGAGCTCGCTCCTTCAATGTGAAGAAATACGCTGCGTTTTCGTTCGTCGCTGTGGCGCTGTTCTCGTTTTGGGCAATCAAAACCCAGCGGCCGGGCAAAACTGTCGATGTAAAGTGCTATTCGGAAGGGCTTCTTGGACAGGTCCTGGTAGCCGATGTATCCGACGCAGCTCAGAAATCTCACGATCGCATGCTTATGGTGAACCGCATCGTTCAGATGTGGATGGACATGAAAACCGGCAAGCCAAAGTGGGATTACATTTTTTACAACTATTCGGTCTGCAGCAAGCTTCCCGAGAAATCCGACGCTCTCATTCTCGGCTTGGGCGGCGGCTTCCTGGCCAGCGTTTTCCAGAGGAGATTTGAATTCAACGTTGATGGCGTCGAGTTGGATGAACGGATCGCCGAAGTCGCGCGAGATTACTTTGGGTTAAGCGAGAAGGTGAATGTGATTGTTGACGATGCCAGGCACTACTTGGAAAAGACGCAAAAGAAATATGACCTGATCTTGTTCGACGTTTATCGCGGCGAGTCTCCTCCTCCACATGTCTTCACCATCGAATCGCTGGCGAAAGCCAGGTCTCTGTTGAAGGAAAACGGATTGATCCTCGTAAACTTTAACGGTTACCTCGAGGGAAACATAGGAAAACCGGCGCGATCAATCTACAAAACCCTTGTTGCGGCCGGCTTGGAGGCGAGGATCCTGCCGACACCCGGTGCCGAAGCACGCAGGAATCTGTTGTTTGTGGCCAGCAAGAAGAAGCAGGATTTCCACGCTGTGCGTTCGCCGCTGTTCCAACATGGAAAACGGGTGGACATCGAGACGTTGTTCCTTGATCCGCGTGAACTGCATCTCAACGATGCGGTGGTTTTCACTGACGACAAACCCATCCTGGAGCTTTTGAACATCGCCGCCGGCAACGCCTGGCGTAAAGGGTACACCGAGATGACAAAGAGGTTCTACAAGGAAGGCGTGCCGCTGTTCAGGTAGGGTGGCTAACCACTAATGAACACGAATGACGTCGCGGCGTTGGCTTTGCCCCGTTGAATCGTTGAATCGTAGATCCGATATAACGGCCTAACGCAGATCAAAGCAGTCCGGCGAACTGTTCCTTGGTTAGGCCCGCCTCGCGAATCAAAGCGCGCAATGTGCCTTTCGCCAATTCGCGATGATTAGGAATGCTGAGCCGACGGCCGGACTGATGACGAAGAATGACGTGGCTCCCGGTTTGATGATCCACTGCATACCCAACTGCGGCGAATGCTTTTACCGCCTCCGCGCCTGAACAAACCGGAAGACGGCTCACACCGGAACTTCCACGATGGCCTCAGTGATGGGGCTGGGAATAGCCTCGCCATGCTTCTTTAAACTTTCCAGATAACCCTGAATGGCGTCACGGATGTTGGTCATCGCTTCGTCATAAGTTTTTCCCTGCGAGACGCACCCCGGCAGCGCCGGACATTGGGCGATAAAAATCCCATCCTCATCAGGTTCAATTGTGACTCGAAACTTCATCGGAGCACTGTAGCAACCGCAACAATCATCCGCAACAGCTGCGTGCGCTCCCAATCCAAAAACGCGCGACGGCGGACGTGCTTACTTATTCTTCTGTTTAAGAATTTTCAACAGAAGGAAACGAGGGTAACAAAGGGATTAGCCATGATTGCGCTCAAATGTTCGGAGTTTCGCCCCGCACGTGCGGGGCGCCCAGCAACGCAATAGATCCTCAGAGCCGCGTGACTCCGATAAATCGCGAGCGTGGACGCGGAACTCCAAACATCCGTGTCATCCTCGCCACGGCGAGCAGGCTGTGGTCTTCTGATTCGTGTTAATTCGTGGTTAGAAAAAAGAGAAAACGCCGGGAGGATTTTCACCTCCTCGGCGCTCACTCGCTCAATTAATCGGCTTCGGGGGAAAACCGATTAAAGGTAATTTCTTCCCATTACTTGATGCTGATATTGGCCTGGTGAGTCGAGCCATCGTTTGGCAGCACCTGGATACCGTAAGTGTCGCCGACATTGTAGGTGCTGTTCGTCTTCAGGTTGAAGATCCACTGCATTTCCTGTTGGCTCCCAACGGGCGAAGTCGGTGTCACCGTTACTGTTGCCAGCATCGTCCACGGCCGGATCGCCCCTCGGGGCCGCTCCCGAGACATACACGACATCTACCATCGGCGCTGAACCATCGCCCGGCATATTGGCCGGAGTAATCAGGGTTCCGCTGCAGTCCGTGAGCTGGAACTTGACCGGCACAGCTGAGCCTTGCTTCACCTTGGTCGTCGCCACGTTGCTCAACGGAGGGAAGAAGCCATTGAAACCGTAAACAATCTGCGCGGTGGCGTTGCCGCCGCACGTGTTGTCTGCGGTATTGTTGCAGGTCTGCCCGTCATCGGCGTGGATGTCAATAGTGAAGGAAGCGGCGCCGCTACCGGGGCCGCTGATGGTTACCGGGTTCGTGCCGTTGGACAAGGTCACCATGATGGGATCGCCGTCCGTGTCGGTCACGTTTGCAACGTCAATCGTCACTGTGGTGGAGTCCGGCTTTGTGAACGTGGCTTGCACGATCTTGGAATTTCCTGAACCATTAACAACCGCGTAGCTAACCGGGAAGGTTTGCCCAAAGCCCGTCCCTACGCCCAGGCATCCGACCACTTGGCCCAAGTCCGCGTTGTTCCCCGTGCAAGTGATGACCGGTGGGTTATTCAAACACGGAGTCGCACTCGGCGTCGGCGACGGTGCGTCGACGATGATTGCGCATGCCTGCGTTGTCATGAGACTGCCGCTGCGAACGGCGGTCGTCACATGCACTGGCGCTCCAATCGTTGGAGAATTAATGACCGCGCTGGAAACGCTGTCCGTAAACGTCGTCGTCGCCAGTAGGCCTGATGAGAAACCCATGACGGTGAGCTGCAGGGTTTTGTTCGCCCAACTTTCTGGGACGACGTAATCGACTTCAGCGTTGCCGGAATTGTCGGCCGGGACGTCTGCCTAGGCAATGTCCGGAACCCAAAGGCCGTTCTCGTCTGCGACGGCGATACTAAAATCCAGCAACTCGGTCGGCTGGAAGCCGGTCGTACTGAACATCGCGGTTTCTCCCGGCGAATAGTCGTCTTTATCGCTGACAACGACCGGCCCCTGCGCCTGCTCGGTTATGCACAAGCAGAAGGCAGCCAGCGTCGTCAGGCTAGATATAATGAATGATTTTTTCATTTAGTTGCTTCTTACTTCTTTCTGGTTGGTTGATTTGATTGTTGTCTGGGGCGGACCATTCCCATGGCCATCCATAACGGGTGGTTGGTGGAGTCGAGCGATCCCGCAGCCTGCGGGATCGCCCGGGGAAAATGTTGTGGGGGGAACGGAGGGGGAAATTGACTTCGCCTCGTTGAAGAGGTGAGACGTAAAAGCGTTGAAGCGGCTCGATCGGAGTTCCGCCTCTAGGCGGCTTCTCCTCGGAGCCGCATAAACGTGGAACCCCCCACGGGATAGATTGCTTCTCCCAGTTGCGCGTAATGGAAGCGAGAGGGACGCCGTCGACTGAGCAAATCCTGCGAAAGCCTGTGCAGTTCTTGGCAGCGCACGCGGCGGGTTGCAAACGGGAAGCAATTCTATTTGGCGTATTCTCATCGTCCGCTGCCAAACTCCCCACTTGGTCATGAGCCGGGCGCGAATGGGGCGGATTCTCGTTGGCCGCAGGGGGTTGTAAAGTGAATTCGTGCTCTCCTGTGTAGGGGACCCTCCCTTATCTTTTGGGGACAAATCCCCTAGGGGATCGCGTGAACTGATGTGCATAATAAGGGGGTTCCCCTAAGGGCGGCGTATTGCGTATGGGATGCATATGGGAGAACTGCGGACGAGCGATGGGATTTTAGAGATTGAGCGCGCGGACATTCTCAGAGCGCACCCGGCTCGCGCGCTGGTGCCGGCCGCTGGCCGAAACTTTCTTCCTGGAAAATTTGGTTCTTTTCAAACTTCATCGTTGCGAAGCGAAGGCGGATCGAGCCGTTCGCGGCGTGATCCACCGGCGCGGCGACAGAGCGCAGTGGCTACAACGGCCAGCGTTGCGTCGCCCTCGCCGCAACATCCCTCCCTGATCCCCTTCTAAAAAAAGGGTATGATCAGCCAGCCGCGGTCATCAGGACGAGAGCCCCGCACAAGGGGGGCTGCGGGGTTCTCCCCAAATACGGCTCCCCGGCCGCCGCCCAGCTGTAGCCGGCATCGGTGATGCCGGATCTCAGGTAGCGTCAATTGTTTTGTGTAAAAGTTTTCAGAGGGTGTTGTCTCCAGTGGTTGTTCATTCGGTCAAAAACGCTAAAGAGGATGCGTTCACAGCTGTCGCGTGTGGTGAAGGCGCACATGGTGCGGATGCGCCGTCGTACTTCGACAAAGAGCCGTTCGATCATGTTGGTGGTGCGGAGGCGTTTCCAATGTGCCTGCGGAGAGTCGTAAAAGGCCAGCAGTTCTTCTAGATCCAGCTCCAAGCAACGCACCGCTCGCTCGGCTTGGACTCTCCAGCGACTTTTCCAAGCGCGGAATCGGTCGATGGCTTCGCGGCGGGTCCTGGCTTGATAAATGAGCTTGGCCTCTTGCAGACATTCTTGCTGACTTTTTTTGAGTCTGGCGGAGAGGTTGCGCAGCTTGTGTACCCAACAGCGCTGCAAGGAGACTCGCGGCCACACCAGCTCTAAGGCCGCGATCAACCCGGGATTTCCGTCGGTGGTGATCAGTCTTAATTTCGTGCCGTGCAACCCGCGCCGCCACAGTTCTTCAAGCAAGCTGCGCCAGTTTTCTTCGCTCTCACTTCGAACCAAAAGGAAATCGATTAACTCGCGCTGGCCATCCTCGCCGATGCCGTAGGCGCACAGAGCAACACGCCGCTGCACTTTGCCCACCAATCGAATGCGCACGCTCACCCCATCGAAAATCAAATAGCGATACGTGTCGGCAAGAGCGCGCCGATGCCAGGCAGCCACCGTTTGATCCAGCACCTTACTGACCGCGCTCACGGTGGCAGCGCTCACTGCCTCATCCAACAATGTGGCCAGGGCAGGACCCGCTTGCCGAGTGGATACTCCCAGCAAAAACACTTTCCGTAACGCCTCATCCACCGCTACCTCGCGTCGTTGATAGCGACGCAGAATTTGGGTCTGGAATAAGCCGGAGCGACTGCGCGGCACTGCCAGTTCCATTGGTCCCAGTCTGCTTAAGAGCGTGCGCTGGTAAAAACCGTTGGCCTGATCGGCACGCTTGGCAGCGCGCTCATACGGCGCCACGCCCAGATGCTGCTGACGTTCGTAGCGCATCAGTTCCTCCAGGAAAAGCCGATGGTTTTCTTTCAATTGCTCCTCCACATCATGGATAAACCATTCGGAGTTTTTAAGCTCTTGCAGTCGCGCCCAACTTTGGGCAGGTTCAATCACGAGTTCTTTTGCAACTCGCATAGGGTGTGTCTCCTTTCTGTTTGTGGTTAAACAAATCGAGATACACCCTCCTTTTTGCTTTTACACACAACTCCTTACGCCACCCGGATCTCAAAGGCCTGACCGGATCATTGATCCCGGATACAAATCATCCGGACCCTGCCGAAGTAGGGCGTCATTCGTCGTCCGAATGCCATCGGCGTCTGACACAGACGCCCTACAACATTCGTACTACAATGACACGGGTTCGCGCATGGGTGACAAAGAGTTTAAGCAGCCAGGGCCAGGAGCTTCTTTACATCGGCTTGGCGCGCAGCTAAAAGCGCGGTGACGATCTGGCGGCCTTGAGCGGTAAGTTGATAGCGGTAAGTGCCGTTGATTTTTTTGATCATCCCATGCGCTCGCAGTCGCGCCAGGGCTCGGGTGAGGCGTCCACTTTGCCGGCGCACTTCCAGCGCGTCGGCTTTGCCTGCATAAAGGGCGCTGCGCAAGTCGCGATTGCGAAAGCCGCTCAAGGTCCACTCGCCTCGGCTGATGATTTGCAGCAAGGTGGCATCGGGTTCCGACCACGGATTGAGCGCGCGATAACGTCGCCCCGCCTTGATCACCGGCCGGCACACCGCACGGGTCAACTCGCCTGCGCTTTGCCCGGGACGCGCACTGGCCAGCGCTTGAAGGTAGCGCCCGTTAATGGCTTCGCAGATCTGAGCGCGCCGGTGCAGGTCGCCTACGCTTTTTCTCAACACTTGCCAGCGCTTCACCCCGGCCGGATCGCGTTCGCTGGCCCGATAAACTCTGAACTGGTGTGGACGATTCAGTGTGGTTTCCACTCGCAGCACGCTGCCTTGTTTATCGTAAAGTTTGACCGAGTTGGCGCCAGCCTGGTGTTTGAGACGCAAGCCTTCAGGACGCCTTTTGAGACTGCTCAATATTTGGCCTTGATGATTGCCATGCACCTGGCCGTTGGCTTGGGCTTTGTGTCCCAAAAAGCGCAATACGTCGCTGCTGCCAAAATGGGTGATCCCTTGATGCACCAGCGCCGGATAAAGCCGGGCCAATGCGGCAGGCGTTTTGAACATCACATCGGTGGCATACTCGCTTTCGCTCACGCTCCAGTAGTAGGAGAGCGCCAGAGGCCGACACAGTTCCTCAGCGTAAGGATGACATTGTTCCACCAATGGCTGGAGCAGCCTCGGCCAACAACTTCGCAGTTGCGCGCGCGCCAGCGCCTGAGCTTTTGCCGGATCTTCGATCCAGGTAAAACAGTTCTCCCGTTGAAGATACCCGATACCGGCCGCTGCCATTTGGCGGGCCAGCCAGTGGCGAGCGTTGAGGCAAAGCTGGATGGCGAAAGGAAACCAGGTTTGCAGACGCAGATGCAACAGCCCCAGGTGCTCATGCCAAAAATAAAAGTAGTAATGCAGGCACTTGCCCGGCTCCAGACGCAGAAGCAGTTTCTTCTGCCGCCGGTCGCGACGCACAAAATAAGTCAAACACGGTTCCACCACGCTCCAGATGCCAATCAATCCCTGCTCAAGCGCATCGCGGCGAGCCAGATCGCGGGCCAGGACTTCCTTGCGCTCGGAACTACCATGCAGATAGAGCAGCGGCCGGCCCGATCTTTCCGCCAATTGATGAGCCGCTGCACGCACTCGCTCAGTCCAACCGGCAGCAAAAGAGCCGAAGTCCTTAAGCAGCACATTCACACAACTCAAGTAGCGCATCATAAAGCTGGGCTGATAAAGCGGACGCAAGCTGGCCATGAGCCGCAGTCGATCAAAACCCGAAAGAACACCGATGACATCGGCAGCATGTTGGGTTACAAAAGAACACGGGGCGTCGCTGGTTGTGGTGGTAATTTTGATTTTCACACCAACGTTCTATCGCACTGGCGGCGTCCTGTCTGCTCATCATTGTGGCTGCGGCGCAAGCCGCGCTAGGTTAATTCGTGTCGATTCGTGGTTAGATCCAAACTTCAGCGGTCTTGCTGTTCGGATTCGATTCGTCTAAGGCTTGTGCATGAGTTCGTCCGATACTTCAATCGCCTTTGGCGCGCCGGGGATCGACCCGCGCTGGACCTCAAGCGCCAAAGAGGGCGTAGGCACCGCTTATCACACCAGCTGCCGCTTATGGTTCACCCTGAGTCACGGCATCGTGAACGAAATTTATTACCCGCACGTTGATAAACCGAACACGCGCGACTTTCAGTTTCTCATCAGCGACGGCGAGACGTTTTGCCATGAAGAAAAACGCGATCTCGATCATATGATTGAATATCCCGAGCGCGATTGCCTCCTTTATCGCTTAAGAAATTCCGAACCGCATGGCCGCTATCGTGTAGTGAAACACGTGCTGACGGATCCGCACCGGTCGGTTTTGCTCATACACACAAAACTCGAAGTGATGGACGACACGTTGCGCGGCAAATTGCGACTCTACGCCTTGCTGGCGCCGCATCTGGCAGGGTTTGGCGTCGGCAATACCGGATCATGTCCGGAAATCGACGATAACAAACTGCTTCATGCGCATCGCAAGAACGTGCACCTGCTCATGGCATGCAGCAGCGGCTTCTCCCGGCGATCGGTCGGTTACGTCGGTTTCAGCGATGGTTGGCAGGACCTGATGCACAATTTCAAAATGGATTGGGAATTTCAGGCAGCCAACAACGGTAACATCGCGTTGACAGGTGAAATCAATTTGCCGGACAGCGGCGAATTTACGATGGCCGTTGCACTTGGCCGAAGTTATCAGAGCGCAGCTACGAAGTTGTTCCAATCGTTAGCCGAACCGGTTGAGTCAAAGCGCGGAGCATATGTTCGTCAGTGGCAGCGCGCCGTGGTGGATTCCAGGTTCGATTTCAGCAGTGATACGTGCGACGACGGCGGAATGTATCGGTTGAGCCGAGTGGTTTTGCTCGCGCACGAGGACAAGGTTTTTCAAGGGGCAACGGTCGCCTCGATGAGTATTCCGTGGGGAGAAACCAAGAGCGATCAGGATCTGGGCGGCTATCATCTGGTCTGGACGCGCGATCTTGTGCATACCGCCACAGCGCTGCTCGCGACCGGGCAAATGGGCACGCCGTTACGCGCGTTGATCTGGCTGGCGGCAATTCAGCGGCCGGACGGTAGTTTTCCGCAAAACAGCTGGATCGATGGAACAGCCTATTGGTCGGGGTTGCAGCTCGACCAGGTTGCAGTGCCGATATTGCTGGCGTGGCGATTACATAAATTCGCCGCGGCCAATCCGTCCTCTGGCGGACATGATGCACTCGGCTTGTTCAGTCCCCGCCCGATGATTGCGCGTGGCGCAACGCGCCTGATTTTGCATGGTCCCGTGACAGCGCAGGATCGCTGGGAAGAAAACGCAGGCTACTCCCCTTCGACGCTCGCCGCGGTGATCGCCGCTCTGGCCTGCGCTGCTGACTGGGCCAAGGAGGTTGGCAAACCGGACGCGGCGGAATTCATTTTCGCCTATGCCGACTGGCTCGCGGCGCACGTTGAAGATTGGACGGTAACGACACAAGGCGAGCTGGTCGCAGGCATTTCACGCCATTACATTCGGATTAATCCGACCGATCCTAACGCGCCTGATCCCCACCCCGATCCAAACACTACGATAATTCAGATCGCCAACGGCGGCGGCTTGCATCCTGCGCGCAATGTGGTGAGCGGAGATTTCCTTAATCTGGTGCGCTACGGTATTCGCGCCCCTAAAGATCCGCTTGTGCGCGACTCCATCGAAGTGATCGATCGAGTGCTTAAGCACGATTTGCCGCAAGGCCCGGGCTGGCGTCGTTACAATCACGATGGCTACGGACAAAAGGATGACGGCAGCGCATACGACGGAACAGGGGTAGGCCGGTGCTGGCCGATTTTGACAGGCGAACGCGGCCATTACCAACTGGCTGCTGGTCGAAACCCGATGCCCTTCATCAAGACGATGGAAGGGTTTGCCAATCAAGGCGGAATGCTGACCGAACAGATTTGGGACGGTGACGATTTGACGGACGCGAGAATGAAACGCGGCTGCCCAACCGGTGCAGCCATGCCGCTCTGCTGGTCTCACGCCGAATACGTTTCGCTCGTGCGCAGTTGTCATGACGGCGTCTGTTTCGACCGTATCGAGCCGGCGTATCAACGGTACGTCCTGAATCCAGTGCAAAGCCGATACGAAATCTGGAGTCTGCGTCACGCCCTGCGGAATGTGCCGCGCGGCAAAATTCTGCGGATCCTTCTGGCCGAGGAAGCAACCGTCGTTTGGTCCACGGACAATTGGGCACAGACTAACAAATCGCAGACCATTCATCAGGACGGACTGAATCTTTGGTTCGCAGATTTTCCAACAGCAGACTGGGCAGCGGGCTCAGTGTTTGTGTTTACGATCTTTTGGAAGAGTGAGCAACGATGGGAAAAGCGTAACTGGCAGATAAACGTTGCATAGTTGAATCGACCAGCACCCGGTCTAGCACATTGACAGTGTCATTCTGATCCCGCAGCCGCGGGAGAAGAATCTCAGATCAAATTTAGCCGAATTACCGCGACAGAAGAAAACGACAGAGATGTTTCGCTTCGCTCAACATGACAACGTTATCATAACATGGGTTCGTCGAGTATGAGCGCAATCTTACCGGTGATTTATCTCGCCCGCCATGGCGAGACCGTCTGGAGCCGGGAGGGCCGGCATACAGGACGCACCGATTTGCCGCTGACTGAGCAAGGCGAACGCAATGCCGAGCATCTCGGTAAACGACTGGCCGGATTGGAGTTTGTTAAAGTTCTGACGAGCCCGTTGCAGCGCGCCAAACGAACGTGTGAACTGGCAGGCTTCGGAGCAGTAGCCGAACTAGATCCTGATCTTGTCGAATGGAACTACGGCGACTACGAAGGAATTCGCACAGTAGAAATTCGCAAGAAGCGTCCCGATTGGGTATTGTTTCGTGACGGTTGTCCCAATGGAGAATCGCCGGAAGATGTCGGCGCGCGGGCGGATCGTGTCGTTGCTCGAGTACGAGCAACCAATGGCAACGTGCTGATTTTCTCCAGCGCTCATTTTCTTCGGGTTTTTGCCGCGCGCTGGCTGGGCCTCGAACCGGTCGTCGGTAAATATCTCATGCTGGAGACAGCAAGCCTGAGCGCGTTGACCTATGAACACGACTGGTGTGACCCAGCCATTCGGGTCTGGAATGATACCGGGCACATGCCTGAGGCGGTTTGACGAGTTCCTGTAGCCGGGGCGTTACCCCGACCGCACACCAGATGGTCCGAGAGAGAGCGAGCGGGACGGGTTCGGAATTCATAATTGCGAATTGGACACACGCGCAGTCGCGGCGGCCGATCCGAAAGATTAGCTGAAGTCTTATGAATACGATTTTTCAAACCGCAAATGTAAAACGCGAGACAAGCCCGTTGAAAGAAGTGATCCCATTTTGGTTCGCCGTTTCAAGCCCGCTACTGGGAATTCTCATGGGTTTGCTGGCAGCTTGGTTTTTCGCTTTGCTCAACCTCTGAAATCGAGGAACGCCGTGGGCATTTCTCAATCATGAAGGAATCAGGCGCAGCAGATTCTTCGCCGCGCGCACCTATCGTTGAATCGCCCCAGGGAGAAACGGTAACTGACCACTCGGTTAAACCAAGGCGACGCATTCTGATCGTCGATGACGATCCGAACAACACTCACCTTGTAAAAGTCCTTCTTGAAAGATCCGGTCCTTATCTTGTGTTCGAGGAAAACCGTGATGCCGAAGCGCATCAAACGGCTCGCAGTTTCAAGCCGGATTTGATTTTGCTCGATGTAGCCATGCAAGGCCTGGACGGCGGCAAAGTAGCAGAACAAATCCAGGCGGATGCCGAGTTTCACAACACGCCGATCATTTTTCTGACGGGACTTGTCACCAAAGCAGAAGCAAGGAGCGGCATGCATATCGAGGGACATTCAGTGGTCGCCAAACCGATTAACATTCCCGAATTAATCGACGCGATTGAAACCGAGTTGCGTGTGCAATCAAACGCTGTCTTGCAGTAACGAAGGCATCAGTCCCGCGGAGCCTGTAGTTCTGCTGGCATCGGGTGCTTGCGCGATTGAACGAAAGCGGTGATCTCCGCGAGTTGTTCTGGCGGAATCGTTTTGCCGAAGGCGGGCATGTTTACGCCGCCGTTTACGATTCGAATGATGATGTCGTTTTTGGAAAGTGTGTCGCCGATATATGTGAGATCGGGACCGCGACGGCCGCCGTACCCGTGGATGAGATGGCAATTGAGACAGCCCCTTTCGCGGAAAAGTTTTGCGCCGTTAAAGATGGGGCCACTCGTGGCGCCAACGATCTTCTCCGGCAGCGGTCGCGGATCAAAATTCGGCGACCACGGCGACTCTTTTCCAGCGATCCAGAGTGAGCCGATCATGATCACGCTCAGAAGCACGATGGCGATCGCCCACGGCCGGCGCGACGGCGCGCGTTCGCCACGGTTACGGAAAAGCGGGGTGAACAGCAAAAGAATGCCCGCCAGCAGGGGTGCGAAAACCATGACGTATCCTTCGATCTGCGGCGGAGTCAACGCCATAAGTGCGAAGTACCACAGCAGATACCAATCGGGTCGCGGATCAGCCTTGATAATGCTGGGATCTGGCGGCTTATCGAGCGCAGGCGGTCCAAAAAAATAAGCCAGCAGCGCAATGACTATAAGCACGCCGGTGCCGAAAACGAAATCGCGCCAGGCGCCTTCGGGAAAAAATGGATGCCCTGTTTTATGCATCAATTCTTCGTATTCCGCGCGATACGTGGCCGGATCGACTGGCTTCCCCGCAACCGGCGGCTCGGCGATCCCATGGCGCAGCACAAGCAACAGGTGAAAGCCGACGAAGAGGAAGATGAGCGCCGGCATGATAAAAACGTGGATCGCGAAGAAGCGGCTCAACGTTGCGCCACCGATCACCGTCCCGCCGAGAATGAATTGCGCGAGAAAATCCCCAATTACTGGCACGCGGCCGGCCTGCTCAGCGGCGATTACGACAGACCACGTAGCCGTTTGGTCCCAGCGCAACAACTGGCCGGTAAACCCCATCACCAACGTGAATCCGAGGAGCAACACACCGGTCGCCCAGTTCATCTCGCGCGGGAACTTGTAGGAGCCAAACAAAAATGTCTGCGCCATGTGCGCGCCTACCATCAGTATCATCGCTGACGCGCCGAAGTAATGCATCCCACGAAGAAACCGTCCAAAGGGCGCCTGGTTGGTGATGAATTGCAATGTCTCGTACGCCTCCGACGCCGAGCAAACATAGGAAAATGCCAGCGCCACGCCGGTTACCACCTGCACGATGAAGGCAAGCAAAGTGGCGCTGCCAAACACATACCACCAGCGAGCATTGTGGGGCACCAGATGTTTCAAGGCGGGACCGAAGAGCGCGGACAGACCAAGCCGGTCGTCTAGCCAACGCCACCCGCCGATGAAGAGCCGTTTCATATCGTTGTGGTAATCGGGACCGCGATCGTTTTGATGTGCACTTGTCCGTTTGCAGTGCGGACCTCGTAACGAATTAGCGGCTTTGGCGGCGGGCCGGCGGCGACCGTTCCATCGTTGTAATAGACGCCGCCGTGACACGGGCACATGAACAAGTCTGCGTCGGCAAGCCAGCGAACAGGACACCCCATATGGGTGCAGTTCACTGAAAAAGCGACGAATTGATCGGCGCTTATCCGGCGGAGCCACAGCGCGGTTTTTGCAGTGATACCCGCCCACGGAAGAGGCGACGGATCAGTAATCGTAACGTTAACCGTTGTGCCGATCTCGAAATCTGTGATTTTCCCAACGGAAATCCATTTCCCCCCTGTCCTCCGAAAAATCGGCGCGACAATAAAACCAACCAGCGGAATTCCCAGGATGGCCGCGCAGAAACCGGCGAGCGAGAGACAAACCTTCTCTAGAAAATGCCGGCGGGTAATTTCCTCCCGCGTGAGCGGTCGATCGACCGATGAATGATTAGTGGTTATTTCGTTCACGGACAATTTCGTAGATCCATCCGGCAAGCGCGGCTGTGAAAAGGCCGAGTCCGACAGCGAAGACCACCAATGAGGTAATCAACCCCCAGCCGATGAACGCGGTTCCCATCGCCAATCCGGCAGGAAAAAAATTAGGTCGTGGAAGCGACTCCGGTGGCAGCGGCTCCCAGCCTTCAGGCGTTGGTTGCGTTTGGTCGCTCATAACGCTTCCTCCGTTGCCGGCGGAACGCTAACAGGATGCGCGAACCAGCGCGCAAGCTGTGCAATGATGGCGCTCAGATAAATCAGGCACATCGGCACCCACATGAGCAGTCCCCCGATCTGCTGGTCTTTGTCCGGGGTAATCCCCCAACCCGACTGAATCAGATTCAGAACGCCGAGCTGATCAGCCACTGGCTGTGCGTAGATCGGACATACGCGCACCGGCGCGAACGTGATCAAGATTCCGAGAATGCTGCACGCAACGCACGCACTGAAAAGATAAAGCACTGCCCCGGGTGGCGAAATTCGTTCGTCTTCGCGCGGCGCGAGAATTTGCCGCCAGAAAATCGCGCCCAGCGCGACCAGTGAGAATACTTGCACCCAGCCGACGAACTTTGAAGAGACTGCGGCATTGCAAAGCGGCCGTGCATGCCACAACCACATCGCGCCAACACCGGCAGCCCATCCCACGAGCGGATTGCCAAGTGGCGAGGAGCGCCCCCAAAGCGAGATGCATCGCGGCAAACTCATCCAAAGCAATGCAGGCACAATCAGCAGTAACAAGATGTGCTGCATCATATGTGCGCTAAAAAGATAGCCATCCGCCAGCGCGTTCAGAGGCGACACCAAAGTCAGCACGAAGACTCCGAGCCCCGCGAGCAGATACAGAATCCGGCGATTAACCCCGAACGCCCACAGATACGCAACAATCGCGATGGCACATAACACCAGCGTCCCCGTGTTCCAGGTCCATGCGGAAGTGAAGAACTCTTGTGTTGTCATCGGAGCAAAGGCCAAAGGTAAACGATTGAAAAAACGAACACCCAGACGGCGTCGACGAAATGCCAGTACAACCCGACCGGGACAAGCGCGGGCAAACGGCCATTCCTTGAACCGCGACCCAAAGCCAAACCGAGCACGATCAGCAATGCAAGCAGACCCACACAAACGTGCAACCCGTGGAATCCTGTGAGGGTGAAAAACGTTGTAGCGAAAAGATCCAGACCAACGCTCACTCCGTTCTGAAATAAACCCCAGTACTCCAGCCCCTGTCCCACGATGAAAATGCCTCCGAGTAAAATCGTCGCAGCGAGCCACGCTTTCATTTTCCATGGCTTATTAGCGTGCATACCCGCCTCCGATCGCCAGATGGTGAAACTGCTCGCAAACAGGCAGACGCTGAAGATGCCGGTCTTCAGCACATCCAGATCCTTCGCGCCCGGTCCCCTGCCCGACGTCGCATTATAGAAAAGGAACGCAATGATCAACACGCCGAAAAAGCCCGCTTCGGAAATGATGAAAGTGATCACGCCAGCTTTGTTTTTCTCCGGTCGAAATGAATCGATCGCCCCTCCGGAGGGCACGACCGGATCGGCGCGATCGGGGTTTTCATAATCCCAGAGCGGTCGTCGGCTACGGATCGGTGGGAGGGCGTGAAAATTCTCCGGCGGCGGCGGCGAACTCGTAGCCCATTCCAGCGTCCACGCTTTCCATGGATTGTCGTCTGCCGGCTTCCCGCGGAGCAGACTGGTGAACAAGTTCCACACGAAAATAATGGACGCGGCTCCCATAAAAAACGCCCCGATGGTCGAGACCATGTTCATCCATGCCCATCCCGGTAAATCTGGATAGGTATAAACGCGCCGCGGCATGCCGGACAACCCGAGCACGTGCTGGATCAAGAAGGTCAGATTGAAGCCAATGACCATCAGCCAAAACGACCATTTGCCCAGCCGCTCCGAGAGCATTCGGCCGCTCATCTTTGGAAACCAATAATGAATCGCCCCAAGGATCGCGAACACAATCAAGCCGACAAAGACGAAGTGAAAATGCGCGACCAGATAGTAACTGTTCTTGGTCTGCCAATCGAGCGGCGCAAGAGCGTGACTCACCCCGGTCAATCCGCCGCACAAAAATTGCACCAGCGCAGCGACGCAGAAAAGCATTGGAGTATCGAACCGTAACCGGCCACCCACCATGGTGGCACTCCAGTTGAACAGCTTCACGCCTGTCGGCACGGCGATGAGAACGCTCGCCGCGACAAAGAAAAGATCGACAGTGTGCCCGAGCCCGATCGTAAACATGTGGTGCGCCCATACCAGCAGGCTCAACAGGACGATGACCACGGTCGAAGCAGCGACAAACTCGTAACCGAAAATGGGTTTGCGCGAGAAAACCGGAATTACTTCCGAGAGAATCGCGAATGCCGGAATCGCCACGATGTAAACTTCCGGATGACCGAAGGCCCAGAAAATGTGCTGCCACATGATTGCCGAGCCGCCGCCGAACGGAAGAAAGAATTGTCCCTGCAGCAGTCGGTCGATGAGAAGCATCACGAGCGCGGCGTTGAGAATCGGTAGCGCCAGAATGACCAGGAATGAATTGCAGAAGATCATCCAGGTGAACAAAGGAAGCCGGCGTAGCGTCATGCCCGGCCCGCGCTGAGTCAGTATGGTGACGATGAAATTGATGCCTGCACTAACCGATCCAGTACCGAGCACCAACAGCGATATCGCCCAGTAATCCACGCCCAGTTGCGACGAATACGGCGTTTCATTCAGCGGCGCATACGCAAACCAGCCGACCGCCGGCGCGCCTCCAGCGAGAAAACTGAAATGCAACAGGATGCCGCCGAATGGAACCAGCCAGAAACCAAATGCGTTAAGGCGCGGGAAAGCCATGTCTCGCGCGCCGATCTGAAGAGGTACGACATAGTTTGCGAGTCCAAACAACACCGGCATGGCAACGAGAAAAATCATCGTTGTGCCGTGCATGGTGAAGATCCAGTTGTAAGTGTCCGGACTCAGCAACGTGTTGTTAGGCACGGCCAACTGCAGACGGATAAAAAGCGCTTCGATCCCGGCCGCAACGAAAAAGACCAGGCCGGTCACCATGTACAGGATGCCGATGCGCTTGTGATCGACAGTCGAAAGCCACGCTAATTCCCAGTGCTGCCTCTCTGCGGGCGTCAGCAAGCGCGTGATCGTGGCGGGAATGGGATTCATTTCAACGTCTCGATGTAATCAGCAAGTTCCGTGACCTGTTCCCTGGTAAATTTGAAGTCGGGCATTTTTGCACCCGGTTTCACCTTTTGCGGATCTGTCAGCCAACGCCGCAAATTTTCCGGCGTGTTCGGCACGATGCCGGCGCCGAGTTGTCTGCGGCTTGCGAAATGAGTCAAGTTCGGCCCCACGCTTGCAGATGCGGTGGTGCCCTCGATGGCGTGACAATTCACACAGCTCATCTGCTCGAAAAGTGCGAGTCCTTTTCTCGCGTTTTCGGTTACCGGCGCAGCAGCGGGGGCGAGCTGCGCGTTTTGCCACGTCTCGAAATTTTCCTGCGGCTCGGCAACGATCAGAAAGTGCATCCACGCATGCTGTGTTCCGCAGAATTCAGAACAGACGCCGAGATACGTTCCGGCTTTATCAGCCTGGAGCCAGATATGATTTGGATGACCTGGCACGGTTGTCATTTTCCGCGCCAACTCCGGCACCCAGAACTCATGCAGCACGTCGGCTGAATCCAGCTTCAGCGCAATTGGTTTTCCCACCGGGATATGAATCTCATTCGCGGCGATAACGCCCGATTTCATATAGCGCGCTTCCCACCACCATTGATGACCGATTATGACAAGATCCGGATTCGGCGGAGGCGCGGGGTCTGAGATGCCCATGGTTCGTGCCGCCAGCACGAAGAGAACCGTCACGATCACAAACGGTATCACGGTCCAGACAATTTCGATGGGCACGTAACCGGCCTTTTGCTCCGGGTCCCCTTCGCCTTTGCGTTGACGGAAACGAACCACCGCATAGACCACAATGGCAACGACCACTGCGAAAATCACTGCGAGCACAATCGCCGTCACAATGCCGAGATTGAAAATAGCGCGCGCCTGCGGTGATTGCGGGTTGAGCGATCTTAAGACATCCGCCCCCAACAGTAGCGCGCTCGACAGTTGCAGATTCATACGTCGCCGGCCTTGCAGGGGGCACGCGTACCAGCGCATCGAGTGTGCCCGCCGCCTGCAAATTATGCTAGAACTTTTTCTTCGATCTTCTCTTCAAGGTGGAACGCGTTTCTCGGCGTTTGGAGTTCCGCGTTTACGCGGTTCCGAGGAGAATCCGGCTAAGGGCGGAACTCCAAGCCAAGGAGCGCCGCTTTTCCAACAGCCTCGTCAGGGGATGGGCAGCGCTAATTCGCCACTCAGAACAAGCGCAGTTCGAACCGTCGCCACATGCGAGAGGGCTTGCGGAAAATTGCCCAGTTGCCGTTTCGCTTTCGGATCGTACTCCTCCGACAACAAACCAACGTCATTTCGTAAAGCGATCAGTCGCTCAAAGAGTTCCTGCGCGTCTTTCTTACGACCAATCATATAAAGACAGTCCGCCAACCAAAACGAGCAGAGCAAAAAAACGCCTTCGCTTCCCGGCAAACCATCCACGTGTTCGTTCTCCTGGCGATAACGCAGGACAAACCCGTTCTCCATCAACTCGCGCTCCACCGCGGCGATGGTTCCCAGAACGCGCTCGTCGTCAAACGGCAGGAAACCAACCAACGGCATCGCCAGCACACTCGCGTCTAGTGAATCGGACCCGTAAAATTGCGTAAACGCCTTTTTCTTCGTGTTGTAACCGCGCTCGCAAACCTGCGCGTGGATCTGTTCCTGAATTTTTTTCCAGCGCTCGATATCTTTCGTTCTGCCGTTACCATGACTCTCCGCCAACTTCACTGCGCGGTCGAAAGCCACCCACGCCATTACTTTTGAATGGGTGAAGTGTTTGCGGCCGCCGCGCACCTCCCAGATTCCGTTGTCCGGTTTGTCCCAGTTCGATTCGAGAAATCGCAGCAACTCCGTAACAAGACGCCATTCGGCTTTCGAGACTTTGATTCCGACATGATAGGCGAGCCACAGCGCATAGATGACCTCGCCATACACATCGAGCTGAAACTGATCGGAAGCCGCGTTGCCGACGCGAACCGGTTTGGAATCTTCGTAGCCCGAAAGCCAGTCCAGTTCGAATTCCTGCAACCGTCGTTCGCCATCGATCCCGTACATAATTTGCATTTGCGATGCCTTGCCGGCAATGGCACGCAGCAGCCATTGGCGAAACGATGTCGCTTCGTCGATGTAGCCGGCGTGCATCAGTGCGAGCAAGACGAATGTGGCATCGCGTAACCAGCAGTAACGATAATCCCAGTTACGCACCCCGCCGATCTCTTCCGGCAGCGACGTCGTCAGTGCTGCAACCAGTCCTCCCGTCGGCAAATAGGTCAACCCTTTGAGCGTTATCAACGAACGAACGAGCACATCAGTCCACGGGGTTTTGCGACGGCCGCGTCCGGCCCATTCCTTCCAGTATTGCTCCGTGTCACGCAAAGCGTCCTCAGGATTCACCTTCTTCGGTGGCTTGGTGTTCGATCCGAACCAAGTGAGGATAAATGGAATTCGTTCCCCGCTCTTAACCGTGAATTCAGCGACCGTGGTGAAATCTTCGCCGCGTGTTTCGATCGGCGTTCTCAGAATCAACCCGTCCGGCCCGGCAATCGCTTTCAATCCGCTGTGAGTTCTCTCCACCCACGGGACGACATGGCCGTAATCGAAGCGAATAATAAGTTCCATCTGCATGCAAACCTCACCACGTACGCCCTCGACAATCCGGATGATGTCGGGATGCCTGCCACGAGGCGGCATGAAGTCGATGAGACGAACTGCTCCGTTTGCAGTTTCAATTCCCGTTTCAAGAATCAACGTTTCGCCGCGATACCGGCGGCTCAGCTTTTCGGTTTTTTCTTTCGGGAAGATTCGCCAGCAGCCGTTTTCGCGGCTGCCTAATAGTGCCGCGAAGCAAGCGCCGGAATCGAAACGCGGCAGGCAAAGCCAATCCACAGAGCCGTCACGGCCCACCAGCGCGCCGCTCTGAGTATCGCTCAGAAACGCGTAATCCTCGATTTTGTTATTTGGCTTTGCCATTAGACGGGCAGATGAATCGCACGCTCGTGCCAGCGATCTTGGCCGCTGGCTTCGAAGCTTGGATACAACGCCATGTCGCCATCGACAAACAAGAAATCATCTTGCGTGGACTTCGCGACAGAGAGATCACACAACCGCTGACGCAGGAGATGAGTTGATATGAAGCAGTGAAATGTTGTACCCTTGGGTCTCATGACGACCCAAGTGAAATATCCAGGTCGGGTCTGGCTGGGGAATCGGAAAGACCCATGAATAATTACGACGTTATCATCATCGGGACGGGCGCAGGCGGTGGCGCTCTCGCGCAGCGCCTCGCGCCGAGCGGAAAGCGCATTCTTATTCTGGAGCGCGGGACATTTCTGCCTCAGGAGAAAGAGAACTGGGATACCACGTCCGTCTTTATCGAAAACCGGTATCACACGCACGAAGTCTGGCAAGACAGCGAGGGTAAACCGCTGCATCCGCAGACCGGTTATTGGGTTGGAGGCAACACAAAGGTGTATGGCGCTGCCCTCTTTCGGCTCCGGGAACGCGACTTCGACGAAGTCCGGCATCAGGACGGTATTTCGCCGGAATGGCCGCTGAAATATCGCGACTACCAATCTTATTACGATGAGGCCGAGCGACTCTATCAGGCCCACGGCGAACGTGGCACCGATCCGACCGAACCGCCGAGCAATCAACCATATCCGCATCCGCCGGTGAGTAATGAACCGCGTATCCAGGAGATTTACGATGAGCTGAAGACGGGCGGCTATCATCCGTTCCCCTGCCCTGTGGGCATCAAATTAAACGAACAAGCGCGCTGGCAAAGTAAGTGTATTCGCTGCGACACGTGCGACGGCTTCCCGTGTCTGGTGGAGGCGAAGTCGGACGCTGACAACAACTGCATTCGACCGATCGTGGGAATGTCAAACGTCACACTGCTGACTGGGGCGTATGTCAATAAGCTCGCAACAAATGCCAAAGGCAACGCGATCACAGGTGTCGACGTTGAATTCGAAGACGGCAAGCGTAAGGAAACTTACACCGCCGACATCGTGGTCGTCAGCTGCGGCGCAATTAACTCAGCGGCGCTACTCCTCCGGAGTGCGAACGGCTCGCACCCCAACGGTTTGGCGAACAGTTCCGATCTGGTGGGCCGCAACTTCATGTTTCACAAAGCCGCCGTGGTTCTCTCGATCGGCGTAAAGCCAAATCCGAGCAAGTTTATGAAGACAGTGGCGGTGAACGATTTCTATTTTGGCGAAAAGGATTTCCCGTTTCCGATGGGCGGGATTCAACTGATCGGCTCGTTCCAGTGGCAAATGATGAAAGGCGAAGCGCCGCCGCTCACGCCTCCCATCGTGTTAAAGACGATGAAAACTCACTCTGTCCCATGGTGGCTGACGACAGAAGATTTGCCGAGCCACGAAAATCGGGTGCGATGGATCGCCGGAAAAGGCATTCAACTGGATTACACCCCAAATAACCAGAAGCCGTATCAACGCCTGATCCAGCGTTGGGAACAGGTCTTAAAGGACGTGGACGGCGGGCATACGTATGTGCCGGAGGAGTTCTACATCAAGAAATCCGTTCCGCTCGAAGGCGTCGGGCATCAGAATGGCACCTGCCGGTTTGGACCCGACCCGAAGACATCGGTGCTCAATCTCGATTGCCGCACACACGATATCGACAATCTCTACATAGTGGACGGTTCCTTCTTTCCCTCCTGCGGTGCAGTCAATCCGTCACTCACCATCATCGCCAATGCGCTCCGCGTGGGCGATCACCTGCTCCAGCGTCTGGCTTTGCAACCACGATGAACCGCACCGGTAAAGCCGACGAGATGGCACCAACGCCGACGGACATCTCAGTCGTCGTCCATGCTCCTAACGTGATTGGCGAGTCGCCGGTCTGGTGCCCGAAGATGCAGCAGCTCTACTTCGTTGATATCAGCGGCGAGAAGGTTCACATCTTTCGTCCCGCCGACGGCAGCTATCGCACCTTCGATCTGCCGGACTGGGTGACGTCGCTGGCAATGCGCGCGAAAGGCGGGCTGGTGCTCACCATGCGCAAGACCTTTGCGTTCTTTGACCCCGACACCGCGCACCTGGAGGTTCTTGCCAATCCCGAGCCTGATCGGCCTAACAACCGGTTCAATGACGGAAAATGCGATCGCCAGGGGAGATTGTGGGCCGGCACCATGGGCGCCAAAGATTGGTTCGCGCCGACCGGGGCGCTCTATCGCTTCGATGCCGACCAGCGCATCAAGCTAATGCAGGACAATGTGAAATGCTCGAACGGCACCGGCTGGAGCCCCGACAGCCGCACCATGTATTACACCGAAAGCTTCCGTTACGGCATCTTTGCCTATGACTTCGATCCGGCGACCGGTGAAATCGAGAACCGGCGGCCATTCGTTAGGCTCGACCCAAGCCCCAACGGCTTTCCCGACGGACTGACGGTCGACGCGCAAGGATTCGTGTGGAGCGCGCAGCCGGTCTATGGCCGCATCGTCCGCTACGATCCCACCGGCAAAATGGAGCGGATCATCGCCCTGCCTGTGTCGCGCGGCACGGACTGCGTCTTTGGGGGTCCCCACTATCGGACCCTGTACATCACCACCGCGACTGAGACGCTGACGAAGGCGCAATTGGCGGAGGAGCCGCTGGCCGGCAGCCTCCTCGCCTGCGAGCCCGGTTTCACCGGGATTCCCGAGACGCCGTTCGCCGGCTGAGAAGTATGAATCCCGAGGAATAAACGTCGCAGCCAGCCTTAACAAGACTAACTCCTAACCAAGAAAGGACATCATGAACCTTAAAGGCAAAACCGCCATCGTCACCGGTGGTAACAGTGGAATCGGCATGGCCATCGTGTTGGAGCTCGCGCGCCAGGAGACCAACATCGTGATTGACTACGTTACGCATCCCGAAGCGACGGAAGAACTGGAACAACAGGTTCACGCGCTGGGCGATCGGGTCATTGGCGTGGATGTCGACGTCAGCAAGGTCGCAGAATTGCAAAAGCTGATCACCGCCACCGTGGAAAAATTTGGACGCGTCGATATAATGGTCAACAACGCCGGCGTCGAGACGCGCACTTCCATTCTCGACACGACCGAGGAGCAATATGAAAAGGTGCTCGCGATCAATCTCAAGAGCGCTTTCTTCGGAACGCAGTTCGCCGCGCGGCAGATGATCAAGCAAGGGGGCGGCGGCCGCATCATCAATATTAGTTCGGTCCATGAAGACTGGCCGATGCCCGGCAACACCGCGTACTGTCTCTCGAAAGGCGGCATGCGAATGTTGACGCGCACGGCTGGCGTCGAACTCGCGCCGCATAACATTCTCGTGGTCGGTGTCGGCCCTGGTGCAGTGGCCACGCCGATCAACATTGGCACGATGCACAATCCAGCGCTCTTGAAGAAACTGGACACCGCCATTCCCTTGGGTCGGATGGCAAAACCGGCGGAAATCGCCAGCGTGGTTGCATTCCTCGCAGGCGACGGAGCCAGTTACGTAACCGCGACAACTGTCATCACCGATGGCGGTCTAATGCAGACCAGCCCCGGCCTTTGAGCGGTTGCACGAGGAATAACTGGCCTTCAGAGCCAGCCATCGTCTTGAAGTGCGGCGATGCTCCGTCGCTGTTCGATTCTCGGAAGGGAAACTTTTCTGCTGGTGATCGAATTACGATGGCTGAAATTTCTGGCTACGTTCGAGTGCCACTTCGGCTTTGAGATTCTCGCGATCGCGACCGATGCTTGCGACGGCTGTGAGCTTGTCGCCGGACAGGAAAATCACCGAAGCATCTTTTCTTTTCAAATCGCCGGACACGCTCGGGCGATCATCGCCGCTACCATGTCCCACGTAGCGGATGTGCAGATCAAAATGATTACTCCAGAAGAATGGCGGCAGAACGAATGGCTCGCGTGCCCCAAGCATGTTCCGGGCAGCAGTCTGCCCTTGTCGCTGCGCCACGACCCAATGCTCCACCCGAATGCGGCCCGCGCGCGGGTCCGGCCAGCACGCAATGTCGCCGGCGGCAAAGATTCCGGGCACATCCGTTTCCAAAAACTCGTTCACCAACACACCGTTTTCAGTTGAGATACCCGCCTGCTCGGCAAGATGTGTTATTGGGCGGACGCCGATTCCGATTACGACCAGATCGCAATCCAATTTCGTTCCGTCATCGAGCTGCACATCCCCGGCATGAATTTCTGCAGCCGTTCGACCGAGATGAAATTCCACGCCATTTGCTTCGTGCGTTTCGCGGATCAGATTTCCCAATTCGCGTCCCAGAACTTTTTCAAGCGGCAACGGCTCTTTTCCGACGACAGCGACGTCGATCTTGCGCTCGCGCAATGACCACGCGACTTCCAAGCCGATGAAGCTTGCGCCGATCACCACTGCGCGTTTCGCCGTCTTAGCTTTTTCGATGATCCGCCGGCTGTCATCCAAAGTCCGGAGATAGCAAACCTGCGGTAAATCATTGCCCGGAATCTCGAGATGCACTGGCTCTGCGCCAGTTGCCAGCAACAGCGCACCATAGCCTAACGAGCGGCCGTTGGATAACGTCACCTGCTTTGATTTTGGATCGATTGACGTGACTTTTGTGCTGGTGAGGGTGTCGATCCGTTGTTCGCGATAAAATTCGCGTGGACGCAACGGAATCCATTCTTCCGGCGCGTTGCCAGCCAGATAATCCTTCGAAAGATTCGGCCGGTCGTACGGCAGAAATTGATCCGCACCGATCAGGGTCACCGCTCCGTCGTAACCTTCGCGACGCAACATTTCAGCCGCCGCGCCACCCGCTGCGCCGGCGCCGACGATTATAACGCTGGTAGGAGATGATTTCGGTTTGCGATTCGGCTTTCCGCGCTCGCGACTCCTGTCGGAGTTATCGACCTTGGCGGTCACGAAAAAGTGCTCGCCGCGTTTCTCGGTTTTATAGGAGGCGACGTTATTTAAGGCGGGTGCTGCAATCGCTTCGCCTGTGCGCAGATCGAAGCGCGCATGGTGCCATGGGCAGTGCACCGTGCAATCGACCATCAAGCCTTTGGCAAGCGGTCCGCCGTAATGCGTGCACACCGCGCCGATGGCGAAAAGTTCTTCGCCTCGTCTGGCGACAAGAATTGCTTCCCCGAAGGCGTGTCCCAAAAGCATTCCGCCATCCTGCACCTTTTCGGTCTCGTATCCCTTTTCAAAATCAGGTCCTTCAAGCTCGCCCGACGCTTCGGACATAAAATCTCTCCTCCTGTAATAAGAAATCGCACCTGAACGATTTAGTAACTGTCGTGAAATGGCTCAATCTTCCAAGAGGATGAGAAGATCTCTCTTAAAGGTGAAACATACGCGCGCGTCCCTAACAATATGCGAAGTATGATACGGAGTTTTGCTGTCCATTTCTTTATCCAACCGATGAACTACGAGCCATCTCATGATGTCATTCTGATCCCACAGTCGCGGGAGAAGAATCTCGGATTACTTTTGGATGCTTCTTCCCCAAGAGGGACGAACAGAGATGTTTCGCTTTCGCTCAACATGACAAGGCTATTTGTAAGATGGGTTTAGGAGGCCCTGCTCGCCCTGACGAAATGAAATTTCTGGCGGTCCATCCGGGTTGTTTAATGTATTCGAAGATTTATCTTCGGTTGGAGCCGCTCGGACTTGAGCTAGTGGGGGCGGCGGCCGAACGCGCCGGACATTCGGTGCGATTGATCGATCTGCAGTGCGAATCGCATCAGGATTTCTTTCACTCCGTTCAACACTGGCGGCCGGATGTGATCGCGTTCTGTGGCAATTATCTGGCCAACGTTCCCGAGATACTTGATCTGGCACGAAGTGCCCGAGAATTGCTTCCAGAAGCCTTCATCTGCGTCGGCGGCCACAGCGTCTCATTTATTCCCGAGGAAATTCTGCGTCACGCGGCGGGCGCTATCGATTGTATCCTGACTGGCGAAGGTGAAACGGCGATCACCGGGCTGCTTGATGCCCTGCAGCAAACGGGACGCGATCTGAGACAGGTGCCCGGCTGTGTGACACTCGATCATCGCGGCCCGCCGCCTACGTTCGTGAAGTCACTGAATGATCTGTTGCCTGCGCGGCATCTGGCGCGGCATCGCCGAAAATATTTTATCGGCCAACTCGACCCGGCCGCCTCCATTGAATTCAGCAGAGGTTGCCCGTGGGACTGCGTCTTTTGCAGCGCATGGACGTTCTACGGACGCAATTACCGTGTGAAAACGCCAGAGCGCGCCGTCGAAGAACTCGCGCAAATACGCGAGCCCGGCATTTTCATCGTGGACGACGTTGCGTTCATCCAAGGCGAGCACGGCATGCAGATCGGCGAAGCGATTGCGCGCCGCGGTATCCGAAAGCGTTACTATCTCGAGACGCGGGGCGACGTGCTGTTGCGGAACAAGGAAGTTTTTCAACTCTGGAAGCGGCTCGGCTTAAACACCATGTTTCTCGGGCTCGAAGCAATTGATGAAGAAGGACTGAAACGTTATCGCAAGCGCGTGACGCTCTCGAAGAACTTCGAGGCGCTGGAGTACGCACGTTCGCTGGACATAACAGTGGCGGTCAACATCATTGCCGATCCATCCTGGGATCGCGAACGTTTCAAGGTGGTGCGCGATTGGTGTCTGGAAATTCCGGAGGTAGTCAACATCAGCATCAACACGCCTTATCCGGGCACCGAGACGTGGCACACCGAATCGCGCCGTCTTACTACTCGCGATTACCGCCTCTTTGATATTCAACACGCGGTGTTGCCGACGAAATTGCCGCTTCCGGAATTTTACAAGGAATTGGTCGAAACGCAGCGGGTTCTCTCCCGCAAGCATCTTGGCTGGGCCGCGCTGAGGCAGTGCGCGGGAATCGTTGTGCGGCACCTGCTTCGTGGGCAAACAAATTTCCTTCGAATGATTTGGAAGTTTAACGATGTCTATCGCCCCGAACTGCAACTCGCCGATCATCGGCAACCGGCAAAATACGAAATCAATCTGCCGCCGCCATCCACGGCGAAAGTTGAACGTGGCGCTCTTTACATTCACAACAGTAAAGGACGGAGCGGCCGTCAGATCGATCATCACACTGAAGAATTTGTTAATGCCACACGCATGGGAGCAGCTGGCTGATTTATTTCATGCTCATAGGAGACGCAAAATTGTAGGGCAACCGCTCCGGTTGCCGCGCCCGGTTTGGCAGGCGAAGCGCCCGTCCTACAATAACAACCGAACGATAGAGAACGATGCGCAAGACGCCGGCGAAACTATCGAAACGCAAAACCCGAAGATGGTCGTCGAAAGTGACGAAGCATAGTGACGCGCTTGATCTGGAGCGTGATGTCTTCAAATCAAAAGATCCGCACAAGATCGCTCTCTCGTTAAAACGCTCCGCTCAACAGAGTAAGCGGCGCAAGGGCACGCCGTATCAGTCGGCGATGTCGATGTTGAATTTCTACATCAACCGCGCCGGGACAAATCTGCCGAAAACACGAAAGCGAATTCTCGAACGCGCTAAAGAGGAATTGCGCGACGTTTTTGGCCGCGCATAGGTGGAACGCGACCTCCAGGCGCGTTGGCCTGTAGTGTGCGCTGTCCCCCAGCGCATTTTGCATTTGCCCAGTCGATCCCCGCACCCTAGTCCGCTGAGGACAGCAAGCGCTGCGCGGCATCCTATCTTTCCTTAATCCCAGTCTTCGCTCAGTAATGCACGCGTTTCTTCCACGCCTGTCTTCCAAAGCTTCATCATCTCCGCATCATCACGCTGATAAAACCCGCCATAGTTGCCGTCCTTGAGATGTTCCCGGAGTGATTTCGGATCGAGCCGGCGCAGTTTCTCCAAATCGCTCATCGGCTTCTGCTCTGCCGGCAGGTCGACTTTTGCCAGACGCGTCCACGGAAAATTTTCCATCCATGAAGCATGCGAGGCGATGGGATCGATCGTCTGTATCTGTTCCGAAACGTTCGGCGCATTCCACCAGTTATGGAACTTAACTCGCAGGCCTGGATGATCTGCCGTCCATTCCCCGATAAATCCTTGCGCAGGTGTGTTACCGCCATGGCCATTTACGATCAGGATTCGTTTAAAGCCCTGCTCTGCGATGGAGTCGAGGATATCACGCAGGACCGACATGTAGGTTTGTACCCGCAACGTGATGGTTCCCGGAAACGCGCGAAAATACGGCGTGATCCCGTAGGAGAGCACCGGAAACACAGAAACGCCGAGCGGCTCGGCTGCTTCGACAGCGAGCCGTTCGGCCAAAATGCTGTCGGTGCTCAGGCTCAGATATGCATGTTGTTCGGTGCTGCCCAACGGCAACACCACGCGGTCGTCGCGCTGGAGATATTCCTCTACCATCATCCAATTCATTTCGCTGATTCGCATGCGCAAAAGGTGCTCCATAGATTCCGTAGATTCCAAGCAGATTTGCAGTGCGCCGAACTGATTAGTATTCGCCAAAGCGACGCGAGGACGCGTACGCACTCCCAAAGCTTCGCGAAACCAGCAAAGGGAGGGGCGAGATCGGCGGGCCAGGGGTCGCATCGATCTCTGAATGTCCGTTAGGCGTCGCGCGGAGCCTCGCGCTCCCTGTTTCGCAGAGGCGGCTCTAGCAATTTCGCACGCAGTGCTTTGGAGTGCGATGCGCCCTCGCATCGCTTTTGGACTGTTTCGGAATTTCCGCGTAGGGAATTAAATCACACTTTAAACGAGCTGATCGCTTCGAGCGATTTGCGGGAGATATCGGGAACGCGTGCGTTTTTGACATGATGGCCGGCGACGAGAAGCACAAATGGTTTCTCATGCGACGGCCGTCCGAGGATGCGATTAAGGAATCCCATCGGGCTGGGGGTGTGCGTTAAAGCCGCGAGACCGCAGGAATGCAGTGCGGTGACGAGCAATCCGGTGGCGATGCCAACCGATTCGAGCGCATAATACGTCGGCGACCGAGTTCCGTCCGAAAGCGTTCGGAACGGCTGCGCAAACACCGCGATAAGCCACGGAGCAATTTCCAGAAACGGTTTCTGCCAATCGGTGCCCAGCGCGGACAGCGCGTCCAGCCACGCTTTCGGCGCGCGATGCTCGTAAAACTCCTTCTCCTCTGCTTCGGCGGCGATGCGGATCTCCTGTCTCACTTTTGGATCGTTCACTGCTACGAAATGCCACGGTTGCAGGTTCGCGCCACTCGGCGCCGTCCCCGCGGCACGAATGCAGTGTTCGATCACTTCTCTAGGCACGGGTCGATCGGAAAAGTCGCGGATTGTTCGCCTTCTCTGCATCAATTGATAAAATTCCCAGGCGCGCTGAATCAATTCTTCATCGGAACAGTCTTCGATCTCCGGTGCGGGAATGAATCGTGGATTTTTCATGATTGAAGCACCGGAGGCAGAATTTTCGTACCACATTAAGGCCACGTTTGAAACAATGAACGGCAAATTGAATGGCAGTTTCAGTGCGCGCCCCTGGAGTACCCCAAAACGTCGCCGTGATCCAGGGTTGAGCTTTGCATGCGCAACCTCGCCTGGCTGACATCATCCAAGTTTCGCGCGAGCCGCGAATCATTCTCGTGCATGTTCGTTTTGCTTTCTTGATTCTTCTGATCAACGCGACGGTGGCATTCGCCGCGGAGCTCAAAGAGGTGGCCAGTTTTCCGAATCAACAAGTCACTGGCGTCGGCGTTTCGACGAAGTCCGGCCGTATTTTTGTGAATTTTCCCTACTGGTCGGATGAACATTCAATTTCGGTAGCAGAGATCGTAGACGGCAAACCGAAGCCATTTCCCAACGAGGAATGGAACACGTCCGGGCCAGCCGCCTCTCATTTCGTCTGCGTGCAAAGCGTTGTAGTCGACGATCAGGACAACCTCTGGGTGCTCGATCCTGCGTCGCCGAAAATGCAGGGAACCGTCAAGGATGGACCGAAACTGATAAAGATCGATCTGGCGACAAACCAAGTCGTGCAGACGATCCCGTTCGACGAAAATATCGCGCCGAAAAAAAGTTATCTCAACGACGTTCGAATCGATACACGCTCGGGTATCGCATTCATTACGGATTCCGGGAAAGGCGCGATCGTCGTCGTAGATTTGAAAAGCAAAAAGGCACGCCGGCTTCTTGACGAGCATTCGTCAACGCAACCGGAAAAGGGCTTCAAGTTAGTCGTAGACGGCAAAGAATTAATCGATCAACAGAAGAAGGCGCCGCCGCAGATCGCGTCGGACGGCATCGCGCTCGACCTGACGAACGGCTATCTCTATTATCACGCGCTTACCGCCGATACCCTTTATCGAATTAAGACCAGTTTCCTAACTGACGAAAATCTCAGCGCGACAGAGTTGGGATCCAAAGTGGAAAGTGTTGCGCAAACGCCCGCTCCCGACGGAATGCTCGAAGCGTCCGATGGCAGCGTTTATTTAACCGATTTGGAACAGAACGCGGTGGTTCGTTGGGACCCTGACACAAAAGTGGCCCAAGTTATCGCGGACAAACGGCTCTTGTGGCCGGACACGTTAAGCTGGGGACCAAATGGAGAGCTTTACGTTACCGCGTCGCAAATCGAAAACATGCCCCGATTCAACAACGGCAAGTCCACGCGCAGCGAGCCCTATAAACTTTGGAAAATCACCGGTCTTAGCCATAAATGACGCGGCTCAACCGACGCGCACCACCCGAGGATCGTTTGGACCGCAGGAAATGAACTCGGGAAATTCGATCGGATGCAAAATTCCCGCGAGAATTTCCAAACTATCGACAATACGCGGGCCTGGACGTGAGAAGTACGCGTTTGCGTCAACGAGGTAGATTCCACCGGAGCGGGCAGCGGGAAGCGAATCAAAACCAGGAAATGTCCGAAGCAATTCATAGTCGCGCCGTGCACGATCGAGATCGTACCCGCAAAGAGCGAGCACGACGATTTCTGGTTGCGCATCCAACACCTGTCGCCAATCGATTTCCGCCGATGGCTCATGTTTCCGGCCTAACGGATCGTAGCCGCCTGCAATCTCAACCAGTTCCGGTCCCCAATGACCGGAACAAAACGGCGGATCAACCCACTCCATCAGAAAACAACGTCGGCGTTTCGCAATTCTCGCTGCTCGTTCGCGCACGATCTCAACGCGTTCGGACAAGTTCGCGATCAACTTCTCGGCGCGCTCCGGTACGTCGCATGTTTCCGCCACACGTCGAATGTTGTCCAAGATGTCATTTAGACTCGAAGGTTCGAGGTTCACCACTTGCGGCAGATCCGGCAAAGTTTCCGCGAGTCTGGCAACAGTGCCGTAACCGACAGCGCAGACGTCGCACAATTTCTGGGTAAGGATTACATCGGGTTTGAGCTCGCGAAGTAGCGGTTCGTTGATGGTATAGATTGTCCCGTTCTCATGTACAGAGCGCCGCACTGATTCATCGACCTGGCGACTGGTTAGGCCTGCGTTGTGCAGCGGACAATGGGTCACGCGCGGCCGGTCGGTTGCTTCCCGTGGAAAATCGCATTCATGCGAGACGCCGACCACTTGATCCATCAATCCCAGCGCAGCTGCGATCTCGGTGGCCGCTGGCAGAAGCGAAACGATGCGGTGCACTTGAGATCATACAACAGGTGACAAGTTTGTTCGCCGTCGACGGAGGCGAGGCAATTATGTTCCGGTTCAAACTCTGGAGGGCATCCGTGTCAGACGCTGGATCAACCAGCGCGCGTGCAGTCCCTTTGTCATTCTGAGCGAAGCGAAGAATCTCAAATTAAATCCTGAATCAGCATACGACAAAATAGGCCTGGGATGCTTCGCTTTGCTCAACATGACAGCGCGATTTGTGAAATGAGCTCTAGTTCTTGACCAACGTAGTTTCAAGCTGCTAAAGCCCATCCCATGAAACGGCTCCTTTGGATCGATATCTCAAAGGCGTTGGCGATTCTCTTCGTTGTCTATTTTCACTTTTTCAGCACCTACTTTGAGCATGGCGCGCTTCCGTCGGCAGACTGGAGCAATCTCGCCACGAGCGCGCTGACCATTCTGGGATTGGTCTGGATAAAAATATCGGGCCTCGGATTCCATGCGGTTGGTGTGTTCATCATCCTTAGCGGTTGGACGCTGATGCAATCGACTGCGCGTCGCGCTGAAGCAGGCGGGATTCACTGGGGAGCGTGGTATTGGGCGCGCTTCCTGCGGCTTTACCCCATGTACTGGGTCGCGCACCTGGTCTATCTGCTCTCGCCTTTTGAGGCGCGCCTGGAACCGGTAGACGATCGCATCATCCTGAGCCTGCTCGGCCTTCGGTTCATCGATATCCAGATGAACTTCATGTATCTCAACGCGGCGTGGTGGTACTTCTCCATGCTAATCCAGTTTTATTTCATCTTTCCCCTGCTCTTCTGGGTAGCACGGCGTGTGGGACCAGGGTGGTTTTTGCTCATTGGGTGCGGGTGCGGATTTTTCGCGCGTTACGTCTTGCTGGTGCTCTGGCCGCAGAATGGCTTATGGGTCCTGGGCGGATTCGCGATCTGTCGATTACCCGAATTTGCCCTCGGGATGTCGTTAGCGATGTGGCACACGAAATCGCCTGAACGCATGCACTGGTTTCTTCTTCGCGGCGCGGGATTCATCCTTGGACTCATTCTCTACCCCGCGGCGCTCCAACTCTATCACGGCCGCTACCCGTACATTTTCGTCGATTTCGCAACCGGCACGTGCTGCATGTTGGAGATCGTCGGCATCGCCGGGTTCATCTCGCTGTTTCAGGCTCCGGCGAAAGTGTTCGCGCTTGTGGGAGTTTATTCGTACGGCTTGTATCTCACTCACCAACCGTACGTCATCTGGCTGGGTTTGCGGATTCGCGAGATACCGATCTGGATGTTTTTGTTAATGTGCATTCCTGTTCTCGCTGTACTTAGTGGATGGGGCATGATTCTGGAAAAAGGAACCAACACGCTTGTAAACAAGCTCAGCCGACCGAGGAAGGCTGGACATCCATCCTGAGGCGCACTTCAATTTCACGATCACCGCGTTCCAAGCATTTATCGGTGCCAGCGGTGACTTTGTCAGATTGATGCGACCCAAAGATTTGTTATCGCGCAACGATCCCCTGAAGGCTGGTAGGCAGCCCGTTAACGATCCCGGCGTGGCGAAGGTTGGTTCCATTGACGCGGTAAATCAGCACTCGTCCATTGGCCGAATCCTCAACATAGAGAGATCTGTTATCCCTCGAGAACGCCATATCGATGGGGGCGCTGCCGGGATCACTGGCGGCTACCGGATGAAGTAAATTCAATACGCCACTTGCAGCGGTCTGGTACGATGAAAGCGTACCGCTTGGTGTGTTGGACACAAAGGTGTGCCCAACTCTGGAGATCGCAATCCAGCAGGTAGCCATCTGGCCGTTCTGAACAGAGGTGCTAATGGGTTCTAACATATCGTCTCCAGTCAGCCGATAGGTCGAAACGGATGCGTTCGCTGCTTCAGTAACGATGACTACCTGCCCGCGTGTAAACACGAAGCCGAACGGTACCATACCCGCTGAAGGTTGGGTCGTTGTGTTAGTCACAAGGCCGTCGTCGCCGACGTCAAAAATATCGATCTGGTTAGTACCGCCCTCGGTAACGAGCAACCGCGAACCATCGGGACTGAACCGGATATCGTGCGGGTCGGCAGAGGCGCCGCCGGGAAGATTTACGGTTGAGCCTGGGATCGCTGTGAGCATTCCGTCCATATCGACTGTGAATCCGCTGATGTTGGGTGTTCCGTGAGCATTAAGCACATAAGCCAGATCGCCGTGGAGCGCGACGCTGTTGGGGAACTCGCCTCCTGAGGAGACTATGCTCGCCATATGAAATCCCCCGTTTACTACCAGGGACGAAAGCTCGTTGCTTCCAGCGTTTACGGCCAGTAACAAACTGCCGTTGCCATTCGCTGCTAGTGCATCTTGTGATGCCAGCGGGTCCACCGCTCCGGCGAACCCCAGGCCGCCCGTGGCCACTTCGTCAAGCATGGTTAAGTGCCCGTTTCTCGCACGCTGGTATTGGATCACCGTATTTCCTGCGGGCTGGTTCGTCATTACATAGACATAGCCAGCTCGCGGTCGGTCGGCTTTCGCCAAAGGGATTAACCCGAAACAGGCGACCAGCAGCGGAATGAGAATTCCGGCAAGTGTAGCCCGGCTAACAAGTCCAGTGCAGAATTTGTTCTTCAGCTTAAAAAGCGTTTTATGGTGAGCATTCATTAAATCTATTCCCCCTGTTAATGGTTTCATTGATATGAGACGCGTGAGGCGGCGGAAAAATTCCCAAAAAAAACCCGCTACAAGACCTCAGCCCCGTCAGATCCCAAAAATTAGAACGGCTCTCGAGCCCATATCGGATGTAAACGCGACTGTAGCGTTTGGCTCGACGTTCCACGGATCGTTCGCCGCCGGATTCGCACTGTTGATGTTATTTGTTCTGTGCGGCGGTGATGCTGATGCAACTGAGCCGAGCAACCCGTTCGCGTGTTCCGAAATCAATCGCGTCGATCTAACTCCTCTTTGCCAAATGCAATTTCGCCTCGATTTCCTCAACGATCCCTTGCGGTGGTCGTCCCAGCTCGATTGTGATCACATCTTTCTCCCACTTCGGTTCTTCCAATTCATCAAACTGGCTCTGCAATAAGTCAGGATTCATGAAATGGCCATGCCGGCTGCGGAGTTGTTTGTCTACAAGCGCATGGTCACCGCGGAGAAACACGAATTTCACTTTCTCATTCACTCGCAAACAATCGCGATAGGCTCGTTTCAACGCCGAACAGGCAAGCACAGCATTTTCTCCAGCTGCCAGTGACCGCTTGATCTGTTCGCGCAAACTTTCCAGCCACGGCCACCGGTCTTCATCGTCTAATGGCCGACCGCTGCGCATCTTTTCGATATTCGTAGGCGGATGAAATTCATCCGCTTCGAGAAATTGCCAGCGCAGCTCTCGAGCGAGCAACTCACCGACTGTGGATTTGCCGGCGCCTGAAACTCCGAAAACGATTACGATCACGGCATATTAATCTGTTTACCGAATCCGTTTTTCTCAACCAGGAACGCGACTCCCGGCGCAAAAGCAACGCTTCAACCTCCGACGACCATTTCTGGCGACGAAATTGTAGGGCGTTTGTGTCAAACGCCAAAACCAGGCGTTTCACAGAAACGCCCTACAAGAACGGATTAATTATTGCTGATCATCATCGATTCACTCAGCATTTGAGCATGAACCGCTTCCTGTTTGCACTTTGTTCCAAAAGTACGCGCTACGCTCTTTGTCTGCTCCTTTTGGTTTTTGTCTCGTCGGCTTGGGCAGCGGATCGAACGGAAGAAGTTCGCGCGACCGAGACCGCTTTCGCCAAGGCTTTCGCCGAACGCGACGCGAAAAAATTTTTCTCGTATCTCGCCGAGGACGCTCAGTTTCTTGGCCGGCAAAAAATCATGCACGGAAAACAAGAGGTAATCGCGGTTTGGTCGGAATTTTTTAAACCAGCGGTCGCACCTTTCCGTTGGCAGCCGGACCGCGTGGTAACGAATGCCGCTGGCGATCTGGGATTTTCCAGCGGACCGGTTTTCGATGAATCGGGAGCGCAGACCGGAACGTTTACTTCCACATGGGCAAGACAGACTGACGGCTCGTGGAAGATCCTCTTCGACAGTGGCTCGGCCTGTCCGCGCAACAAGCCAGCCGCGCAATAGTAGCGTCGCCTCGATTCAGCACTGGAACGGTTACGTGACGGTGGACACGCCCAGGCGAATGGCAACTTCTAACGAACGATTTTCTTGACGTCTGCTGTAGCCCGCGCAGTGGATAATGGTGGACGCAACGGATTCAACCAGGCAAACAGCCGGCCTGAATCTCCA
Organism: uncultured Verrucomicrobiae bacterium; assembly: GCA_963753675.1. GTDB lineage: Bacteria > Verrucomicrobiota > Verrucomicrobiia > Chthoniobacterales > UBA10450 > Udaeobacter. The sequence goes on along the minus strand of CAVWCZ010000007.1, from coordinate 123,243 downwards.
GACACTGCGTCGGCTCAAATTTTGGGTCTGGTTTCAGGAATGGATCCGGCCAAGCGAACTTCAGGCCACGTTGATTTGGGCCGGTATCATCGGGTTTTGCGGTGCGGTTTGTTCGATCGGGTATCGTGTCGGGACAAGTTTCGTTCACAAAATTCTGACAGGCAGCAACGATCCGGGACTTGTTGAGAGCTTCACCGAATTGCCTCTCTGGGCGCGCCTCGTTGTTCCAGCAGTCGGTGGTCTCATCGCTGGCGCGATTATCCAGTTCGGCGCGCGATTCCATGGTCAAATCAGCACCACCGATTACATGGAAGCAGTGGTGCTTGGCGACGGCAGGATTTCCGCGCGCCAGAGTCTGGTAAAATCTCTCTCGGCTCTTTTCACCAACGCTTCCGGCGGTTCAATCGGACGCGAAGGCCCGCTGGTTCAACTTTCCGCAATGGTGGCGTCGTTGGCCGGGCGTTTCCAACACTGGACAACTCCGCGGTTGCGGTTGCTTGTCGCTTGTGGCGCAGCCGCGGGAATAGCCTCCGCGTACAACGCTCCAATTTCGGGCTCGGTATTTGTTGCCGAGATCGTGCTCGGTTCGATGGCAATGGAAACTTTCGGTCCGCTCGTGTTTGCGTCGGTGATCGCGACACTCACGGTGCGCGGCTTCCTTGGCCCGGGGCCGCTGTATCAAATCCCACTTTTCCGTCTGAATCGAGCCTGGGAGATTGGGCCCTACCTGTTGCTTGGTCTGGTTTCCGGCCTGGTTGCGCCGTGGTTCATCCGGCTGCTGCGAATAAGCGAAAAACTTGCAGAACGATTCTCCGCGCCAGTTTACGTGAAGATGTTCGCCGGCGGTCTCATTGTTGGCGCGCTTGCCGTCTTCTATCCGGAGGTGTGCGGCAACGGTTACAGCGTGGTGAACGACATTTTGGGCAAACACTGGCTTTGGCAAACTGTCGCGCTCATTCTCATTTTTAAAGTACTCGCTACTGCAGCCACATTTGGCTCCGGTGCCGTGGGTGGAGTTTTTACGCCGACACTTTTCGTAGGTGCGAGCCTGGGATTTCTTTTCGGTACCCTTACCCACGATGTGACGGGCTCGGCATCGGTGAACCCCAGTGCGTTCGCGATTGTCGGCATGGGCGCGTTTTTGGCCGCGGCAACGCACGCGCCGATCATGGCGATCGTCATGATTTTTGAACTCACGTTGGACCACCAGATCATCCTGCCGCTGATGCTCGCGTGCGTGGTCGGCTATTACACGTCAATCAGAATCGAGAAGCGCTCGATTTATGCCGAGGCCTTGAAGCGTAAAGGCGCAGGCGATTACGCAAAGCAGTTGGCCGAATTGCACGTGCGCGATTTGATGAAACCAAATCCGCTGACAATTTCGTTAACCACAGGATTCTCCGAAATAGCGGAGAAATTTGTCGCCGCGCATTTCAATTATCTTTATGTGACCGATCACGGCAGATTTATCGGCGCCGTTTCTTTGCACGACATTAAGAATTATCTGAACACACCCGAGTTGGCGAAGGTGGTAATCGCAGGCGATCTCTTGCGCGATTCGTTCCCAGTCGTGCGTGCGGGCGCGTCGTTGATGGAAGCGCTGGAGCGGTTCAGCCATCACAATGGAGAACGTCTGCCTGTCGTCGTCCATGACAGAGAACTAGTCGGATCGATCGCCAAGACCGATGTGATCCTTGCCCTAGCCGGGAGCACCGTGCGATCCGCGACTGGTCCGCCTGCGTCTCGGTAGCGGTCGGCCACTATGCCCAGCGGAATATCCACGTCTACGATCACTCCGTCGCAAAACCGCTCCCATGATCAGGCGACCTCTGATTCCTATACGGCCTGCGCAACGATTGCGGTGAAAGTCGGCGGAAGGGAATGGGCTTTCGGGGCCGTAAAACCAGACTGCGCCAGCATCTCCTCAAACTCTGCAAAAGTATAGGCATCACCCTCGGGCGTAGTAGCCAGCATAATTAGGCTAAAGCTTGCCGACTCAGGCGGCGATACCCGATCGGGGTTAGGCACGAACTCAACAATGGCAATGCGTCCGTCGCGCCGCAGCGCGGCCCGTGCCTTCTTCAGAAAGCGAACACAATCGGTAAAATTGAAATGATGAAGAAAGTTCGGCACCAGCACGAGGTCGTAGTCAGAACCGAACTCCACGTCAAAAGCGTTGCCGGCGATTGTGCTGAACCGATCTGCCAATCCTGCGCGGTCGGCGCTCTCGCGCGTTAGCTTGAGCACAGGGACCCAATCCAAGGCAACAATCTGAGCCCGGGGATTCTTTTTTGCGAAACTGATCCCCCACATTCCGTGGCTGGCGGATATGTCGAGGACTCGTGTCTCCCGCGATGGATCCAGCGCGACGATCTCCGCGAGCTCGCTGGCTGCCGGAATCATCATCGGTCCCATGTTGCCCGCGAACTCGATCCACGCCGGATGTTCCGGAGCGACGGTTCCCTCATCGACGGCGCCACCTTTCCGCACTGTGCTGGCCAGATCATTGAACGCGCCGGCGATTTCCGGCATGAGAAGAAAGTGCGTAATTCCCCCTGCGTACATTGGCGATTTGCGATCAAGGAAAGTGGCGCTGTCGGGCGTAAGCGAGTACCGATCTCCCTCCTTGTTCAGAAATCCAAGAATCGTCAGATAATCGCAAAGGATGCGAACACCTCTCAGCGAGGAGTCGACCCGCGGAGCAATCTCGTCTGCCGCGCCGGGAGTCTCGCCGATCGCCGTGAAAAGATCCAAATCAACCGCAGCTTTGATGGCAGCCGTGCGCTGATAAGCGTTGATTGTCTCAAAAAAAAATTTGGCTGACGGCGCGGCTTCACTGCTCTTGTCATTGCTCATAGACAAAGCTTCGGAAAGGGATGGCAGTGGTCAAAGTTTTTCATCTGGCAAAACGGATATTCATTTCAGTCACGTTTTGAACCCAGCCAGATTCAGTCATAACCTGCATATTATGCCACGTTGTCCCTGGGCTACGAACGAACTGGCCATTATTTATCACGACAAGGAATGGGGCGTTCCTGTGCATGACGATCGAGGGCTATTCGAGTTTCTTATTCTCGAAGGCGCACAGGCAGGATTGAGTTGGAACACTATTTTGAAAAAACGGGAGAACTATCGAAAAGCGCTCCATGGGTTCCATCCGGAAAAGATCGCCCGATACGGTGCGCGCGATATGGGCCGGTTGCTGCGCAATGATGGCATCGTGCGGAACCGCCTGAAAATCACGGCTACAATCGCAAACGCAAAAAAGTTTCTGATCGTGCAGGAGGAATTCGAAACGTTCGACGCCTATCTCTGGAGCTTCGTTGGCGGTAAGCCTATCCAGAACGGTTGGCGAAGCATGGCGGATGTGCCCGCGCGAACCGGCGAGTCCGACGCGATGAGCCGCGATCTGTTGCGACGCGGATTCAAATTCGTCGGTTCGACGATTTGCTACGCGTTCATGCAAGCGACAGGCATGATCAACGATCACCTCATAACATGTCCGCGACACGCGCAGCTCGGTGGCCTGGGCCTGCGTAGGTGAAGAACCGCCTCACCTGAATCGGTCCCATCAACGAAACAGCCTGGGGGCAGGCTGTCTCCAATGTTTCATGGTAGCTAGATGTGGAGTCGGGCCGCCCTCGGCCCGTAAACAGCCGGATTGAACCATTTATGCGATCGCTTCAGAGAATTCGAAATTGGACGTTCGGCGTTGAACATTGGACGTTCCTCCAAATGAAGAAAGACGACATCGACGTCAACTCAGTCGAAGATCATGACGGAATTCTGACCATTCGCGGCGGGGGCGCGCGACGCGACTGGAATGGCATTCACTACAAGCAGGGCATGTCACGCAAAAATGTGGGAACGACCAGGCTCTCGGCGAACATCGCCACGATACCACCGGGCGGAGTCGCCTATGCCCATATTCACGTTGGCTTTGAAGTAATTCTCTACATCATCGAAGGCAAAGTGCGCCACGAATTCGGACCAGGCCTGAAACAAGTGATTGAAAATGAGGCCGGCGATTTCATCTACATCAAGCCGGGCGTGCCGCATGAAGTGTTTAACATGAGCGATACCGAGCCCGTGGTCGCATTCGTTGCCCGCTCGTCTGCGAATGAGTGGGATGACATTATCCCATACGATCGCAATCAGCGGTAAAGTAGTGCGAGCCTCCCGGCTTGCACGGCTGGGACTTTCGCAAGCGAGGACGCTCGCGCTACATTCGAAGTTCGGCGTTCGATGCCTGCCGCGCCGGAGTTCACGAAGGCGGGTTGAGCGCCTGCTCGCGAAGACTTTCGGAGTTGGGCGTTTCCTTCTAGGATTGCCTTATGCCGAAGCATCTTGTGATCAGCACCAGCGGCAATCCGGACAGCAACAGCCGCCGAATGGGTCGGAAAGCGTTCGCGCACCTGCAAAAGCAGAAAGTCGATTGTGATTGGATCGACATCCGGGAGATGGATCTGCCGCTGTGCGATGCGGACAAATGTTACGTCATGCCAAATTCAAAGAAGCTCAGTGCTGCCATTGAAGGGGTCCATGGAATAATCATCGCTGCACCCGTCTATAATTACGATGTTGCCGCGGCGACCAAGAACATGATCGAGCTCACCGGTAGCGCATGGCAAGACAAGATCGTCGGCTTTCTTTGCGCCGCCGGCGGGATGGGCAGTTATATGTCGGTGATGGCATACGCAAACAGTCTAATGCTGGATTTCCGTTGCGTGATTATTCCCCAGTTTGTGTTCGCCACCAGTGAGGGTTTTGACGGCGACAACATCACCGACAAGAAAGTCGTCCGGCGCATTGAAACCCTGGCAGACGAACTGGTCCGGTTCACCAAGGCGCTTCGGACTTAATTGTGCCGCACGAAGTCTTCAACATGAGCGACACGGAGCCGGTAGTGGCCTTCGTCGCGCGTTCATCCGCCGACGAATGGGACAACATTATTCCTTACGACCGCAGCGAGCCGGGCTAAGGCCGCGCGTGAAATGTTAGACGCGCCCTCATTTCTGTTCTGTGGTCCGCCGAACGCAGGCCGCCTCGTCTAGTGTTATGATTGAATAGATGCGATCCTCGCCACGCTTCAGCAACTGCCACAAGCAAAGCTGGCAGGTTTCGATCGTCATGTTTAGGCTACATCGCCCTTATGCCAGGCAGCAACTTTCCTATAGGAGCCGATGCGTTTAACGTCAGCCTTAAATGCCCCGAATTTGCGTGCCACTTCCTCATCGTCCGCGTGAACGTTACCGGTGGGTTGACCACTCCAACCCACGTGCCAAAAGAATTCATTTTTCACATTATTGCCTTCGGTCTCGTTTTCCCGTTCCAGCAGCATGAGATCGAACACTTGGCCAACGCGCGTTGGTCCCACCTTGCCAACGGAGGGGAAGTACTCCTCTTGCATGAACTTCACGAACGCTTCGACGTCCTGTTCCTTCGGCAGCTTGATTTGATAAATAATCATGTTGTTCTTCCTTTCGTTATTCCTGGCCCAATAAAAAGATGAGTTTGTCACGCACAGACGATTCACTTGGACTCAATACTTGAGTCTTGATAGAAAACGCTCCGGATAATCGCAGTGTGGAGTTGGCGATAGTCCGAACGCTGAGATCCCGTCCGGCCGCCGCCGGGGCAATCCTAATCAATACGCTTGCGCCATCGTCGACCAAGGAGAGGAATTCCACCGACAAGTCAAACTGCGCATCGACATACCACCGTCCAGTAGGTTGCGCCGGCGTCGCCCCGCTGCCTGTTATGCCTGTTATCACCGTGCGTATGTATCCGGCAAAATAAGAATATCTGTCCGCGCGAAGTTGATGAATAACAATTGGATTGTAGTTGATTCCTTTGTCCCACCCACCTCGGCGATACTCGATAAAATACGTGAGGGATTGTGGAGAATTGAATTCTACAATTGCTGCTTGTGGAAAAACAGCGCCAAATTCGCCCAGGGCGCTCAGCTTTAGAATGGTGGTTTCAGGCCGAGTGCCGTTTGAACCTACGTGCTGAGTTCTCGAATCAAGCAGCCAACCTTTCTGGGACATATAAGGAGAGCAGAGGCCAGGTCCGGATGGACCATTTCTGCCGGCAAATGTTGGGTCATGGTCGATGAACCTTGGATCGTGCCAAGTGCCATCGGCGTTATTTCGGCCGAAGCTCATACTGCTCATAATACAAAAAGGGTTCGTATAATCTGTGGGATCAATCACCGACCGGGAGTGTTGGAGCCCGTAGCCGTGTCCGTACTCTTGGAGAATCTGGGGAAGACTAGACGCGATATCGCACACAACTTGGCCGGCACTACCTCGCAGCCCCCCCCACAAGTCCGTTGGCGTGCTCATGTATACGGTCACACCATAATAGGAATCGAGCTTGATCTCTGCGTCGCTCGCGGCTTTGAGTGCCCAGGAGAACATCGCCGCTCTTGCCTTTGCGTTCCCAAGGGTCGCTAGCGCATCCTTAAAGTCCCGCCGCTTCTGATCGAGCGTCAGCCAGCCAAAGACCTTCGAGCCGCTAAGATCTACTTCGCCATATGAAACATCCCGCCAGAACGTTACGACATTCTCGATGTCAGGCGCCGTAAACATGGCTTCGACGTCCTGCCGATTGATCGTGACGAAGCTTCGCTGGTCATCTTTGAATTTACACATGAGCACAGCCCATGGTGTCTCGCGGCTCATACGGTTTCCTCCTAAGTGCTACTGCAACGCGATCAAAATCGGGATCACTCTCGTTAGGACAAGCCCGCCCTGACGTGGTTACGGATGTAAGTAAAATACTGGTCATTCTCGTCCATCGGCTTACGGTTGGGGACAACGACGGTCGGAGTTCCACCAAACCATTGATCTACAATCGCCGCCTGCTGCTCCAAATTAAAGTCGCTTGACCAGTCGGGCCCTGGAGGTCCGTAGACATAGACACTTTGGCCTACGGTGTTATTGGCTTGGTTAACAATACCTTCGCAGACCAGCCCGGGTAAGAACGCTGCATGTGCAATCTGCCAGGCGTGGGTTAGCTCATGGATCAGGAGTTGTCCTGTATTGGGATAAGACCCACTGGTGTACTGGATGGGATCAGGACTGTCGTAGGCATCGCCGAGGTTGAGGTAAATCTTTTTATCGCCACCAGGCATAGTGAAGGCTCTCCCACCTAGTCCCGATAGATTAGTCAGCCTGATATCGTCATAGGGAAGAGTCCCCTTGAATACCTTCTCCGCGAGATCAATTTCTTCCTGTCTTAGTGAACGCTGTTCAATCAGCGCATTTGTAACCGCGCCGACTACCACTCCAGCTACTACGGCCAGGACCAAAGTCCCACCAAAAGCAAACACCACGACTCCAGCCACGATACCGAAGGCGCCACCCAAACCCAGGTCGCCAAAGATTTGGCCGACTTCCGCGCCGAGGCCAATCACAACCCCAAGCGCGCCGCCACCGGCCCCAGCGGCTATGTCCAGCACGGACTTTGCTAAGTCCTCGACAAAACCAATCACACCCGTGGCCGAGTAATCTTTTGTGACCCATAATTTTCCTTGCTTGATATCCGCCCAGTTGCCTCGAATCATCGGATTGTTGCCATCCTCATGACCGTTATCCTCCCTGTTTGGCTCATGCACGAAAGGGATTGTTGAAATAGTTCCTTCGACATGACCGTTGTGTTGCGCCACCAAGACCAGACCGCCTGGCGTAGTAAAGATGGCTCGCACTTCGAAGTCGTAATCCGGAGTTCCGCTATCGTGCATGTGAAAATCGACGCTGTAGCTGCCGTTACTGCGCAAAGTCATTTCAACCGAGCCGCCTAGCGCCGTTCCCGTCGGAGTGATTACGCTGGCTCGTTCGGTAATTTCTTCGGGAGCGATCATGGCGAACAGCTCTACAAACGAGATGGGCGGATGCAATCCGGCACGTTCTGCCAATGCTCGAGCGCTGATTGGTAAATCCGGTACTGTGTGTCTAGTCAGAGCTTCGCGAGTTGCTGCATCACGTAAATTATTCATATGGGCGCTTCTTTTGGGGATGAAAGTTAGAGATAGCTCATAATTGTTATTGCAGCGCAATTAATATTGGGATCAGTCCCTGGCCTTTGATGAGTGGGCGTAAAGCCTTGCCGATAACCGCGCCGAATGCCTTGAATGGATCGCTCGTCTTCATCGCGTGACCAGGCGTAGGAGAGGTTGTGAGCAGATCGCCCACTTCAATGGCTCCAAACTGCGCGTCCGCCTTGCAGAAAACTTTGCCCATCAAGGCGACAGGTTGCCTGTTGCCGGATGTCTCTTTCTTATCCAGCACGATGCCTGGTTTGTAAGTGCCCGCGCCAGAGATGACGCCCGCAACGCGCTTGTCATATGCTTGTTGACTCGCAGATATAACACCTTCATTACCCAGCACCATCACTGTTCCCGGCTCCACTTTATCTGCGCCATACACATCGAAGTCTTCGGCGCAGTCGGCAGCATTAATTAAGCGAATGTCGCCAGTTACTACTACATCTCCTTGAAAGAAGCCTGCCAAGCCTCCGGCAGCGTTATGGCCGGATACGCCCGCAGCTGTCGCCTTTTTGCTCATGCCAAAGACACCGTCGAACTCTTCGCTTTCGCCTACGACGCCGGCATTGGCTCTACTATGGCCGAAGACACCTTGGAATGTGTCGCTTTCGCCAACAACGCCTCTTATTCCGCGACCGACAACTCCGTCGCCGCCTCCTTCGCTAATTCCAAGCACGCCCGTGCTCTGCTTGCTGATTCCGACCACACCTTCCAGATTGTCGCTGAAGCCCTCGGTTCCTCGGCCATTAACCGAGTGTCCACGCACACCTGGGAAAAGTTGGCTCTCGCCGGAGACACCAAGGTTGCCATTGCTTATTCCCATCACCCCGCGTCCGGTGTTTGACTCGCCGACGACTCCGACGTTGGCGCCACTGCGACCCTGGACGCCCACGCCGTTTGCGTCGTTGATCGCAACCACTGCGGCGTGTCCGGCGCTGTGGCTGATGGCATTCATCGCCTCCGCGTTTTGGCTCTCGGCCGCAACTCCCACATTGTTTGTGCTTTTACCGAAAACCCCGTGGAAGTCTTGGCTCGTGCCGACAACACCGCGTGAGGATTTACTGTCGCCATGTACGCCATGTCCCGTATTACTGTCGCCATGTACGCCATGTCCCGTATCGCAGACACCCCACACACCCAAACCGCCAGCGCCTGTGCATTCGCCTTTGAGTGCCGCTACTTTGCTATCCGACGATGTTGCTAATACTGGATTGTCCATAGTTGTCATCTCTTTCTTTTTGGTTTCGGTTTCGTAATTTGCCTTCTACCTGAGATAAACAAGAAAGATCGGCAAAAGTGATCATCGGATTGAGAAAATTGTGCCGGAGAAGCTTTCGTGTAGATACGAAGGAGAACCTTATGGATACGCTCCGTTCTCTCAGCAACGCGTGACTCAAGGCCTGGCGGACCGTACCCCCATATCTGGACGGGCCGAAAGGCGGGTGCGCAACGATCCCGACGTGGTAGACCGTCACGCGAGTCTTTCTTTTTGTCACTTTTCTTGTTTAGGAAGGTACACCCGTTACTAACAAAACAATTCTCTTATGGTCTGACGGTGACCCGCCCAACCATGCCCATCTCGTCATGCAGAGCGCAGATATAAGGGAAGACTCCGGGGTTGGGGAAAGTGACGCGGAAACGCGTCACGCCAAGGGGCGCCTGCGGCAGGCCGCGCCGTTCCTGTGGCGCCGCGATGATGAACCCCGAGTGGGTGCTGTCGGCGGTGGAAGCGATGATGGCGTGCCGGGCCCCATCCTGATCGACCGTTACGTCGGGGGAAGGATTCTGAAGGTTCGCCGGCTCGGCCCCGAAGGTAATGGTATGCGGGAAGATTGGAGCCTGGTTATCCCATTCCACCGTTTGACCGGCACGGATTCGGATATTCTCGTGGGAAAAACGCACAGCCGCGACGGTTTCGCTGCCGCCCGCTGTTCCTGTGATGTCTGTGATCCCCGCCGTCACTCCCAGTGGTGAGTTAGGGACATGCAGGGGTTTCATCTTTGCGCCATGGGAAAGCAATTCGCCGGCGCGACTCATTGCCTGCTCGTCATAGAACGCCTGATCGTGGGGCAGCGGGTCGCTCACCGGCAGGACGTGAATCCGTCCATCCATATTTACATGGACCAGACACGTCAGCTTGAAATTTCCGACCACCGGGAAGATGACCGTAAAGGTCTGCCCCGTCACCATTGCGGGCGTGGTAACGCAAGTCGAACCATCAAAGATGGCCGGGTCACTCGAAAAGCCCGGGCACCCCACATTGAAATCAGGGCGCACCTGGGCGGCCATGAGAAAAGTCACGGTGTGCGTCTCGTCCGCCTGAAATGTCCAGGTGATTCTTTCTCCAGCGTGAATCCAGATTTCATTGGGCAGAAAAGCCAGAGCCTGAATTCCTTTTTCGTCCGTCTGGGCGCCGACAGTCGCGGTCCACTGTGCCTGGACCATCTCTGGAAGGATCAGAAGGGCGAGGAGCAAGGGCCAGCATAAGATGGCTGCCAGCCGAGTCCGTCCGGTTTTGTTTACGCCTATGCTAGGTGTGATCTCTTTCGTTTTGGTTTTCATAAGTTTGCCTTTCATTGTTATAAACAAGAAAGACCGATCAAAAGTGATCATTTAAGTTGAAATGTTTTTGGGAGAAACTTCCGCATGCAGAAACTTTTTTAGGGCGCGGTAGCTATAGAAGGAGGTCATTGATAGACCGTGTCCTTCTGATTTCGCCAACCAAGAATGACATTTCCGGCAGGTGTGATATATGGCGATTGAGACGCACGAGCACGCGCGCGAGTTTAAGCCGCCACGCGCGTTGAAACGTAACGGTTGATTGTAAAATGCCGCTCCTTGGTTGGGGCTGGCGCTGCTTTAGGGATTGTTGACCACTTGCGGCGCAGGTCCGCCACCGCGGATTCGTCCTGTGGCGAATTTGCTCGCTTGAAGTCCGCCATCGGACGGACTCGCTGTGGCGAGCTGTGCGCTCACTTTCTGGATTTGTGATGCCTGCTCTTCGAGTTGTGCGGTGAGTACGTTAATCTGTTTTTGCTGTTCCTCGTTCTTGCGGTGCTCTTTAAGGAACTCGTTGAGCAGCATCGCGTTCACCTGATCGTAGCGCACCGTGTAAGGTTTTCCTTCTTTGTCGAGCAGCACCAGGGCTGGATTCACCTTTGCGACTTCTTCGGCAATCAAACCAAATTGCGGTGTGCCTTTGGCGTCGCTCTTGTAGTGGAAGGTGACCGGCCGGAGTGACAGGATTGCTTCACTAGTCTTCTCCATAGTGCTGATGTCCTTCTTGAACCGCTCCGAAGAGACGGCTGTGCCCAGCTGGCCGGTGTCGGACACGATGACCGGTGCACTGGTGCCGCTTTGTGTGGCCACGCCATAGACGTTAGCAATCCAAGTGGTGTTGTCCACGTTTGCACCAGCGACGTTCACGCCGATACAGGTGACCCCACTGGAGGTGGTAACGCCGACTCCGGCTCCAGAGCCCAAGGCCGTGTTGCCATTCCCGATGGTGTTGGCAGCGAGCGCTCCAAAGCCATTGGCCGTGTTGCCGTCCCCGATGGTGTTGGCAGCGAGCGCTTCAAAGCCATTGGCCACGTTGGCTTGGCCGCTGGTGTTACCAGAGAGCGCCTCCGAGCCGGTTGCGGTGTTAAAGGTGCCGTTGATGTTTGAATAGAGCGCCTGAAAACCGTCGGCGGTGTTGTAGTTGCTGTTGCTGTTAAGGAGCGCTTGCGAACCGTTGGCCGTGTTGCCCGCCCCACTGGCGTTGCCAAAGAGTGCTTCAAAACCGTTTGCCGTGTTGTCGTTGCCAGTGGTGTTGTTAGCTAGCGCAGAAGCCCCATCGCCGGTGTTGCGGAGGCCGCTGGTGTTGCTCGTCAGCGCGCTGACTCCCGTGGCTGTGTTCTGCGCGCCGATGGTGTTGCTAAAAAGCGCGGAATCACCGGTGGCGGTGTTGAAGCCGCCACTCGTGTTGCTAAAGAGGGCAAATGCTCCATTAGCCGTGTTGGCGGGACCAGTAGTGTTGCTTAGAAGCGCCGCCGTGCCGGTGGCCGTATTCTCGTCTCCGGTGTTGAGCAAGAGCGTTCCAGCGCCCATGGCTGTGTTAAAGTTGCCAGTGGTATCGCTCCTGAGTGAAAACCAACCAACCGCTGTGTTGTATGTGCCGCTGGTGAGACTAAAAAGCGCGTTCTGCCCTTCTGCGGTATTGCCACCGGGATAGCCCCCGTCCGGCGCAGGGACGACTGCTTGCGCTCCGGGTAAAAGCCCAATGCAGAGAATCCCGATTAGAATTTGAATTAAGTTTTGAACTTTCATGTTTATTTCCTTTTTGAGTTGGTCCCGGGCGCCTGCCTTAGGGATTGTTGACCATTTGCGGTGCAGGTCCGCCACCGCGGGTTCGTCCTGTGGCGAATTTGCTCGCTTGAAGTCCGCCATCGGACGGACTCGCTGTGGCGAGCTGTGCGCTCACTTTCTGTAGGCCCGCCGTAAGCGCATCAATCTGCTTTTGCTGCTGTGAGACCGTGGCTTGGAGTTCCTTCTTTAAATCCTCGACTTTTCGGTGCTCTTTGAGAAACTCGTTGAGCAGCATCGCGTTCACCTGATCGTAGCGCACCGTGTAAGGTTTTCTTTCTTTGTCGAGCAGCACCAGGGCTGGATTCACCTTTGCGACTTCTTCGGCAATCAAACCAAATTGCGGTGTGCCTTTGGCGTCGCTCTTGTAGTGGAACGTCACCGGTCTCAATGACATGATCGCTTCACTTGCAGTTTCCATGGCGGCAATGTCCTTCTTGAACCGCTCCGAGGAGGCAGCCGTGCCTAGCTGGCCGTCATCGGAGACGACCACTGGCGCGGTAGTGCCACTTTGTGTGAACACGCCATAGACGTTAGCAATCCACGTGGTGCCGCTCACGTTTTCGCCAACGACGTTCGCTCCGATACAAATGACGTTATTGGCCGTGGTAACGGCGCCTCCGGCTTCAAAACCCAAGGCCGTGTTGGCTCCGCCGGTGGTGTTGCTATGGAGCGCAGAATTGCCCAAGGCCGTGTTGACTCCGCCGGTGGTGTTGCCAGCGAGCGCTCCAAAACCATTGGCCACGTTGTCCCCGCCGGTGGTGTTGCTAAAAAGCGCAGAATTACCAAAAGCCGCATTTCCCGTGCCAGTGGTGTTAGAATAGAGTGCTTGCGAACCGTTGGCCGTGTTGAAAACACCGCCGGTGTTGCTAAAAAGCGCGAACATTCCATTGGCCGTGTTTTCACTGCCGTCGGTGTTGTTAACCAGCGCATAAGCACCATTGGCAGTGTTGGAGCTGCCATTGGTGTTGCTTTGCAGCGCGCTGATTCCCGTGGCTGTGTTCTGCGCGCCGATGGTGTTGCTGAAAAGCGCCGAATCACCGTTGGCGGTGTTGAAGCCGCCAGTCGTGTTGCTAAAGAGGGCGAACGCTCCATTAGCCGTGTTGCCGGGACCGGTAGTATTGCTTAAAAGCGCCCCGGCGCCAGTGGCCGTATTTTCATCTGCGGTACTGGCAAGGAGCGTCCCCGCGCCGATGGCCGTGTTGAAACTCCCGCCTGCGTTGCTAAAGAGCGAATACCAACCCACTGCCGTGTTACCAGAGCCGGTCGTAAGGCTTTGAAGCGCCTTGGTTCCTTCTGCAGTAGTGAACCCGGGATAACCTCCATCCGGTGCCGGACTGACCGCTTGCGCGTTTGGGAAAACCCCAATGCAGACGATCCCGATCACAATGTGAATTAAGTTTTGAAGTTTCATATTTATTTTGCTTTTTTTGGTTTGCTCACCGCTGTCTTTCATTGTCATAAACAAGAAAGACCGATCAGAAGTGATCATTTAAATTGAAATCTTTTCGAGAGAAGCTTCCGCCTGCGGGAAAGTTGTGCGATCCACGAGCGATATTCCGTCGCTGACCAACTTGGGACAGCCGCTGCTGCTCGGGCCGGGCTCGATCCTCGTCGCACACACGCAGGATGAATTTGTTCTAACGAAAGATTTGGAAAGAGGCAGTCGGGTTTTACTCGGTTTTGGTAATGAGAGTTCTCACTAACGACGACCAAGCCTGAATTCCATGCTTCCCAAAACTCAATGAGGGTTCGGCGCGATAGGTAAAAGCGCCGAACCCGCACCTAATGATATTTATTGGAAGCGTGTACCGATTCCGGTGGCGCAATTCGTCGCAATTACGTTGCCATTGACATCGAGAACCTGAGACGTCGAGGTGGCGGTGTAACTCTCTCCGTCGTGACTTACTTCGATCTGTTGTCTCGCTATTAGTCGTCCCGCCAGAGTGCCGTCAGCGTTAAAGCGAAAGAATTGAAACGCAGTGGTATAAGCCGCCCCGAGTCGTGACTCCATACGCCGTGACTGGGACTGCGCAGCGATGGGCTCATTTGAGTTCCGGCCTCCCAAAATGTTCCGCCGCTCGAAAAAGTGAACATCGCAGAGAATGTTCCCATTGGCTGACCGGTTACGCAATTTATCCTCGTCCCTGCGTGGTTCCATGATCCTTCCAGTTTTTTGTCGCCGCCTGTGTCCTGTGCGGACACGGAATCCAGTGTTTTATAGCCGCCCGTGTCCTGCGCGGGCACCGAAATTGGGCTAAACATAGCCACGACTAAAATCGGCAAAGCCAATTTTCCGACACTTTTCAATATATTGTTCATTTATGAATCTCTTTCTTTTTGTTTTTTGGTTTCGTGATTTGCCTTCCATTGTCATAAACAACAAAGGCCGATCAGGAATGATCATCTAAATTGAAATTTTTTCTGGAGGAGCTTCCGCGTGCAGGAAACTTCTGAGGGTGATAAGATGCGAAGAAGAGCTTATGGATATGCCTTCGGTCTCTCCGCAACACGTGACCCAACTCTTGTCGGATTGGAGTCATGGGGAGGATGCGGCCCTCAGGGAATTAACCCCGCTGGTCTACGAAGAACTTCGACGCCTCGCTCATCATTTTATGGAGGGACAGCGTCCCGAGCACACATTGCAAACGACGGCGTTGGTCAACGAGGCTTATCTGCGTCTGGCCGGCCAGACCCACCCGAGCTTTACGAACCGCTCACACTTTTTTGCCGTGGCCGCGCAAGCGATGCGTCAAATCCTGGTCAATTATGCCAAGTCATCTCAATCCCAAAAACGCGGCGGCGGCGCGCTCAAAGTAGAGCTGGACGAAGCCGCGCTGATCTCGCCCGAACAGACAACAGAGATCCTCGATGTACACGATGCGCTGGAGAGATTGGCGACGCTCGACTCAAGAAAAGCGCGCGTCGTGGAATTGAAATACTTCGGCGGTCTCAATCATGACGAAATAGCTGAGGTCCTGAAAATCTCTTCCGTGACAGTTCGACGTGATTGGGTCTTTGCCAAGGCATGGCTATACGATGAATTGCATAACGCGGCCTGAGAGAGACACGAATTTCACGAATTTACACGAATGGATGAGCTGCTTTACAAAGAGGAAGTTTTTCAACTGGTGGGCCTATGCATGGAGATTCATCGCGAGTTGGGAAAGGGAACTGTAGCTGTATCAAATTCGTGAGGATTCGTGTAATTTGTTTCGAGCTTGGTGACGATTGGTGTAATTCGTGTCTATGACGCCGGCGCGGTTACAAACGGTTGAGGAAATCTTTCATGCATCGCTGGATCAAGAGCCGGACCGGGTTGGCGCATTCCTGGATGCGGCCTGCGAAGGTGATGAGGTGTTGCGGCGTAAGGTAGAAGCGCTCCTCACTTCACATCAACGAGCAGGCAGCTTCATTGAAACCACAGTTGCGGGCATCACCACAAGGATTATTGAAAATGAGCAAGCTGATTTACTCGTCGAACAGACGGTCGGTCACTACAAAATTTCTAAACGGATCGGCACCGGCGGGATGGGCGACGTCTATCTGGCCACCGACATTACAGCGGGCCGTAAGGCCGCGCTCAAACTGCTGCCCGAACGGTTTACTGCGGACGCGGAGCGCCTGAACCGGTTTCAACAAGAAGCGCGCGCCCTGGTCGGGCTCAATCATCCAAACATCCTGACGGTTTATGAGATCGGCCAGGATCATTCAACTCATTACATAGCCAGTGAACTAATCGAAGGTGAGACACTGGGTCAGCGTCTGATTCGCGGGCGAATGCAGTTGAGCGAAGCTGTCGATATTGCGATCCAGGTGGCGAGTGCGCTCGCCGCCGCGCACGAAACCGGTGTTGTCCATCGCGACATCAAGCCCGAGAACATCATGCTCCGGCCTGACGGGTACGTGAAAGTACTCGACTTCGGGATTGCGAAGCTTGCCGAATCCGCCTTCGCCAAGCCGCCTTCGGTCGCCGCGGCGACCTTCGGCGTGCCAGGGGCTGCGGCGGACGGGGCAGGATCGATGACACTCGCTGAAACCAATCTCGGCTCGATCCTGGGAACCGTTCGTTATATGTCCCCGGAACAGGCGTACGGGGTGCCGGTTGATAAGCGTACCGATATCTGGAGTCTCGGCGTAGTGCTTTACGAAATGGTGACCGGTCACGCGCCATTCAGCGGTGACACACCAAAAGAAGTGATGTCATCGATTCTTGAGAAAAAGCCGCCGCCGCTCACAAGTTATAACAAGCAAACTCCGCCTGAGCTTCAACAGATCACGAGCAAGGCGCTGCGCAAAGATCGAACAGAGCGGTACCAGAGCTCCAGCGAAATGCTTCAAGCGGTCAAGAATCTGCACCGCAAACTGGAATCTAGCGCTGAGTTGGAGCGCTCCTCTAAGGTGCCTTCATGGTTGCGCTGGACACGATCGCCCGCCGCTTTAGCACTCGCCTTGTTAGTAGGTGGTATCGCGCTGGCGCTTCCATTCTATTGGCATCGAAACCCAACGAAGAGCTCAATTCCAGAGAAGAGCGTTGCAGTGTTGCCCTTTGAGAATTTCAGTGACAACAAAGAAAACTCCTACTTCGGCGGCGCCGTCCAAGATGAAGTATTAGCCGACCTCGCAAAGATCGCGGACCTGAAAGTGATCAGCCGCACATCTGTGATGCAGTATAAGAGCGACGCTGCGCGCAATCTGCGCGAGATCGGCCAGGCGCTCGGCGTTGCTCACGTCGTGGAAGGAAGTGTGCAACGCGTCGCCAATCGCGTGCGGGTCACCGCCCAGTTGATCGACGCGCGCACCGACGCGCATCTTTGGGCCGAAACTTACGATCGCGATGTCGCGGACGTGTTTGCGATTCAAAGTGAAATCGCCCAGGCAATTGCCAACCAGTTGCAGGCGAAACTTTCGCCGGCGGAGAAATCCGCTATCGAAAAACGGCCCACGAAAGATCTCGCCGCTTACGATCTCTACCTGCGGGCGTGCGTACTTTACTGGGGTGGTTGGAGCAACGGCACGTACGCCGAAGAGAGTTTTTTTGAGGCGGCAAGCTTGCTCGATCAAGCCATCACACGTGACCCGGAATTTTTTCTAGCATATTGCCAACTGGCGCTCACGCACGACGCTCTCTACTTCAACGGAAAAGACCATACGCCCGCACGCCTCGCAGTAGCCGACGCCGCCATCGCGGCCGCTGCACGTCTGCGGCCCAACTCAGGTGAGTTCCATCTCTTGTTGGCGGAGCATCTCTACCGCGGTTATCTGGATTACGACCACGCCCGAGCGGAACTTGCCCTCGCCCAGCGCACGCTACCCAACAACGTGCAGATTTTCTATTTGATGGCTCTTATCGATCGCCGCCAGGGCCGCTGGAACGAGTCGGCGCGCAACTTTGGAAAAGCCATGGAGCTCGATCCGCGCCAGACGTCTTACCTCCGAAACACCGCGCAAATCTATGAGTTCCAGCGTCGTTTTGCTGAAGCGGCCGCCGTTCTGGATCGCGTGCTCAAGTTGCTTCCCCAAGACCCGGGTGCCGATGAGTATGACAAGCGAGGAGTGCGGGTGGAGCGAGCCTCCATCGATCTCGCATGGCGGGCGGACCCGCAGCCTTTGCACGTAACTATCGAGGCCATCGTTACCGAACATCCAGCCGCAGCCACGGAATACCCTTACGAGTGGTTCAATCTCGCTCTTTGCGAGCATGACCTCGCCACGGCCAACCGCGCTTTAGCCGCCATGAAACCCGGTGGATTGGGATCCGGTTCGGGAGAAAGTTTTCCGCGCGCTTGGTTTGAAGGTCTGGCTGCGCGCGCTCGAGGCGACGCGGTGGCAGCCCGCGCTGCCTTTGCATCTGCGCGCGTGGAAGCGGAGGCCACGGTGCGTGAGCAACCCGACTACGCGCAAAATCTTTCCGTGCTTGGAATGATTGATGCGGCGCTGGGGCGCAAGGAAGACGCCATTCGCGAAGGCCGGCGTGCGGCTGAGCTTCTCCCCGTGGCCAAGGACTCGATAGTGGGAGCGACTATTATGGAATATCTCGGCATCATCTACGCGTGGACTGGAGAAAAAAACCTCGCCATCGACCAGGTGGCAGCGACTCTGCAGATCCCGAGTAATTTGAATTACGGCAAACTTCGTCTGCATCCTTTCTGGGACCCGCTGCGCGGCGATCCGCGCTTCGAGCAACTCGTCGCCTCGCTCGCGCCGAAATCGGCGAACAAGTAATTTGCTGCCGCAGCGAAAGCTGCCAGCGGATAGTTCGTCGCCCGCAAGAGGAGATGGTTCTGTTTTGGCGGGAAGTGAGTTTTCCGAAGAACTCTTGTTGTTCGTCCGGAAATTTGCCAAACCGCGGACAGTTAGCGACAGGAGCTTCATTAAGCGACCATTGATCTGGCGTGCCGGGATGGAGCGCAGCGGCAATGCGTTTGCTCCTGCCATCAGTTACATTTGCTCAGCTACCAGCACCGGCGCCGCCCGCGACAGTCTCAACTATCTAAACATTTGATATTCATTTCTGTAAGCTCTTACGACCGCAGATCGGGAATCTGAAGTTAGACATTGGGCGTTCGACGCCTGCCCCTCTGCAGTTCACGAAGGCGCGTTGAGCGCCTGCTCGCGAAGACTTTCGGAGTTGAACGTTTGCTTCTAGCGTTGCTTCATGCCGAAGCATCTTGTCATTAGCACCAGTGGCAATCCAGACAGCAACAGCCGCCGGATGGGGCGCGCCGCGTTTGCGCATCTGCAAAAAAAGGAAGTCGATTGCGATTGGATCGATATCCGTGAGATGGATCTCCCGCTCTGCGATGCAGACAAATGTTATGGGATGCCCGGGTCGAAAAAATTGGCGGCGGCGATTGAAGCTGCTGACGGAATACTCATTGCGGCGCCGGTTTACAATTTCGATGTCGCCGCCGCGACCAAGAACATGATCGAGCTCACTGGGAACGCGTGGGAAGACAAGATCGTTGGTTTTCTTTGCGCGGCGGGCGGCCACGGCAGTTACATGTCCGTCATGGCCTATGCCAACAGCCTCATGCTTGATTTTCGCTGCGTCATTATTCCGCGGTTTGCGTTTGCCACATCCAAAGCCTTCGACGGCAAGCGCATCAGCGATAAAAAAATTATTCAGCGAATCAAACAAGTCGCAGAGGAACTCATCCGCTTCACCAAGGGGCTGCGTAGATAGATTTCGATTTAGCTTTTAATCGACAGAAAAGACCTCATCCGATCCAGCTCTGCCTCAAGTTCACGCTTGAAAGACCGATCGCGCCGTGGGCGCGAATCGACATAGCCAAATTCAGACTTAAGTCTCCCCTTCTCCACGGAGAGATTGGTCCAACCAATGACGCGGTCCCGCCAAAGCAGCGGCATCGCGTAATACCCGAGCTTGCGTTTGGGTGCGGGCGTATAAGCCTCGAAGCGGTACACCCATCCCCACAGAAGTTCGAAGCGGTCGCGGTCCCACACAACTGGATCGAAAGGAGTCAGGAAACGGACGCCGTCGAGAGTTTCAAAATGCGCCACATTTTCCTTCGCTGGCCAATACCAATCGATGCCACCAACCCGTGCGTGCGAAAGCCGTTGTTTGGCACGCTGCAATGCATTCTTCAATTCGCTCCGCCACTGCGGGATAGCAAAACGGAGCCGGCGCACAAGATCACCCAGGCAAGCACGAGGCAACGGTGCGTAGATTCCCACAGCCACATCGACAAGCGCGTCAATCCGCGCGAGACGTTCAGCCGTATCGATCGGCTCGGCTCCGTGCTGATGAGCAGCGTAAATGCGCACTCCCCTGTTCCGTTGTGCCACACGCAGCATGCCGCGATAATGCATGGCGTCCAACAGATGCGTCGTCGCGTTCGACGAACCGCCCCAATAGTTTCTGACCGTCCCGTGCGAGAAATAACTATCTACTTCGCGGGGATGCACCGCACCGCGTTCCTTCACGAACTCTAGCAAAAGCCGGGCCTGTTTTTTGCGCGCGGCGGGCCACGGGTTTGAACCTTCAGCGGGTACGCCGGCGTTCGCACGCGGATGCATTAGTTCCTGTAGACGTCTGGTAAGAAAACCGTAAACGACGAAGAAATCCTCCTCGATGCCAAGTTTTGGATACAGGCGTTCGAGATCGCCGGCGTGGTAATCCTTGACGCGATGACGCAGTATCAAGTCCTGAGCACGAGCAGGCGCACGAATCGGATCGGCCTGAACAAATCCGAGTCGCTCAAGAGCGCGTTTCAGTGTGGTAGGCTTGAAAAGACTGCGGGCGACGGCAAAACGGCGCAGATCATTCAGCGTAATCAACATGACTCAAATTTGGTTAAGATCTTCGTAGCGATCAGCCGGAATACTACAATCATAGCTGGTTTCTGGTGGCCCGTTTCCGTGGTCGTTGCTTGATGTTGAAGGACCGGCAAGAGCGATTGCCTAACGCCGTAAGTGCTGTACACGCGCGTCGTATCGCAGCTCGAAAATATCTGGAGACTCACGCAAGCCGCACCGGCGATAAAGGGATCTGCTTTGAGGACTCGCCCACAGAATGATGGCGTCGACTCCTTTACCACGGCTCCACGATAGCGCTTTCTCCAACAAACTCTTGCCAAGGCCGTGATCGCGCTTTTCCGAGACGATATAGAGATTGGTCAGGTAAGCATGAAGCTCCGATTCGTTAACCGGGTTCGGCATTTTCTCAAACAGCTGCACGCACACGTGGCCTAACAACTGTCTGACGTCGTCGGCAACCCAACACCGCCACGCAGAAGATCGGGACTCAAAACGTTTGTGCATCCATGATGTGCACCTGCGTACAAAGCGTGATTTCGGTTCCGTGGCTGATCTCAGCTCAGTGCGAAAGCGATACCGCATCTCCGCCAGCGCATTCCAATCATCTGATTTTGCCAACCGGATTTGGATCCCAGCCATCGGTTGATCGTATCTGATTCGCCGCGCGGCCGCTACTCGTCATATGTGGCCACACCCGATCTGATAACAATCAGCGCGTTGCTGTAGTGTCCGCTGTCCTCAGCGGAGCATCGTGATTCAGAAAGCTCCGATGCGCTGAGGACAGCGCACTTTACAGCGCTCGCCTTAACGGACCGGGTTTGCTTGTCGCTCCATAAGGATTTTGTCAGGATCGCAGGATGAAGCATCTTCTTCTGGCAGGTTTGTTTGCGATGACATCAACAGCTCAGACCATGCAACAGTTGACGCAACAGTTAGGCAAAACTGTTCTCTATGGTGATATCGCGCTGTCCCCGGATGGCGCACACCTGGCATGGGTGCAATCCATTGCCGCCTCACCATCGAAACAGACCTACGTCCGCGAAACTTCAGGAAACGCGTCGACTAAACTCATCAACCTTCCAATAACCGGGGGTGTGAGGAGTGATTTCGATCCCGCCTGGTCTCCCGATTCCAGGACCCTGGCGCTCTTGTCGTGCCCGGGAAAATTTTCGGATCACCTCGACCGAGACCAGCGGCAACTCTGGACCGTGAACGCTGATGGTTCCGGTGCAAAGAAGATCACCAACTTAAACGGATACATCAGCGCGACCGCGGTGGTCGCACGATGGCAAACAGATTGCTTTCCTGTACATCGAAGGCGCAGGCGGCGGCGGTCCATTGATGGCTGCGCCTGCGAGTACCGGCATAATCGATACGTCTATTCACAACCAGCGCATTGCCGTTTTGGACATCGCAAGCGGTCAGTTGCGCCAGGTTTCGACGCCGGATCTTCACGTTTATGATTTCGATTGGTCGCCCGACGACAAAACGTTCGTGGCAACGGCGGCGCCAGGACCCGGCGACAACAATTGGTGGATCGCGCAAATCTACACAGTTGACGCGGCAAAAGGTAACGCCACATCGATTTACAAACCCTGGTTTCAAATCGCCGTCCCGCGCTGGTCGCCGGATGGTAAATCGATCGCGTTCATTGAAGGCCTAATGAGCGATGAAGGCTTTCACGGCGGCGATCTTTTCACCATGACTGCCGATGGACGCGATGTGGTGAATCGTACGCCGAGCCGAAAAACGTCGGTTAATTCATTTTTCTGGCTCGCGCCCGATCGCTTTCTGCTGATCGAATATGCTGGCGGTGGCAGCGCCATATCCGAGTTGAATCTGCGGGATAATTCAACGCGAACGATCTGGAAAGGCTCAGAGGACATTCATGCATTTGGGAATTTTCCAAACTTTGCCCTGTCCAAAGATGGCAAGTTCGCGGCAGCAGTTCGTAGCAGCTACAATTCGCCTCCGGAAGTGTTCGCCGGGCCGCTCGGCGAATGGCGCCAGCTAACGAATAACAACTCCGGCTTGCGAGCGAGCTGGGGCAAAGCCGAAAGCATCGAGTGGACAAACGAAGGTTCTAACATGCAGGGCTGGTTGGTGCCGCCGGCAAAAATCGAGTCCAGCAAGAAATATCCGTTGGTCGTGCTTGTCCATGGCGGACCATCCGGCGTCACGACATCGGAGTGGCCGGCATCGTTTGGTATGTCTCGAGCGATTATCGCCGCCCTGTCCGTTCGCGGGTATTACGTTTTGCTCCCCAATCCTCGCGGAAGTTACGGCCAGGGTGAAGATTTCACCCGCGCGAACGTGAAAGATTTTGGCGGCGGCGACTTGCGCGACGATGTGGCTGGAGTCGATGCCGCAATAAAAAAATATCCTGTTGATCCGGAGCGGCTCGGTGTGACCGGTTGGAGCTATGGCGGGTTCATGACCATGTGGACCGTCACCCAAACGAATCGCTTTCATGCCGCTGTCGCCGGGGCCGGCATCGCTAACTGGCAAAGTTACTATGGCCAGAATTTGATCGATCAATGGATGATCCCGTTTTTCGGAGCATCCGTTTACGACGATCCTGCCGTTTATGAAAAAAGTTCTCCTATTCGTTTTATCAAAAATGTGAAGACCCCCACCCTCGTCATCGTCGGCGAACGCGATGCAGAATGCCCCGCGTCGCAATCGTGCGAATTCTGGCACGCGCTAAAGACGCTCGGCGTGCCGACAAAGCTGATCATTTATCCGGGCGAAGGCCACATGTTCGTGGAACCCGGGCACCAGATAGATCGCCTGAACCAGATCGTCGAATGGTTCGACAAGTATCTGAAGTAACGGGAGCCGGAGGCGCGCTATTAAAATAGGATTAATCGCGGCATTGGCGCTTCTATTGACCGCGTATAAGCCGGTTTCGGCAGAGAAGTCCTACAACTCCTCGGCTTCGAACTGACGTACTGATTCGTCGAGAAAACGAATGCGAACGCCGGATAGTAATCGTCGACCACTTAATCTCTCAGCTCATTTGCCAACGAGAATACAAATGCCCGCCGCCAGTGCGACAAGGTAAAGCAGGAAGATGGCCGGACCGAGATTCAAACCGAATCCCAAAAGACCATCTATGATTAAGTAAACTGCGAGCAAAAGCATGCCGATGTTTTTGGTAATTTTCATAATGTCGATTCTTGTAGATTGCCTTGTTAGATGACAATTGTTGAATGTTGCGGATCAAATCGCTTGTTCGACTTATGAAGATTGAGTTCCGCGTGATTACTGCAGCTGTTGTCACGGCAATTTTGATTTCAGCAGCCGTTACCGGGAGTGCGCGCCCCCGGTTCGCTGGATGAAGACGCTGCTCTAGCGTTACAGGAGCGCACGCTCAAGCGTGACGGTGTCCACGAAAAGCGAATCTCATCGGATTGTATCTCGTATGGAACCGAGGAGACGACCAGGGCTTACTTTGAATTTGTTCTCCGCGAGATCCACAACGCCAAATGCGGAGGCGACCCTGAAACGAGTCCGGCGATTGACCGTTACCGGGTTTACCGGGATTCCGGAAAAATAACGAAGTGGGAACCGGTCGAAGACAAATGGCAGCCGTACGCGCCTGCAAAAAACAGGTAGCGCATTAAAAGAGATCTATTCCGTACGCAAGTCGCGCCCGTTGTGGCGGGCGCGATCATGATTTGTCGGAGATACCGACGGCGGCAAGCGCCGTGATGTGAAACAAAACGCTTAGGCCTTGCTCTCTTTGTGCTTGTTGCACTCGGCTTTGAACTTCGCGAACTGGTCGGGAGTAAGGATGCCCTCGACTTCCTTCATGAAGTTCGCTTCGCTAGCTTTCGTGCACCCTGTTTTGTGGTGCTCGGTCATCACCGTTTCCATCTTTTTTGTTTGATCTGCTGTCAGGTTGAGACTCGCGAAAGAGGCCATGCAGGCCATCTTTCCTTCGTTCCCAGCCTTCTTCGTGCAATCGCCGTGTTCACCCGCGAACATCGTTCCCGCTGCGAATGCGCCCGCCGCCACTAGCGCAATGAGTTTGGTCATAGTGGAAGCTGAGACAGCCCTCGTCTCATCACCGTTCAATCTCGAAATTGTTGGCATCTCCCCGCCGGTCACGTATCACTTGGCACCTTGAAAATCGAAGCCAAGGAGGAAATCTGGCCGCTTCAGCATCCGTTTCGGATTTCGCGTGGCAGCCGCACGGAAGCGGAGGTTGTGGTCGTTACGATGGCTGACGGCGAGCACGTCGGGCGTGGCGAGTGCGTGCCGATCAAACGCTACAAGCAAAACGTCGCTTCCGTCCTGGCGCAGATCGAATCGATTCAGGACGTCGGCGATTTGGATCGCGATAAATTGCAGCACTTGCTCCCGCCAAGCGCGGCTCGGAATGCTCTGGACTGCGCGCTTTGGGACTTGGAGGCGAAGCGCTCAGGTAAACGCATTTGGGAAATGACACACATTCCGATTGTCGAGGAAATCGCGACTTCGTTCACGATCAGTCTCGACACGCCGGAGAGCATGGCAGATGCCGCCGGCGGTGCAGCTGAGTTGCCTGTTCTCAAATTGAAACTTGGCGGCGATGAACCCGACCTTGCGCGCGTCGAAGCCGTCCGGGCCGCCGCGCCCAAAACCCGCCTGCTTGTCGACGCCAACGAATCCTGGTCCCCGCAACATTACCAACAGATCGTTCCGGCGTTGAGCGAACTTGGCGTCGAACTGATCGAGCAACCATTTTCCGCCGCTAACGACGATGTGCTTCAAACTCTCGATCGTCCGATCCCGGTCTGCGCCGATGAAAGTTGCCACACCACTGCCGATCTTCAGCGCGTGAAGAATCGTTACGAAGTGATCAACGTGAAGCTCGATAAGACCGGTGGCCTAACCGAAGCGCTCCGTTTATGCGAGGGCGCCTGCAAAAGTGACTTCAAATTATTAATCGGTTGCATGGTCTGCACTTCGCTTAGCATCGCTCCTGCGCGCCTCCTCGCCAGCAACGCCCACTGGGTTGATCTCGACGGTCCCCTACTCCTCTCTCGCGATCGCGACCATGGACTTGCATATCAAAACGGAAGAATCGGAATGCCGTCGCGAGAGTTGTGGGGCTAGCGTTCCGCACCGAACACGCCGGCGGAAATCTTGACTTTGAATCGTTGTCAGACAATGTGTTTGACATGAAGATCTCTACTCGATCGCTGGTGCGGGAGTTTCCAAAAATTAAGGCAGCGGCACGCAAAGGACAGAAAGTCGAGATCTATGATCGACGGACAGGTGAAGCCTTTGTTCTGACGGCGAAGCCCAAAAAAACGTTCGGTGAGCTCGGCGAAATGGCTAAAGGAGTCTATTCCGGCCCGAGAAACCTCTCTTCACGGCGCGGCTTCGATGCCTGAACACATTCTCGATACCGGGCCACTGGTCGGTTGGATCAACCGGCGAGATCGGTGGCATCGCTGGAGTGTCTCCGCGATGCAAGATCTCGAACCGCCGTTGATCACGTGTGAATCGGTAATCGCAGAATCTGCCTGGCACCTTCGCAATTCAAGGGAAGCAGTTGATCGACTCTACGGTTTGGTGGAAGCCGGCGCGCTCCGAATCGTGCCGCTGCTTCCGGATCATATTGCGCATTTCCGCGCCCTATCCGCGAAGTATGCAGAGATAGATTTTTGCGACGCAGCCGTGGTTCGGCTGTCGGAAATGCATCCCCTCGCAGTCGTGCTCACGACTGATACCGAGCACTTCACCGTTTATCGTCGATTTCAAAATAAGCCAATCCCATTGGTTCATCCGCCAGCACGTCCGCGCAATTGAGCAGTCCCCGTCGGCTTAGATCGCTGAGGCCGCCGCTATTTCTGGATGTAAGACGTCACACGAAGGACGTGAATGCTCGCCGGGCTGCCGTTGCGATGAATATTCCTTTTATCCATATCGAACTCGATCGTGGATGCTGTCGTTAGCGTACCCCCACCGTTTTCCTGATACTCAACCTTGTAATGACTACCTTTCGCGTCGAGCACACGATAGCGCATGAATCCGCCGGTATCCGGCGTCGGGTAACTCAGCCAGTCGCCTTCTTGCTTTAGCCCCTCTTGGTTGAACTGATTCCCATTTGCCTCCACTGCATCCAGATTGATTTCAGTGACAACCGGGCTCTGAGAATCCGAGATCCAGCACTCTATCATGTTGAAAACTTTCGGGTGAATCTTTAGCGCAGACGTTTCAGCAGCAGGCACGTCGGCTCGAGTCGAAGCGGGCTCGGGAGCGTTGTTGCCACCAATCGGACGAAGTGATTGAACGATCTTCGCGAACTCCAGGAGCGTAATTCCAGTTGCGGAAAATCCATGAAACCGGCCCAGGATGGGATGCGAGCCGGGGCCTTTCGCTATTTCTGCGGTCATATTCGCGTCGCTCACCCAGTTCGCGATGATCTCGTCCTTACGGCCGTCTTTTCCCTTAGGCCGGTAGATCAAATACATCGGCCCCAAAGGCGACTTGATCTCAGTCTCTTCCGCGTTCTCCTCGTCCGTCATGATGTTCCGGTCACCGATGCCTTCTCGCGCCGACTCGATGGTGAATGTCGCGTTCCACCCGTTGCCATATTCGATTGAATAGAGTGGTAACGGATGATTTTTATCTTCGTACGGCTGGATATCGTCGTATGTGATCTCGACATTTTTCAATCGAAATCCCTGAGGCAGATACGACGGAACATAACAAGTGATCTCCAATTGCTTTAGATCATCCAATGTCGCGGCCGACGACCGTGGCGCGGAGGTCGCGAATAGAAATGCACTCAGAGCGAACCAAAACAAGTTTCGCTTAATCC
Organism: uncultured Verrucomicrobiae bacterium; assembly: GCA_963753675.1. Lineage (GTDB taxonomy): Bacteria > Verrucomicrobiota > Verrucomicrobiia > Chthoniobacterales > UBA10450 > Udaeobacter. The sequence goes on along the minus strand of CAVWCZ010000007.1, from coordinate 95,752 downwards.
GATCGTCACTCATCACCTTCCAGTGTGACCGCCTCACCCTTTTTGTCGAGAATTGAAAGCCTTGATTCGCGAAGCGCCCCCGTTGGCCACTCGCCTGTGACCAGCTCAAGAACGACAAAATTTATGGAGGATGGCGGACAGAACGTGTCTAAAGCGATCGACCCATTTGTAACCCGAAATTACGCTACATACTCCTCTCCCGTTTGCGGTAGTATCTCCAGCCGGAATGAATGAGCATGCACAGGACATCGCTTCCGGTTTGCCATCGGACCTGGATTCGCTGCCGCGGCTAAGTGGATTTCGGCTCCGCGGCATCGCGATGACGCGACTGGAAACTTTTATTGATGCAGCTTTTGCGTTCGCAATCACGATGCTCGTGATCGCCGCGCAGCAAATTCCCGACGACATCAAAACGCTGCTGGCTGCGTTTAAGAATGTCCCCGCGTTCGTCGCCAGTATCATTGTGCTAGGGATCTTTTGGCGCGGACACTGGTTATGGAGTCGCCGTTATGGTCTCGAGGACGGAGTATCGATCTTCATTAGTTGGGCAATGATCGTGACCATCTTGATCTATATCTATCCGTTAAAGGCGCTTTTCGGTTCCATGTGGTTTCTGCTTAGCAGCGGTCGCGTGGGTCACACGCTCGGGCCTCACTCCGAATCGGAGCTGCGCGCTCTTTTTGCTCTCTTCGCGTTGGGGTTCAGCGCGATCGCGCTGGAGATGGTGCTTTTAAATCTGCGTGCCTGGAAATTGCGGGAGCAGTTACAATTGAACGCGCGGGAAAAATCACTGACCTTCCGTGAAATGGCTGGCTGGAGCATTCCGGTCGGCATAGGAATTGTTTCGCTAATCCTGGCCTGGTCTCTGCCACCAGAGCAGCTCGAGTGGAGCGGCTGGGTTTACTTCTCCATGGCGATATTGGTGCCGCTGCATCGCGCCTATTTCAAGCGACGGCAGACAAGCAAGCGGGAGCAAGGCGCTCATTCCTGAACAATGTCTTTCTTTTCGCGACTGCAATCGGATTTATCGCTGAACCGCATCCTTTGCTGCTAAATCCCTTACTCGGTCCCGTGATTCCCAGCTTAAACCTTTGAAATCCCCTCGGATTTTCATCCTGACGTTTGCAGCGATGATCGCTTTCGCGAGCAACTCACTCCTTTGTCGATTGGCACTAAAGCAAACCGGGATCGACGCAGCCAGTTTCACTTCCATTCGCATTCTCTCCGGCGCCATCACCCTTTTGTGCATTGCGAAGGCGAAAACCTGGGTAACAAGGAATCGATCGGTTTCATCGTCCCGGCACGGCAGCTGGTTATCCGCGTTTTCGCTTTTCGCATATGCCGCGGCGTTTTCATTTGCCTACGTTGATCTCTCAGCCGGAACCGGCGCTTTGCTTTTGTTCGGCGCAGTCCAGGCCACGATGATTCTGTGGGGCCTGAATAAAGGCGACCGTTTGGATCCAATCCAGATCGTTGGATTCATCGTCGCTGTGACCGGACTTGTTGTGCTGATATTGCCCGGACTCACCGCACCACCGCTCTTCGGCTCGATCCTGATGGTTGGAGCAGGCGTGGCATGGGGAATCTACTCGCTTCGCGGTAAAAACGGACGTGATCCTGTCGCCTCTACCGCCGGCAACTTTCTGCGCGCCGTACCATTCGCCGCTGCAGCCAGTATTATTTGGCTTTCACAGACTCGCATCGACGAGACCGGAATTTTCTACGCTGTAGTTTCCGGAGCAGTCACTTCAGGCCTTGGTTACGTCATCTGGTACAGCGCACTCTCCGGCTTGAAAGCAACAAGCGCCGCCACGGTGCAACTCAGTGTGCCGGTTCTCGCCGCGGCCGGCGGAATTATTTTCCTCCATGAACCAGTCACCTTGCGTTACCTCCTTGCGTCCCTGGCCGTTCTTGGCGGCATCTTCCTTGTCATCATTGAGAAAAGGCAGCCGACATAATGCATATCGTCTCACGCGTCTAAATATCTGGATTGGCTCTCCAACGATTGCTTAAGTCTAGGAGTCGTTCCTTACTTATTCCGATAAGCCCCTGTCGTGGCGCGTCGAAATCCGAGATCAGGATAATCCAGACGCCAGTTTTCGGTTTGCTGGCTCTGCTTTCCTGTTACCTGACTTTTGTGTGTCCCTCAGTCGTCTTATGGTGCCGCAGCTGAACCCCCCGAAAACCCGCCTCTGCCAGGATCAGGAGTAAGACCGACACGATCACGCCAACGAGCACTCGCTTGTAAAAATACGAACCAGGATTTCATCAATCAATTGTGCAAGTTCACTTACGCAGGCAGTATTTTGGTTTTGGTCATTCTCGCGCTGTTTTATTTATTTAATTGTCCTTATTTGCAAAGAAACATGCCATGACGACCAGAAGATAAATTTCAAAGATTTTCAACTCTTATCGTTAGTCTACCTGTGCGAATCACCGAGCAGACAAAAAGCCGCCGCGACTTGTCTCACGGCGGCTTCTTGTAGTTGTTGCGTTTACGACATTCCCAGCGCATCCAACGTCGGCTCATCGATCGAACCGGTCGGGGCAAGGCCGTTGGAGTTTTGAAAATTAACTAATGCGTCCTGCGTAAGCGGGCCGAGTAAACCGTCTACCTCGCCCGTGTAATACCCCTGCTCCTGCAAGCTTGACTGAACATTGGCGATCACCTGGTCCGGCGGCAAATTATGATAGGCATAAATGGGGCCATTGTAGGGGTAATAGGCCTGGGCCGCGTTGTAGCCCCAGGCCGGCTGCCAAAAGCCGTTGTTCAAGAAATACCAGCCACCGCCGATGAGCACGACGTTGCGGCCGTAATGATTGTGCCACCAGTCGTGATCGTGCCATTCGCTGTGATAATTCCGGAACGCGGCATAATGCGTGCCCTGCCAATGTTCCGCGCCCTTGATCTTGTAGTTATTTTGATACGTGACGCTCTTAATATTTGCTTTGGGTCCCTTGGCAATGTTGTCGAAATGCTTGGTTTGCCACTTTGTCTTATTCGCTTGCTTGCCGGCAATTTTATTGGGGTTGTTCGGCAGATTCTTGCCCTTGTTCGCAACATTAGGGTTATTGATTCCGTTGTTTCCCTTATTGCCCTTATGATTCTTATTGCCTTTGTTAAACTGGTTTCCTTGATTTGCGATGTTCGGGTTGGCGGGATTATTGGGCTTGTTTAAGCCGTTGTTGCCCTTATTGCCTTTCTTTCCCTGATTCGCCATGTTGGGTTTGTTTGGATTGTTAAAACCCTTGTTGGCTTTCTTGGCGGCGTTTTGGTTTGCGCCAGCATTCTGATCTTCCCCGCTGTCCCGGGTGCTGGGCTTGCTGCTGCTGTCCCTGCTTCTTCTTCTTATTGTTATCCTGCGCTGCATAGGCGACCAGTGGGACTGCCAGACAGCAAATCGATACTGTTAATAATCTGACTGCTTGATTTTTCATAGTTGGTTGAGGTGGGGGTTTGGGTTGAGTTCTGCTTTGCTTCCCCGTAGCGACCAGTCGAATAGCACCACTCGAGGGGTGATGCGAGCTAAATCTCGTAACGAAGATAACTATTGATCCAGCCGGAGACGCTCACGGTTTCCAGCCGTCGTTATTATTCCCAATTTCGGAGTAAAAGGCGCTGAGCCTAGCTCTTGATGAGGGTCATCATCTTTCAACCAGCAGGCTCAGCTATTAGCAATTCGGTAGTCACGCCGAGCCAATCGGCGGCTTTTTTACGATCCTGAAAGACGCGGACGTCTATCGGGGAACCCTGGGTAAGGACGGCGTGCAGTCGAGCATAGTGAAGGATAGTAGAATCTGTGGCAAGAATCGCTGATTTCACCGGCGGATGCCCTGCGTAAGAAAGCCGTCGATGAAGGGAAACCTGAATAACATATTTGAAGTTGAGCTCAACTTCATCGGCTGCCAGCGTATCTGAGAATCGATCAAACGGCGCCTCTAACCTGGCTTCGAGATCACCAACAATAGCTATGACTTTGTCGACGGCCGACTCGTCCAGTAATCCGCGCGGTTTCCAAATGAGCAGACGAGTGTCTTCGTGAAATTCGATGTCCGGAGCCAAGTCCATTGTGATATCCTAGTTCGCGAGAAGAAAAAGCGCGATTGATTTCATGCTGATCGCCCTCATTAGCGTTGGACGATTCTGTAACCTTTTAATACTTCCTTCAATCCCCTTCTTCATGTAAAAGCCAGCGGTCGGGCTGGACGAATCGAACCCCGGGCAAGTCTTTGCGAAGATATCAGAAGATATGGATTCCCGACCGATCTGTCTGCTAGTCTCCCGGGATGGCGAAGCCTCAGCAAGGAACCCGCTCCAGCGCTGTGCGACAGATCGCGCCGCCGCCCCTCTCCCAGCATCTGCGTGAGCTGGTGTCGCGGCCCGACGCATGGGCTGCGATCGCGCGTAATCTGATTCCGGTAGTCGGCATCTACGCTTTCGGTTGGTCCGCCGCACTCAGCGTCTTCAACTACTGGTTCGACGGAATGACCGCCTTGATCGCGATTGTTACCGCATTAATTCCGCGTGCGTTGCGCGAGACAAAATCGAAATCAGACGGGATGATGAGGACTGTCTTTGGCGCTGTGATTACCTGGATTTTTCTCGTCGCCATCGTCGGTCTGCCGTACTGGATCGTGCTGATTCCGCTCCACGATCTGCTTCTCGGGAACGAACTGCGCCGGCAGCTCGCCCAATCGCCAGCACTTTGGTTCACATTCGGCTCGCTGGCAGCAAGTCATTTCTGGAAAGCGTTTCGTGTAGGCTACGACACGATGCCGGACAAAGACCTGAAGCAGCGGGCACGCTGGGATATCTATCTCCTGATATTGCGCGCGGTAGCGATGTTCATCATGGCCGCTCACGGTCTCTATTTTATTCTGGTGCCTCTGATGGCGTCTGCTGCTGAGCTATCTCGAAATCTGGCCGGAGCGCGCGCTGGGCGCGGTCTTCGGCGATCCCTCGCGTCTATGGGAATACGATCCCGGCGATCCGACAACAGACCGGCGCAGACGCTGAATGCTTGCCACTGCGGCGCGATGTTATTGCCGTTGGTCAGGGTGATGTCGACCAATGCGCTGCGAATCTTTTTTGGAGCGGAGCGATTTGGTTAGGCCGAATAAACTGATCAGGAGCCAGAATACCTCAACCACGAACGCCGACAGATTGAACTTAAAAATCAGCGAGACAATTATCAGCAGTGCCCCGGCTGCATTCAGCAGTGAATAATTCGGCGATGAGCTCGGAAGTTTGTCCAGCTGCAGGAGTAAATACGCAATTATGATCAGCAGAACGCCGATGAATCCTGCCAGATCAAACCAGCTCAGGTTTAACGTCATGGGAGCGGATGCCCGATCAAGGTGTAATCCCTGGCCTGAGGCCGATCAGCGTCCCGAAACAACTCGTTACTGCCAGGCAGCCCAGGGCCGTGGCTGCGGATAAAAACGGTTATGGAACCTAGACACCGTTGGCCCTGTTTTCCGGCGACTGCATTGGCGGACGTGGAGAATTTTGGGTCGTCGAGGTTGCACTGTTTCCCTCGGCGGCTCGCTTCGCAGCCCACCGGGCTTTCATCGCGGCTGAAAGTTGCGCACGCCGTTCCGGTGAAAGATTCAGTTTTCTTTTCGGTTTCTTCGCAGCCGACCGGACGACAGTAGCGCGCGAGGCGGATTTCCTGGCGGCCTTCAATGCCTTCGCTGACTCCGACTCTTGCAGTTTGCGTTTTAACTTCGCCAGCTCCGCTGCGTCCTCTCGCAGACATTTCTCGAGTTGCCGGATCTTTTTCTTTAACTTCTTCACCTTCATAGTTGTCCTTCTCCTTTCGCCGACGGCGAATGTACGATTGAGTTTTCAGTTAATGACAAAATCTCGCTGATGTCATGCTCATTCTTCGCACCGATCAGAACCTGGAACTTGACGCCCAGGCCCTCGTCATTCGTCGCTTTTTCCCTTACAAAGAATCGCATTTTCAGGCGCTCCATTGTCTCGGACCCGCGGGAGGAATGAAGCTTCCATGGGAACGCACTGGAACGGCAGGCAATCGAGTGTCCCCATGACGACGTTCGGAAATTTTGCTATACTCTTTCGTGTAATGTCGGTCCTCATTTCCGGGGCGGGCATCGCCGGCCCGACCCTGGCATATTGGCTTTCTGTTCATGGGGTGAAATCGACCCTCATCGAATGCGCGCCACACCTGCGTACCAGCGGTTACGCCATCGATTTTTGGGGTTTGGGATTCGATATTGCGGAACGCATGGGGATTCTTCCGGATCTCAAGCGCGATGGATACCACATCAAGGAATTGCGACTTGTTAATGCACAGGGACGTCGGGTGGGAGGGTTCGATGTCGATATCTTCCGGCGGGCCGCCCAAGGCCGGTATGTGACAATTCCTCGCGGTGATCTGTCTAAAGATATCTACCGGAAAGTCGAAGGGCGTTGTGAAACTATTTTCGGCGACAGCATCACCGGGATTAACCAAGACGGCGATGGCGTGGATGTGACTTTTGAACGGGCACCCTCCCGCCGTTTTGATATGGTCATTGGCGCCGATGGTCTGCATTCCATCGTCAGGAAACTGACGTTCGGCGAGGAGAAACAGTTCGAGAAGTTTCTCGGTTACTCAGTCGCGGCTTTTGAGGTGACTGGCTATCGGCCAAGAGACGAGGACATCTACATGAATTACAGCACTCCAGGGAAACAGGTGGGTCGGCTCTCGCTACGGAACGATCTCACGTTGTTCCTGTTTGTTTTTGCGGATGAACGCGGAGATGTGAGTGACTCCGATGATACCGAATCGCAAAGGGAAGAACTGCGCACCCAATTTGGTAACCTCGGCTGGGAATGCCCGCAGATTCTTGCCGCCATGGAATCAAGCCCGGAATTGTATTTCGATCGCGTCAGCCAGATTCGGATGGATAGATGGTTTAAAGGACGCGTTGGACTTATCGGCGACGCCGCCTTTTGTCCGTCGTTACTCGCGGGTCAAGGGTCTGCCCTGGCCATGATTGCCGCGTACGTGCTTGCCGGCGAGCTCAGCCGTACGCGCAACTCGCCCGAAGCAGCGCTGACCCGCTATCAAGAGCTGTTGTATTCCTTTATGCTCGCCAAACAACAGGCCGCGGAGAAATTTGCCACCTCCTTTACGCCTAAAACCCGATGGGGACTTTTTCTGCGCAATCAGATTACCAAGGCATTCGCCATCCCTTTTGTCGCGAAACTGGTGATGGGCGGAAGCCTCCTCGATCGCATCGATCTGCCTGATTACACAGAAAAACATGCTTTCGCATGACCGCAAAGGCTGGTGTTTTCTTTCTTCGCAGAAGCGAAAAGGTTTTTCGCCCTGACGTGAACGTCAAGGCATCAATCGCCTGCCCGCTGGAGGCGTACGGTGGAAGCGACGTTACGCATTTCCCGCTCGCGACTGCCTCTCCGTAAATCCCGAACTCCAGCTTGCCTGGAGTAGATTGCCTCCTGCGGCACGCGCCGCAGACCGCTCGTCAAGCGGAGCTTCGACAAAATCCAGATTAACCATTTTGTCGGATCCCACTGCCACGGCTTTACGCCGTTACGATAGTCGTGCTGAAATTCGTGATGATAATTGTGATAGCCCTCGCCAAACGTAAACAGCGCCAGGAAAAGCGAGTCGCGCGCACTGCACCGTGTTGAATACGGCTGACGCCCGATGGAATGGCAGGCCGAGTTAATCAGGAACGTACAATGTTGGAGCACGACGACTTTTGCCACCCCACCAATGAGAAAACCTCCCAGCGCGCCAAGCCAGCCATCCCAAAGAAAACCAGCCAGCGTCGGCAGACCAAGGCCCATCAGCACTGCGAGCGTGTGAATATGTCGATGTTGCCACATCACCAGCGGATCTCTTTTTAGATCTGCGACATTATCGAAAGGGGGTTGCGGCCACAGCTTAAACAACAGCCAGCCGATGTGGGCGTGAAAAAAACCTTTGGTGATGTCGTACGGGTCTTCATCGTGATCCACATGTTTATGATGACGGCGGTGCTCGCTCGCCCACATTAGAACAGAATTCTCGAACGCACCGGCGCCGAAGATGATTGTGAACATGCGTACCGGCAGTTTCGCCCTGAAAGTCATGTGCGAAAACAAACGGTGATAACCCAGGGTGATGCTGAAGCCGGTTGCGGCCAGCATCACAGCGAACAAGGCGAAATAAAACCAATCAATACCGAAGTACCACAGGTAAAGCGGCACTACGGTAAGTGTAAGAACAAATGTGCCGATCAAGAACGAACTCGTCGTCCAATTAATGCGGCTGGCCGGAATACGGAAAAACAACGGCGCGGATTTGGGTCGCATTATCAGGCTCACTGATATCGGCCGAGGATAACGTCCTTTTTTGTCCAGGTATGGACGCTACCACAATGCAGACACGTGATTTTTTGTGCTTTTAATTTCGCCGTCGGCCAGAGCTCGGCTGCGATTGTCCGTCCGGTGTCGGTCAGCTTTGACGTGGACGGACAGCGCACTAGCAGGCTCTTGATATTGAGACCAGCCTTTGCTTTGGGCCGTCGCGGCGGATCGAAAAAAAACCGGGTCGCCATGTTAGAGTCGATAAACGATGCGAGCCTTGCTGGTGTCGTATGGAGACATCTGCATTCTTACTCGATCACCGATTGTGAGGCGAATAAATCGTTTGCGCATTTTTCCGGAGATGTGGGCGAGAACAAGATGCTTGTTCGCGAGCGCGACGCGAAACATCGTTCCGGGAAGCACCATCATAATGGTGCCCTCCAGTTCGATGGCTTTTTCGGCATTCATCTTGTGGTGGACTTGCAGGGCGCCTCTGTGAGACGTCACTTTAACGAGCCGGCTGGCATAGTCGCCCTACAATCCTGAACCGCCTTATCGGCGGGAACCCTCAAAACGACGCTTCTCGCCAAAAGGACGCGGACGACGCTCCTCGCGCGGACGCGCTTCGTTAACAGTTAGAGTGCGGCCATTAAGTTCCTGACCGTTGAGCGCGCTCATTGCGGCGCTGGCTTGTGCGCCATCGTTCATCGTGACGAACGCAAAGCCACGCGATTTGCCCGTCATCCGATCCATCATCAGATGGACTTCGTTGACAGTGCCGTGTTGTTCGAACAGATCCTGAAGATCGTTCTCGGTGCTCTCAAATGAGAGATTACCTACGTACATTTTCATTGTGTTTGAATTTGGAAAAACTACAAACCTACATAGCCGTTCCCGGGAATCGGGTTTCAAACCACCAATGAGCGACGCTCACCTGACGATCTTCCGTGCAGTGAAGTTAAACGAGTAATCCAATAAGCGCCCACTATCGTCTGGATCGCGCAAAATACAAACGATCATTTTGATGATGTATTTTCTGTCGCCTTCGAACAGAGCTTAGGCTCGACAGCACTTGCCGGCGGTTAATCCCGAAATGATCGTTTCGTTTCTACTTCGGAACGCGATCGATTGACGCTGCGCTATCAACCCGACCACACAGCCGCAACTGCCATTAGCCAATGTTTCAACCTCCGCCCCTTTTTCACGCGATAAAACTAATCGCCGTCGCGGGCGCGATTTCCTTAAGAAGGCGAAGCGCTCCGCGAGGAGCCAAATGATATGTCCAGAGCCCAGGATGTGATGACCAATCTGCTCGCGGCCGCGGATATTTGCATTAACGGCGATCGCCCCTGGGACCTACAGGTGCACGACCGGCGCTTCTATAGCCGAGTGCTCGCTTCCGGAACGCTCGGTTTCGGGGAATCCTACATGGACGGCTGGTGGGACTGCGACGCGCTGGACGAGATGTGTTGCCGCGCCATGAGTTCCGGACTCGATAGGCGTTTCGAATTTAAACTTCCCAACCTCTGGGCATTTTTTACTGCGGTTGTGGTGAACCAGCAGACTTCCCGACGCGCCCGAAAGGTTGGCCGGGTGCATTACGACCTGAGCAACGATTTTTTCGAGGCAATGCTCGATCCGAATATGCAATACTCCTGTGCACTCTTCTCTGAGGACGATGATCTCGCATCGGCACAACTGCGGAAGCTGGATTGGATTTGCGAAAGGCTGCGCCTGCGCCCCGGCCTTCGCCTGCTGGACATCGGTTGCGGTTGGGGTGGCCTGGCCCATCACGCTGCGCTCCGCTACGGTTGCCAGGTAGTTGGGATCACAATTTCGCGGGAGCAATTCCGTTACGCGCAACGTTGGAGTCACGGGTTGGACGTGGAAATCCGGCTGTGCGACTACCGCGAAGTCACGGAGCGTTTTGATCGGGTGGTGAGCGTAGGCATGATCGAGCATGTCGGTTACAAAAATTATCGCACTTATATGCAGGCGGTCGCTCGTTCGTTAGGCGAGAATGGATTGTTTCTTTGCCAGGGAATCTGCGGAAACGTTTCAAGCGTCCACTCCGATCCCTGGATCGAGCGCTACATTTTCCCAAATTCCATGCTTCCTTCCCTCGCTGGCCTGGCGCGCGCTGCAGAAGGCATTTTCATTGTTGAAGAGGTTAGGAACATCGGGCCGAATTACGACCCGACACTGCTCGCCTGGGAGGAAAACTTCCGGCTCTCCTGGCCGCGCTTCGCAGATCGTTACGGGGAACGTTTCCGGCGAATGTGGCGATTTTACCTGCTCAGTTGCGCGGGAGCATTTCGGGCGCGCAATCTGCAGGTCTTTTCCATTCTTTTTTCCAAGGAGAGTCCCGCCATTCGGAGCGACGTCCGCCATCAGACAGAGGCCGATTCCTCATCGCACACGCCAGTTCTCGAGCCAAGCGCACTCTCCTGAACTGTGATCCGCCAAAGGACGGATTCGTCGCTGCCACTCTTTGTCTTCTCTCCGTAAGCCGCAGGTAAAATGTCAGATGCTCTGCTCGCGAACGGCGGCGCAGGAGTGCGAGCGAGCTAGATGGGTAAGCGGGAGCTAGTCTAGTAAGTCGAAGCTTTCGAACTTTAGACGCGACCCGGCACGGTTGATTTTCTTTTACGACTCTAAGCGCCAACAGGCGCAACCGTCACGGCCGCGCGACCCAAGTTGCGAAGCATCCCGCGAAAAACGAGTTCGTGCAGCGGAAGGAGCAAGTACCAGTAGGCAAGTCCCCACAATCCCACCGGATCAAAGGTCGCGGTTTGTCGGAGAATCACGCCACCCTTTGCGGGTTGGACGTCAAATTCGAGCCACGCTCGCCCGGGCAGTTTCATTTCCGCGGCGAGCCGCAAGTGTCGCGGCGGTTCGATGGATTCCACCCGCCAACAGTCCACGACGTCGCCTGGCAACAAATGCCCCGGGTCGCGCCGGCCACGACGCATGCCCACGCCGCCCATTAAGAGGTCCAGCCAGCCACGTAGTTGCCAAAGCGCGTTGCCAAAATACCAGCCGGTTGATCCTCCAATTCGTTCAATCGGTCTGAAGGCAACTGCCTGCGTAACGGGTAACGTGACGATGTGTGTGTTCACAATGCGATTACCCAATCGAATATCGCCCCACTGACGCGGCTCGCTATCCGCCGCGGACAACGCATCAGACCACCGTGTTTGAGCGAAACGGGCATCTTCGTTACGCAACGCCTGCGCCATTGCCTCGCGCACGCCAATTGGCCTGATCGAAAACCTGGCTTGTTCTTTGTCGTCGCGCACGACGGTCGGATGACGAATGCTGCTAATCAGCGCGCGTCCGATTCGTGCATAAAGCGGCGTCACCAGACCCAGCCAGAGACTTGAAAGTCGCGGCGTCAAAAGCGGGACGGGAATCATCAACCGCAGCAGCCCGCGCTGACGGGCATATTCCCGCATGAGGTCGCCGTAGGAAACGCGATCCGGTCCGCCAATCTCGACGATCACGCTGCCTTCGATCTCGATCGACAGCGCCGCCCGAAGATAGGCAAGCGCGTCGCTGATGGCGATCGGTTGCGCCGTTACCCGGACCCAGCGCGGCGTCACCATCACCGGCAAACGTTCCACTAACGCCCGGATCATTTCGAAGGATAAGCTGCCTGATCCAATGATGATTGAAGCGCGAAACTCAATCACCGGCACGCGGGACAACCGGAGTTTCTCTCCCACTTCGTGCCGGCTCTGAAGGTGTGCTGACAACTCCGGGCCGTCCTCGCCCAGGCCGCCCAGATAGATGATGCGTTTGACACCCGCCGCCCTGGCGGCCGCGGCAAAATTCTCCGCTGCGTGGCGGTCCTGTTTCTGAAAATTGCCGCTCGTCCCCATCGAGTGGACCAGGTAGAAGGCCGCGTCGATCCCGCCCATAACTGGTGGCAGAGATCGTGCGTCCAGCAAATCGCCTTGAACAACCTCGACGCCCTGCGGCACGTGGGGCGCCAAGTTTTCCGGATGACGCGCCAGACACCGCAGTTGCCAGCCATCCGCCACGAGTAAGGGCAACAGTCGCCCCCCGACGTAGCCGGTCGCGCCGGTCAACAAAACAGCGCCACGCTTCTCCATATCATCCTTCTGCTGGTGGTCGCCGGGTCACACAAACACCTCCCGCCACTTTTCCTTTCTGCCTGACACTTCCTACTTTCTGCTCGGTGTTTAGACGCGACCTCACTTCTCCATTCCAAGTTTGGCAGGTAGCGAAAAGATTACAGGGAAAGCCCTGTCCGCTTGAAAATTCGAAGCAATCTTTGCGCATTCGACGGATCCGGAAAAGCGTCAGCCGTGAGGGGCGTACTCAAATATTCCGAGTAGCCCGGGATGGACTCAACCGACGCTGCATCCAGATTCGCAAATCCCATCAGCCACTCCGAGAAATCACGTTCGTCCCGTTGTCCTTTCCGGAGCGTAATCACGTTGTGGTGCCGCGGGTCCTTCAGGATTTTTCCAAAAATACGGGCAACCTCCTTTTCCTCGCCTTCCAGCAACTGCATGAACTTTTTATCCTTATAGAGAAGCATTCCCGTCACCCCGGCCGCCGCGTTATTCTTCCGGCTCACCTCGAGGAGATCAATCAGTTCGCCCTCCGTGAACGGCTTCGTCGCGATGCTCACGTAGATCAGGAAACTTATTTCGGGTTGATCGGAAGCCGGCGTTGCGGCCACCGTTTTAGTTGAACGTTCCATTGCGCCTATCTCTTCTATCGTTCACGCGGGAAGTTCGCAAACTTTCCCGTAGATTTTCAGCGTGAGCGTCATTAGTCTCGAGCAGCCGCCGTTTGTTGGAATGCGGTATGCGCTCATCGGCAATCGCTTGCCAAGCCGGCTTGCCTGGCGCGCCAATCGAAAACTTTTCTGTCTCATCGACTCTGTTTAGAATCGCGGCATGAGCTCTCCCGATCCGCTTACCGTCGTATCCGGCAGCAACGAGCGCTGGAAGTTCTTTCGCGACGTACTCGTCTTCCAGCTCAAGATGTTGCTCGATAACGTCCGCGATTTTGCCCTTATGCCGGTCTCGCTGATCGCGGCGCTGATCGATCTCATCTTCAAGGGTAAGCGACAGGGCTCGCTCTTTTATCAGGTGCTCCGGTGGGGCGCGCACAGCGAGGAAGTGATCAATGTCTATAGTGCGATCGAAACGCACGAACGGCCTGAAGTTAACCCCAACTACACCGTTGACGCGGTGATCGCGCAACTGGAGGGCGTGCTAATTCGGGAATGCGAGAAAGGTGGGACCGCCGCGAGTATCAAAGCCGCGATGGACCGGGCGATCGATCAAATCCAAATCGAAACGAGCGGGCCACGCGATCGAGCGACGGAAGCAGTGGTGCGGGTAGCGGAGAAACTCCGCAACAAGCTTGACCCTGCACTACCCGATCGCGATTCCAAGAGCTAGATCAGCAACTCCACGGCATTGCACATGCCCATGTTCATCCCGGCTTGGAGGTGATCTTTGGAATGAAGCCGGGGATTTCATTTTGCAGGAAACACGGCGTTTTATGACGAGGCCCGTCGGCGACGGCGGCGCCAGCGCCGCAACAATCGGTACGAGACGAACCCGAGAACGCTCAGTAGCACGAACGCCGCGCACAACACTACCAGAAGATTGTGTATCGGATCGGTAATTGAGTAATTCTCATGCGACGCGTAGAAACCGTTGAAGCTCGCAAGGGCTGATGGCAGTTTCATCAAGTCTTCTCGCGACAATTCAAGAGGGCGCTCGTTAGGATGATAGGTGGCGCCTTCCGGATAAGTGTGACCTGCCAGGTCGCGTTCGATATGGCCACCGAGGATATGGGTGACGGGACGATTCGCCAGAAAATCAATTACGCGAGCGGCGCTCTTCTTGTCGGCTGCTGTATCCTCGAGGGATCAAACATTGGATCCAGCCGGAGTAATGCGGGAGTGAGCGGCGGAGTTGCAGGCAGGGCGCTTCGGACAGGATCGACGTAGCTTGGAAGATTGGGCGGCATCGAACCAGCGCAAGCGTGGAGGGCGAAATAAAAGACCGCTAGCCTATAGCTTGCCGACGATTCATCATGCAGAACGAGAGGTAATAACGAGAGGTAATAAATAGATACACCAGGAGCTGTCACCACCTGCTCTTATCCTGTTGAGATGATAAGCTGAAAGGCGCGCACTTTTTATGAAACGCGATCGTTCTGCAAAAAAAGCCGTGAGGGCTTTCACCCATGAACGTTGCCCGAGTGGGGTCGAGGGATTGGACGATATTCTCGCCGGCGGGCTGCCGCGCGAGTGTTTTTACCTGATTCAAGGCGATCCCGGTTCCGGCAAGACGACGCTGGCATTGCAATTTCTTCTGGAGGGATTGCGCCGAGGCGAATCGGTTTTCTACATCACGCTGTCGGAAACGCGACAGGAATTATTGACGGTCGTCGAGTCGCATGGCTGGTCGCTGGAGGGCATCGAGGTTTTGGAATTGTCTGCAATCGAGCAATTGGTGCGTCCTGAAGCACACACGACGGTCTTTCATCCATCCGAAGTCGAATTGAACAAGGTCAGCAAATTGTTGATCGATAAAACGACCAAGATACACCCCGCGCGCATCGTGTTCGATTCACTTTCGGAATTTCGATTGATGGCGGAGACAGCGCTTCGCTATCGACGCGAGTTGCTGAACCTGAAGCGACACTTTGCCTCGCAAAAAAGCACGGTGCTGGTGTTGGATGACAAAATGGACAAGGGCGGGGCCAGCATTGATCCGCACATACTCAGCTTGAGCCATGGGGTCATTGAAATGGAACAGCTTTCCCCGGATTACGGGATATCGCGGCGTCGACTGCGGGTAATCAAACTGCGCGGCGTCAAATTTCGCGAAGGTTATCACGATTATTTCATTGAGACCGGCGGCTTGCGCATCTTCCCGCGCCTGATCGCAGCGGAGCATCACGCGAAGTTCAAGCGACAACCGGTGTCGAGTGGAATCAAGGAACTTGACGGCTTGCTCGGAGGAGGATTGGATCGCGGTACGACGACGCTGATTCTTGGCGCCGCCGGCACCGGCAAATCCACGCTTGCGGTGCAATACGCCGCGCAGATGGCGAAGAACGGGGAACGCGGGGTTTACTTCGCGTTTGATGAAACGCGTGAGATCATGCTGGCGCGTGCAAAAGCGCTGCGAGTGAATTTGGATCGATATGTTCAGAGGGGGCTGATGTCCGTGCAGCAAGTGGATCCGGCGGAACTTTCGCCTGGGGAATTCGTGGCGCGTATTCGCCAAAAGGTCGAAACGGGATGCAAGCTGGTCGTGATCGATAGCTTGAATGGTTATCTCAACGCCATGCCGGGAGAGAAATATCTCAACAATCAACTGCACGAGCTGAGCTCGTATCTGAACCAGCAAGGTGTGGTCACCATTCTCATATTGGCGCAACACGGACTTGTCACTACGTCCGAAGCGCCGGTGGACCTGAGTTACCTGTCGGACATGGTGGTAATTTTGCGCTACTTCGAGGCAGCCGGCGCAGTGAAGCAATCCATAGCCGTCATCAAAAAACGAAGTGGCCATCACGAGAAAACGATTCGCGAATTCAAGCTGGAACAAGGCAAGGGAGTGCGCATCGGGCAGCCCTTGATAGAATTTCAAGGCGTCCTGACAGGCACCCCCGTTTTCCACGGCGATGGTGGGAAAATCATGGCAGCTTCCGATGCAAAAAGATAGTTCGGACGGCCGCGTGCTCGTAATGGCGCCAATCGGCCAGGACGCGAACGCGATGGCCGAGTTGCTGGCCGAACATGGATTTGAAGCGCAGATTTGCGATAGTCCGGCCGAATGCCGAGCCCAGATGAGCGCCGGCGCAGGCGCTCTCTTGCTCACTGAAGAAGCGCTGGAACTACCGGGCGAAGCGAATCTGTTAGATGAGCTCAAGCCGCAGCCGGCCTGGTCTGAGTTACCGCTGATTATTCTTACCATCGGCGGGGAGCCGCGCCTCGCGCGATTGCTCGATTTGGCCGCTTCGGCGGCGGGCAGCATCACTCTGTTGGAGCGGCCAATCAGCGGAACTACGCTGCTGCGCTCAGTCCAGGTCGCATTGAAGTCCCGCCGGCGGCAATACCAGGTGCGCGATCTTCTAGAAGAGCAGCAGCGAAACCAAATCGAGCTTCGACAAGCGCACGAGCGGCTGGCTGATCGAGCCCGCGAGCTCGAGAGGCTCGTGCAGGAGCGCACCGCGAAATTGGTTGAGTCTAACGAACAGCTTCGATGCCAGATGGCGGAGCGCGAACGGGCGGAAGCAGCACGGGAAGCGCTGCGCCGGCAATTGCTCAATGCGCAGGAAGAAGAACGACGCAGAATCGCCCGCGAGTTGCACGATCAAATGGGTCAAAATCTGACTGCTCTCAAACTCGGACTCAAGTCGTTGCAGGATGCCGAGCCAAAATCAGAGACTCTTCGCCGCCTGGTACCGCCTCTCCAGGAGCTCGCCGCGCAAACCGCGCGCGACTTGCACCGCGTGGCACTGGAATTACGCCCCCCCGCGCTCGATGATCTCGGTCTTGTCAAAGCGCTTCGTAATTTGGTGGAAACCTGGTCGGACCGCTGCGGAATCGAGGCGGATTTCGAAGCAGCCGGATACGATCCTGCCGGCATCTCGTTGGAGATTGAAACAATTTTGTACCGCATTATTCAGGAAGCCCTGAACAATGTCGCCAAGCATTCGGGGGCGAAGCGGGCCAGCCTGGTTTTGCAACGCGTTGGCGAAAACGTGCAAGGGATCGTTGAAGATGACGGCTGCGGCTTCGACGCAGGCAGAGCGCGATCCGAATCCAAGGAGGGGCAACGGCTGGGATTGCTCGGAATTGAAGAACGGCTCGGCCTCATCGGCGGCAGTCTCAACGTCGAATCCACTCCGGGTCGAGGTGCCACATTGATTGTCCGGATTCCTATTCCTAAAGGCCGGAAATAATGAAAAGCAAAAAGACGATTCGAGTGATGTTGGTGGACGACCATGAGTTCATGCGCGAGACGCTGCAATCGATCATCAATTCGCAACCTGACCTGACCGTTGCGGCAGAGGCAAATAGCGGGCCGACGGCACTCGAAGTCATCGGAGAAGTGAAACCGGATGTTGTCTTAATGGATGGGTCGATGCCGAAAATGAACGGAATAGAGGCCACACGCCGGCTCAAGCGACTTGCGCCTAAGGTGAAGATCATTGGCCTGAGTCTGTATGAGCAGTCGACTTACCTCGAGGAGATGGTTGCTGTTGGCGCCAGCGGCTATCTACTCAAGACAAGCCGGCCCGAAAACGTGATCGAAGCGGTGCGCGAGGTGGCTGCGGGCGGCACTTATTTCGATGCCGCTATTCCAACTCGATCCGCGGCGAAACCAAAACGCCGCCTCGTAACCGGGGACTTGAGGCCGGATGAGCTGGCTGTCGCGAAACGTGTCGCAGCAGGACAAACCAGCGCCGAAGTATCGACCGCATTGAATCTAACGCTCAAAGCAGTGGAAAAGCACAGAAAGACCGCCATGAAAAAACTCGGTGTACATACCCGCGCCGAACTGGTCCGAATCGCCGCAGAGCGCCATTGGTTGGATAAATGATGAGAGAAGCAGCGGCGTTATCGCCCAGAGCCACGTTCGTAAGCGCGAGATCGCCCATCAGAACAAAATTATCGGGTTGCTCTTTGAGGAACGGTTCGAGCTCCCTTCGAGCCTGACTCCAACTTTCGCGCGCTGCGGCTTGATCGCCGGCAACTTCCTGTGCCCAGCCCAACCAAAAACGCAGCTCACCATTGTAATAGCCAAACGCCTGATCGGGCTTGGCCAATATTTCATTTAAACGAGGAATGACCTGTCCAGGTCGAGCTTCGAGGATTGCCTGATAAACTTGTGTTTCCAAGGCGTTCGCATAGCCGGCTCCCAGCCGGAGAGGTGTCAGTAGCGCAGAAGCACGGGGAAGGTCGCCTTCCGCCTGGGCAATTCGTGCCTTTAACACAAGTGTATCTATATCGTCGGGTGCGATATTAAGGATCTGCTCAAGCTTGCGCTGCGCTTCGGAGAAACGGCGAAGGCAGATGTAGGAACGCGCGTGTTGAGAGAGAAGGCTGACCTATTGGCCCGCAATCGTTCGGCGATGGTTTTGGCTACTTCACTTTCGACCAAAAAAATGTCGTTCAGCTTGCGATCAAACGTATCTGACCAAACATGCGAATCACTGGTCGCCTTGATCAACTGTACATTCACGCGCACGGCGTCGCCACTCTTCTGCACGCTTCCTTCCAGAATGTGAGCAACGCCGAGTTGCTTTGCGATCTCGGGCAGGTTCTCCGGAGCGCTCTTATAATGCTCGGTCGAAGTGCGCGAGATCACCTTCAGGTCGGCAATCTTGGATAACCGCGTCAGGATTTCGTCCTGTATTCCCTCGGCAAAATAAGCGTTCTCCTTGTCGCTGCTTAGGTTTTCGAATGGCAGAACCGCGATCGATCGTTCCTCGGGGGTGAACGTCCGTGTCCGTTGGTACAACCAGGCCCCAAGGGCGGCCGCTGCGATTGCGAACGTCAATGCCGCACCTGCGAACACGCTTCTCCTGCGTCGCGAGCGCGCTTCCGGGTTAAATCGTGCATAGCAGTTGTGGACCGCAGAAAGTAACTCGCGCGCCGTTTGCGGCCTGTCCTTCGGGTCCGGGGCTAGCATCGATTTCAGCAGCGTAATGACCTGCGCAGGGAGACGCAGGCCCCTGAGCTGTTCCAGAGGTAGCTCGCTGGTTTGTCTCGTCTGGATTTCTTGCATCGTCCGCCCGACAAACGGCGTTCGACCGGTAAGCAGATACCAAAGAGAGACACCGAGCGAGTAGATGTCGGAACGCGTATCAATCCGCCATTGTCCAGAGCCACCGAATTGCTCTGGACTGGCAAAAGCCGGCGTGCCCAGGAAACCCGCCTGCGTTTGCTCGGCGCCAGGCTCCGCCTGCGGTCCCATGACCTTCGCCACTCCAAAATCAATCACCTTTAGCCTGAGTGCGTCGCTCGCATCGGATTCGAGCATGAGATTCGATGGCTTGATGTCGCGGTGCACCACACCACAAACTTCTGCCACCGCTAACGCACGCGCAGCAAGAGGCCTCGATGCGCCGCAGCCGCCAGATGTACACGGCTAGAGCATCTGCCAAAAAAAGTTTCCGACTGCCACATTTTTGTACTTGTACTATTTGGCAAGTTGTGGTGTGAAGCTGGTTGTTGCGCAGCGATTGCCTGGAGCCTAACGGAGAGAACGCGAGTGATGGGGAGTTGATTGGCTTCATTCCTTTTCCAAGATTTTGAAGCCGGACATTTCAAAAAATTTTAAGATTTCTGAAATTTCTATATAAAGGTCTCAACTCCGGCCCTTTGTCTGACTACACTAACGGGAAGACTACGTTCCCTTCCCATAATCAGCCCCTCCCCTATCGGGTCTGTTCTACCTTGTAGACTGTCATCCCGCGCGCCTGATAATTTGCGAGCGCCTGAGGATGATCGCGGTTGCAGGTGTGCACCCACACGCGCACCGGTGAGCTCCCACCGGCTCCGGACCAGGCTTTTTCGATCGCACTGCTGAGCAACGCACCACCTAACCCACGACCGATGAATTCTGGCAACAAACCGAAGTACGCAATCTCAATCCCGTTTTCGTCGTCACGCCGCAATTCGTAATATCCTGCTAGCCTGTCATCATAGAACGCAGCGAACGTTCGGAGTTCCGGCGCAGTCCCGTACTGTTTCCACTGCGCATCCGTCCACGATTGCTTATCGATCCAGCGCCACTGCGCCCCGACACGAAAATAAAGATCACGATTGAACTGCCAATCGCGATTGGTGTTTTCACGAATTTGAAATCGTGCATCCACGCGCTTTGGACGCAATTGATCCCGCGACAGCATTTCGAGATATGTTGTGATCAGGGGTTCCGCTGCCATCGGAGCTCCTTATGGGGCCATTGGGATAGCCACAATCGCAGTCGGCTTCAGTTGTTCTGGCTTTTCGATGCTCCCATCCGGCTGAAAGTGACCAACGTACGAGTTTGCGATAACGTATAAGGCGTCGGCTGCAACCGCGCCGGTTGTAGGCTCGGCAAATTGAGGATGATGATGCGATTGCAATACGGTCACTCCTGAGATCCGTGTCCCCTGGTCGGCAAGCGCAATGCGAATGACGCGCCCTGGATTTGTCACATTCTGGATTCCAATCAGGTCGCCTCTGTCCCAGTAAAGCCCATCGCAGCCGCCGGTGACAACTGTGTCTGGTTGTGGCAGACGTGTAGGCGTTCCGGTCAAGAGGTCGATTGTGGCGACGCCGGTAGAGGTTGCAACGTAAAGCTTGCCGTCCGCAGCCAGAGTGATGCCGTTTGCACCTCGAAGGGCGCCTTTGACTCCAAACGGCGTGAGCGTTTTCTGACCGGACGTTTTCCGAAAGAGCGTTCCGCTTGCCGAGTCCGTGGCGTAAATTGTTCCGTCGGCCGCGATGGTGAGATCGTTGAGCTGCCTGGCGTCCGGTGCGTCATACCGATTTACAAGCTGCCCGTTTCCCAAATCGTAGCGAACGACAGTGTTTCGCCGCTGCTTTTGCGCATCGAGAAAACCGTTCGTGCTCACCGCGTACAACTCCTCGTGCGCAGGGTCGACAAACAGCCCTAGAATGCAGTCCAGATTGTCCTCCGGTTTGGAGAAATCCTTCCCCTCGCCTTTTCGATTCACGCTTACGATTTTCTTTTGGGCGACGCTGCCGATAAAGAAGCGGTCTTGTTTTGAATCGTACGCAATTCCCTCCGGGATTAGCTTCGGATCGGCGAGGCGAAACGCGACAGGCGCATCAGACGTTCGCAGCTCATCGTGCGCAAGCTTCTGCCAAATCTTCTGGAACTCGGGATCGTCCCACACTGCTTCGAACCCAGTGTCGCGCACTGGAACAAGTCCAAGCTTGCGCCCGTCCAGGCTACGCAACAGCGCGAATGCAGCATCACGCTCCCCCAACCCGATTCGTATGATCGCCTCGTAAAAGATGAGCACACCATCGTTCGGCCGCTCTTTTCGCAACGACTGAAAACGTTCCAGTCGCGCGCGCTTTGCGTTTCTCGGATTATCCTTTGCCCCGGCGAAACAAAAATTCGCCGTCGCTACTACACAAACGAGCAGCGATTTGCCGACCAGGTGTGTACACGAACATTTCACCACGGCAATAGACGTACGTGCTTTGCCAATAATTTCATCGCGAAACTCTCAAACTATTGCCATCACCATTCGGTTCGGCAGTTTAGTCCCATAGGGAAAGAGTATAATTGGGGAAAAGTCGAGCAATCAGCATGGCCAATAAAAAATCGCGCCCACAGCAGCGACGCCGCCGTTCGATCATGGCATTCGAGATGATTCAGCTTGACCGGACATCAACGGAGCCGCTCCACGAACAGCTTTACCGCCAAATTCGTGATGAGTTGAAATCGGGCAGGTTCAGCGAAGGCTCATCCCGACTTCCCTCTTCGCGGGCTCTGGCTACAGACCGGAAAATCTCTCGATCGACCGTCAGACTCGCGTTATCGAAACTTCATGCCGAAGGTTACCTCCGGTCAAAGGCAGGGTCGGGAACTTTCGTTACGAACCTTCTGCCCGAGACATTTTTGACCGCAAACCAACCGATAACGGACCAGCCGATCCAGCGCCGTGTTCGCATTTCGGATCGTGTCCGAGCAATTCCCGACACACGGATCGGAAATGAATTTGACTTCGGGGCAACAGGGACCGGAGCCGGCGTCTCGCTCGTCGCAAGCATTCCTGCAGTGGACGAATTTCCGATAGCAGCATGGGAACGGTTAAGAGCACAGGTACTGGCGAAAAAAGGCGTCAATCTGTTGCGGTATGCGTCGAATCGCGGCGACGCCGACTTGCGCAAGGCAATTGCGGCATACCTGTGCGATTTCAGAGCAGCTCGATGCCATGCGGATCAAATCGTCATCGTCGCTGGCATGCAGCAGGCAATGCTGATCAGCGCAATGGCCATACTGGATCCTGGAGACGTGGCGTGGATCGAAGATCCCTGTTATCAGCAAACCCGACGGGTCCTTACTTTGGCTGGCGTTAAAATAGCTCCGAAGCGTATCGACAATCAGGGAATCGTGATTGCTCGATCGCCAGGAGAACCGCTGCCGAAGATTATTTACGTAACGCCGTCTCATCAATTTCCTCTCGGTGTTACCATGAGTTTCCAGCGCAGGACCGCGCTGCTCGATTTTGCGCGCACTCACAACGCATTCGTCTTCGAAGACGATTATGATGCGGAGTTCAGGTTTGCCGGGCCGCCGCTCCCTTCTTTGCAAGGGATCGACAACGCCAGTCGGGTGATTTACGCAGGCACGGTCAGCAAGATCCTTTGTCCGTCTCTGCGTCTGGGCTATGTCGTTGCGCCAGAGAGATTGGTCGATTCGTTAGTCAAGATCCGCAGCGCAATGGATCAACACTCCTCGCCAATCGATCAGGCAACGCTGGCGCGTTTCATCACCGAAGGCTTTTTCCTCAGTCATATCAAACGAATGCGAAAAATCTACGCTGAGAGACGCGATTTTTTCATCAGGCAATTCAATGACCTGCTTGGCGACTATTTTACTTTGCAGGTTCCGGAAGCCGGATTGAACATCGTCGCGTGGCTGAAGCGCGAGGAGGATTTTCTCACGATCAAGCGTATCACGCGTGAAATTGGCGTGAGGCCCTCAGCACTGTCGTTTTTCTGTATCGAGGCAAAGCTAAAACCAGCGTTCGTGTTCGGTTTCGCAGCCTGGACGCCGACACAGATTCGGGAAAGCCTTGTCAAACTCGCATCGGCACTCAAGCATCGCGGACGAGATCAAAATCGCGGCCGGCCCTAGCGGCAGGAATGGTTCGCTTCGGCTGGGCCGGTTACACCTGACTGGCGCACATTCACCAAGGTTTGAAATCGCCGACGTTTTCGTGCTTCGCATAACTCAACAAGCCGCAGGGTTGCTAAACCCTGCGGCTTGTTATTCTTAATTCCTTAGCCGCGCAGACTCAGTCTACCACGACCACGTGATCGATCAGTCGCAGATCGCCCATGTTTGCGTAGTAAACACGCACCCGAGTGCCGGGTTTGATCGCGGTTTGGATGATTTCCCCTGCTTTGTTCACAATGTGGCCATGCCCATTGAGAACATAACGTCCCCGATTAGAGCGACTGCCAAAAATTATTTCCGGGTAGCGCACTGGGAAGCGACAGTGAAGGGATCGTCGATGAAGGCTTTGAGTGCGGCCAGCAGGCGCTCGGTCAATTGCTCGGGAGTGCGGGCGATGAAGTCGGTGAAGTAGTCGGCTTTCAAGCGCAGCCAGAGTCGTTCGATGGGATTGAAGTCAGGGCTATAGGTGGGCAGATACTCCCGCTCGAAATGGTGCCAGTTCAAGCGCTCCGCTTTATGCCAGCTGGCGTTATCGATGAAAAGGACTCGGCGTTTGCCCGGCTCGGGAGGAATGGTCTGGGCCAATTGATCCAAAAAACACTGGAAGCAGTCGGTATTCATGGCGTCGAAGACCATGGCGAAGCTCTGGCCGGTGGCAGGGCAGACTGCGCCGACCACATTGGCCCGGATGTGATCCCCTAAGTAGGGCACGCGCGGGCGGCTGCCGCGCTCGGTCCAGCGACGGCGGGGCCGCGGATCGCCTTCCACGCCGCACTCGTCGCCATACCACAGTTCGATCGTGGGGTCCTGGCGCAGCTGGGCGAGGCGCTCGAGGAAAGCTTTGCGCTCGGCTTCATCCTGCCGCTCGGGCCAGCGCTGCGGGACGCGCAGGTTGTAATCGAGCTGGTGCAGATAACGAATGAGGGTGCGATAGCCCAGTTCCAGGCAGAGTTGCTCTTTTAACCAGCCGTGAAGCTTCACTCCGGTCCAGTGACGCTGGCCCGCTTTCTCAGGTTCTTCCAGCACCGGCACCAGCAGATCGCGCACCCGCTCCAACTTCACTTTGCGCGGCCGGCCCGGACGCGGCTTGCTCGCCAAGGCATCGATCCCGCCTGAATTGAAGGCTAAAATCCACAGCCTCACCATCCGCTCGCTCCGACCAAAAACCTGCGCCACCTCCGCCCGCGGCCACCCCCGCAGCAGCGCCCGCATCGCTGCCAGGCGCCGGTAGCTGCGCTTGTTGGGTGCAGCTTCCATCGCCACGAGCAACTCCCCATCACTCGCGTTCTCTCCGTTAGGCTCCAGGCAATCGCTGCGCAACAACCAGCTTCACACCACAACTTGCCAAATAGTACAAGTACAAAATGTGGCAGCCGGAAACTTTTTTTGGCAGATGCTCTAGTCGGATGATCCTCGAGAACAACGAGCGTGTTGACCGGCTGATAACTGGCAGCCGCGCCTTCCGTCGGTGTTGTGATGATCCCTCCGGTTACTCTGACCGGTTCCGTTGTAGTGGTTCCTTGTTTTTTATCCGTCGAACCCGGCTGTGCGAATGCCAGCGGCGCAATCACCAAATAGCCGAGCGTGACAATTATCTTTTTCATGTTTGCCTCCTGTTGTTAATGCATTTCTGCCGGGTCACTTTCTGGACCCGCCGAGCATCCAACAAGAGCCACTTCGCGCATTTCACACAGCCCACTTTCCGTGGACCTGGCGCGATGCGAGGGCCCTCAAAGCGCACTTCCTACTAAACGCCATGAGTACTCTGGTGTCTGCCTCCCGCAAAACTTAATCGACGCGTGGCAAGAACTCTTCCCGGACGATCTTTCCGTCCTTCACAGTGTAAACGCCAACTTCAGACAATTTTCTGCGCTCTTTCGTTTTTTTATCCGAAACGTCAGCGTCGTATTGAACTACGAATCGATCGTGCCCAACGAACGGTCCATGGGCGTCGAAACTGTGGACTTCCATCGCGTTAACCCACCAATCGACTTTGCCGCGGACACCTTCCTTGCCGCGCGTCTCCGGCGATCCGCCTCCCATGCTGTATGCTTCCACGCTGACAACGTCATCATCATATAAATCCAGCGCTTCGTACCACGCTTGTTTTCGAACTAATTCCACGACTTTTTTTGCTACTTCTTCCGTACTCATTTTATCCTCCTTTGTTTGGGTTGATAACATGCACTAACGAACCGTTGGGCGTCTGTGTCAGACGCCCAAGCGTTCCATAGGAAACGCCCTACACTAAAAACTGTTCGAGTCGATTAAGAAGACTGTTCCAGCCCTCGCTGTGGCGATCGCGCGATTCTTCGCTCGGCAATTGCTCGTGCGTCAACCGCAGTTCGGTTCCGCCGCGACTATCGAAAAGTTCGACTGTGACGATACTGGTATGGTTCTCCCACGCTTGATCGTCATCCCATTGCCATGTGAATACAATTTTCTTTTCCGGAACCAGCTCGCGATATTCGCCGAACGCAGCCCAGTTTTCGCCCTGCTCAGTGATCAGGTCCCAGCGATATTTTCCACCAACCCTCACGTCCGCCGCAATGCTCCGCGTACGCACGCCCTCTGGTGCGAACCATTCTCTTAATTGCGCCGGATCGGTCCACGCTTGGTAAACGCGGGCTCGCGGGGCCTGGATCACGCGCTTGATTACTAATTTAGTATTCTCTTCTGTTTTCATTTTGATTCCGCAAACGGCGGATACTCCGAGAATTTCGGCAGCTCCGGATCCATGAAGTCCCATGGCTGCGCGTCCGAGACGAAAATGTCCATCTGCGGTTGAAACAAAGTTGGATCATCGAGCGTGCCGGCAGTAACACCGACAACGCCTGTCGGCCGCTCACTATTTTCGCCTCCAGTTACCAACGATCCGCATTGCGGACAGAAACCGCGTCGGTGCGGTCCGCCTGCCAAACTCTCTGTAAAATGGTAACACAACTCTCCCCGCGTGACTCGCAACGCCTCTGCCGGGACCAACACAGCGGGAGAAAATCCGCTGCCCGTCATTTGTTGGCAATTACGACAGTGGCATTTCAACATCATGACTGGCTGGGCACTGCACTCGTAGCGGATCGCGCCGCACGCGCATCCACCGGAAAACGGAATCTTCACTTGCGACGTTGCCATTCAATCTGGAATCTCAGCTTCGACGAGTTTCGCGAGCAAAATGAGCGATTCCTGCCAACCGAGATAACATGCCTCGGCGGGGATCGCGGCGGGCACGCCTTCCTGTAGAATGCTCACCTCAGTTCCACACGAAACTTCTTTTAGCGTGATGGTGGTTTGTATCTCGCCGGGCATGTTCGGATCATCGAACTTGTCGGTATAACGGATGCGCTCATACGGTTTGAGTTCGAGATAGGTTCCTCCGAAGGAATGACTCTTTCCGGTCGTAAAGTTCGTGAACGACATTTTGTAACTTCCGCCAACTTTTGCGTCCGCGTGATGCACCTTGCAGGTGAAGCCATTTGGCGGAAGCCATTTCGCCAGCGCATCCGCGTCAAGAAACGCCTTGTAAACTTTCTCCGCTGGCGCGCGAATTACCCGATGAAGCTTAATAGTGTTCGCCATGGTTTTTTCCTCTCAATTTGTAACCGTCATTTTCCTTCCACGAATGGTTTGAGCTCCGAGTCGATGATCGCCGTCCAACCGGTCTCGAAATTCTTTCGCGCATAGGCAGGAGTTTTTGGAAAGGTTTCGATTCCGCTGTGGGTCAGTTTCAGGCGAGTTTTCTCGCCATCGGGTGACAATTCAAATGTCACCAGAGAATCGCCTGGCTGATCTTTGTATCGCCATGTGTAGGCGATTTTCTTTTGCGGAATCACTTCGGTAACTCTGCACAGGTGATGATAATTATTTCCTTCGTGCTCGATCACGAATTCAAACCCAAATCCGGTTCGCGGCTTAAATTCCTTGAGATCGAAATACCACTGCCGCATTTGATCGACATCGGTCAGCGCCTGCCAAACGCGGGCAACCGGCGCGTCCAACGTCCGTTCCATCACTATCGGTTCCGCCAATTCACTCTTTGTTGTCATAAATTTTAGTTCTTGTTGTCATTTCGCATTCGAGTCCGGTTCGATGATTCCGAAGACGTTGCCAGCCGGATCTTCGGCATAGGCGAGCCAACCGATCTTCGGGATCGCCATTTTTGGCACACAGATTTTCCCTCTGCACTGCTCAATCTTCTTCATCGTCTGATCAAGTGACTTAACAGCCACCGTATTGAGCGTGCCGGAACTTTGGCCTTCGCGCGGACGCGTCATCCCACCATTGATACCCGGCTCGTTGTCATCGCCGGTCGTAACCAGCCAGTATTCGATTGGTCCACCTTCAAATTTCTTGAACGTCCAGCCAAACACATTGTGATAGAACGGCTGCACGGATTCGGGATTCTCTGTATAAATTTCAAAGTGAGTAATGCGCGGCATCGGGTCCTCCTGATCAGTATTCATCGTGCCTGCGCACCCACTCCATCGTAAAATCGAGATGGTCTTCGTCGCGACCGTTCGGCACCAAATCGAGGAAATTGTAAGCGCCGACCAGAATGTCCAGACCGCGCCCGTAAGTGGAATAAGTGTGGAACACATCGCCGGTTTCGTCTTTCAAAAACACGCTCAAGCCGGGCATTTCCTCATTCATCCAATCCTGCATTTGATAGTTGTAAAACATCCTCCCGTTTGCTTTCTCCTGCTCGGTGGCAGACACGTGATAGTCGAAATTGAAATCGCCGCTGTATGACGAGACCCACTTGAAGCGCCAGCCCATGCGTTTCTGATAAGCCTGGATCTCGGGAAACGGAGCGCGAGACACGACTATGAACGTGACGTCGCGATGCGGCAGGTGCCAGTTAGCGCCGTCGAAGTGATCTGCCAGATAAGAGCAACTCTTGCAACCTTCTTCCCAGCCGGGTGCGAGCATGAAGTGGTAAACAATCAGCTGGCTACGGCTGTCGAACAGATCGGCGAGAGTTTCTTTCCCTTTCGACCCTTCGAAAACGTAGTCCTTTTCGACCTTTACCATCGGCAAGTGCCGGCGTGCCGCGCTGAGCGCGTCCCGCTGGCGCGTGAATTCCTTTTCTCGATTCAATAAGTCCTTCCTCGCAACGAGCCATTCTGCTTCGGAAACTATCTCTCCTTCCATCTCTGGTTCTGCTGTTTTCATTTTGTTACGTTTGGTTTTCTTGTGGTTTTTTTGCAAACGATTCAGATGAACGCTGGGAAGCGATTACGCGGTGTCGGCGTCTGCTGCTGCGCGACCCCGCCGGATCTGTTCGAGGACCTTGGCGGTGGCTTTGTCGTTGTTGTATTCGTCGTGCCACCTCCACCACTCGTAAGGCGGCGTTTTAGGATAGCCTTCGGGTGAGTCCTCCCACTCCTCCTGACGCCCAAGCGCTGTGATGTCGAGATAGTTCCAGGTATTCCCCATCTGCTCGTCGCCGCGGTTGTTGATGAAGTAAGTGCGGAAAACGCGGTCGCCTTCGCGAATGAACGCATTCGTGCCGTGCCACTCGTCTACACCAAAGTCCTTATCAAAACTGTCCGTGATCATGTACCAGGGAATGAACTCCCATCCCATTCGTGCTTTCAGGCGGTCGATATCCGCCTGCGGCGCGCGAGATGCGAACACGAGTGTGGTATCGCGAGCATTCAGATGAGCGGGGTGAGCGACCTGGTCGGCCACCATGGAGCAACCGACGCATGCGTGTTCGGGCCAACCGACTACACCCGGCTCGAAGAACGCGCGGTAGACAATTAATTGACGGCGACCATCGAACAGGTCGAGCAGACTCGTTTTACCTGTCGGTCCGTCGAACTCGTATTTCTTCTCAATCACCATCCATGGCATCTGCCGACGCTCGGCTGCCAGCGCGTCCCGCGTGCGCGTAAACTCCTTCTCTTTCACGAGGAGCTTTTGGCGAGCGGCCTCCCACTCCTGAGCTGACACGACTTCTCGATCCAGGTTCGGTTCCATTCTTTTCATATTCCTGTCCCTCTGTTTTCAATTGTTTTTTTGTTATGAAATATTTTTAGCGCGATCGTGGCTAGTCCTCCACTGGATGCCGTCGTTAGAATGGCTACGTTTGCGACGCATAGCGGACACATGGGTCAGGCCTTTCCTTTTTTCCCGGTGGCCTTGGCTGTTTTCTCCAGGTAAGCCGCCAGTCGATCAAGCGACCCTTCCCAGAACTTTCGATATTCCTCGACCCATTGCGCGGCTTTTTTTAGCGGTTCGGCATCGAGCTGCATTTCATGAACCCGGCCGTAACGGCGTCGCCGAAGCAGTCCGGCCTTCTCAAGAACGCGAAGATGTTTCGAGACTGCCGGCAACGACATGGCGTGCGGGCGTGCCAGATCGGTCACTCTAGTGTCGCCACGGGCAAGATGCGCCAGAATGCGGCGACGAGTTGGATCGGCAAGCGCAGCGAAAGTCCGATTCAATGTCCTCGAAGAATATTTAACCATCTGGTTAACTATTTAGAGGAGTCTTTGCAACGTGCAAACAATTTTTTTGTTACAATTTGCAGACACCGCCGGGAGGTAGCGCAAGTTTCGTCCGATTACCGATTCTCAAGATCGACGCCGCATGGGCCGATCGGCTGCGCGCAACCCGGGACGCATGCCCGTTGCATTTCGTTGTAGAGGCGTTTGTGTCAAACGCCTTCTCCTTCGGCGCTTGGCACAAGCGCCGCTACAACAACATTTAGTTAGGCGTGCGAGAACGTGTCCTCTAGTCACCCGTCACTCGTCACTCGTCACTCGTCACTTTTTTGAAAGGCTTCCTTGTTCACCACGTATGGCATCTTGGTTACGTCGCCGCCATAGTTTCCTTCAAGAACATCGATCAGTCCCTGCACGCAGCGTCCGGCCATCCCTTTGTCGGGATCGACATCCAGACGTGTGATCCGCGCTCCGCTGGCAAAATGATGGAACACCCGACAGCGATCAGCGATTTCGGGATCAAGTAGCGGCGAATCGGGTGGCAGCGGCTCTTTCTCAAATACGTCGAGCGCTGCGCCCGCGATGATTTCTTCTTTCAACGCTTCCGCCAGCGCTTTTTCGTCTACAACCGGACCTCGCGAGTTGTTTACCAGATAAGCAGTAGGTTTCATCAGCTTTAGCGTGTCCGAGTTGATTAAGTGATAGGTAGGCTTGTCCGCCTCGCCTTCTCTTAGTAATGGAACGTGTAGTGTGACGTAATCGGCGCCGTGCAACGCATCCTCAAACTCGACGTACTTGATCCGTGTCTTCTCTTTCTGAATGCCGCGGGCATGGCGCAGGTCCATCAGTTCCTGAATCGCTTTGGTAAAAGCAAGATTCTGATACGCGGGGTCGTAACAAAGAATGTTCATATCGAACCCGGAACATTTCTTAATCATCGCGAGACCAATTCGCCCGGTGCCAATGACGGCGATCGTTTTCCCGGTGACCTCATCGCCTAGAAACGGCAGGAATGGATGCCACGAGGGCCATTTTTGCTCGCGCACCAGTCGCTCACTCTGCCACATCTTCCGGGCAAGCATTCCCATCATGAAAAACGCGAACTCGGCCGTTGCTTCCGTTAATACGTCCGCCGTGTTCGTGAACGGGATTTTGTATTTGTTCGCGTCGGCGCGATTGATGTTGTCGAATCCGACGGCAATCTGCGCAACTACCTTCAGCGTCCCCTTCCCTGCCTCAAACACCACCGCATCGATCGGATCGCGCAACGTGGTGATCAATCCGTCAATGCCGCTTTTCACTTTCTCGATGATTAATTTCTTGGGTGGCGCCTCGGGTCCCTGAAACACTTCCAGATCGTACCCTCGGTTGCGCAGAAGGTTTTCCGCTGCATCGCCAATGTGCGAGGTGGCAAACACTCGAAAATGCTTTTGCTCCGTCATAGCTGAAAAATCCAAACAGAAATTTCCCTACTGTAGGGCAGACGCGTCGCCTGCCAAATGCTCGCAGTGCAGCAAATCTGTTGGCCACGAACGAGTGTTGTAGGGCAGGCGTGTCGCCTGCCAGATACTCTCAGCGCCATCAGTCCCGGACCCGATGAATGAGAGCCGGAATTTCTGAAAGACTTCCGAGCACGTAATCAGCTTCCTTTTCGTACTCGCGAGCGTCCACAAAACGCGTATCGGGAATCGCCGCGACGCGCATGTGTGCAGCCTTTGCCGCGGCCACCCCGGATAGCGAATCCTCGATAACCAGGCAGAAGGAAGATGGCACACCAAGTTTATCCGATGTGGACAGATAAATATCTGGATTTGGCTTACCGCGTTGCACTTCATCACCTGTAACAATCACTTCAAACGAATCTCCGATTCCTGTCCGCGTGAGGAACGGTCGCGCTGATGAGCTGACTGAACTGGTCGCGAGTGCGAGACGCAGTTTGAGTTGCCGTAGCTCTTTCAGTGTCGTTTTTGCACATGGGAAAAGTCCTACCTGATTTGTAAAAAACGAGGTGGCGATCTCGCCGCGACGCCGCATCAATTCCTCAACAGGCGCGGAGAGATTAAAAGCCTTCTTATAAAACTCGATCGCGAGCCGGTAGCTGACGCCAAGCACATTTTTGTGGTATTCGCCGTGATAGGTGACGCCCTGCTCTGCCAGTAATTTAGCGTCGATCTGGTTCCACCACGGCTCCGAATCGGCGAGCACACCGTCGAGATCGAAAATCACAGCGTGAAACACTGAAGACATGACGTGCTGCACCTATTATCCACGTTACGCCGATGAGCAATTGAATGGGCGGGCCGAAAGGGAATCAGCTTCCGTGGATCAAAGCCGAAAAGCGGGCGGGATTTTTTTAAACGGTTCGGACTATTCAACGGTCTGAACTTTGTGCTGGTGCAAGGAAACCGGGAGACGCGCATGTCGCCACTCCAGCTACAACCACAGGCAAATTCGCCGAACTACCGCGGGCGACAACACTTTGCTCCCGCACATAAATCGCGTCGCGTCGCTTTCGATTTCCTGCGCTCACCGACGGCAGCAGTATTCGAGTCGGCCTTTCTGATGATGCTGATTGGCTGGATGGATTACAAGACCACTGACTTCGCCATGACGGTTTTTTATTTCGGGCCGGTCGTGCTGGCGACATGGCGTGCAGGACGCAAAGCCGGTTGGTTTATCGCAGTACTTTGCGGAGTAACAGTACTCGTGGCCGACTTGATGGTACCTCGCAGCGGCCGTTCGCTTGCGGTTTCCTACATTAACGCCGGCATACTGATACTGGCGTCGGCTGCGCTCGCAGAGCTGGTGGCTTCGTACCGCCGGGCGCACGGCCGTTTAGAGGCACTACTTGCGCTACGGACTGTTTCGCTCACCGAAGTTCACCACAGAGTAAAGAACAACCTGCAAATCATCTCCAGCTTGCTCCGGCTCCAATCCATCAAGTTTACCGATCCCGTTGTTTGCGGCGTTTTCACGGAATGCCGGAATCGTATCAACGCCATGGCTCGTCTTCACGAAGAGCTTTACGACGAGACGGGGCGATCACATTTGGATTTTTCTCCGCATTTACGCGAGTTAGCTGAGGTGCTGGCGCTCTCGCATACACCTCAGAGCTGCAAGCTGACCTTGAACGTCTCTGCCGATCACGTTCCGCTCAATCTCGACCAGGGCATCTTGTTGAGCCTGATTTCCAACGAGCTACTCCTGAACAGCCTGAAGCACGCATTTCTCGGTCGCACTAAAGGCAATATCAACGCTGAACTGCGCTCGACTCCCGATCGAGTGACATTAACGATTCGTGATGACGGCATCGGATTTGTACCCGCGCAGGACGGTATGGACAAACATCGCGGCGCCGGCATTGAACTCGTTCAGGCAATGGCGCGTCAACTCGGCGGGGAGTTCGTCATCAACCGCGTTCCTGCGGGTGGCACTTCTGCAACGATTTTCTTCCCCAACAAATTGTCACGCCAGGAGGCGAATGTTTTCCAAATCTAACTGACCATATTATGCCAAAGAATCGTATTCTGATTGTCGAAGACGAAGCGCTAACCGTATTAGCGCTTAAACGCGACGTCGCTGAACTCGGCTACGAAGTTGCCGGCGATGCCAGCACTGCCGCCGACGCGCTACGCGCTGCCGAGGAGAATCGCGCCGATCTTGTCCTCATGGACATTCAACTGGAAGGCGGGATCAGCGGTGTTGCAGCCGCTGCAGCGATCCGCGGGAACCTGAATATTCCGGTTGTCTTTTTAACCGCACACGCGGAGGCCAAAACAGTATCTCGAGCTGTAGAGTCGGGCGCGTTCGGATATGTTCTAAAACCGTACACGACCCCCGAGTTGAAAGCGGCTATCGACATCGCGCTGCACAAGCACAAGACCGAAACCGCGATGCGCGGAGCACTTAATTCACGAATGTCCGCAAGGACGCAGGATTAAATAGGAAGGCAGAAAAATACTTCCAACTAAGAATCAATTCCTGTTTTCCTGATTCCTTACAGGTTTTTGTTAACCCACGCGTCGATACGATCGAGAGCTTTCCCAATGTTCTCGATTGAATTGGCAACGCTAAAGCGCAAATACCCTTCGCCAAATTCGCCGAATGCGGTCCCGGATAACGCGGCAACACCGGCGTCGTCAAGAAGAGCATCAGCAAGTTTCTTCGAAGGCCAGCCGGTTGCCGTGGTGTTCGGAAAAACATAGAACGCGCCGTGAGGCAAGCGGCAGGAGAACCCTTTAATTTTGTTTAGCCCGGCAACCATTATATCGCGGCGTTTCTTAAACTCGGCACGCATGTGATCGACTGATTCCTGCGGGCCGCGCAGCGCTTCGATGCCGGCGACTTGAGAAAAGCTCGCTGTGCACGAACTGGAGTTCGTCATCAATCGCGAGATGTGCGTCGCCAGATCTACCCGCATCACGCCGTAACCCATTCGCCAGCCGGTCATGGCGTAAGTCTTGGAAAAACCGTCGAGCAAAATTGTGCGCTCCTTCATTCCATCGAGTGACATGATGGAATGATGTTCGCCTTCGAAAATGAGGCGGCTGTAAATCTCGTCACTCAAAACCATGATATCGCGGTCACCGATCGCGCGGGCAACCGCCTCGATATCCTTCTTTTCCAGCATCCCGCCAGTCGGGTTCTGGGGCGAATTCAGAATGACCAGCTTCGTGCGCTCGTTAATCAGCCCGGCGAGTTCATCGACGTCGAGCCGGAAATCCAATTCCTCTTGCAAGCGGATTGGCACTGGCTTCGCGCCGACATAATTGATCATTGACTCGTAAATCGGGAACCCGGGATTCGGATAAATGACTTCATCGCCGTCTTCCGCGAGCGCGAGAATCGAGAAAAAGATGATGGGTTTGCCGCCTGGAACGACCACTACTTCGTCGGGCATTACGCTTACGCGACGCGTCTCGCTTACGTGTCGCGCGATGACCTCGCGTAATTCCGGCAACCCAGCCGAAGGCCCGTAATGTGTGAAGCCCTTGTGCAAAGCATCACAAGCCGGCATCGATAATATTGCGCGGCGTGTCGAAATCGGGCTCCCCAATTTCAAGATGAATAATGTCGCGACCTTTTGCCTCGAGAGCTTTCGCTTTCACCAGCACTTCAAACGCCGTTTCGGTGCCGAGACGCGCCATGCGTTTGGCCAGCCGAAGTTCGGGCAGTTGGGTCATGCGATGTAAAATTGGGTTAGCGTTAACCAGTTTGCAGTCCAGCACAAATTCTAGCACAACATGGGCATGCGCGTGAGCGCAACGAGCCATGTCCGCGGAATTGGCAGGGGCTCAGACTTACCATTTCGTCAAAGTAATCGTTAGGGTGTAACGGCCCCGCTGGTTTATATTGATGGCGTAAAATGAGCGAGCCCGAATCCGGAATTCGGAACATCTCTGACACGGCGCGATGGGTGGCGGTGTATCGCGCGCGGGAGACAGAGCGAGCGGACGCCGTATTTCGCGATCCGTTCGCTCGGCGGCTCGCCGGGGAACGTGGAAAACAAATCGCCGCCTCGATGTCATTCGCCGAAAAGAACTCGTGGCCATTCGTTGCACGCACATGGCTCATCGACCAGGTGATTTCGAGCCAGGTCAAACTAGGGACGGCGATGGTGGTCAATCTCGCGGCGGGACTCGACGCCCGGCCGTACCGCATGAATCTCCCCGGCTCTCTGCAATGGATCGAAGTCGATCTACCGGAAATTCTGACGTACAAGGAAAATCTCCTTCGGAATGAAACTCCTGTCTGCCGACTTGAGCGGATCCGGCTGGATCTTTCGGATGTGCGCGCTCGCCGTGAAGTCTTCTCGGAATTGGGTCGCCAGGCAAATCGGGCACTCGTTATCAGCGAGGGTTTGCTCGTTTACCTCGACGAAAAAGAAGTCACGTCACTTGGCTTGGATCTTGCCGTTCCCCGGAGCTTTCAGCACTGGGTCATTGATCTGGCTTCGCCCGCGCTGTTGAAAATGTTGGAGAAAAAGATGGGCGCGCCTCTCGATCAGGCTGGCGCGCCGTTGAAGTTCGCGCCGCGGGAAGGCCCGGAGTTCTTTGCCCACAGCGGCTGGAAGCCGGTGGAGATTCATAGCGTCATGCATGCAGCGGAGAAACTGAATCGTCTTTCCTTTTTCCTCCGGGTAATCGCAAAGATCTCCTCGCCGGTATTTCAACCAAAGCGCCCGTGGTCGGCTGTCTGTCTTTTCGCAAGAGAAGTGTAGCCTGGAAAAAGCGCAGCCACGCTGCGCGATCGTGGCCATCTACGGACAAATCTTTGCATCAACCTTTTGGTGGCCACTGAGCACCGGTCAATTCCTTTGGTAACTGCTTCGGATCAACAGGATAAAAGACCGACATGTCGGTTTTTGCTCCAGGATGAAACTCAGCCTCCTCTGGCGCACCCACAATGAGCCAGAGCACATCTGCTTCGGTGTCGTTGAATACCTGACGAAGCTCCTGCGGCCCAACGAACACGCCGCCGTATTTCGGCACCGTCAGCGTCTCATCGCCTATGCGAATTCGCCCCACTCCTTCCAGAACAAAATAGAATTCCTCTGAGCGGGCGTGTTTGTGAAGCGTGTTCGCGCTCTTCGGTGGCAACCGCCACAGCCGAGCCCCAAGATTTTCGCTTTTCGTTCTTTCAAGAAAATCCGCATTTGGGATTTTCATAATGTTAGAGGGACGCCAATGGAGTTCGTCCGGCGTAATCAGAAAATAACCTTCCACTGCTTTCATTGTACTTATTCGATGAGATCTGAACTCAGGGCACGCGTCTTTACCGTAGCCGCGGTACCTGATTATGATATTCATCAATCAAAGGGTTCAAACAGCAAAGAGCGCTGTAGTGTGCGCTGTCCTCAGCGCATCCAAGACTTCGGTTCGGTCCTCCGCTGAGACAGCGGACTCTACATTTCTGTAGCGGCGCTATTAGAGCGCCGATCAGATTCGCAGTGAATCGGCGGTCAGAGACCGCCGCTAAAGATCGCGAACCAGAGGCAATTTGCGGTCGCAACGGCCGGCTTTACAGTTTCGCTTCGGTGAAGCGCTGGTGACCAGTTCTCATTATCGTTCTGCTTCTGCTCGTGGAGCCCCGACGCCCGGCACTTAAAGAAATCCTCGCAGACTATCCCAGCGAACAGAGCAGTCGGCCTCGCAGCGTATTGATGCTCATCGGCCCGGAGGGCGATTTCACGCCTGCGGAGCTTTCAGTCGCGCGCCGCCACAGCTGTGATCCGATCATGCTTGGCCCAATCACCCTACGGCTGGAAACCGCGGCACTTTATTGTCTGAGCATTCTCTCGTGCGAACTGCTGATTTAGCAGCGGAATCGTCGATGCCGGTCTCGTTGGCCCTGCGCATTCCGGACCGGATCGCACATTCCAAGTGCAGTTATCGCCGACGTTTAATCTCGACACCTTGGCGAGTTTTGCGAGTCTTCACGGCATGAAAATACAAAAATGGCAAAGGCTCACAGCACTCGCGGTTCTCTTTCTTGCGTTCTCGACCGCGACGCGAGCCGTCAGTCCACCGCCGGACGGGTGCTACCCGAATTTCACGACGGCAGAAGGCTGCGATGCGCTTAATTCACTCACTGCCGGTGCTGGAAATACCGGAGTTGGTTGGCGCGCGCTGTTTTTGAACACCACCGGAAGCTTTAACACCGGGCTCGGCGCTGGAGCGCTGGTTCTGAACACCGGTGATTCCAATACGGCCACCGGCGCGGCGGCGCTTTTGCTCAACACTACGGGCACCGAGAACACCGCCAACGGAACAGACGCGTTAGTTTTCAACGATATCGGGAATGATAATACTGCTACCGGCTTTCAAGCGCTCTTTAGCAACAGTGAAGGCAGCGAAAACACGGCGAACGGGGCTCTTGCGCTCTTCAGCAACACGACCGGCCAAGACAACACGGCCATGGGTCAGCTTGCCCTCCAAGCCAATACCACCGGCAGCAATAACACGGCTGTCGGCGCTTTCGCACTTTTTTCTAATACGGACAACAACAACACGGCGATTGGTTACCAGGCACTTCAGAGCAACCTCGGCGGCGGCCGTAATACAGGTGTCGGCAGCGGAGCGCTCTCTGGCGTTATCAACACTTCCCGGAACACTGCAATTGGGGCCGATGCGCTCCATAACGTCAATGGCTTTTTCAACACAGGTATTGGGGACGAGACGCTATTGAATCTCACCCAGGGTGATCGCAACATTGCTTTAGGAGCGAACGCGGGCAGCGGCGTCACGACCGCAAATCGGACAATCTGTATCGGACACGCTGGCGCCAACGTCGACGACAGTTGCTTCATTGGCAAAATTCGCGGGGCGGTGGTAGCCCCTGATGCTCAGCCGGTGCTGATCGACTCTTTCGGGAAGCTAGGTACGACTAACGGTTCGTCGCGCCGGTTCAAGACGGACATCAAACCGATGGATGAATCCAGCGAGTCGCTCCTGGCCCTTAAGCCGGTGAGTTTCCGCTACAAGAGCAATCAAAGCGAAGCGCAGTTCGGATTGATCGCTGAAGACGTAGAGAAAGTGAATCCGAATCTGGTCGTACGCGATGAGAAGGGCCAAATCAACAGCGTCCGATATGATGCGGTCAATGCGATGTTGCTCAATGAATTCCTCAAAGAGCACGAGATGGTCGAGGAACAGCAAGCGACCATTGCTCAACAGCGTAAACATTTCGAGGCTGCAATCGCCCAGCTCAAAAAACAAATGGAAACTCTCGCTGCGCGCCTGAAGGAGCAGAATGCGGACATTCAAAAGGTCAGTGCCCAGCTTGCGATGCGTGAAGCAGGTGCGCAGATGGCAAGCAGTCCTTAACAGCCACACAATCGGTGACGTTCTAGCTGGCAACCAATCAAGGGCCGAGCTCCGCGAACTGCCGTCGGGTAAGCGGTGTCTGACAAGCGTTTTAAACGAACGCTAATCTGCGCCGCGAATCAAAGGAGCGACGGCTTCGCAGTCGTCAAACTTTGAAATCGACGCTGCCCAAGGCGTTGCTCCTTGAGAGCTATTCAGCTATCACCGTCGTAACGTTAAGTCCCCCGGGAGAGCTATCTGAGGCGCGATCCGATCCGCCAGGCACGGCAATCAACTGTCTGAGCATTCTCTCCTACGAACTGCTGATTTAGTGAGAGCGCTAAAAATTTCTGAAATTCATCTCGAGGCCATGCGGCGTTCGCTACGAGGCGTGAATCCGATGCTGCTCAGAGTTGCTCAAGGACCAATCGAAGCCTGGAGGAATAGAGCTGCAAAACTCGGCGGCACGGGCCAGGCATCTAGTACCAGCGCAAAGATTTGATCTGGTGCGTGCGCTCCCCGAATTTGCGGCTGATTCAGCCGCCTTTACAGTTGGCCTGTCATGAAGCGCTGGCTGCTATTTGTCATTGTTCTCGTCATTGTTTTAATCGGCGCGGGTGCCGCGGTTTACGTTGATTGGACTTGGAAGCGACCATTATCACCGCGCGGCGGGCGTCCGTTTCTGACTCGCGTCGAGTTACCGGTACCGTCGTTCCAGCAAGGAGACGAGAGATGGCGTCACGATTCGTTAGGCGCGGTTCCAGAGAACGGCACGCTCGGGGGCGAAGGCTGCGCGGTGGCGTCGGCGGCGATGGTGTTCAAGTTTTATGGGATCGACGTCGATCCCCAGCAATTGAACTGGTTCCTGAGTTCCGTGGGCGGATACACGGACGAAGGTTGGCTTTATTGGGATCGCGCAGCGTGGTTTGCGCCCGATCGGGTGCGACACGTGTACGAAGATCTCCCTTCCTATCGCCTGATCGATTCAAATCTCGCCCACGGAAATCCCGTGATCGTGCGCGTGCGTTTGGCCAATGGCATCACGCATTTTGTGGTGATCGCAGGGAAAGACGGATTCGATTACCTTATCCGCGATCCCGGCGCCGGCTCTGCGAAAGGTCTCTATCCATTGCGCGAGCTTGGCAGCGACATCGAGGCTCTGCGATTTTACCAGCCGGTTGCACAGGTGAATTCTCAACTCGCCGCACAACGCTGAGTGCAAAGAAGCTCCCTTCAGCGCCACCGAGACTGAGAGGAGAGAACGCAGCTTTACGTTATTTCGGCTGCCTACTCAATCTCAGCGGTCCACACCATTCCGGTATATTTGCCTGTGCGATATTTGACTTTGACCCGATCGTTCTCTCCCAATTTTTCCCATTGCGCCTGATCGGCTTGGGCTTGGAATGTGCGGCCGGTATCCAGCATTCGAACTTTCACCAGCCACTGTTCGCGATCTATCGCACGCGGATCGCGGCTCGTGCCGCGCACCTCCGGTTTCATCACGCGCCCGTCAACGGCGATTTCATCATCCGCCATCGGACGAATCTCCGCCTGAGGACTGGTCTCAGGTTGAGCATTTGGCGTTTCCTTAATTGGCGTTTCCTTAATTGGCGGCGCGGCATCGATATGCTCCTTCGAAAGTACCACCGCTTCGCCGCGTTTCTTTTCGCAGCCGATCATCGACACGATGATAGCAAAGCTGAATATGATTAATTTCTTCATCTTAAATTTTTCAGCGACGATCCCGATTGCTGCTTGTTCGTCGTTGCCCGGGATGTAGCATGGCTATGTTCCTCATGCGCCGGAAGCGAGGGTGAATTATGGGTGTCATGTTGCAAGCCTTTTATTGGGATTGTCCCCGAGCGGAAAACTGCGAACACCAATGGTGGACCTTCATCAAATCGCGACTCCCGGCGATCGCGCAGGCGGGTTTCACGGCGTTGTGGCTACCACCAGCAAACAAGGCAGCGAATTGGAAATCGATGGGCTACGATCCCTACGATTATTACGATCTCGGCGAGTTCGATCAGAAAGGCGGCGTCCCCACATGGTTCGGTTCCAAAGTTGAGTTACTCGACCTGATCGAGTCTGCGCACGCCCTCGGATTGCAGATCTATGCCGACCTTGTATTCAATCACAACAGTGGCGCCGATGCGCAGGAAGCAAATCCGATCGACGGGCAATCGCGATGGACAAAGTTTTCTC
Source organism: uncultured Verrucomicrobiae bacterium (assembly GCA_963753675.1). Taxonomy (GTDB): domain Bacteria; phylum Verrucomicrobiota; class Verrucomicrobiia; order Chthoniobacterales; family UBA10450; genus Udaeobacter. Next base: position 55,032 of record CAVWCZ010000007.1, on the reverse strand, counting down.
CGAAAAGCGGCAAGTTTTCACGTGATTGGAAATGTTTTCACCCAAGCCAATACGAGACATGGGACGGCGCCACCTTCGGCGACATGCCTGACCTCTGTCATCGCACGCCTTTTGTTTATACCGAGCTCATCAATTATGCCCGCTGGCTTCTGGAAGAAGTCGGTTTCGATGGATTCCGCTACGACATGGTCAAAGGGTACGGCGGCTGGATGGTTCGTTCGATCCAGGAACTGCGTGCACTGCGCGACGGCACCAGCTTCAAACCTTACGCCGTCGGCGAGTGCTGGGACAGCGAACGCACGATCGACGATTGGCTGGACGAAGCCAACGCGTGGTCGGACAACCCGGTGGGCGCATTTGATTTTCCGTTGCGCTGGCGCTTGCGCGATATGTGCGACAGCTACGGATTTAGCCTGCGCAATCTGCGCGACGGCGGAGTTCTGATATGGGACCGCCCCGCCCATGCCGTCACTTTCGTGGAGAATCACGATGTGGTACGCGACAGCCCCATCATTAACGACAAGCTGCTGGCCTACGCATTCATTCTCGCTCACGAAGGCTATCCGTGTGTTTTCTGGCAGGATTATTTCAACTGGGATCTCGCTCAGCCGGGCAATCAAAGCGGCATCAACGCACTTGTGAAAGTTCACGAGCAAAATGCGGCTGGTCCGGCGCAAGTGCTTTCCGCTGACGATGACCTCTATATCATGCAACGCTCGGGTAAGGGCGAGCAAAGCGGATTGATATTTGTCCTAAATAACCGCAGCACCTGGAATGGCGCATCGGTCCAAACGCACTGGAATAATACACATCTGATTCCCGCAGCCTGGCGCGGACGCGATGATGTTGGCGTGCCGCAGGAAAAATGGACTAACGAGTTGGGTTGGGTTGATCTCTGGGCGCCGCCACGCGGCTATGTCTTCTATCTACCCGCATGAATCGTCGGCATTCTTCACCTGAAATAGTACTCAGAGATTTGGAACTCCTAAACGAAGGTCGGAAAAATACCGATGGAAAATTCAGGGCCAATTTTTCGAGTAAACTTTTGCGCACGCGCTTGAGGCTGATAAATTATAGTTGTCGGTGAAACTGATTCGCCGACGTGAAGGGAAACTTGGAACCAAGGGATGGTTCGAGCTGGCGGCTTCGGTCTTCCCGTCGGGAAGAGTCGACGAGTCCGCCGGTCCAGATTGAGCAGCCGGTTATCGCCGAGTTGCGGTCCTTGCGGACCGTTCCGCAGATAGAAAGGAAATTAACCAAATGAACAAGCTAACTTTGATCGGAGCAGTTGGCTGCTTGGCCGTGAGTCTGAGCGTCGCGCCTGTTCTGGCGGAGACCAACAATCCACAGCAGGTGAACTCAAACACCGGAACGCAGTGGAATACCCAGACAAATGCTGCCGCACAGAGGAACACGAGCGCACAAACGAACATCAATCAGTTCAAAGGTCAGCTCGTGCGCAGCGACAAACTGCTGGGTGCAACTGTTTACGATGCCAGCGGGAAGGATATTGGTGAGATTCGGGATGTCGTCTTCGACGAAAATAAGGGCGGTATGAGCCGCGCGGTTTTATCGATTGGCGATTACCTCGGAATCGGAAACGATCAATTGACTCCGGTCGAATGGAACAAAATGTCGGTGACCCGTCAGTCCGACGACACGATGAAGTTCGCAGTTACCGCCGGCAAGGCTCAGTTGAAAAACGAGCGCAGTTTTTCCGAGAATAACTGGCCTGACTTTACCAATGGCTGGAAAAACGAGAAAACCGCCGGAGTGAAACTCGTCCGTATGAGTGAGGTGAAGAACGCCAAGCTGTTCAATCAAAGCGGAAATCAGATCGGCGATATCCAAAACCTGATGCTCGACACGCAAAATGGCAAAGTTGCCTACGCCGTGGTTTCGTTCTCAAACGACTACGTTAACAAAGGCGATCGCCTGACAATGATGCCTTGGGCATTGGTCCGGCAAAGTAAGACCAGCACGCCGGGCTATGTTCTTAATGCAAGTAAGTCGCAGATAGAGAACGCTGCCTACTTCGAGCCTAATGCCTGGCCGAATGTCAACGATATCGCCTGGAACAAAAAGGTGTACGACCATTACGGAGTAACACCTTATTATTGGACCGGTAGCTGATCGATTTCACGTTAACCACAGCGTGACTAAGAAAAGGCGGCGGCGCTTTCGGGCGCGCCGCCTTCTTTACTGGGGCCGTAAACCCGCTCTTGCTTAGGGTCGTAGCTCGAGGTTCCATCACCAGAAAGAAATATGTACTAAGCTCTTCTGCGTCTAACGAAATGTGTGAAGGCGACGGTGCGTTCACCAGCATGTAAACGCGTGCACTCTCCGGAAGGCTGCGCTAAATTAGCCTCGGTGTTCGGGAATGCATTTCGCGACCGAATTCTGGTTGGCCCGGTTTTGCTTTCAGCACGCGCTCGGAAGCATTTATCTGATCGCGTTTCTGATCGCGGCTAATCAATTCATTCCGCTGCTAGGCGAACGGGGGCTGCAGCCAGTCGGACGTTTTGTGCGTCACTTTCCATTTCGCCGCGCGCCAAGTCTGTTTTACATCAATTGCACCGATCGTTTTATCACAGCAGCAATCTGGTGCGGTGTCGCCTTGTCGATCTTCGCGGTGACCGGCGTCTCCGAATCGTATGGACTGGCCGTCTCGATGATTACGTGGGCTTTGCTATGGATACTTTATCTGTCGCTGGTCAATGTCGGGCAGACGTTCTACGGATTTGGTTGGGAAACGATGCTGTGCGAGACGGGTTTTCTCGCGATCTTCCTCGGTTCGGGAGACACCCGTGCACCGGTCCTCGTCATGTGGCTGATCGTGTGGGTGCTTTTCCGCACGATGTTTGGCGCAGGCATGATCAAGATGCGCTCCGATCCCTGCTGGCGTGATCTAACCTGCCTCTTTTACCACTACGAAACACAGCCGTTACCCAATCCACTCAGTTGGTATTTACACCGTTCGCCGCGATGGACGCAAAAGGCAGGGGTGCTGTTCACTCATTTTGCTCAGCTCATGGTACCGTGGTTCTATTTCGCCCCCGCGCCGCTTTGCTACTGGGCGGGCGGAATCACCATTCTATTTCAGATTACACTGATCCTGAGCGGCAATCTTTCCTGGCTGAATTACATCACCATCGTGCTCTGTATCCCCTGTTTCGACGATCGATTCCTCGCGCATCTGCTTTCAATCCCCCACTCCGTGCCGGCCCAGTTGACTCTGCCGCACGCGATCGTCGTGGGCGCGATCACAGCGATCGTGGTTGCGCTAAGCTGGCGGCCGGCGCGCAACCTCTTCTCGCATCGCCAACTCATGAATGCGAGTTTCGAGCCGCTACACCTGGTCAACACTTATGGCGCCTTCGGCGCAGTGACGCGCGAGCGATTTGAGCTCATCATTAAAGGTACTGACGCGGAATTTCTTGATGATTCCGTCGAATGGCGCGAATACCAGTTCAAAGGCAAACCCGGAGACGTCAACCGGCGGCCATGCATTGTCTCGCCGTATCATTGGAGGCTCGACTGGCAAATGTGGTTCGCCGCCATGTCGCGACCTGAGTTTCATCCGTGGATTCTTCCCCTTGTGCAACGACTTCTCGAAGGCGAAAAAAGAATTCTTGGCCTGTTTGCGCGTAACCCTTTCCCGAACGCCCCGCCAAAATTTGTTCGCGTCGACTGGTATCGCTACCGCTTCACCACACCCGGCGAGCGCGGCTGGTGGACGCGCACGTATGTCACCGAATATCTCCCGGCGATGGCTCTGCACCACGCTCCAGGCCAGGTGGGTGAGAATTAGTCGCCGCGATCAATTCCATCGCGGGTCGCGCAGGCCGCCTTTGAGGTGGAAACGTGCAACTTCCATCTGGCCGCGGATTCCCGGGACCAGCATGAGCACCCCTGTATCGGCTTCTTCAAAATAAAAGAACAACACAATCCGGCCGTCGGCCTGAGCATTGCCGTGCACGAAACGGTGTTCGCGCAAATACGATACTAGCGGGCTTTCCACTTCCACGGCTCGCCCCATCGCCTTTGACACGACAATATTCAGGACCGCCACGAGGTGTGACATCTGTTGCGGTTCGGATGCGCGGACAAATGCAACGTCGCCGGCAAACTCTTCAAGGAAATAGTTCACTGCTCGCTCATAATCCGTCGGATGTAGCATCCGTTCGCGCAACACACCAAGGTGATGCGGAAAATTTCGGGACGCGGAATTCATGCCTGCCTACGGCACAAGAAAAATCTTTCTGGTGTATGGATCTCTCACCGGGGATCCTGGTGCAAAAGCGCGTACATCGATGTAACCGCCGTCAGGCAGGTAAGGACTCGTCACCATCCCTTTCTGCCCGGAAACCGGGATTCCATAGGGCAGGTCGCCTTTCGCCTTGTCGGGAGGCGCGGCTGACGCCCGCATCACGGTGACGGTGGGTTTAGCTTTCTCTTCTTGAGCGACCACGGTGGGCTGTTCGATCGGTGTTGGAGGCGCCTCGGCAACATTAGACCGTGACGAAGTCGTTCGGCGCCCGGAACGCTTTGTCGTCCGTTTTTTCGTGTGATCCGGCTCATGCTGAGGCTCGAAAGATTTCGAAATCGATCGCCCAACCTTCTTGAAAAAATCCCCCACCGGATCGGCTTTCAGGCAGTCTCCGCTAAAAACGAACAGCATCGCGACCGGCAAAAACAGCCAGCGCGAGCGAACGAGATAATTACTCAAATTATTGGCGTCCAACGTAAAAGCGGATTTTCCGTGAAGATTGAAACCAAAGAAAAGCAAAAAGTTTTCCGTTAGTTTTTGGCACGATTGGGCTTGAGATACGATCGATTACTTTTTCCGCTATCACTGGCGTTCCTGCCCCCGCCTCTCAGAACGGATAATGCAATCGAACAAGCTGCGGCACATCGCCACCCGAAACGATAAGGATTTCGCCATAATCGTCTTCGGGGATGCTAATCGGTTTCGTGATCCCAAGCGCTTTGATCAACTCCGGAATCGTGTTGCCATGTCCCACCACCAGAGCGTTGCCGTTTACTCCACGTAATTTCGATACAAGTCCGGATACATCACTCGCTGGAATCACTGTGGGACTAACGCGCGCCGCTTTCGCCGTTGGCCTTGCCGTTTCCTGGGTGCGTTTGAATTCGGTAACGAATACGTTCGTGATCTGCGAATCCTTTAAAATATGTGCGAGCGCCTCCGCGCGTTTTTCGCCTGCAACGGACAAATCGGGATCATTACCGCCAGTAGTCGCCTTCTCTGCGTGACGCACGACGAAAATGTAAGGCGCAGCGTCGGCGATCGGCGCCAGTAACAATGAAATCGAAAGGATTAAGGCGCGATATCTCATATTTAAAAACCGAACGCAGAGTGTCCAGCGATTGAAGCTGGAAGGAACTAACTATATCGCGAGCGGTGCCTTGCCTGGTCCCACTGAAATACAATCTTCCTGAGATTTTTCCGGGACAGACGCGGGATTATCATGGTGTACGACCGCGACTCACTTGTCGCCCGTGCTTTTTCGCTGCAAAGTCGCACTCCGATACAAACAACATGGACGAAAATTCGGTAACGCCAGATGCAATTCTGCAAACCGCATTCGGCTTCTGGAACTCCAAAGTCCTGCTGACTGCGATCACGTTCGATCTCTTCACCACGCTCGGACAGCGCCGGCTCACAGGCGGGCAGCTCGGAAAAGAACTCAAATTGCATCCGCCTGGCATCGCGGATTTCCTTGACGCACTTGTGGCAATGAAATTTCTCCAGCGCGACGGCGATGGACCGGAGGCAAAATATTTCAACACGCCCGCCGCCGCTCTCTATCTCGATCGGCAAAGCCCTCGCTTTGTCGGAGGAATTTTAGAAATGCTAAACGCACGGCTGTTCAAGTACTGGAACGATTTGCCCGAAGCGCTTCGCACAGGCCAGCCGCAAAACGAAACTAAGCACGGCGGCAAAGGAATTTTCGAAGAACTGTACGGCGACCCGGCGAAACTCGAGCAGTTCCTGAATGCGATGACGGGGTTATCGCGCATCAACTTCGAAGCGCTCGCCGACAAGTTCGATTTCTCCCGTTACGGCACGTTATGCGATGTCGGTGGTGCAACCGGTTTGCTCTGCATCGAGGTAGCGAAGGAACATCCGAACATCGCTTGCATCAGCTTCGACCTGCCGCCCGTCGAATCGGTGGCGAAAAAGCATATTGCCGCAGCGGGGTTGACCGATCGGATTCGCACTGCAACCGGCAATTTCTTTCAGGACCCGCTCCCGAAAGCAGACGTAATCACCATGGGAATGATTTTGCACGACTGGAATCTGGACGAAAAGATGCAACTCATCCGCGCCGCGTACGAGGCGCTCCCGGACGGCGGCGCATTCATCGCAGTGGAAGCCTTGATCGATAATGCCCGGCGCGAAAATGTTTTCGGCTTGCTGATGTCCCTCAACATGCTGATTGAATTCGGCGACGCCTTCGATTATTCGGCCGCGGATTTCGAGAAATGGTGTCGCGAAATCGGCTTCAAACGGTTCGAAGTGTTCCATCTTGCCGGCCCATCCAGCGCGGTTGTCGCTTACAAATAGAACCCTCATCCGAATCGTCGCCGCAGGGATTCGGTGCGATAGGCAAAGATGCGTTCGACGTCAGGACGCACCACGAGTTTGTGTAAAAGCAAATCAAAGGGAAGAGCGTACCGGACATCGTCGCGCACAAATGTACCTCCATTGCGCGCTTCGAAGTTGTGCTCGTGGATCCACCGCCGGTAAGGACCGCGGATTTGTTCATCCACGAATCGGTGCGGCGGTTTCCAGGCCGTGATCCTGCTCCGCCATCGCACGGGGAAACCGCGGATGCGCAGTCTGTAATCCAGTAGTGCCCCAACACCCATCTCAATCGGCGCAGGTGTGACCATCCGAAAACTCAGCCACGGTGGCGTGAGCGAGTCGAGGTTGGCAGGATCGGCAAAGAACGCGAACACTTCCTCGATTGGGCGAGGCAGCCAAATTTCGCTTTTGAATTCGTGAATATGCACCGGTGATCCGTTTGGATGTGGCTCTGTTTTTTCAACGTTACACCGTGTCACGCCAGTTTCCGATCGGTCGTATTTTGAGGCTTTGGTATTTCTTCCATCATTCAGTATGGTCGAGGCATGTTGCGGACCATCAGTTTGTTTCTCGCTTTAGCTACGACCGTTTTCGCCCAAAATTCAGCGAAGGATCAAGAAGAGGTCTGGCAGTTGGAGAAGGCGTATTGGGAATACGTAAAGAGCAATGACCTTGCGAAGTACCGGGCGCTCTGGAACGAGAACTTCCTCGGCTGGCCTTATGTAAGTTCGACCCCTGTGCGGAAGGATCACATTACTGACTGGATCACGGCGAACACCTCAAGAGGCATCAAGCTTCAGTCGTATTCAATCGAGCAACTCGGGATTCAAGCGACCGGCGACGTGGTGATCGATCATTATCGAGTCAAATTTACGTGGGCTAACAAAGATGGAGCCGAACCAAAGGTGAACACAATGCGGATCACGCATACGTGGATTCGCACAGACGGCACGTGGCAAATTCTCGGCGGCATGTCCGCGCCCGTGAACAAGGACGGTAAATAGCGACTCCCCACTTGCCTGTCCGCACGGAGACTTGGGCAAAGACGAATCACAACCGTGGAATGAGTAGCGTCGTGTTTCTCCGCGCAGTGAACGTTGGCGGAGCCAATCGCTGCCGGCCGGCGATGATCGCAAAACAGTTGGCGCGGTTCGGGGTCATCAACATCGGCGCCGTCGGCACATTTGTAGTGCGCGAGAATGTAAGTGAATCGGTTCTGCGCCAGGCGATCGCGAAGAAGCTTCCGTTCAAATGCGAAATCATGATCTGTCCCGCCCGTGACATCAACAAACTCACATCAGACGATCCATTCAAAGGTCAAGCCGCAGGTCCGGACGTCACGCGCTTCGTGAACGTACTGGCCAAACCAATTCGGTATGTTCGTTCCAACTCGAATCAAACATCAACCATCAAACCTCAAACATCCCAACTGCCTCCCCTGCCTCTCAGCCTCCCTTCCGAAGACAACTGGCTGCTGAAAATCATTGCGATTCAAGACAGATTCATCCTCGGTCTATATCGCCGGGAGATGAAGGCGATCGGCTACCTCGGAAAAATCGAAAAGCTTTTCGGTGTCCGCGCAACAACGCGCAATTGGAACACGATCGAGAAGGTGGTGAAGGTGCTGGGACAGGATTTAGAGCGTTAAGTTCAATTAATCGAAAATGTTTCTGGAACCAGCAGCCGAAACAAAGCGAGAGTAACATTTCTGCTTTTCATGTTTTCCTAAACAATATTTTCACCCATGAGCTTCCTGGATCTAAATCAGTTGCCGTTCGTCGGAATGTCGTACGATTTTGTCGGTGAGAATCACGGCGCGCCGTTCTCCGCCTACATCGTAAACGCGAAGCCCGGTCAGGGCCCGCCGCTACACACGCACCCATACGTCGAGGTCGCATTTACAATTGAAGGCCAGGCCACAATTACGGTCGGCGACGATACGCACGAAGTGAAGGCTGGCGGCATTGTCGTGATTCCCGCGAACACGCCGCACCGTTTCGTTAATTCGGGCACAGCAATCCTGCGGCAAATCGACATCCACGCGAGTCCACGATTCGTTCAGACAAATCTGGCGTAAAGTAGTCGCCGATCCGGCGTCCGTATACGAAACGCCGCATTGAAGTCCTTTGCGCGACCAAATACAGTCGCCTGCAAAACCCCAACCTTACTATGCCACATACCCCTCTTGCTAAACTCCTTCGCCACGCCGCAGCGACGGCGGCCCGCTCCGACAGGCACGACGCAACAACAGACGATTCTTCCACTTCACGTCGTAAGTTTATTCGCACGATTTCCACGGCCACAGCGGGACTGGCGTTGTCGCCGTCACTGTTCGGTGCAACACGAATCGCAACCAGCGCCCGGGTCGCTGTGATTGGCGCGGGTCTCGCCGGATTAACCTGTGCTTATCGTCTGAAGAGAAGCGGCATCACCGCCACGCTTTATGAAGCAAACACGCGCATTGGCGGTCGTTGCTGGACTCGACGCACTGATTTCGCGCAAGGACAAATTGCAGAACATGGCGGCGAACTGATTGACCAGGGACATACAACCATACGCCATCTTGCGCAGGAACTCGGTCTGCCACTGGATAATTTGCTCGCAGCCGAACCAAATGGTTCGACCATCTACCTCTACTTCGACGGTGCGGCCTATTCCTATCGCGATGCCGTTCGAGATTTGAAGCGAATATGGCAACCGCTTCATCGCGATCTGATCGAAGCGGGCTATCCCACGCTTTATAATAACTACACCACCCGGGGCGCGCAGCTAGATCAGATGTCGGTCATCGACTGGATCAATCAGACTGTTCCCGGCGGGTTGGCCTCGCCTCTTGGCCAGTTGCTCGACGTGGCTTACAACATCGAGTACGGCGCCGAATCCAATGTCCAGAGCGCGCTCAATCTCGTCTACCTGCTCGGATACAACAGCCCCGGCCAGTTCACTGTTTTTGGCCAGTCCAACGAAAAGTATCATGTCCGGGGCGGAAACGATCAGATCGTGACGCGGCTCGCCGACTTGTTAGGCAACCAGATCATAACTGGTCAGGCCTTAGTGGCGCTGCGCCAAAATCCCGATGGCACATACGCGCTCACATTTCAGATGAATGATCAATTTACTGATGTGATTGCCGATCATGTCGTGCTGGCATTGCCATTCTCGATCCTGAAGAACTCAGTGGATCTTACACAAGCCGGATTCAGCCAGCTCAAAATGATCGCAATCCAGGAACTGGCGATGGGTTCCAACTCGAAGCTTAACGTCCAGTTCAACTCCCGTCTGTGGGGTGCCCTCCGCTGCAACGGCGAGACTTATTCCGATCGCGGTTACCAAGCGACCTGGGACGTCACGCGCGCCCAACCCGGAGCCGGCGGCATCCTCGTTGATTACACCGGCGGCCTGGTCGCCGATACCTTTGGGACCGGCACTCCTCAGGAACATGCCGCGGCGTTCCTCGCGCAGATTGAGCCGGTGCTCCCCGGGTTGAGCTCGCAATGGAATGGCCTTGCCACAGTGGATTGGTGGGCGGGTAATCCTTACACCCGGGGCAGCTACAGCTACTGGCAGGTCGGTCAATATACCCGCTTTGCTGGAGTCGAGGGAGAACCTCAAGGTAACGTCCATTTCTGCGGCGAACACACTTCCATCGACTCTCAGGGTTATCTGGAAGGCGCGGTGGAAACAGGCCAGCGAGCTGCTACCGAAATCATCACCGCTTTGCGCTAGGTCGCGGTCATCGTTGCGTAAACATAGAGAATACAAAGCACAAAGAGTGCAACGCGTAGTGGCTCCGCAATCTCAATCAAAACCAGTTGCTTATGTTGCGAAGACGCAACCTGCTAGACTCGCCGCCGAATGAAAACAAGCAGGATCGAGGCGTTCAGCGACGGCGTACTAGCAATCATCATCACAATCATGGTGCTGGAAATGAAGGTACCCCACTCGGTTGATCTCGCGGGGTTGAAACCAATAATGCCAGTGTTCTTGAGCTATGTGCTTAGTTTTATCTATCTTGGTATTTATTGGAATAACCACCATCATTTATTCCAAGCCACAGAGCAGGTGAGTGGAGGAATTCTCTGGGCAAACCTGTACTTGCTCTTTTGGTTGTCGCTCTTCCCCTTTACCACCGGTTGGATGGGTGAGAATGGTTTCGCTTCCACGCCGACCGCCGTGTATGGCTTCGTCCTCCTGATGGCAGCTATCGCTTATTATATTCTCCAGCGCGCCATAATTACCAGGGAAGGTCGTGATTCCCTTCTGGCGCGGGCGATTGGGAGGGATTGGAAAGGGAAACTTTCTCCTGCGCTTTATCTCGCCGCCATTCCACTCGCGTTTGTCAGTCGATGGATCGCGAGCGGACTTTACGTGTTAGTGGCGCTTCTCTGGTTGATTCCCGACCGTCGCATCGAACGGAAGCTTGAGAATCGCGAAGCGTAAGCCGGGGGCGGAATCCGGTTCGATCGCAAGCGCTGCTACAGCATCTGACGAATGGTCCGGAACAGGATATTAACAGTGCCGGTTAATCCTGGCCTGACCAGTGTCACCAGCCCCGACCGGGGGCGCCGTTAGGCGAGCTGATACCGATCATAGCAACTTTTTCAAACCGGACTTTGGAATGTTTCCCGCAAGGAAATAGATTTTGCCACCGCGACGCCACGCAGCAGTTGTGACGCCTTGCTCAGACCCGAAAAGTGGAGTGGCACTTAGCGATACTCGCGGCAAATCAGATTTATTGACCACAAATACATCAACATGTTTATCGTCGAATATCAGGCACAGCAACGTAACCCGGTGTCCATGCCACTCCAAAACCTTGCATCCCATGATGTCCTTGTTCGCCAGGCGCGGGGGCAGAGCAAAATCCTGGTGTCCACCATTTTTGATCAACCATTGTTTGAGCTCGTTGGCATCAAGTCCCCACACATCGAGGTGGTCCCTCTCGTTGAGGGATGCCTCGATCATTGCCCCCCGAAATGATGCGAACTCCGCCTTGCCGCTCCTGCGGGGCAACAACAGGCTGGCGGCAAGAATGAGAAGTGCGATCGACGCTGCGGCAGCGATCCACGCTGGCCTTCTCCACCAGGGTCGGGGACGAATCACCTTCCGAGCCAGCAGCAGTCGAGCTTTCAAATCAGATGGCACCGGTACGGAGTGTATTCTCCCGGCAATCGCCGCATCCAGCGCCTGCTCCTGTGCGAACCAGCGGGACAGTTCGGGATCGTTCCGAACCAACGCAAGGGCTTCTTCAAACTGCGGCTCGCGGGCATCCGCGCCACTAGGGCGGTAAGCGTGAAGAATAAATTGGGCTTCTTCTCGGGTCATATTACCTGGATTGAGCTTGGCGAAGATTCATGGAAATACAGTTTGAGCGATTCCGTTGCTGAGCTCCAGCTGCCAAATGATCGCGAAGAGCAGCCTTGCCACGTGATAAGCGGGACATGACCGTGCCAATCGAAACATCAAGGACCGCTGCGATCTCGCGATATGAAAGGTTCTGGAGATAAAAGAGCGTCAAAGGTGTCCGGTGATGTTCGTCGATTTCGAGCAGCGCCTCCATCACAAGCATACCGTCCATCTTGTTCACAATCTCCGGAGTCAAAACCGGCAGCTCATGTTCGACAGAAGAAATCGTCAGGTGCGGAAAGCGAGCGCTCCGATGTTTCTGACCGAGAAACACTCGATACAGCGTGGTGAACAGCCAGGCCTTGATTTTTTTGGGATCGCGAATCTGCCCGCCATTGGAGAGTAAGCGGTAGTATGCCTCCTGGGTCAATTCACACGCATCGTCGGCATTACCGGCGAGGCTGTATGCAAACCGGTAAAGATCGTGGTGATACACTGCCACGGTTTTTTCGTAGTCGAGTTCGTCCACGAAGTGAAGATGGCGATACGTTCCTTTATTTCAATAAAGAGCTCGGACACCGCTGAGGTGCCGACACGCGCCTGTTTGACTGGTCGGCCCGCACACTGCTCTCAAAGCAACAAGCGGCAGTTTCGGTCGTAGGCACGCTCGGACTGATGACCTGAAGGCTGCCATCGTCCGCCATAGGTGATCTCGCCCTCATAGTAGTTACTACCTCCATCAATCGCATGTTGAGTTTTGTTTTGTGCGAACTGTTGTTCGCCTCCGACGTGGGATTCGCCCGGGAGGCGACTTCAGCCGCGTTCAAAAGATATGAGCGTTCAGCGAAGGATTTATTCCCCGTAGACTTGTCCCTGACCCTGCAGATCTGATAGCTGCCTGCGCCAGTGACGTTGTTCCATTCACGCAACACCAACCAACAATTCCCGAGTCAGGCTTGGTAACATCCATGCCCCCAAGAAAACCGCTCTTCGCTAACCCTTGGAGGATCCACGCATCTCGTCGTTTTCAAATCTCACTAAAACGCGGTTGCGGGAGGTTCCAGCAGCAGCTGGAAATGGATTAACCGCGGAGTCCCTTCAAATCGCGAAGGAGATGGAATTACGTCTGCACTCTCTGCGGACTTTGCGATTTCAGCCGTGAAATAGAAGACTCAAAGCCCGGTCATTTGCTCCAGTCGTTCGGGGTATCGCGCGCCTTGTACCTCGATTTTCGAAGCGGCTTGTTCGATCTCACGAAGATCGTCTCCCGTGAGTTCGATCGATACTGCCCCGATGTTTTCCTGGAGCCGCGTCAGTTTCGTCGTGCCCGGGATCGGAACAATCCACGACTTCCGCGCCAGCAACCACGCCAGCGCGATCTGTGCAGGCGTGGCGTTCTTTCGTTTGGCCAGCTCGCCTAACAAGTCGACCAACGCCTGATTCGCTTTGCGCGCCTCAGGGGTAAAGCGCGGCAGCGTATTGCGGAAATCAGAACTGTCGAATGTGGTGTTCTCATTCATTTTGCCGGTGAGAAAGCCTCTGCCGAGCGGGCTATATGGAACGAAACCGATCCCGAGTTCTTCAAGAGCTGGCAGCACTTCTTCGTCGGGACGCCGCCACCACAATGAATATTCGTTCTGAACTGCTGTCACGGGTTGCACGGCGTGCGCGCGACGGATCGTTTGCACGCCTGGCTCCGACAAGCCGAAGTGTTTGACCTTGCCTTGGCCAATCAACTCCTTCACCGCACCCGCTACGTCTTCAATTGGTACGTCAGGATCAACGCGGTGTTGATAAAACAAATCGATCACGTCCGTGTTAAGCCGCTTTAGAGACGCTTCAGCAACTTCCTTGATGTGCTCTGGCCGGCTGTTCACGCCGACAGACCGACCGGTTTTCGGATCAAGTTTAAATCCAAACTTGGTCGCGATGACGACTCGCTCGCGAAACGGCGCGAGACCTTCGCCTACGAGTTCTTCATTCGCGAACGGGCCATAAACTTCGGCGGTGTCGAAGAATGTAACGCCGCGGTCTACCGCTGCGCGAAGCAGCTCGATCATCTCCCGCTTATCTTTCGGCGGGCCATATCCAAAGCTCATACCCATGCAGCCGAGTCCGATTGCTGACACTTCTAATCCGCTTTTTCCCAGTTTACGCTTTTTCATTCCATGAGGATGAATTTGTTGAGTAAGTGTTACGGGGTAACCATCACCTTAATGGCTTTCCGATCGTTCATCGCCCGGTAACCGTCCGGAACGCCATCGAGATCGACAGTACGATCGAACACGCGGCCCGGTTCTATTTTGCCTTCAAGAAGGTCCGGCAAAAGATCTTCGATATAAGCGCGCACCGGAGCAGGTCCGCCGCCCACCGTGACATTATTGTAAAACGCTGGCTCGGATCCGGGAATGGTCTGCTCCTGCGGAACGCCGACGCGCCCTACGGCGCCACCCGGACGAGCGATTCCGATCGCCGTATCCATCGCTTGTTCCAGCCCGACGCATTCCAGCACCGAGTGGACACCAAACCCACCGGTCAGTTCGCGAACTCGCTCAATCGCCGTGTCCCCTCGCTCACTCACAACGTCTGTCGCGCCAAAATTTTTAGCGAGCGCAATACGATCAGCATGGCGTCCAAGAATGATGATCTGCTCGGCACCGAGTCGCTTGGCAGCGATAACACCGCACAATCCCACAGCTCCATCGCCGACAACGGCCGCGCTCTTTCCCGGGGTCACCTTCGCCATGATCGCGGCATGATGTCCGGTGCCCATCACATCCGAGAGCGTGAGTAACGATGCGAGAAGCGCGTCGTCTGCGTGCGTCCCGAGTGGAAAGAGGGTTCCATCTGCCAAAGGAATTCGTACCGCTTCAGCCTGTGCGCCGGCGACCTCTGTGGTGCCAAAAAATCCGCCATGGATGCATGACGTTTGAAGCCCGTCGTGACAAAACACGCACGTCCCGTCGGAGAATGCGAACGGCATGATAACGAAATCACCGCGCTTTATCCTTCGAACTTCTGCGCCGACGTCTTCCACAACACCTATCGCTTCGTGTCCCATCACGCGACCGGTTTCGCTGCGCTCCATTTTTTGATATGGCCACAAATCGCTTCCGCAAACACACGCCCGGCCGACACGAATAACCGCATCAGTCGGCTCGATAATCTGCGGGTCGGGCACGTTCTCTATCCGAACATCGCCCGCGCTATACATGACAGTTGCTCTCATAATCCTTCTTTTATTTGATTGGCTGTCCCGACGATCGTCAGTTGACTCAAAATTCTATTATCACTCCGATTTCAGCGAAGCCATGTCGATCGAGAAGCGGTATTTCACGTCAGACCTGAGCAGCCGCTCATAAGCTTCGTTGACCTTCTGAATGGGAATGACCTCGACATCGGCGGTGATGTTGTGTTTGCCGCAAAAATCGAGCATCTCCTGCGTCTCGGCGATTCCGCCAATGGACGACCCGGAAAAACTG
Source organism: uncultured Verrucomicrobiae bacterium (assembly GCA_963753675.1). GTDB lineage: Bacteria > Verrucomicrobiota > Verrucomicrobiia > Chthoniobacterales > UBA10450 > Udaeobacter. The sequence continues at coordinate 39,591 of CAVWCZ010000007.1, read as the reverse complement.
CGTCGTCGCACAATCAGGCTAAACGCTGGCACATCGAGAGGCTCTGCGGGAGCGCCAACCAGTGTAAGATTGCCGTCGACTCCGAGTAAATTGAGATACGCGTTGATGTCGTGGTCGGCCGACACCGTGTCCAGGATGAAATCGAAACTACCAGCTTGTTTTTTCATTTCATCGGCGTTGCGCGAGACAACAGTTTCGTCTGCGCCGAGCCGGAGTGCGTCCTCCTTCTTGTTAGGCGAAGTGGTGAAAACAACGACGTGCGCTCCGAACGCATGGGCGAATTTTACTCCCATGTGTCCGAGTCCCCCTAACCCCACAACGCCGACCTTCTTTCCTTGGCCAACGCCCCAGTGGCGCATGGGCGAATAGGTGGTGATCCCCGCGCATAAGAGCGGCGCAACTCCAGCGATCTTCAGATTCGAAGGGAGTCGCAGGACGAAATGTTCGTCGACGACGATGCTATCGGAATAGCCGCCATAAGTAACGCCTCCAAGATGTTTGTCCGGAGAATTGAAAGTGAGCGTCATGTTTGGGCAGAACTGCTCAAGATCGCGCTCGCAATTCGGACAGGTGCGGTCGGAGTCCACCATGCAACCGACCGCGACGAGATCGCCAGGTTTGTGCTTCGTGACCGCCGATCCGACTTTCGTCACGCGCCCCACGATCTCGTGACCCGGGACGATCGGATAATTTGTAGCCATGAATTCGCTCCACTCGTTGCGCACCGAATGCAGATCGGAGTGGCAGATACCGCAGTAAAGAATTTCGATTTGCACGTCGCGCTCTGTCGGATCACGCCGCGAGATTGTCGTTGACGCCAGCGGCGAGGTCTCACTGGCAGCAGAGTAAGCTTTCGTTTTGTATGTGGTCGGATGCATGCGTCTACCTTATTAAAGATCGCAGCCGCATCCAGCGGCGCGCTGATAAACATCCACGGGAAATTAGGAACGCAGGAATGGAACGAACGGGTTGAGTGACATAGAAGGTAAAGCTGCGCGGGCAGCAGCGACGGAGTGTGGGAAACGACGGAGTTTCAAATAATTTGAATTGCCCTTCCTGCGTTTCTGAGAGAATCCTGTTCATTTGAAATCGCTCACGGAACATCTTTTGGTTCGAAGTACCGGATCGTCTCGGACTCATCAACATCACGCTGAAGATCGGAAGTCCTAAAAATGGCTTCCAGACCCCCTCGTTGCCTGACATGGTAGAGATCACAATGATCACGTCGTTTTGCCGTTCTCTCGTACTCATCACGTCTGCGTTCGTGTTCTTTTCCACGCCCGACGCAGACGGCTGTGCCTGTTGTTCCGACGACGGCGAATACCGGCTCAGCGTGAACCAGCCCCTCTCGGATTATCAACGCGCACAGTTGGACGAGATGAAGTTCGCGTCCTCCGCGCGCTTGTTTCTCACCGATGCCGGCGAAGATGCGGTGAAAGGTTTGGGCAGCATATCGCAGGAGAACAGTGTGACGGCGGTTCTGGAGCCGAAGCGCTGGCGTCTTAGCTTCCGGGCCGAGGACGGACAGACAGGAGTCCTGACAATCCCGGTGCCCGCGAGAATGACCGCGCTCGCAGCCGACGTTCACGATGGTGAACCCGGAAAATCCCCTCGCCTTTACAAGGAATGGCGTTTCGAAGGTGTCGCCAACGGCGATGGCATCTTCAAGTCCGGCTTCACCGCGTCTGCTCGGTATACACTGGTTTTTCAGGGCCGCGGCAATCGCTGCGACAACGCCGAGGACTTCACCCACTGGCGGCTCGAGATTGCTGGAAGGAAAGCAAGCTACGCGTTCTTCGGCGAATTGGTGTCAGACGCAGCACCGCCGAAGAACGACTCCTAGCTCCCCCACGCCGGCGTGCCTGACGCACGATTGACCACCCTACGCAAAACCATCTAATCTCAACGGTGAGACGCGCGCTGGTCCTGTGTCGATCCGATTCTCTATGAAACGAACCATCACATGTTTGCTTGCCGTCCCGTGGCTCCTGCTCGGACAGATAGCCTTCGCCAGAGAGACCAACGCCAAAGTGGTGAAAGCGATCATGCAGCGCTACGCCGAGGTCGAAGCACAGCTGGATACGGCGGTTCATTATGTGAAAAAAGAGGAGACCGCGCCGAATCTCACGGTGCAGCAGGCTTGGTTCGATCGATCCGGCGGATTGCTGAAGGTGGCGACGGAGCGCACCAGCGCCGCGGGCCGGGAGCTGAAGGAGTTTTTCCCACTCGATCCCGATGAAAATTCTGCGGTCAGAAGGATGTTCGTCCTTATCCGGCGTGAACACCCGCTGCCCAACGGCGCCACGCGTGTCGACGAGGAGCGGCTCTATTTGCAGAGGAAAGCTTCGACTCCGCTTGTGACGTTGCGCAAGCTGACCAAGACCGCAGAGTTCAAGGCCGGGCAAGCCCTCGATATGGAGCACGTGCGGAATTTGGCGAGCACGTCCTCGAAAGGTCCTCCACCAGATAGCGCGGAGACGGCGCAGCTCGATTGGGACCTCATGGAGAAACCGGTGAAAATCGCGCGAGCGCTGCGCGAGGCGGGCGCTCCGGAGGGTGAGGCCCCGGCGGCAAACGAGGAAGTTCCCCCTGCGAAACAGGAAAAGGGTTGGGCGGTAAATAGCGTCTCCCCGGATGGGCACTGGGAATTGCGTCTCATCCCCGCCGCAGACGAGCAAGAAGCCGCGTTCGTAATCATGAAACGCGCGACTCAGCAGACAGCGGTGGCGCTCTCTGGAGAAGCCGCTGGCACCTTCGCCGATGCGGCGCGAATCGTCTGGGCGCCGGATTCGAAGCGCTTCGCCTTCCACTACAAGCCCGGTCTGCGTTACCAGACGCTGCAGCTGTTTCAGCTCGATGGCGGGGAATGGCGCGAGTTGGATTCGCCAGGCGAAGATGAAGCCACGTATGCTCCGGTCCGGCGTTCCGTGGCGACCCAGAGAAAGGAGCTAAAACAGCCGCCAGACGAACCGGGACGACCAATCTCCGAAGGGTACGAAGTTCGTCGATGGCTCGATCCCAGTACTGCGCTGCTCTTCGTCGAAAAGCAGGAAACCTTTCAGATCAAAGACGAGCTCGAACAGGTGGGAGCCGGTTGTTTCCTGACGCTCAAATTCGCACCGAATGGCGAGTGGAAAATCACAAGGACCCGCTTGCTGTCAGAGCAAGGGCAAACGGCCTTGAACAAGGCAGAACAGGACGAGCTCGCCAAAATGGAGAAGGGATCTGAGGAAGAGAATTAAACCCGAACGCATCTTGGGGTTTGAAAGCCCCGGCCGTTGCTCCGCATCTTACGACCGCTTTCAGTTTTCCGTTTTCAACTTTCTCTTCTCCTCTTCTACCCGCGAATTCGATGAGACGGCGCAAACGCATGCTGGTAAAGATCATTGGAGACTGAAGAAGAGCTTGAGAACTCTATCAGGAAATCAGGAATCCAAGATGCAAGGAAGATTCGATTTGCCCTTCCTGTGTTCCTGAGAGAATCCTGTTCATTTGAAATCGCTCACTGAACATCTTTGGTTCGAGATACCGGATCGGCGCGGATTTATTAACATCACGCCAAAGATCGAGGAACTCGTTAGTCGAAGCGCCGTCGCCGAGGGTCTTTGTCTGGTCAACGCCATGCACATTACCGCTTCAGTGTTCATCAACGACGATGAATCGGGGCTCCATCACGATTACGAGCTGTGGCTTGAGAAACTGGCGCCGCGCGCGCCGACGAACGCCTATCGACACAATCGAACCGGCGAAGACAATGCCGACGCACATCTCAAGCGTCAGATCATGGGCCGCGAAGTCGTCGTCGCGATCACGAATGGAAAACTCGATTTCGGACCGTGGGAACAGATTTTCTACGGCGAATTCGATGGCAGACGGCGCAAGCGAGTCCTGGTGAAAATAATTGGCGAATAGTTATCTTCAATTTCTCATCACTCGTCACTCGTCACTTCTGCCTTATCAGATCTTTCGCGAGTCGTAAGCCCAATGGAGCAAGGCCTGGCGTTGTCGCCGACGGCAAGTCAGATCGCGACGTTTACAATGTTTCTTCAATTGTGCCGCGTGTCGGCGAACGGCGCGCCAACGCCCAATCTGGCGCAAATCATCTTCGTGGCGACGACCGCAATAATACCGGCAATACCATTGGAACCAGCCACGCGGATCGTCGGGATGGATCCAGCCTTTGCGCCGCCATTCAGAGAGCGGCTGCGACGCATTCACGCCGAAATAATTGAGCGACGCACGCGCCCGATCCGGCGAAAGTTTCGCCCGTGTGAACCAGCTAGCCGGAAATTCTTTCCGGCAATCGGTCATGTACTTTCCTCCAAAGACGCCGAGCTTTAGCATTTGCTTCGGCGTCAGCTCAGGTTTGAACCCCGATCGAAAGGTGCGTCCCATCGGCTTCGTGCGGAGATAAGCGTAGCCCTTCTGCATCTTGTCGTTCACCTTCACGCGAACCGGCTTCATCTTTGATGTCTCAGACGAAATCGGGAATTCACGAACAGATCGATCAACGTTCCTGGCTTCCTGAGAGATAATCCTCGTCGCTGACTTTTTCCATCCACTCGACCACTTTGCCCTCGAGCGCTTCCTGAATGGCAATATGCGTCATCGCAGCCGTCGAGGTGGCGCCGTGCCAATGTTTTTCGTTAGGCGCAAACCAAACAACATCTCCCGGCCGGATTTCCTCAATGGGTCCGCCTTCCCGCTGAGCCCAACCAAGACCTGACGTAACGATCAACGTCTGGCCGAGCGGATGCGTATGCCATGCCGTGCGCGCACCCGGCTCGAACGTAACGCTCGCGCCACGCACACGCGCCGGCTCGGGGGCCTCGAACAACGGAGCAATGCGCACCGTGCCGGTAAACCAATCCGCCGGTCCTTCCCCTGACTGCCGCGTTTCAACTCTTTTAATTTCCATTTCCTAATTTGCCCGCTCGTCCCTCCCGCGTCACGCGGACTTAACGTTTCGATTTCTTACACCTCTCAGAAATCTGCTTCAAAAACTCATTCGCTGCGCGACCTGGCGGACGTTGCCTCGGCCAGACCGCCACAATTTGGCGCTTGGGCTTTGGCCCGAGGAGCGAACGATATTCCGGCAAATCTTTGCGGTCGCTGCACGCAGCCATCGCGGGAACGAGAGAGATGCCAACACCGGAACGGACCAGCGCTTGAATCGTTTCCAGTTGAGCGCTGCGAAAATTGATCGTTGGCTTCAAGTCGCGCCGTTCACAAAAGTTCAGTACTTGATCGCCGAGGCAGTGTCCTTCTTTCATCACGATGAACGGCTCTTTTTCGATGTCGGCAAGGCGCACGGTTCGTTTACGTGCCAGCCGATGACCCCGCGGCAGAGCCAATCGCAGTTCCTCGGTGAATAAATCCTTCACCTCCATCCGCTGGTCCTGGATGGGTCGGCTGGCCAGCGCGAAATCAATTTCGTATGCCTGCGCCAGCTTGAGCAAACGCGCCGTCGTATCTTCATGCACGATGAGTTCGACTCCGGGAAACTTTTCCGCAAACTCTGCCAGCACCTGGGGTAATAGATAGGGCGCGATGGTCGGCAACACGCCTATGATCAGCCGGCCGCGCAGCAAACCATGCGCATCTGAGGCCTCCCGCCTGGCAGCATCCACTTCCTCCAGAATCCTGACTGCCCGGGGCAGGAACGCTTCGCCATGCGGAGTCAGCTTCGCCTCACGTTTCATGCGGTCGAACAATCGCTCCCCCAGCTCTGCCTCGAGTTTCAGGATTTGCTGACTAAGCGATGGCTGTGAGACGTGACATTGTGCCGCGGCACGCGAGAAATTGCCTTCGCGGGAAACCGCCACCACGTACCGAAGCTGATGCATTTCCATAGGCAATGCTTATGGTGATCAAAGGAAACAAATATTTCAAGTATACGACCAAAGCGGGTTAATTAAACGGCGGCTCATTTCAATTCGCACGAACGTGAGGCGCACAATTCCAATTCAACCGCCTTAAGGAGAAGAAATATGTCAACCGAAGCCAAATGCCCCGTCAATCACTCCACCAGCACCGGCACCACGAACCGCGACTGGTGGCCTAACCAGTTGCGACTCGATCTGCTTAGTCAGCATTCTACGAAATCCAATCCGATGGGCCAGGAATTCGATTATCGAAAAGAATTTCAGAGCCTAGATTACGACGCGCTGAAGAAGGATTTGGCCGCGCTCATGACCGACTCACAGGACTGGTGGCCGGCCGACTTCGGTCACTACGGACCGTTGTTCATTCGCATGGCATGGCATAGCGCCGGCACTTATCGCATCGGCGACGGTCGCGGCGGCGGCGGTCGCGGTCAGCAGCGTTTCGCTCCGATCAACAGTTGGCCGGATAATGTCAGCCTCGACAAAGCGCGCCGGTTGCTTTGGCCGATCAAACAGAAATACGGACGCAAGATTTCCTGGGCAGACCTCATGATTCTGGCCGGGAATGTTGCGCTCGAAACGATGGGATTTAAGACCTTCGGTTTCGCCGGCGGACGCGAGGATACATGGGAACCGGACCAAGATGTCTATTGGGGTCGCGAGACCACGTGGCTCGGGGGTGACACTCGTTACTCTAAAGGTTCGCCCGGCGCCGAGGAAGATCACGGCGTGCTCGTTTCCGACGACGAAAGCGAAGTGGACCACACGCGCGACCTCGAAAATCCGCTCGCCGCCGTGCAGATGGGTCTCATCTACGTCAACCCGGAAGGCCCAGACGGTAACCCCGATCCGATGAAAGCAGCCTACGATATTCGCGACACTTTTAAGCGCATGGCCATGGACGACGAGGAAACAGTTGCCCTCATCGCAGGTGGCCATTCCTTTGGCAAAACCCACGGCGCCGCCTCCCCCGATCACGTCAAAGCCGAGCCGGAATCCGCCGGGCTCGAAGAGATGGGATTCGGCTGGAAAAACACGTTCGGCACAGGCAAAGGCCCAGACACCATCACCAGCGGCCTCGAAGTCATCTGGACCAACACCCCGACCAAGTGGAGTATGGGTTTTTTCGAGAACCTCTTCGATCACGACTACGAACTGAGCAAGAGTCCCGGCGGAGCGCACCAGTGGGTGGCGAAGGATGCGGTCGCGACCGTGCCCGATGCTTTCGATTCTGGGAAAAAGCATCCGCCCACCATGCTCACCACCGACATCTCTTTGAAGGTCGATCCGGCTTACAAAAAAATTTCGCGCCACTTCATGGAAAACCCGGACGGGTTCGCGGATGCATTTGCCCGCGCCTGGTTCAAGCTCACCCATCGCGACATGGGCCCCCGCGCGCGCTATCTCGGGCCCGAGGTACCGGACGAAGAACTCATCTGGCAGGACCCGATTCCCGCAGTCGATCATCCTTTGATCGAAAAGAAAGACATCACAGCGTTGAAGAAAAAAATTCTCGCCTCCGGCCTCACGATTCCCCAATTGGTCTCGACCGCGTGGGCCTCGGCTTCTACCTTCCGCGGTGGCGACAAACGTGGCGGCGCCAACGGCGCCCGCATCCGTCTCGCACCGCAAAAGGACTGGGAAGTTAATCAGCCGACTCAGCTAGCTCATGTTCTGGAAGTCCTGGAGGGCATTCAGAGTGATTTCAACAAGCATGCTTCCGACGGCAAGAAAGTCTCGCTGGCCGACCTCATCGTCCTCGGCGGTTGTGCCGCCATCGAGAAAGCAGCGAAAAAAGCCGGCAACAAAATCACTGTGCCTTTCACGCTGGGCCGCATGGACGCTTCCGCCGAGCAGACCGACATTGAATCCTTCGAACCGCTCGAGCCGTATGCCGACGGCTTTCGCAATTACCTTAAAGCCCGATATCGCATTCCTGCCGAAGCGCTCCTCATCGACAAGGCGCAATTGCTCACCCTCACTGCGCCTGAAATGACTGCTTTGATCGGGGGCTTGCGCGTCCTCGGGAATAACTTCGGTGACACCAGGCACGGCGTCTTCACCGACCGCCCCGGGAGCCTAACGAACGACTTTTTCGTCAACCTGCTCGACATGGGCACCGAATGGAAAGCCACGTCAAAAGACTCAGAAACCTTCGAAGGCCATGACCGTAAGACGGGTAAACACAAGTGGACCGGCACGCGTGTCGACCTGGTGTTCGGTTCCAACTCCGTCCTTCGCGCTTTGGCGGAGGTTTACGGCAGCTCGGACGGACGAGAGAAATTTGTGCACGATTTCGTTGCGGCCTGGAACAAGGTGATGAACCTCGACCGCTTCGACGTCGCTCGTTAGTCCAAGGCGACAGATCGCTGACTACTGCTGGAAGGTAGTCGCCGACCGAGTCGGACAACGGCGGGTCTGAGTTGTTGAGCCGGGATTCAACCCGGCCGGCATCGCAGCAACGTTTACAAATGAAACGATGTAATCGAACCTTTCTCTGGCTCGATGAAAGTGTTGATCAGCGCGTGGCTGGAACGATTGCGCACCAGCTATTGGTTTGTCCCCACGCTCATGGCATTGAGCGCCACGGGGTTCTCCTTCCTCACGGTGCACATCGATACCCTCATCAAAGCTAAATGGGTGCGCAGCACCGGTTGGATTTGGGCGGGGGGCGCGGAAGGCGCGCGCCACGTCCTGGCCACCATCGCCGGGTCCACCATCACCGTTACCGGCGTAGTCTTCTCGGTCACCATCGTTGCGCTCACCCTTGCCTCTTCGCAATTCGGTCCCCGTCTGCTCCGCAATTTCATGGACGACCGTGGCACGCAGGCAGTACTCGGCGTTTTCGTTTCAACCTTTCTTTATTGCCTGCTGGTTTTGCGCACGATTCGCGGCACCGACGAAACCACTTTTGTTCCTTTTCTCTCGGTGACGTGCGGCATCGTCTTTGCCGTGCTCAGCGTCGGGTTCCTTATTTATTTCATTCACCATATTCCCAGTTCCATTCTGGCGGAGAACCTCATTGCCCGCGTAGCCAAAGAGTTACAGGAGGGAATCGATCGCCTTTATCCCGAGAAAGTCGGCACGGAAAAGCCGGTACCTGGTCGGCCTAACGAGTTACCGGCACGCTTTGACCTGGAAACAAAATCTCTTGTCGCTCAGAAATCGCACGGCTTCGTCCAGGTCATCGCCGCCGAGGATTTGTTGAAATTGGCCACAGAGAACGATTTGATCATTCGTCTCGCCGTGCGACCGGGCGAGTTTGTCGCCGAGCAAACGCTGCTGGCTGAAGCATGGCCAGGCGCCAAAGCCAACGATCAATTGATCGCACAAATACGCGAAGCTTTCTATTTCGGCCGGGAACGGACGCCAAGCCAGGACGTCGAATATTGCATCGACCAGCTGGTGGAAGTAGCCGTGCGCGCTTTGTCGCCAGGAATCAACGATCCTTTCACTGCGCTTTCCTGCATCGACTGGCTTGGTGCCGGGCTCGTTCGCCTGGCAGGACGAAAAATTCCTGCGTCCACACGCTATGACGGCAAGCAAAACCTGCGGCTCATCACCAGGAGCAGCACATTTGCGGAATGTGCAGATACTGCTCTTAATAAAATTCGCCAGTACGGCAGCAAAAGCATCGCGGTCGTCCTCGGCTTGCTGGCAACACTCGCCCGAGTCGTCGCACATGCGCCGCGCAAAGAAGATCGCGACGTCCTGCTGGCACACGCACGGAAAATCCGCGACGACGGCATCGGCCAGGCCCTGGACGCCGCCGATAAAGAAGAAATCGAGAAGCGTTTTCGCTGGGTCGAAAGTGCCGTGAACAAAGCGGAATAGTATCGCTCTCCAATCCCATCAGTTTGTCTACTAACCCATACGAGGATGCAGTGTTGTCGCTGCGCTTGCTCACCGTTGCCCCGAACGTAGCGTTATCGTTATGACGACACGGGATTTCATCGCCCAACTACGACATCAACCTGACAAACAACTGGTTTTTGTGAATCGGGAGGGCGATACGATTCATGGTGGTTTTCATCTCACCGAGATCAAAGCGGCGAAGTTCCACACGGTCGATTGCGGGGGGCAGAAAAACCTTTGGAACGAAACGATCATGCAACTTTGGGTGCCGTCGGATGAAACAAGCCAGGAATTCATGACCGCCGGAAAGTTCCTCAGCATTTACGATAAGGTGAGCCGGTTGATCGATGTCGATCCTGCAGCCGAAGTTCGCTTTGAATACGGCGACGAGAATTTCTTTCCATCCAATTATCACGTCGAATCAATTACCGAAGCGGCCGGCGAATTGCGTGTCGAGCTCCGTCCGCCGCAAACGACTTGCAAGGCCCGCGACCGCAGCGCCATGGGGGCGACTTCTTGTTGCTAGGCTTGCGCAGGACGCTGCGTTAGATCGTTTCGACGTGGAGTGGTGCGGGACCGCTTTCAAAGCCCGGACGTTTCCCCCCAGTCCCAAAATCACGGCGCCTTTAAGAAACTCTTACTCAGTTTGTCCCGCCCAGGGTCACTTCGCTGCCGCCGGCGAACGAAACCAGCGCCATAGGCCCGCACGATTAGAATTATTGCTACGACCAAGACGACCGCGCCAAGCCCAAGAAGAATCAGGATGCGGTTCTGGTTCATAAGTACATACACACCGCGCCTGGCGTAGAAACCATTGAATCCAGTGACGATCCCGGGCAATGCCAGCAGGTCTTGCTTGGTCAATTGCAGCGGGCGCTCGTTAGGATGATATCGCGTTCCCAAAAAAGTCTTACCGAACTTGTCCAGTTCGATATGCGCGCCAAGCACATAAGTGACTGGGCGCTGCTCGACGAACTCAGCGACACGGCGCGCGCTCGCGAGATCCGCGTCGGTGTCTTCAATCAGAAGTCGCCCCGGAAGGAGAAAATCTCCGGAGAAGAAAAGTCCGGTCTGCCGGTCGTAATAGGCAACATGTGAGGCGTAGTGTCCCGGCGTCGGTATCACATCGATCACACGGTCGCCAAGATCGATCTGGCCGGTACCGTTTGGCCAGTCAGCGATGCCCAAACGGCTCTTCACGCTCCCAAGGTCCGTCGGCACTACTTCCACATCCGGCAGGGCCCGAAACTGATCGTCACCAGACCGATGATCGAGGTGGCCGTGTGTATGCACAACCAATAACGGCAGCCTTGATCCCTCGGTCGGCAACAAGGAAATCACCGTCTGAGCCAGCGGCATGGTCTTTGCGTCAGCCACGGCACCCGTGTCGATCAGCAACGCTTTGATTTTTCCAATTAACAGATAGATGAACGGCGCTTCATAGGTCGCACACAGGTTCTCGCGCAGGATGAAAGTCTGTGCGTTATACCGATGCACCTGAATCGGCGGCTGCGGATTCTTGACGCAGTCTTCCGAACCCTCGTTCCAGTGCACGTCCATCGTTCCCGGAACAAGCTCCGAATACGCTGGCGATAGGATCGACCACGCCGTCAGCAAGGCGCACAGCCAAACCTTTTTCCACCGCTCAAACATCCGCGGATTCGTCATGGTAATCGGGAAATTTCGCTTCTGGGATAATATCAGCTCGTACACGAATCCTTAGGCACGCATGCAATCTCGCCACTCGTCACTCGTCACTTTTTAATAGAGCGCAGAAAAGCTGGTCGAGTCCATGAAAGACTGGTCGATATGGCCCATCAGCGATCCGTTTTTCTCCGACTCCGTCTTCACTTTTTTCCATTCCGGATCGTCGTGAAACGCGTCCCAATTCTTCTTCGCTTCCTCGCGGCTGGGATGCTCCAGAATGTAGACGAACAGGTTTTGCGATGCGGGCGCATCTTCCGGCACCCAATACCCGATGCTCTTCATGTTATGTCGCTTGAAGATTGCGTCGGTATGATCGCCAAACCGCGCTTTTAACGCCTCCATTTTGCCCTCGTGAACGTGATACATGCGCAATTCGTAAACGTGTTGTGAATGACTCGGACCGCTCAGAGCGCTGAAACCGAGCATCAATGCGGCGCCACAAATAAAAGATAGAAATGTTTTCATGTCGCGCAGAATACAGTCATGCCGCTCTGCGGCAATCTACAGATCGGGCATCGGAAGCCTAACGTCTCAACTTGGGCGCGACGCCGCTCCATGCTGCCGATCGAATTGCTAAAATAGCGCTGCGTCGCCAGCCTCATTGTCTGTTACGGTGCCGCCTCAAATGGGGGGCCAACACCGGAGGATGTCTACAGGCGAAGCAACGTTGGCGCGCGTCAACTCCTCGACATTGCTGGGTCACCCAAAGGGTCTTTTCTATCTAGCCGCCACCGAGGGATGGGAGCGGTTCTCCTATTATGGAATGACGGCGCTGGTCGTCCTTTACATGGTCAATCAGTTGCTGTTGCCAGGACACGTTCAGCACATCTTTGGATTTTCCGGGTTCAAAGCGGCGGTGGAATCGGTCCTCGGCCCGCTTTCAACCCAGGCGCTGGCATCGCAGATTTTCGGACTCTACTCCGGTTTGGTTTACTTCACGCCTCTGCTTGGCGGCATGATCGCCGATCGTTGGATCGGACAGCGCAACGCGGTTGTAATCGGCGCTCTTTCGATGAGTGCCGGTCACATCGCCATGGCTTTTGATCAGTCATTTCTCCTGGCGTTGCTGCTGCTCGTCGTCGGCTCGGGTTTTTTGAAAGGCAACATTTCGGCGCAGGTGGGTGCACTCTATCCGGCAGAGGACGAAGCGCGGCGGACCCGCGGTTTCGTCATCTTCTCGACTGCAATCAACATCGGCGCGGTTGCTGGACCTTTGCTCTGCGGTTTGCTCGCACAAATTTATGGCTGGCACTACGGCTTCGGTATCGCCGCGATCTTCATGCTTCTCGGTCTTGCCACCTATCTGTATGGATATCGCTATCTGCCCGCTCGCGTGGAACGTCGCAAGTACGAAAGCGCTACGCGACTCACCGGAATGGAGCGACGCATCGTCCTCGCCCTCGTCACCGTAATGATTATCTCGATCTTTGAGTCAATCGCTTTTGGTCAAGTCTTCAATGTTAGTTCGATCTGGATTCAACAGCACGTCGCGCTCGATTTCGGCAACTTCCACATCCCGGTGCCCTGGTTTCAATCGATCAATTCGGTTTTCAGCATCGTTAGCGTGCCGCTCTTATTCTGGATCTGGCGGCAACAGGCAGCGCGAGGTCGTGAGCCTGACGAACTGGCCAAAATCGGGACCGGCGCCTTTGTTGCCGCCGCGAGCAATCTGATCCCGGTAGCCGCAATTTTCCTTTCAGGCAGTGGCCGGATTCATCCAGTCTGGCCATTCCTTTACAGCGCTGGATTGGGAATCGCCTTCCTGTACTACTGGCCTACCCTTCTCGCGCTGGTTTCGCGCGTCGCTCCGGCCAAAATGAACGCCACCCTGATGGGATTGGCTTTTATGACTCTGTTCATTGCAAATACCCTCGTCGGCTGGATAGGCGGTTTCTACGAGAAAATGACCCCTGCTCACTTTTGGCTAATGCACGCTGCAATCGCTGTCGTCGGAGGAGTTCTTGTCGTGACTTTCGGTCGACGCCTCAGTCGGCTTCTCCATCCCGTTCGCTTATCGCACGAATTTACTTCGTAAGGTTCTTCACGCGATTATCGGCAATCGGCCGCCTGCTCCATGTGACAACTGCGTCGCGGATACACCAGGCGATCCGGTTTCGCGCGAACACTTTGGGGGAGATATGAAAGAAGAACCTCACGTTACCGATTCGAGCTTGAGCGAAAACATGCTTGCTCGAATAGAAATTGCGGAGCTCGGAGATCCAGCGCGCCAAAAGGAAATAATCGACGCGATCGTAGCCTTAAACGGGGTGATCGAAGCGAAAATAGAGAACAACGCGGTGCATGTCTCTTACGATCCGTTGACCACCAGTGAAAAGAAAATCGAGCAGGCGATCCGTTCCACCGGGAGCACTGTCAAAGCCGCGACCGAAGATCCGGAGAATGTACATCCAGACCTGCCAACCCCGCCGAACGTAGACGTAAAAGGGGCCGGTGAAACTTCTTAATGGAACTCGCAGATGCGCGATTTAGCGACCACTGCACTGACGTTAGCAAGCAGCGTTACCGACGCTTGCGCAAACTGCGTCGTTTGGGACCGGCGCGGACGTTTGGCACGTCTTCACCGAGGGCCGTGGCCAGATCGATTTGATGGTCCTGCTCTTGCACGAGGATCTCGCGAATCTGTTCAGCCATCGCATATTCTCCAAGCGCTTCACACTGCGGGATGCGTTCGCGGTAATTACGAATGGTTTCGTTTTCGTTGTCGAGATCGTAACGGAGCATGTCTCTTGCATTTTCCGATGTGCGAACCGGCTTCGGCGTGACCACCGGCATTTTGCCGAGATAATCGATCTGCCGCGAGAGAATCAGGGCGTGATCGAGCTCTTGTTTGGCGTGAATTTCGAGCTGAGATGCAATGTCCATGTATTGGGCGCCTTTGAGCACTTGGGAATAGACGACGTACGCGATGATGGCTTGATATTCGCGGGATAAATCTTCGTTTAACAGCTCCGCGAGCTGGTCGCGGGAGATTTCATTGGATTTTTGTTCTGGCATTTAATTCCTCCTTAGATTGAGAGACCAATCATACGTTAGGGTGCTTTAGGCGCGCCGCCAGTTTTGCCTTGGCGTGGCTTGGAGCGGGTTCCTTGTTACTTCGCTGGCCGAGCATATTTCGCCCGTGACCTTAAGAGGCTTAATTCATTCCGCCAGGCAAGGTGGTTATTGGGCGGAGGTTCCGGTGCTACCAGGGTGCGTCTTCCTAGTCTACTGCTACAAAGTCTCTAGAAAACGAACGAAATCCCGTCGGAACGTGGTTTCAGCAGGATTGTAGCCTTCGCGAATCAGGCGAACCTGCCCGGTCCGATCGATAACGATGATCGACGGGAGCCCCAGGGTTCCAAATTTGTTCCGCACTCTGCATCCTGGATCAAATGCCAGCGGTACGGTGATTCCTTGTTTTTTGGTAAATGCGCGCACGCGGCCCGGCGTATCGCCGCCCACGTCGCTCCCGACCAAAACAAACTGAATATCGGAGTTATGGCTCAAGTCGGAGTAAGCGGCCTGCAACTCGGGCAACTCTGCTTTGCACGGCACGCACCAGGTAGCAAAAAAATCCATGACGAAAATTTTCCCGGGCTTCCAGGAAGTTGGAGCAGACCCGCCGCTCACAGGCTGCAAGGCAAATGACGGTACCGATTTGCTGGTGAAGTGATTGAGGCTGTCCGCCAGCAGTTTCGGAAAATAGGAAATGCAACACCATAACGAACAGGCAAGTAGCGCGACCGAAGCGATGACGACGGCGAGGCCATCCCGCGCCCGTGCGTGGACCGCTTTGACCACAAACAGACCAATCGCTACCGCGATTGCCCAGAACAACAGCACGAACCACAACGCGGGGATTTGCGCGAGCACCACGAAAACGAACACCGCGAAAAGTGGAAGAGCCAGCAGTCCGGCTGCGATCCAGTCTGGTCGACCGCTCGCACCAAGCCACATGGCGCCACCCAGAAGCGCGACCGCGCCGACAACATAAATGACGCGGATATCTCCCGACGAAAGGAGCCCGAGACCAAACACGATTCCCAAAACCAGTATTCCAATACCGAGGGCAATCAGGCGCCTTTTCAAGCTGCTCTCCTTTGCGACGTCATCTCCATATTTATGAGATGCGTTTACCGCCCCCTTTGGATTCAAACAAAAGTCTACGGAAGCTCGGATGCGCAAGGGAAATTTGTGCACGACTTTGTACCGGCCCGGAACAAGGTCCCGTTGCCTCACGGGAAAATCGTACCGAAGGGATGTCTAAGGGTTGATTCGTTGCCTCATAATGGATCGTACCGAAGCTTTCATGCTACTTTGGTTGTCAAATTGGGTTTGGAACGCTTGCCGGCGCGAACCAGCCGCTGGATTTCTTTCAAGCCAGCCTCAATCTGTCGCTTGAGCACAAAGGGATTGAGTGCCGCGTGCTGCTGCTCAAGGGCAGTGCGCTTTTGTTCATCGAGCATGCCGTTTTGCACCAGGCGACGATAAGGGGTCTTGGGTGCGTCGTAACGCTTGATCTGTCGCGCACCCTCGCGGCGCTTTTCCACCAGTTTCATCGAAGGACAGAAGTGATTGTGATACAGCGCCCAGGCGTCGCGATACAGAGCGTTGATCGGTTCCAACAGCTCTGCATTTTCCAGTCGCTCGTAGCCCAGCAGACAGCGCACATGGGTCCAGTTCTTTTGCTCCACGTGCGCGTTATCGTTCTTGTGATACGGCCGCGAGCGGGTGAACTGCACTGGTTCCTTGCGCCGGGCAAAGTAGTGCCACAGGTGATGATTTAAAAACTCGCTCCCATTGTCACAATCAAAGCCCAGGATCGAAAACGGCAGCTTGCTCTCCATCTCGCACACCGCTTCCCTCACGCCGTGGGATCCTTTGTTCCAAACCGCGCGTAATTCGGTCCAGCCAGTGGCCAGATCGGTAAAGCACAAGCTCCAGATGAAATCCCCCTGCAGACTGTCACCGCAATGCGCCACCGTGTCGGCTTCCATAAAGCCAGGCCGCCGCTCGTCCCATTGCTCGGTAGCAAGCGGGATCTGGTTCTTGAGCCAGCGACCTGGTTTGGTCCCACCACGGCCCTTCGGTCGCGCCTTGGCTCGCACCGGAGCCAGCAGCCGATCAATCGAGGCCGCGCTGATCGCTTCCAGCTTCTCTTTAAGCGGTTGAGCCAGCGCACCATACTCTTTCTCATAATGCGGAAGCCACTGCGGCAGAGCCGCTTTAAGTCGTTTGCCGCAGAGCTGATCGCTCGCAAACCAGATGCGCTTGAGCACCAAGCGCACTGGCTCCTGGTAAGTGCGTTTTGGCCCCCTGCGCCTCACCACCCGTGGCGTTGCTGCTCCATTTAACAAACTAATCGCGTGCTTGCGGCTGTAACCGCACAACGCCACCAGCTCCTCAATCAACCTGCTTTTATACCCGCGACCCTGCGCCAGCCCATAACGCCAACGCATCCTCGCCAGATATTCTTTTTTGCTCCTCATGCTTAACCTCTCCGACGTTTCCATCGGTACGATTAAATATGAGGCAACGATTCCTTACTCCCGCTCTTTCTTCACTCCCTTCGGTACGATCTAATGTGAGGCAATTCGAGGTGATGAACCTCGATCGCTTCGACGTTGCTTAAACTCTGACATCTCTCCAAACTTCTGTCTTCTGTTCTCCGACCTCTGTCTCGGTCCTCTGATTTCGGACCTCCGATTTCTGATTTCAGCGTTTCCAGCTTTCGGCGTCTGGGTGTTAAACAAGAGTGTTCAGACTCGACCCCATCCTCGAATTTCCTCATGGTGATGAAAGTGATTCTCGAGACTCCGCGCCTGCTGCTGCGTGAATTTGTGGAAGATGATGCGGAATGGTTTTTTCGGTTAAACAGCGATCCGCGGGTAATCCGCTTCGTCCCAGACAAGCAACTGCTCAGTGTCGAACAAGCCCGGCAGATCTTGCTCGATCATCCGATCGCCGACTATCGGAAGCATGGCTTCGGTCGTGGCGCTTGCATCTTGAAAAGCACTGGCGAACCGATTGGCTTTGCCGGTCTGAAATATCTGGAAGAGCTCGGCGAAATCGACGTCGCTTATCGTCTGATGCCCCCGCTCTGGGGAATGGGTTTGGCAACTGAAGCAGCTCGCGCTTCCGTCAGTTACGGCTTTGCGAATCTCGGACTCAAACAAATCATAGGCCTTGTTATGGCGGAAAACGTCGCCTCTGTTCGCGTGCTAGAGAAAATCGGTCTGCGCCCTACCGGTGCAGTCACGTTCTGGGGGTATGACTTTCTAAAATACGCCATCGACGCTCAGGGAGAACCGACGAGACAGCCCTTTCTTCCTCCCAAGGAGGAATAGGCGGCGCCGGCGATACCATCGCGTGTTCCCAGCGTGTACGCGGCGCACGCGATCGTTAAACCGGGCTTGAGTCCGACGATCAACCCGCTATCCTCGCACGGCATGCATCGTGACCATCAGTGTTGGTACTCGCACCGTCTTAACAGGCACATGGGCGTCTCCATTTACGGCAATTACGGCGCGCCCATTCTCGCCTTTCCGACGAGCTGCGGCGACGAATGGGAGATGGAAGGTCAAGGCATGATTCGCACCCTCAGTCCCTATCTGGACCAAGGGCGCATCCGAATCTTCTGCATAAACAGCGTGAACAGCGATTCGTTTCAAAACAAAGGAGTGCACCCCTTTCATCGAAGCTGGATGCAGGCGCAGTACGACAACTACGTGGCAAACGAGGTTTTCCCGTTCATTGACTCCCAATGCCAGACGCCGGGAATCGGCATCGCTACCTTAGGCGCGTCGCTCGGCGCTTATCACGCGGCCAACACGCTTTTCAAACATCCCGATCACGTGAAACGCTGCTACGCCCTCTCGGGCATCTACGATATGTGCGACTCCATGGACGGGATGTACGACGACAATTTCTACTTCAATAACCCCGTAGATTACATGGCTAATCAGGGTGATCCCTGGTATCTCCATCACTACGCCAGTTGCGACATCCATCTCGTGACCGGCTGTGGTCCGTGGGAGAACAGCGGACCGACCTATCGAATGTCTGAGGTATTAAACAGCCGGGGCGTTGCGCATCATCTCGACGACTGGGGCCCGGAAGGCGGGCACGAATGGCCGTACTGGCATCACCAGATGTGGGAGTACATCGGCGCCCACTATTAAGGATCGTCGGCGTGCAGTTGGCACTGGCCTCTAATTTCCAAGTTGAGGCTTGAAGGAACGGCCTGCTCGCCACGGCGGGTCCGTCCTTCGGCGGACAAACGAACCTTTAGTTCATAGGTGCTCCAGCCTGCTCCGAATTCGGCGTAGGGCGTTCTGCGTTTACCCCCTGTCACGGCGATAGCATCCGAGCGCAGCGAATGGAGCCGCCGGGACGCGAGCGACATAGATGGGCAAGCCGAGAGGTTGAACGGAGTTTTTGGGAAAAGCGACATAGAAGGCAAAGCCGCGACGGTAGCGGCGAGAGAGCGCGGAACGCGAACGAGTTTCAAATGAGCGGGAGCGAATGAGTCAAATATTTACCTCTGCTGCGGTTGACGAAGGGAATCCTGAACGGGTGCCGGTAATTTATCGGCGTTCTTCAGGAAAAGACTCATCTGCCAGATCTCCGAGTCGTTGAGTTTCTGATTGAACGACGGCATGGCGCTGAAACGGATCCCGTGTTTCACCACCCAGTGGGTTGCACCCACCGGATCGTCAGTCACGCCCTTGCTCGGCGGAAGCAGGTGCGGCGGGCGCGGATAAAACCCTTTCGCGGCGCTCGAGGCCTGGTCGAGCTGACCGTGACACCCTGCGCATGCCTGCATATATATTTTGGCGCCCGCCTGAAGATTTGTCTCATCCGCCGGTAGAGGCGACGAATCATCGGCGTTCTTGCCAATCGAAGCGTTAAGCGCTGCGCCTGCGGTGGCCCGTTCGAGCGGCAATGGTTTGGTGTCCGTTCCCATGAAAATACCCCCGTGCGTCACAAAAAGATAACTGACAAGCACGAGGAGCCCGATTCCCACCACTACGCCGAGGAAAAATTTGATCATCGATTAATGAGGCCGTGCTGATGTGAAAAATAAAGGATTTTGTTCAATCACGCCGCGGTCGGGATGAAGGCGGATCTTTGCCTTAGCGCCATCTGTTATCTATTCAAAAGCCTTAGTTGTTAGGCACATCGGTGCTTTATTCAATCATCTCAAAAAATTGTTTGAAGCATCGACCCTGCGCAACTGGTCACTCCGCGGAGACAATGTATTGCTCGAGTTTTCCGTCCGGCATGGCGTAGGTGCTAACTTCCAAAGTTTTCTTTTGAAATTTTGCCCGGTAACGACGCGAAGTCATTCCACCGCGTAATCCTTCGCTAACCAATTCGAAATCAGTAGGAGTCCCGAGAGGTGCGAGACTGCTCGCAAGGTCATGCAAACATTGTTTATCAAAATAAGCGTTGGCGTTGTCGGTAAAAAGCGAGCGATCGATTTTACCTTTTTGAAGACCGACCAGGATCGCTTTGGCCTTTGCCAGCGAGTCACGATCGCCGGTCGGAGCGAAGATCAATTCGCCGATCCTATTCGCCAGATTCTCGGCTGCTCGATTTGCATCCATGTTAGTCAACACGATGACCGCAGCACGGTCGTCAGGATAAACTGCATTCCGAGCGGTGAACCCTGAGACTTCTCCACCATGAGAAAGAACGCGGCGACCGTTGACCAAACTGACACCGATGCCCAAACCATATTGACTGCTGGCGCCGTTCTTGAGTAATTCCGCTCTTTCCATCTCGCGATAAGACTCCGGTTTCAGGATTGTCTGATCGATCATCGAGATATCCCATTTTGCTAAATCGGATGCCGTCATCGCCAGTTCGCCTGCGGCAAACATCCAGCCTTTTCCTTCCTTCGGAGCCGGACGCGGCGGGCCGAGCCCATAGCGATGGTAGCGGGTCGGCTCTCCGGCGGGCAGAGCTGACCTATCGCAATCGAACACAGTCGTCATTCCGAGCGGATCGAAGACTCGGCGGTGCAGGAAATCGAGCACCGACATCCCGCTAAGTCGCTCCACGATCACGCCGGCAGCGACGTAGTTCGTGTTGCTATATTGCCATTTCGTTCCCGGCTCGAAGTCTAGCGGCTTATGCGCCCAGCCTTTCAAGATTTCCTCCGGCGAAGCCGGCTTCATCAGCGAAGGCATCACATAATCTTGCGGCCAGAAATCCTGGTAACCGGAAGTCATTGAGAGCACTTCGCGGATCGTAACTTCGTTCGCTCGTGTCAGGTCGGCTAACCAGCGCCCAACGGGATCATCGATCGAAAGTTTGCCTTCCTCGGCCAGGAGAAGAATGGATGCTGCGGTGAATTGTTTACTGATCGATCCAATACTGTAAATCATCGACGTCGTCGCGGGCCGATGCGATGCGATGTCGGCCAAACCGTAAGCTTTGGTGTAAGCGAGTTTTCCATCCTTCACCACCGCGATCGAGACACTCGGGAGGCCACTCTCCTTCAGCATTTTCGTGGCTGCGTCGTCGATTTTCTTGCTGACCTCGGCCGCAAGAAAATTTGTTTTCTCCGTCGCGGACGAGGCTGGCGAGAGTGTCGGTTCGCTAAAGGCGTAACCGGAAAAAAGGAAAACCGACAGAACAACGGTGACGCAAACGATTAAAACGTTTTTCATAGGGTCTGAATGTTTGGAAGCGTAGCGGCCGCGATCCGGAAGGCGAGCAAAAGCTCGGCAAGCCATGCCGCATGCTCGGCCTTAAGCGTGGCACGATCGTAATCGGCATGACCGCCTAACCATTGGGGTCGGAGCGCTATTTACTCTCGATCCGAAATGACTGAGTCTAAAAGAACATTCCTGTGGCATGGAAACAGCTTCGACACAGCCCCGAGTCGTCATTGTGGGCGGCGGCTTTGGCGGCCTCTATGCAGCACACGCCCTGGGTGGCGCTCCCATTAAGGTAACGCTCATCGACAAGCGCAACTACCACCTCTTTCGGCCGCTGTTATATCAAGCGGCCACCGGCTTGCTTTCGGGAGATGAAATTTCTGGTCCGCTCAGGTCCATACTCAGCCGCAAAAAGAATATCGAGGTTCTCCTCGGCGAAGTGACTGCTGTCGATACGCAGAAGCGCGTTGTTCGCCTTGACCAGTACGACGTGCCATATGATTTTCTTATCCTCGCCACCGGGGTCCAGTATAACTACTTTGGACACGACGACTGGTCCCGGATTGCGCCGGGCCTGGTTTCGCTGGGCGACGCTGATCACATCCGCGCAAAGATACTACTGGCGTTTGAAAAGGCCGAGGAGCTTGCTGCACTGGGGTTGGTTCCACCTGCGTCTCCGCAAATACAAAAACTGCTTACGTTCGTACTCGTTGGCGCAGGTACGGTGGGAGTGGAGATGGCCAGCACGCTGGCAGAAATGTCGCGCATGGCTCTGACACATGACTTTCATCATATCGATGCGCGGTCTGCGCGAATCCTTTTGTACGAAATGGCGCCGCGTGTGCTTCCTTCGTATCCTGAAGTCCTCTCGGTCAAAGCTCAACGCCACTTAGAGCAGTTAGGCGTTAAGGTCTATACGGGCACTCCCGTCACCGGCATAGACGCCGATGGAATTGTCGCGAACGGCCAGCGTGTCCCAGCCGCCACCGTGCTTTGGAGTGCGGGTGTCCTGGCTTCTCCTGCCTGGCGATGGATAAATGCTGCTACGGACAAATCCGGCAGAATCATCGTGAGTTCAGATTTGTCGGTACTTCACCACCCTGAGATCTTTGCCATCGGTGATACAGCACATGTGGTTGCCTATTCACGAAATCTTTTGGGCATCAAATCAAAGGAACCAATGCTGATGCCAGGCGTGGCACAGCCCGCCATCCAGGAAGGCCGCTACGTGGCGCGCCTGATTCGTACCCGCGTTGCCGGAAACCCACCGCCAAAGCCGTTTTGCTATTGGGACAAGGGCGACCTGGCTATCGTGGGACGTACTTATGCCGTTGCCGACCTGCGTTTCCTGCGATTTTCAGGATTCCCCGCGTGGCTTCTTTGGGCGGGGGTCCACATCTATTTCCTCATCGGCTTCGCTAACCGCCTCTTCGTCTTAATACAGTGGGGACTCGCCTTCCTCACCAGACGACGCCGGGTGCGAGTGCTTCCCGAATAGACGCCCTTGTCCAGCAGTGGAAGAACGTTGTGAGGGCCAACTGACGTTTCGCCCAGCTGGTCGCGGATCGATGCCCATCATAACCCGCTTACGATGCATACCTATGTCGTCACCCTGTATAAGGTAAGTCGCCTGCGGTTGGCTGGACATTCAACGCTTCGCCTCCTGCGCTCGGTGCTCCGGAGTCCTGAGTGCACTCGCGGCGATTCCCGACTCCGGGTGGGACCCGAGAAAATCATCCACCGCCGCAGTCCACCCGGCGAACGAGGCGCGGTGGCGCCCCGACACTTCGTAACCGCACGGCTCACGCCCAGGGCGCTCCGTGAAATCGTAGTTCGCCGCTCGGCGAAACGGCTCGCCTCGCCGGAAAAGCGTCTTCGTGTGACCGGTCATTTTGAGCAGCAACAGAATGAAATGCTGGCTACGGTAACGCTTGAGCGCCGCATGCAGGATCCGACCGGCCTCTCCATTGCGCGGGAGGTATTTCACCGCCGCCTCGCTGTTCGGCAGGAACACATTTACGCGCCGGCGGCCTTCGAAATGATTGTACAATGGAAACTCAAAATGCGTCAGCGGAACGCCCGCGTCGCGCACAACCATCGCGGCGATGAACGCGGCCGCATCATGGTCGATGTTCCCGCCCTCGTAGGCGGGCGAGACGATCGTCGTCACACTCCGGGATTTCCGCAACTTGCGCACTTCGTCGTAGATCTCCGGCAGATGCTCGCACGAGTTGTGATCGGGAAAACCCAGGAACCGCAGATTTGCCTCCGGCACGCCGACCAGCGCCATAACGGCGCGCGATTCTTCTTCGCGCTCCTGCGGTTTGCCTTCAAAGGCTCCGTTCGTGGTCCAGACGACGTAGACCGCCTTGCCGGCGTTGACATCCTTACGCATCCGCGCCAGCGCGAAGATCTCGTCGTCCTGGTGCGCGAAAAGGTAGAGGACCGATTCAGTCGACGCTTGCGCGGTCGACGCCGCCACTAATGCCGCCGCCGCCACGATCCACGATCGCCGCCTGCGTGCCGGCCGTTTCCATTCAATCGCATCTGACGAGACCCTGTTCATATTCCGTCGCGGTTTCCCCCAACCATTGCCCCGATCTGCTGAAGTGTAAATCTTCCACGGCGAAAGCTGCGCGCGGACCATCCCGCGATGATCGACGCTTCCAAACGGCACCCGGTGCAGGGAGTATGCATTTACCGCGTTTGGTAATAAGCCGCGCTGCCGTCGTCGACAATGGAGCTAGCTGCCGGGAGCCGAGCGAGGTGAGAAAAATCCCGCGAGGATTCACAAGTCGCAGGATGAGCGATCAATCAATGCTCATCATATCCGTATGATGCATGCTCGCGCCGCCAAAACGACTTCTAAAGTCCACATTGGATGTCGGACATTTCGCAGCCGGACTTTGCCGCCTCAGTCGTTAGGTGTAATGCTTCGCGCCGTCAGCGGGCGGTGAATCCGCCGTCGACCATAAGACTGTGGCCCGTCACAAACGACGCCTTGTCGGAACACAGCCACAAAACGGCTTCCGCAACTTCCTCCACGCGACCGAGCCGTCCGATGGGATGAAAAGTGGTCAGATCATTCTTTTTCACATTCATGCCATCAGCGAGGCGGTCCACCATTTCTGTATCGATCACCGCGGGGTTGACTGCGTTGATGCGAATCCCTTGCGCGGAAAATTCCAAGGCGGCGGCTTTCGTTAGGCCGATGACTGCGTGTTTCGAAGCACTGTAAATCCCAATTCCAGGGAACCCGATCACCCCTGCGACAGACGAACAATTTACGATGGCGCCGCCACCTGTCTTCAGCATCCGGGGGATCTCGTACTTCATGGAAAGCCAGACGCCTTTGACATTAATGTCCATCACCGCGTCGAAGCTGGCTTCAGTATGGTCGATAAGCGTGGGCTTTACTTCGCCTTCGGTCCCGGCGTTGTTAAAAGCCACATCGAGACGGCCGCATGTCTTCACAGCATGCTCTACCAACGCCTCGACCTCGGCTGCAACCATGACATCCGTCCGCTGGAAACTGGCCGTTCCACCGGACTTACGGATCATCGAGACTGTTTCCTCACCACGCTCAACGTTGCGATTACCGATCACCACCTGCGCTCCTTCGCGCGCAAACGCCACCGCCGTCGCGCGACCGATTCCTGATCCGCCGCCAGTTACCACTGCAACCTTTCCCTCAAATTCTCTCATGAACTGAATCTTTTAGATCGCCGGGTCAGGTAGCAATCTAAATCGAGAATAAATCGCCTGCTCAATTGTGAATTCTGACTGATCAGAAGTTGCCAATTCTTCAGAAGAGCGATTGCGCGCAGGCTGTGCTGCCTAACGAGTCCGCGGGACGCCTGATCCTGCGCAATCCGGAACCCTCTCAGCCGGTGACCAACACCATGCGGAAGCAGGCTTTTGCTTGGCATTATGCCGGCGCGGCCGCCGGCAGCTTCACTTTCGAAGTCATCGGGGGAAGGTTACGCGCGCCTTCATCGAGACGGCGCTCGAAATCCTCCGAAATATTCGCGTAAAATGGATACGCCGCCGAATTCGCCGCCAGCGGGCGGTAACGCCAATGCTTATACATCCACAGCCACGGGGCGGGATTTTTCCGGACAACCGGCTCGATCTGGTCCCAGCAAGCTTGCGCCATTTCCTGGAGCGAAGCGCCTGCGGGAAATTCGATCCGGGGATGAAAAACCACGCGATAACGCCCGCCGGGCAGCGGTTCGCAATGGACGTTGATGAGCGGCGCGCCCGTGCGCTGATGCAGCCACACGTGAGCAAACGTGACGCAGCGTTCAAGCCCGAAGCATTTAATCGTCACGGTCGGCAGTTTCGCCGACGTTGTCAGATCGCCTAGCAAAGCGAAGCGTTCGCCGCGGCGGAGAGCACGGTAAAGATGCATGACGGCTCCTTTGCGCGGCGCCACGCGATGGCCGCTTCTCTGGCGCAGTTCCAGAAAGATCGGATCGAGCAGAGGATTCTTGAATTGCTGCGCGATGATGACCCCTTCCAGACCGGCGAAAGCGGAGACAATGCTGAGCCACTCGAAGTTGCTGTAATGATAGCAACCGACAACGACCGGCTTGCCCGGGCGCGTGTTTTCCTCATCCCATCTCTCACGATTCTCGAACTCAACGTAACGCGAGAAATTTTGACTCGTTAGGCGCGGGCTCCAAAAAAAATCGAGCATGGTGCGTGCAAAATGCTGATAGGATTCACGCACGATCTGCGCGCGGCGCTTGCTTGAAATCTCATCGCCAAAGGCCACGCGCAGATTACTCAGCGCGACGCGCCGGCCTCGACGGTCGATCATGGCGCCAAGCGAACCGAGCAAAAGGGCCAGCCGATAACAGGCTTTGCGCGACAAAAGCGGAACGAATTTCGCAGCGGATTTGAGCCCCAGCCACTCCAGACGGTAGCGAACCTTTTTCCAAGCCCTGCGCATCCCTCCAGTGTAAGCGCGCTTCGCATACGCTGCGAGCGCCCGCTCGGGTAGCCAGTTGACTTCCGATTTCCGATCATAAGCACCGTGCAGAAGTCCTCACCGCGATGGACAAATTGACGCCCAATGAATCGCATGTCGTGAAGCTCGGCGTCGATTCCCGTCTCGCAGACGATGGCGATGATCCTGCCTTACACGCCGCGTTGCACGAGGCAATCGCTTATGCCGACGCTCATCCGGAAGAAGGCAAATCAATCGATGAGGTTCGTGCGCTCATTCCAAAATGCATTTCCGAGTCGAAGTCACAGACTCGGCCATAGGCCATCTTGCCGAGACCGTTTCCGACGCCGCAAGCTTGTTAGATTACGGGGACTACAGTATTCTGCGACGGTGAACCTCTTGGAGCGCATCACTGTAGAGCCGGACAAATGCGGCGGGCGGCCATGTATCCGAGGCCTGCGAATTCGCGTGACGGACATCCTTGGAATGCTAGCCGAAGGCGTCTCGCACGAAGAGATGCTCCGCGATTTTCCTTATCTCGAGCCAGACGACATTAAGGCGGCACTCGCCTATGCTGCGCGACAAGCCGACCACGCGGTTTTGCAACCGACGTGACGTTTCTCATTGACGCTCAACTTCCGCCTGCGCTCGCGGAGTGGGTTGCGACCGGAACTCACAAAGCAACGCACGTTTTCAAGATCGGTTTGGAGAGGGCAAAGGACGAAACGATTTGGGAACATGCGCGCGACGAAAATACGGTGCTTGTGACCAAGGATGAAGATTTCGCCGACCACTGGCTGTTGAGCGACCGTCCGGTTCCGCTGATCTGGATCCGCAAAGGCAACTGTTCAAATCGTGCGTTGATCGCCTGGCTCGAACCGCTCTGGCCAGAGGTATTGAGACGATTGGAACAAGGCGAGCAGTTCATCGAGCTTCGCTCCTAAGTCATGTAAAAGCGAGTTCTGCAATCCCGACAATTCTCAGCCGATAACGAACAGGCTCTGTCGCATCATAAGCGGGTTACGATATATGCTGACTGCGGCCCTGGACGTTACCTGTAGCGGCAGGCATGCTTGCACGCCGAAACTTTAGCGAAGGAGGCTCGCCTGCGATCTCGTCACCCGCCACGTACCTTGCCGGCCGAGGCGGGTCACTTGTCCCACCCCATAGTCCCGTGCTGTAGTGTGCGCTGTCCTCAGCGCATCGGACCTGATCGCTGCGACAAGAACTCCTCTTAGGACAGCGGACCCTACAGTCAGACATCACCGACCATTGCTGTGAACTTCTTCCCTTCTAACTTCTAAAACTTATGATTTATCGGAATCGGTCTTGCGTACGCGCTCGAGATAGTGCTCCAGCCTGACCGGCCCGAGGTCCATCATTCCATCCATGAAGCGGCACAGGTCGAACTTGTCGCCTTCGGCGGTCCGGGCCGCGTTGTAAACCTCTGTAACTTTGGCGTAGCCAAGGTAATAGGTTGTGATTTGCGGTGAGCTGGTCAGTGTGCGCGTCCACATATTGTTGGCCAATTGATCGCCCTGCAGCGCCTCCTCTTTGACGAAGTGCACCATCTCTTCGTGCGACATGTCTCCGGTGTGAACCCGGATATCCACGATCGTGCGAGCGATGTTCTCCAACTGCTTCTTCAGATGCGCCAGACGCGGCAACGCGCCGTCCCAGCCTTGATCCAGCAGGAGGCGCTCGCAAAATGTCCCCCAACCTTCGACGTATACCGGATCCGGGAAGACCGCCCGCACCTTGTGCGGATTGCGCGCGGCATACTTGAGCTGCACGTAATGACCCGGAATCAGTTCATGCGGCACAATCATCCGGCTGAACGGCCGGTTAAAATCGCGAAAGAACGCTTCGCGCTGTTCGGCCGTCGCGTCCGGAGGCGGCACCGGAAGAAACAAAATCGTTTTTGCTTCCGGCGAATACGGCCCCGCCTGATAAACGCCGCCAAAACTCTGGCCCACGAAGTACGCCGGCGCCCGCTCGACGACCAGCGTCAGCGGATCAGGCAGCGTCATGATCCGCTTCTTCCGCACAAACTTTTGGATCTCGACTACATTTGCCTTCCACCGCGAAGCGTAGGTTTCTTCGTTCGCATCGTGCTCTTCGGCGACGCGTTCGAACAGCTGGCGAAGCAAAACGACGTCGTCCGCGGGAGGCTCCCTATCCTTCATCAATTCGCGCCAGACTTTCCGGCCAAAATTTGCAGCCTCAGTTTTCTTGGCAGCGAGATCGGCGGTCGCGCGTTTCAAAACATCAGCCACAGGCTCGTTAACGCCGGTGCCGAGTCGAAACGTCGTCGCGTACTCCCGGCCGAGCCTCGGCGAACCGGTCGCTCTTTGCGAAAGCTTGTCGATGTTATCGGCGAGTTCCGAGATCGCCCAGGCTACCTTCGCGCCTTCGTCGCGCGCTTCTGGAGTGTCACCGACCGCTCGCGCAAATCCCTCCCGGTAAAACGTCGCGGTCGCGCGCAATTGTCCCACCGCGATCTTGCAAAGTTCCGGTGCAACCTCGTCGTCCTTCGCGCGCGCAAAGGTTTCACTGCACTGACGAGCGAACGCCGGCAACAGACCGGCGCGCGCGCGAACCCGCTGTTGTCGTCCCGTGAGCGGCAAATCATCGCGCACCAGGAGAAACACGGCCGCGTTGGCTATGACCTCAGACCAGTAGAGCGGATCACGCTGCGGCCGCCGCAAAACTGTCTGTTCGTGTAGTTCACGTTCGACTTGGGCGAGCAACGCTTCCGCGTCCAGGCGATCGTCGAACGACAAATCAGGAGCGCTAATGAGCTTCGTTAGGCGGTCGCGTTCCGTCTGGTTGACCTCAACCCAGCGTGTCAGTTTTTCCGTCGAAAAATCTTCTAGCTTGCTGTCAAACGCGTGCTTCCCCGCCTGCGTCGCGCGGGTTGGGAACATTTCGAGATACGCACTCAAATACGCGTCCGCCACACCGCCCCACGCACTCTGGATACACAACAACGCAATAGAACCAGAAAAGATAGCGAACCTACAATGACGCATATGAACACGAGATATCCGAACTCTCCTCCCCACTTAGAACCTAAATGCTGAAACTTGCCAAGCCTCTCAAACGCTTCACCGCGTGGCGGAGCTCCATGCTCGCGAAAGCATTCGGAGTTACGCGGTCACGTCGAATTTATTCTCTAAATTTTATAAGGGGACAGACTTTCAGTGTTTCAGCGTTTGAGTTATCAAATCGCCATGGCAAAGAAACTCACCGGCAGCTGCGCCTGCGGATCCATCCGCTATCAGCTCCTCGAAAAGCCAATGTTCGTCCACTGCTGCCATTGCGATGATTGCCAGCGGCTGACGGGCAGCGCGTTCGTACTCAACGCAATTATCGAGACCAGGGCGATCAAACTGCTCCGCGGCAAGCCGGTGGCCGTGCCGGTGCCGCGCGAGAATGGTCCGCACGACATCTATCGTTGTCCCAAATGTCAGACCGCCGTCTGGAGTGACTACGGACATAGACGCAACATCCGCTTCGTGCGCGTCGGCACGCTCGACGACCCGGGCACGTTGGAGCCGGACGTGCACATCTACACGCGAACGAAAGCGAAATGGCTCAAGCTGCCGAAGCGAACGCCGTCGTTCCGGGATTACTACAAGACCAGCAAGCTCTGGCCCAAGGCCAACCTCAAACGCCTCTACGCAGCGCTCGGAAAAAGCTGATCGTTAGGTCCGTTCACTTTTAGTTAACTGATTCCAACTTTCGACTTCTGACTTCCGACCTCCGACTTCCAGCTCTCTCTCAACTCTCAACGATCTCGTCACTCGTCACCGGTCACATCTCTTCCGGCTTCCGAATACTGATGGGGCCCGGCTTAAAATCGACTTTCTCGAACTTCGCCTGCTTCAAGTTCCAAACGCCTCGCAGCTCGGCGCTCCAGTGCGGCCCGGGGGCGAGGTTCGGGTTGTTTTCGGCAGATATGTCCAGCAGTAGCTTGTCGTCTTTGAACTTAATGTCGTCCCGGCCCGACACGAACGTGTAGTTGTTATCTCCCTCGCCCTCCTTCGGATATTCTTTCAAGAATCGCGTCTGCCAATCACGGTCGAAGTACTTTACAACCTCCGGCCAGATTTTTTGCACGCGTTTGACCTCATCGTTCTCAATTTCATAAACGACCAGATCTTCAATTCCCCATTTCATCGCATGCCAGATCGCAACCGTCGAATTGCCGTTCCATTTTGCATCCGGTGCACCGCGCCCGTCCTTCCAGGTAACGCCGTAGTCGGTTTCGATTTCCTTTAACACTGCGTACGGTTTGAGACGAACGAGCAAGTTGGGCAGCCCTGGATCTACGTTTGAATCCTCATTGCGCACCTCATAAAGGATCGCGAATCGTCCGTCCGGCGAAACCGTGCTCTCACCTACTTCATATTCTTTCGGCACCTCCGGATACGATTTCTCTTCAGCGGCAGGTGACGCCGATTCTTCCTGTGCGGGAATCACTGGAGTAATCGCGAGAGCAATCGCAATGAAACTGATTAGCACCTTCATATGGCCGCGATCGTAAATCGCTGGCCGCCATTCGTCACCACCATGGACGCTATTATCATAATCCGCTTACGATGGATGAACGCTGGGGCAAAGCGCCGGACGCTTTTGTTGTTCTGAAAGAAGGCGCGCGCCGTAGATGAACGCGAGCTGCGCGAGCTTTCGCGGGCGAATACGCTTCAACGATGCCTTCGATAAGATCTGCGCGGCGGCCGGTTATTCGATGAAGCATTCCGGAAACGCCACCCGATCTGGCCGTGCTTGGCGTCGCCATTTCCATGGGGAGAATTTCCTGGTGCTCGCGGCACGCCCTTTCGCTGCGGACCTCGCGCTCCCCGGCCCCGCTCGTCACGTGGCGGCGCAGCCTGATTGTAATCGAATCCTTCCGCCTTTTTACGTACGATCCCGCGACCGATGAAACGCTCGAGCGAACGCAACGGCCCATGATCTTCCGGCGTAATAAAACTGATCGCATCACCGATGGCGTGCGCGCGGCCGGTGCGTCCAATGCGATGGACATAATCCTCCGAGTGCATCGGGAAATCGTAGTTCACCACATGCGAGATCCCGTCGACATCGATGCCTCGCGCCGCAATGTCCGTAGCCACCAGCACTCGCACCGCGCCCGATTTGAAATCTTTCAAAGCGCGCAACCGCTGGTTCTGGGAACGATTGGAATGGATAGTGCCGGTTTTGATTCCGCTGCTCTCCAGCCGGCGCGCGATTCGGTCCGCTCCATGCTTGGTCCGCGAAAAAACCAGGACCGTGTCGAAGTCGGGATCTCTCAGTAGATGAAGAAGTAATGCCTGTTTCAAATGCTGAGGGACTTCGTAAACGAATTGTGTGACAGCCTCTGCCGGATTCGCTCGTCGCCCGATCTCAACCATCCTGGGCGACTGCTGAAACTGGTGGGTCAACTGCTCGATTTCACTCGAGAGCGAGGCGGAGAACATGAGCGTCTGGCGTTTTTGCGGCAACGCTTTCACGATTCGGCGAATCGGCGGAAGAAAACCCATGTCGAGCATGCGATCGGCCTCGTCCAGCACAAGAAACTCGATGCCGGAAAGGTCGGCTACCCGCTGATCCATCAGATCGATCAACCGGCCTGGCGTAGCTACGACCAGATCGACACCGGAACGCAACGCCTCGATCTGCGGACGCTCGCTCACTCCGCCGAAAACCGTGGCCATGCGCAACGGAACGTGTTTCGCGTAAGCACGCACGTTCTCCTCGATCTGCACCACCAGCTCACGAGTCGGCGCGACCACCAGTGCGCGCGTACGGCGTTTCTGACCGTTGGGCATCGATGCCGCGAGCTTCATCAAAATCGGCAGGACGAAAGCAGCCGTTTTTCCCGTGCCCGTCTGCGCGATCCCGATCACATCGTGTCCCCCGAGAATAAGCGGGATCGCCGCGATCTGAACCGGCGTCGGCTCGGTGTAGCCCGCGTCGTGCACGGCCTGTAACATTTGCGGCGAAAGATTGAGTGCGCGGAATGACATGAGGCGACAACTGTCGCCCGTTAAGTGCCGTCACGCACTTATTCTTCCTTTAAATCTTTCGTGTGCCCGCTACGTTCTACGTTGCCCGCTACGTTCTACGTGGTTAGGCGCATTCAGCACCCTGTTCTTCTCACATTCTGAATTCGACATTGGACCTTGAGCGTTGGGCGTTTTCCGCATGCTCCGACTTGCTGTCACCTAGGATAAACTCGTTTCGTTTCGCGAGTTCGCGCGAACCGCGCTGGGGAAAATAATTGTGTGATTGACCGCTGGGTGGCGAATTGGGTAGCCTGAATAGCAGTGGGGACGCGTCAGCTTAGGCAGCAATCCAATTGGGAAACGAACGCGGAGAAGGAACGAGGTGAGTAACTTTTGCCGTACATTAGGTTTGGCGCTAATTCTTGCGATCGTTGCCCCTTTGGTCGCGCAAGGACAGCAGATCAGGGTGACTCTCTTAGGCACCGGTTGACCACCACCGGTTATGAACCGCTTCGGCCCAAGCACCTTGGTAGAGGCCGGAGAGCAGAAGTTCCTCTTCGATGCCGGACGAGGCGCGCTGCAACGGTTGACACAAGTCGGGGTGCGGTGGCAGGATGTCCAAGGAGTCTTCCTGACCCACTTGCACTCCGATCACGTGGTCGGCTTCCCAGATCTGTGGCTGACAGGCTGGCTAATCTTTCCAGGCCGCAATGTGCCGCTGCAGGTCTGGGGTCCGCGTGGGACGACCGCTATGATGTCCCATCTCAAGCAGGCATATAAGTACGACGTCCGAATTCGTATTCAAAACGACGGTGCGTCACCGAAGGGCGTTGCGCTCGTCGTGAAGGACGTTAGTGAAGGTGTTGTGTATGAGAAGAGTGGAGTGAAGGTCACCGCGTTCGAGGTGGATCACGCACCGGTAAAGCCAGCGTTCGGTTACCGCATCGACTATGCAGGACGCTCAGTCGTTTTGTCCGGCGACACACGCGTCTCTGAAAACCTCATCCGGTACGCCCACGGCGTGGATGTGTTGGTCCACGAAGTCTTTGCGCCAGCAACTCTCCAGCGGGCAGGCGTCCCTCCGGGCCGTGCGAAAAACATCGTTGCCTATCACACGACGCCTGAGCAGGCGGGGGAAGTGTTTACGCGCGTGAAGCCGAAACTGGCGGTGTATTCGCACATCTGCATGCCGAGCGCCACTGAGCAGGATCTGCTTCCAGCGACACGCAAGACATACGCGGGCCCGTTGCAACTTGGCGAGGATCTGATGGTGATCGAGGTGGCAGAGACCGTTAACGTACACATGCCTGCCCACTCTTCACCGTAACTGCGCGCTGGATCCGATGCCAAGACACATTTGCTGTAGATAGCAAGACAACTTCAGCGTGTTCGCCACGACACCATGCCGTGGTTTATCTCTTTCTCGTTAGCCACCCACCAAAACCGGGGCGGTTTTGGTTCTTACAGAAAGAAACTTGGGTTTTGCAGGGCGTTGCAGCAGAATGGGCGTGACGATGCGCCGAGCAGCCAAGACCGAAGCATCAATGGTGGAGAGTTACCCCGTTCGTTAGCATGGTTCCAAGTGTCAAAGAGGTTCTTACATTGGTGAAGCTAGCCTGAAAGTGTCCTAACACCTCCAAGGCAGTTATCCCGTTTAGAAGACTTCCAACATACTTACCTGACACTGGGCTTGGTCGCATCGTCACTAACCCTTAACAAGAAAGAGAGAGTATGAGACGAGAAGCAAAACGTAAAGCAAAAGCAGCTACGGCTCCTGCCGCCCGGCCTGGAATCGATCAACCTCAATGCCGCGGCCATCGACATCGGCTCGAGCGAGCATTATGTCGCGGTCCCGCCGGGCCGGAGCGTGGAAGCGGTGCGCACTTTCGGCAGTTACACGGCCGCGCTGCACGAGATGGCCCGCTGGCTCAAAGAGTGCGCCATCACCACCGTCGCCCTGGAAAGCACCGGCAGTTACTGGATAGCACCTTACCAGATCCTGGAGGCGAGCGGGTTTGAAGTGGTCCTGGTCAATTCCCGCCATGTCAAAAATCTGCCGGGCCGCAAGAGCGACGTGCTCGATTGCCAGTGGCTGCAAAAGCTCCATACTCACGGACTATTGAGTGGGAGCTTCCGCCCCGAGGACAAAGTCTGCGTGCTGCGCAGCTACTTGCGCCACCGGGAAAACCTGGTGCGCGCCGCTGGCACCCACATTCAGCACATGCAGAAGGCGCTGACGGAGATGAACCTCAGCCTGCATCACGTCTTGAGCGACCTGAGCGGGCTCTCGGCTCTGACCATCATCCGCGCTATCCTGGCGGGAGAACGCGACCCTTGGAAGCTGGCGGCGCTCAAAGATAACCGGGTGAAGAAGTCGAAAGAACAAATCGCCCGTTGTTTGGAAGGCGACTACCGGAAGGAACATCTTTTTGCCCTCTCTCAAGCCCTGGAGCTTTACGAGTTCTACCAAGCCAAGATCGCTCAATGCGACCGCGAAATCGAAGGGCAACTGCACAATTCCAAGCCCGGATCGATGTGGCGCAACATCCGTTGCCCGGAAAACCGAAAAAGAAAACATTAAAGGCGCAGAGCGACTTTGAGCTAAGGCGCCATCTCTACGCCATCTGCGGGGCGGACTTGACGCGCATCGATGGGATGGAAGTCTTGAGCGTGCAGGCGCTGCTCTCGGAGATCGGGCTGGATATGACCCGCTGGAAAAGCGAAAAGCATTTTACCAGCTGGCTCAACCTCTGCCCTCCCAGCCGGATCAGCGGAGGAAAAGCTCTTAAGCCGCCAACCCCGCAAAGGACATAACCGCGCCGCCGACATCCTGCGGCTCTGTGCCCAGTCGACCCTCAAAAGCAAAAGTGCTCTGGGTGCCTTTGGCCGGCGCTTGAAAGCACGCCTCGATGCGGCCAAGGCCATCAAAGCCGTAGCGCACAAGCTGGCCCGGATCGTCTACCGCATGCTAAAATACGGCCAGCAGTACCGCGATGCTGGTGAACGTTACTACGAAGAAAAATACCAACACCACCTCATCCGCCGCCTCCACAAACAAGCCGCCGCTTTTGGCTTCCAACTCACTCCAAACCAGGCTACCGTCGTTCCTGTTTCTTAGAAGACGATGAAGACCCTGATTGTCTCGGTGCTCGTTGTCATGCTGGTCGGCGTGTGGTGGGTGTTCGTGCTCTGGCTCCTGTCCGAGTTGAGTGGATGGCGTAAGCTCGCGGCCGTGTATCGCGCCGAACGGCCGCCGTCTGGCAGGCGCTTGTCAATGCAAGGTGGTTGGGTTGGCAGTACGTTGTACGGGGCTGTCTCACGATTTACACATCACACGAGGGATTATACGTCTCCCTCTGGCCCGTTTTTCGCTTTCGCGAGCCGCCGCTCTTCATTCCCTGGAGTGCCATTCACAATGCTCGGGAGAAGAGGTGGATTTTTTCTCGCCTTATCGAGTTTGATATCGGTTCGCCACGCATCGGCACTATGCGCCTCTTACCTAACGTTCTCCGTGATGCACCAACGTCTAACAAATCGATGCAGCCAACCGCTGACCTGCTTACAGCCTCAATTTTGCATGACTAAAACACACTCATTCCAGATCGGGCTTGCTGCCGCCGGTGGTGGCTGAGCTTGTTCTCGTTGATATGGCTGTGGATTTGTCAATAGGCAAAAGTTCTCCGCTGGCGTTTTTTGCATCGCTGTAACTCGGTGTGGGGTGGCAGCGGATTTGAGGCGGCCGGGGTCAGTCGGGGTGAGTTAGTTTTCCCGGCGGTTGGTTAGGCTGATATTCGCGGGCTATCCCTTGCGGGACCTTTCCGGCATTCTTTTTATTCACCGCAGCCCTACTCCGACAGTCTAGGTGGCGCGTGCTCAGCCGGAACAGAGTTCCGACCTAACGCTAACGAGAGCTCGTGGATTGGCTACCGTGACCCTGCCGCCTCAGAGCCGCTGCCAGCAGATGTTTGTGATGGATGATGGTGTTATTTCGCTGCTCGCCTCCTTTCACCTGGAACTGTTCCCCTCGAACAATTAATTGATTCCTTATGGCAAGGGCGCGCGATAACACTCCTGAGTGCGGAGTAATTCCCAGATAAAGCCGCACAGCTCCCGCGCCACTGCTATCATCACTTTGTTGCGCTGGAGCCGGCGGGCCATCAATCGGCAGTAACGGTGATGCAAGCGGTTCTGTGCTTTCCAACTGAGCGCTCGCACCGTTCGCGATTGGTTTTGCTGTCGGCGGCTTAACTCTTTACTCACTTTGGGCGGCGCGACGTAATGCTGGGCGCACTCGACCAATAACCAGCGGGCATGGGCGTTGCCGCACTTGGTGATTGCGCCCTGGCGGCGCCTGTCACTGGAAGAGTTTTCACTAGGCACCAGGCCCAGATACGCCATCACCTGCCGCGGATGCGTGAAGCGATCCAACGCTCCCAGTTCGCTCACCACGATCAGGGCCGCCACCGTCTGGAAGCCTTTCATGGCCATGAGCGCGCGCACCGCCGGCGCCAATCGCCACTTTTCCAACAGATCCCTCATCGCCGCTTCGCACCGCGCGATCCGCTCCGCCGCCGCCGCGATCGATTGCAGATATTCTTCCAGGATCACTTTCATCGCCGGATCCCGCGACTGCGGGACCAGTTCGCGCAAGTAGCGTTCATGCGCCGCACTCCAGGCGCTCTTGCCCTGGTAACGGTAACCGTGACGCAGTAAAAAGGCTTTGAGCCGATGACCCCGAAAGCCTTCGGGGCCGATCGTCCACCGCGTCGCTGCGCGCCCGACACAAATCCCGGATCGCTTCATCGGTCGGTTCGGGAATGTAGACGGCGGTCAGTTCACCCGCCCGCAAAAGCCGGGCCAGCTTACGCGCATCACAGTTTACCCGCCGCGGCGGGCTTGTCGGTTTTAAGCCGATCGCCTGCCCGGGTGGGCGTGAGCGAAGGCGCCACCACCGCGCATTCTACTCCCAGCTGCCGCAAACGCCGGGCAATCGTAAACCCGCACGGACCCGCTTCGTAACAGGCTCGGATTATCACATCAGGCCCGTAGCGTTTGCGCAGGCGCCCGAGCAACTTTTCCAACGCGTGCAGATCATTGCTGATCGCGCCTTGATCCTGCACCGCGCCAGTGCGCCCTTCCTTAGTTTACCCGCCGTGGCGGGGCCACTGCAATTACCATCCATTCTTTATCGACATCCAACCCAATATGGAGTTCAGTTTTCATACGGTGTGTTTGCCTGTTCGCATTGACATTGATCAATCGAAACGTTGCGGAACATTTGTCCCGCCCGTTTGTGCGGCTCGGCTCCCCAAAAGGGAGCAACCCGCGGAAAAATGAACGGCAAACACGCCCTTACTTTTTCCCCACAGCACCCGCCCGTTCACCCCGCACCCGCAGCCATAAGCTCTAGATGATGAAGCGCACTCTGGCTGCTGCACCCATTCTCCTAATATTGTGCTGCACCAGCTGCACTAGTACTCGGCAAGTTGATGCACGCGGGAGACCGGTGCCGAAGACGCGCGACCTCACGATTCACCAGCCGTACGGCGCGATCGCGTTGCATACCCCATCAGGTTGGTCTGTCATGCATCAGCCACCAGATACTCCTGATCTTTACTCGTTCAGTCGGCGCGGCGTTACCTATGAAGAGCCTACGCTCCTCATCGCACTGTTGAAAGATCCACACGTTCGCACGATACGCCTGACACCGCGCTCGTAGCGACCGAGCTTCGGCGGTGGCGCGTGAAATGGAACGACGCAAACACCGGATACCAGCAAGTAGACCAGCTTACGACATCTTCCGGCAGAACCGTTCCAGTATATCTTTTCGTGGGCAGCGCAGATATGCCCTGGCTAGTCTCTTTAATTCCGCAGAATGGCTATGTCATTAGAGTGGAGATGAGTTCACATCACACGTATGTTGACGAGATGTTTCGCGTCCGATCCGCCTTCAATTCCCTCGCAGCTTCAGCGCGTCCGCTATGATCCAATCATCATCTAATCCCTATGAAGGGTGTCAAGGAGTGAGTTTGGTAAATGGGTTTTATTACATGGGTGTGGTTGGTGGTTTGGGCGGTTGTTGGTTTGTGTTTGAGAACGTTTCCGCCTCGAAGTGCGCGGTCGCCGCGGCGACCGGTTTGATATTGACTCCTTCGCCTGCCGGCTCAGTCGGCCTTTCGGCCCGCCCGTCTATCTCGCTCGCCTCCCGGCGGCTCGGTTCCTAGCCGCGCTTCCGGTAAATCACCCCGGAGCGCAATGCGGTCCAATCTAAGCGAAGAAGGTCGCGGTTTGCCTCAGACCGGGTTGCTCTGATCTCGAGCCGCCGAGTTCCAT
Source organism: uncultured Verrucomicrobiae bacterium (assembly GCA_963753675.1). Taxonomy (GTDB): domain Bacteria; phylum Verrucomicrobiota; class Verrucomicrobiia; order Chthoniobacterales; family UBA10450; genus Udaeobacter. Next base: position 1,181 of record CAVWCZ010000007.1, on the reverse strand, counting down.
GCAGTTTTCTGATTGATTGAACAAGTCAAATCTTCATAACCTTTTGCCATGAAGAAAACATCCGTTGCAACTTGTTTGATCGTTCTCAGCCTGGTTGGCCCAAACTTTTTTGTCGAAGCCGCTGATCCGGCGCATCCGGACCAGCCGATGGTCGCTCCGGCTGAGGCGATTTCCCGGCTAAAGGAAGGCAACGGCCGATTCACTGCGGGAAACATGCAGCACCCGCATGCGTCGAGCGACGAGAGAGCGTACATGGCGAAAAACAGCTATGAAAATGCTGGCATGATCTCTCTGGGAATGTCTGCAGAGCAGGCCGCAAAACGGCGCGCGGAACTGACAAAGAGTCAGCACCCGTTTGCGATCATCCTCAGTTGTTCCGATTCGCGTGTGCCACCCGAAATCGTCTTTGATGAAGGTCTCGGAGATCTATTCATCGTTCGAGTAGCGGGCAACGTGATTAACGACGAAGGCCTGGGCAGCATCGAGTATGGCGTCGATGTTTTGGGCGCCCGCCTGATTGTCGTGCTCGGCCATCAGAGTTGCGGAGCCGTCGACGCGGCAATGAAAACTGTCGCTGCGAAAGGCAAGGCCCCAGGGCATATCCAGTCACTGGTTACGGCTATTAAACCCGTAGTAGTTGCGACGCCTAAAGGTGATCTGGAGACCATGACAAAGGCGAACGTGAAACACGTTGTGGACGCTCTGCGCTCGTCCACGCCAATTCTAAAGACTAAAGTTGATTCCGGCGACGTACAGGTAATCGGTGGCTACTACAGTCTCGACACGGGCGCGGTCACGTTTCTCGACGAGAAATAAGTTCTTACGAACAGAGCGAGTCTCGTTTCGCAATCTGAGAAGTGCGTGAGATTAGTTGGTGGGTGAAGGATGCGTTCATGGATGATTTTCAGCGCTCGCTCGCAATCCAATCCCTCAACTTCAACCTCTCCCCTTCTCCGAGAGGAGAGAAGAGAAGAGCATCCTCGTGAACTGATCGTGATCTTGAGACACTTACAAATGATGTCATTCGCAGCCACGTGAAGAATCTCGGATCATGTCCAGCAAACTCGAGACCCCCCGTGATTCTGCCGATCGGTTGTGCCACGGGATTCCTCGACTTCGCTCGGAATGACAGCACGAATCAGAGATTCTTCTCCCGCGACTGCGCGATCAGAATGACAATT